>NZ_DATGQG010000138.1:0-3672 GCF_035304305.1 Ferrovibrio sp.
TATTTTTGTGAGCTACCTGCCGTATCATTTTCACGGCCTGCGGGTGCATTGGCACTGTCGCAGCCGGACCGCGACCCGGTTTCCGCCCCGTCGGAAGCGGACGTCGCCGATTCGCCCGCGCGGATACGTGGATTCGGTAACCGACATTCTCTTTATTCTGTATAATGCGGTTACAGATGCCTTGTTCCGAGGGCCTGGTCCGGAGTGTCTCCGTCATGGAGATCGTACCTTCACGTCATAGCTTCGATCTCGACAGTTCCGTGTGGGGCTGATCGGAGACGGCGCGCGACCGCCCGGTCCCTGATGCCGCCCTTTCCCGGTCCCGTGAACAGGGGACATAAGTTTGCAGATACGAGAATGAACGATCTCAGTCACTTGGAGCCCATGAAACGGCCAAAATCATCGTCAGCGGTTGCGAGGATCGTGTCGGCCCTGCGAACGAGCATTCTCTCGGCGGCAGACGGCGAGTACCTGGGCTCGGAGGAGCAGTTGACGGCGCGGTACGGCGTCAGCCGCCCGACCTTGAGGCAGGCGGTCCGGCTTCTCGAACATGAACGGCTTCTGGTGATCAAACGCGGCAGCGGGGGAGGCTTCTATGCGCGCCGTCCGCAGATCGATGCCGTCGCCCACGCGGCCGCGATTTATCTCGACATCGAACAGGCCACGTTTCGCGATCTCATCACCGCGTCGCTGCCGCTGCTCACCGAAGCGGTGCAGCTTGCCGCCGCGTGTCGGGACGAGCGCCTGCACGCCCGCCTGCGGCAACTGCTGGTGAATGACGACCCGGAGGCGGGGAAGATGGAGGGCAGGCCGGATGAGGTGTTCGCCTGGGACATCGAGTTCGCGCGGATCATCGGCGACATGTGCGGCAACCCGGTGATCAAGCTGTTCGTCTCGATCATCTACGAGTTCGGCCAGAGTCAATGGCGCGACGAGCTGGGGCTGCGTTATGGCCGGCATCTTCCGGAACTCTACAATGTCCGGAACCAGTTGATCCGCGCGATACTGTCCGGCGATGCCGAACTGGCCAGGCTGTACGGGCAGCGGCGTTCCATGCTGGTCTGCAAGCTGATCCAGAATCTGCCCGGACTCGAGCCGATATCGATCGGGGCTTACGACGCGGCGCGTAGTTCGTGACGGACGAGAGCCGGACGAATCCGCGACCGCCCGGGGCCGGCCGGATCGATCATGCCATGTACAGCCTATTTCTTCCGCAAGCAGCCGGCGTACCGATATGAACAGCAACGTGACAAAGAACAAGCAGGGCCAGGAACTCGGGTTGAAAGGGCGGACTACGCGTCGCCGCCTGATGGACGTGACCTTGCGCCTGCTGCGCACGAAGTCGCCGATGGAATTGACCGCGGTCTCCATCGCGCAGGAAGCGAAGACGTCTTCGGCGACGTTCTACATGTATTTCGACGACGTGCGCGACATCATGTTCGCGCTCGGCCAGGCGGCGGCGGATGAAATGACTTCGGTCTGCTCCATACTCGACGAGCCGTGGGACCCCACGGTGGTCGACGTTGCCCACGCCCGCCGGGTGGTCGAGGCTTTCGATGCCGTGTGGGACAAGCACAGGCCGGTACTGCGCTACCGGAATCTGGAAGCGGACCGGGGCGACCCCCGCTTCGAGCAGCAGCGCATCGACTACTACATACCGCTGATCGAGCGTTTCGCCGAGCGTATCCTGTCGGCGTATCCGCCGGGGAAGCGCCCGCGCAAGGGGGACGCCTATGCCGAGGCCTCGGTGATCCACGCGGCAATGGAAGGAGTCGCCGCCACCGATCCCGATGTGATGGAACGCGGGCTCGGGGTGCGGCGAATGCAGGCCGCGCGCGCGCGGATCATCGCGCACATTCTCGGCAGGCGCGCGGGTGATGACACCTGGATTTCAAGCGGCGTCGAACCGCGCAAGAAACCGGCGGGGCAGCCGGCAAAACGCGCGAAGCCGGCGGTCAGGTCGGCGTAAATTCGTTAGGCGCATCCTCCCCGGGAAGGGGGCGGGTGCCACCGAACTAGCCTTTGTCGTTCTGAAAGATGTCGTCCCTGCCAATCAGGTTGGTCATGATGCGCGAACCGCCGTCGATGGGCAGCTCGGCGCCGGTCACAAAGCCGGACTCGTCCGATGCCAGATAGACGACGCCGGCGGCAATGTCCTCGCGCCGGCCTGGGCGGATCAGGTGCTGCGCTCCGATCCTGGCTCCAAGTATCGGGTCCGCCAGGAAATCGGGCAGGGCGTGCGGCGGCAGGATCATGCCGGTGATGATGACGTTGGAGCGGATATTGCTGCGCCCGTACTCGACAGCGATGGAGCGGTTCAGGGAATTCACTGCCGCCTTGGCCGCCGCGTAGGCAGCCATCCTGGCCATCGGCCGGCAGGAGGCCGGAGGAGGTATGCACGATGGCGCCCCCGCCGGCCTCGATCATCCTGGGAATGGCGTACTTGCTCATCAGCATGGAGCCACAGCGTTACGCGCATCGATTGTTCCCAGACGGATGCAGTGGTGGCCGCTATCGACCCATCAGACTCGTTGATCAGATCGGTGGATGCCGCGTTGTTGATCAATGTGGTCAACTTGCCATAGCGGTCGATGGCCGTATCGATGATCTTCTTAACATCGCTTTCGATGCCAATGTCTGCCTGAACGTAACAGGCCTCACCTCCGTCAGCCTCGATGGCGGCCGTTACTTCCCCGCCACGCTTGGCCGTACGCCCTGCAATCACCACCTTGGCGGCCTTCCCTGGCCATGGTTGCGGCGATTACCCGGCCGATGTCTTTGGTGGCTCCTGTCACGATCGCTACCTTGCCATCCAGTCTTTTCATGTCGTCTCCCTTTATTTGCCTGGGAGGTTTCAAGTCTGAAGTGCAAAGCCTGATTGCAAGTTCATCGTAGAACCAACTCCGGTCAGGGCAAGAGGTGGGGCGGGGAAAAGGCGGGATGCGGGCTCAGCTACCGCCGCCCCCGAGGGCCTTGTAGAGCTGGGCGGCGGTGCTCAGAAGCTGGCGGCGCACCTGCACCGTGGCCTGGCCGGCGCTGTAACTGTCACGCTGGGCGTCGAGCAGTTCGAGGTGGCTGGAGATGCCGCCCCTGTATCGAAGGTCGGCCAGATGCAGGCGTTCGGATTGGGTCCTTTCCGCCGCTTCCTGGGCGCGTAGCTGCGCGGCCAGGGCGTCGTGTGCGGCCAGCAGGTCGGCGACCTCGCGGAAGGCTTGCTGGATGGCTTTTTCGTATTCGGCCACGGAGGCCACCTTGCGCGCTTCGGCCACGTCCAGGCTGGCGGCGGTGGCGCTGCCGAACAGCGGTTGCTGCAGGATGGGCGTGAAGCTCCAGGCGCGGGAGCCGGCGCCGAACAGGCCGTCGAGGGCGGGGCTGGCGCTGCCCAGCGCGGCGGTCAGCGTGATGCGCGGCAGGAAGGCGGCGCGGGCGGCGCCGATGTCGGCATTGGCGGCGATCAGCCTTTGCTCGGCGGCACGCACGTCGGGCCGGCCCAGCAGCACGTCGGCGGGCAGGCCGGCGGCGAGGTCGGCGACGATGCCCTGTCCGGTCAGCCGCCGTCCGGGCGGCAGGGCTTCGGGCAGGGTGCCCACGAGCAACACGAGGGCGTTGCCGGCAGCGGCGTGCTGGCGTTCGAGGCTGGCCACCTCAGCGCGGGCGATTTCGAGGGCGCCG
>NZ_DATGQG010000139.1:0-3933 GCF_035304305.1 Ferrovibrio sp.
GGTCAGCGCGGCGACCGAGTCGATCACCACCATGTCGACCGCGTTGGAGCGCACCAGCATGTCGGCGATCTCGAGCGCCTGCTCGCCGGTATCGGGCTGCGACACCAGCAGGTCGTCGACGTTGACGCCGAGCTTCTGGGCGTAGGTCGGGTCGAGCGCGTGCTCGGCGTCGATGAAGGCCGCCACGCCACCGAGCTTCTGGCATTCGGCGATGGTCTGCAGGGTAAGCGTGGTCTTGCCCGAGGACTCGGGGCCGTAGATCTCGATCACGCGGCCGCGCGGCAGGCCGCCGATGCCGAGCGCGATGTCGAGCTGCAGCGAACCGGTGGGAATGACCGGGACCACTTCGGCGACGCGGTCGCCCATGCGGATCACCGATCCCTTGCCGTACTGCTTCTCGATCTGGCCCAGGGCCGCGGAAAGCGCGCGCTTCTTGTTCTCGTCCATCGTGGTGTCCTCGGATCAGGTATTCGGGAATGTGACCAGTGTGGTTGCGAGCGGTCGCAGGGGCTGCGACATCGCGCCGTGTTTTGAAACTAGTGCCAGCCGCGGGTCACCGGCAGCGGCGGAAGCCGCGCGCGGCAGTGGGGGAATTCCCCCTCACCGGTTCGGCCTGACGAGACCGCAATACAGGCCCTCGATGGCGAAGTCCTGGCCCGGCGCGACCTCGATCGGCGCGTAGTCCGGGTTGCGCGGCAGCAGGCGGATGCGGTCCTTGCCCATCTTCAGCAGCTTGACGGTGATTTCGTCGTCGATGCGGGCGATGACGATCTGTCCCGAGCGCGCGTCGGCGGTGCGGTGCACGCCGATCAGGTCGCCGTCGAAAATGCCCTCGTCGCGCATCGAGTCACCGCGCACGCGGAGCAGGTAATCGGGCGCCGGGGAGAAGAAGGCGCGGTCCATCAGGACCATCTGGTCGCTGCCGATATCGGCGCCGATGGGGACGCCGGCGGCGACCTGGCCGAGGACGGGAAGTTCAAGAACGTCGGCCGGGGCATTTGCAGTGGCATTCGCAGCTGTAGCTGCTCCCACAAAAGCTGCTCCCGCTGTCGGAGAGCGGCCTGTGGGAGCGGCCATGGCCGCGCCGTCTTCATCGGCGGCACCCGGGAATCCGAGCGCCCCCTGCGCACGCTCCGGTGCCCGCAACACGCGAATGCCACGCGCCCGCCCGGGCACGCGCTCGATGGCCCCCGCAACCTCAAGCGCCTCCAGATGGTATTGGGCGGCGCGCACGCTGCTGAAGCCGAAAGCGCGGGCGATCTCGGCCTGCGAGGGCGGCATGCCCTCCTCCGCGATGCGCTCGGCGATCAGGGCGAGGATGGCCTGCTGGGTGTCGGTGAGTTCCATGGTTAGTAGTAATACTACTAACAGGCGCAGGAATCAACGCCTGTGCGCGCCCTTCCAGATCGAATACACGATCCACACCCCCAAGGCAGCCGCGCCCACGAAGCCGGCGACGCCCAGCGCCATCAGCCACTGGTTGCGGGCGCCGCCGCCGACGCTGTTCATCACGATCGAGGAGCCGATGATCAGCGCCGCGGTGATCACGCCCATGGTCAGGCGGCTGGCCGCGCGGTCGACCTGGTCGCCGAGGGCCTGCAGCGTGGGAATCTCGATTCGCGCGCCCAGCCGCCCGCCGCGCGCCGCGCGGATCAGCCGGCGCAGGTCGCGCGGCAGCTCGGCGCCGAACTCGAGCATCCCGGCCAGGCCACGACGTCCGCGACGGGCCAGGGCCGAAGGCGCGAACCGGCGCCGCATGACCCGCTCCAGCCACGGCCGCGCCTCGGTCGCCATATCGAACTCCGGGTCCAGCTGGCGACCGAAGCCTTCAAGCGTCAGGAAGGCCTTGATCACCAGCGCGAGATCCGGCGGCAGCATCAGGCCATGGCTGCGCAGCAGGCCGGCGGCATCGGACAGCATCGTGCCCATGCGCAGGTCTTTCAGGGCCACGCCCTGGTAGCGGTCCACCACCACCGCGGTATCCGCCTCCAGGCGCTCCTCGTCGACCTCCCCGCCGACGCTCCAGTCCAGCAGGATATCGGCGACAGCCTCGGCATCCTGCACCACCATGCCGTGCAGCAGGCGCGCGATCTCGAAGCGGCGGCGCTCGCCCAAGTGGCCGACCATGCCGAAATCGATCAGGGCAATACGTCCGTCGCGCAGGAAAAAGAGATTGCCGGGATGCGGGTCGGCGTGGAACAGGCCGTCCTCGAGCACCATCTTGAGCACGATGCCGGTGCCCGCCCGCGCCAGCGCGGCGCGGTCCAGGCCAGCGGCATCCACCGCCGGAAGGTCGCCTGCGGGAATGCCATCGACGAAGTCCTGGACGTTGAGCCGCTCGGACGTCCACTGCCAGTGCACCCGCGGCACCAGCACGCTGTCGTCGTCGGCGAAGTTGGCCGCGATCCGCTCGGCGCTGCGGCACTCGGCGGCGAAGTCGAGCTCGCGCCGCAGCGAGGTGCGGAACTGGCGCACGACCTCGACCAGCCGATAGCGGCGCAGGTCGGGCAATTGTGACTCCACCATCTCGGCCAGCCGCGCCATCAGCCGCATGTCGGCATCGACCACCTCGACGATGCCCGGGCGACGCACCTTCAGGATCACCGCCGTGCCGTCGTGCAGCCAGGCGCGGTGCGCCTGTGCAAGCGAGGCCGCGGCAACCGGTATCGTCTCCACCCGCGCGAAGGCGACCTCGGGCTCGACGCCGAGGTCCTCCACCAGCTGTGGCCGCACCGCCTCCCAGGGCAGCGCCGGGACCGCGTTCTGCAGCAGTCCGAGCTCCGCGATCCACTCCGGCGGCAGCAGGTCCACGCGCGTGGCCAACACCTGGCCCAGCTTGACGAAGGTCGGCCCCAGCTCCTGCAGCGCACTGCGCAGGCGCTGCGGCGGCTTCATTTTCCTGCGCGCTTCTGCGTGCTCCCAGTGCAGCAGCCGTCCGGCGCGCTCGAGTACGCCCGCCATGCCGCTTCGGCGCACCAGGTCGCCGAAGCCGTGGCGCACGAACACGCTGGCGATCTCCTGCAGGCGCCCCAGATCGCGGACGCTGGCGAGGGCGTCGAGCATGGTCATCGCAGGCGACTCACAGCAGCCGCTCCAGCCCGCGCAGGGCTTCGGCCACGGTCTGCCGGCGCACTGCATCGCGATCACCGGCAAAGGCGAAGGCCTCCGCCTGCGGATAGCCGCCGCGGCGCTTCCAGCCGATCCAAACGGTGCCCACGGGCTTGTCCTCGGTGCCGCCGCCGGGACCGGCGATGCCGGTCACCGCCACCGCCACGGTGGCCCCGGAAGTGACCAGCGCGCCGGAGACCATCTCGATCACCGTCTCGCGACTGACCGCGCCGTGCTCTTCCAGGGTCTGCGGGCGGACGCCCAGCAGCGCCTGCTTGGCCTCGTAGCTGTACGCAGCCAGCCCGCAGTCGAACCAGGCCGAGGAGCCGGCGATGTCGGTGACGGTCTTGGCGATCCAGCCGCCCGTGCAGCTTTCCGCCGTCACCAGCATGTCGCGGTTGGCCTGCAGCCGTGTGCCGGTGTCTTCAGCCAGCCGGGCCAGTTCTGCGTCGCCAGGGACATCCATCGTCTCGTTCCATGCCGAAAGCACGCAGTATCGGGCGTAGCGGGCGGCTTGTCGCCCGGCCGCCGCCGGCGTGCGCCGAGTGAGGCGCCGGAAACGGCGGCGGCCCGCCGAAGCGGGCCGCCGGATCCACGTGCGGCCGGAGGCCGCGGGCTCAGAAGTAGTTGAACCGCACGGTCACGCCGTAGGTCCGCGGCGCACCCAGGAAGGTGTTCCACGAGCCGGCCTGGATCGGCGCGTCGATGCCCACCTGCTTGTAGGTCTCGTCGGTCAGGTTCTGGCCCCACAGCTCGACCATCCAGCGGCGGTTCTTGCTGCCGAAGCCGATGCGCGCGTTGACCAGGGTGTAGGCATCCTGCTGC
>NZ_DATGQG010000140.1:0-8427 GCF_035304305.1 Ferrovibrio sp.
CTCACCCCACCGCCCGCAGCAGCACGAGTCCGCCGACGAAGAGCAGGATGACGGCGGCTGAGTCGTAGCCCATCCGCATCACCACGGGATTGCGGCGTTCCAGCAGACCGACGAGGAAGATGCCGGTCAGCGCGGCGCCGAGCAGGGCCGAGACGGTTTCGAAGGCTCCCAGCTCGCTGATCACCGGCCCGCCGTCGAAGGCGATGTCGGCCAGCAGGATCAGCGACAGGTTGACGAAATTGGTGCCGAGCACCTGGCCGAAGGCCATGTCGTACTGCCGGATGCGCAGAGCGGCGACGATGGTGCTCAGTTCCGGCATCGAGGTCGAGATTCCGATCAGCGCGAATCCCACCATGCCGGAGCCGAGCCCCGTCTGCTCCGCCAGCGCGTCGCCGGTCTGCGACAGCATGTAGCCGGCCACGAAAATAACGCCACCGGCAATCACCGTCCGGATCACCAGGCCGCGCAGCGAATACGGCAGGCTCTCCTCCTCCGCTGCATCCGCCCGCACGTCCTTCTGCTTCACCATCCAGCGCGCGCGCCGGTCATAGCCCGCCGCGGCCCAGAAGCCGCCGATGCTGAGCGCGCAGAGCGCAACCGCCCAGAGGCCCACGCCGAAGACCGGGATGTCGCCGGTGGTCACGGCGGCAGCAACCGCGATCAGCACGATCATGCTCAGGGTCGCCATCATCATCGTCGACGGCTTCGCCACCACGGCGGTGACGGCGTCGCGGCCGATGAAGGCATCGGCGACGGCCAGCAGCAGGATGTTGATCGCGGCGCTGCCGAGCAGGTTGTTGATGGCCAGCGCCGGATTGCCGATCACCGAAGCGGTGATCGCATTCGCGACTTCCGGCAGCGATGTGATCACGCCGAGCAGCAGCATGCCGGCCAGTGCGCGCCCCATGCCGGTCCGCCCGGCGATGGCATCGGTATATTGAGCAAGCCGCGTGCCGGCCATCCAGACCAGCACGGCGGCGGCGAGGAAGATCAGCGCGTTAACCCAGAGCGGATAATCCTGTGCATCGGCAAGCGGCATGGAAGCTCCGGGCGGAGAACAACCCCGGCGGAATGCCGGGGCCCGTCACTTCAATGCCGGAAGCCGCTACAGGTTCACTCCGGATGGTGCGCTCGCCCGGTCACGCCGTGAAGAATTTCTGCGTGCCGTGCGCCTCGATGGCCTGGGCAAGCCGCGCCAGCGCATGCACATAGGCGGCGCTGCGCATGCTGATCCTGCTGTCCCGGGCACGCTGCCAGATGGCAAGGCCCTCGGTCTCCATGCTCGCCTTCAGGCGCGCATGCACTTCCTCGACGGTCCAGTAATAGCCCTGGCGGTTCTGCACCCATTCGAAATACGACACCGTCACGCCGCCGGCATTGGCGAGAATGTCCGGCAGCACGACCACGCCGCGCTTCTCCAGCATCGCATCGGCTTCCGGCGTGATCGGACCGTTGGCGAGTTCCAGCACCAGCTTCGCCTTCACCTCGCCGGCATTGTCGCGATGGATGAGGTCTTCCATCGCCGCCGGCACCAGGATGTCGCAATCGATGCCGATCAGCGCTTCGGCGGGCAGCAGCCTGGCCTGGCTGCCGGCTGCCGCGGCCGCCTCCGGCGCGGCCAGCGAGCCATGCTGCGCCTTGGCCCCGATCAGCGCGGTCACGTCGAGGCCGTCCGGCGCATGCAGGCAGCCATGGGAATCCGAAATCGCCACGATGCGGTAGCCGTCGCCGGCCATCAGGCGGGCGATATGCTGGCCGGCATTGCCGAAGCCCTGGATGGCGACGCGCGCGCCGGGCTTCACGCCGAGTTCGGTCGCCAGCCGGCGCACCAGGTAATAGCCGCCGCGCGCCGTGGCATCCTCGCGGCCGAGCGAGCCGCCCAGCGCGATCGGCTTGCCGGTGATCACCGCCGGTGTGGTGGCGCCGACGATGGAGGAATATTCGTCGGCCATCCAGCCCATGATCATCGCGTTGGTGTAGACGTCGGGCGCCGGGATGTCGCGGTCAGGCCCGACGACGCGGGAGAAAGCCTGCATGTAGGCGCGCGACAGCCGCTCCAGCTCCGCCTTCGACAGCGCATGGGGATCGACGCGGATCGCACCCTTGCCGCCGCCATAGGGCAGATTCATCACGGCGCATTTGAAAGTCATCCAGAAGGCCAGCGTCTCGACCTCGTCGGCGGTCGCGTCCGGGTGGAAGCGGATGCCGCCCTTGGTCGGGCCGCGCGTGTCGTCGTAGCGGCAGCGCCAGGCCATGAAGGATTTGCGCGAGCCGTCATCCATGCGGATCATCAGCCGCACCTGCATGGTCTCGCGCGGGAAGCGCAGCTTCTCCAGAACATCGCCGTCGATCTGGAGATGTCGGGCAGCCTCATCGAGGCGGGTCAGAGCGTGGTCAAGCATCGAAACGGGCGTGGCGGACATGACAATCTTCTCGGTTTTTGTTTTTTTGGCGGACGAATGCCGCTGCGCACCGGATCATCCCGCAGCGCGCGGGTTCCGGCCACACAGGACGGAGACCTCGGGAATGGCGGATTTGGTCCGTTCCGGGAGGAATGGCCGGCAGCATAAGGACCGCCCTCCGGTGGTTTCAAGGATGAAGTTCATCGCGGCCGGGACAATTCGCCGCAGCCGGGTAGGCAGGGTTCCGGCCCGTTCGGCCATTTTCTAGTTATGCGGGAACCGGATCGCGCCTTGCGTGTTAAGCCGCAAATCGCGTTCTGCCCAAGCCTGCAACAACACGGAACGCCGCCTCGCCCGAGACCTGGATGCGAACAGCCGCTGGCCGGCGGTCGGATGTCTGCGCCCTCACGCCGGGCGCGGCCGGCTCTTTGCCTGCGGCCGAGAACGGGAACCCTCGAGGAGGAAGAACCAATGTCCTGCATGCTGCTGCCGCCGGGCGGCGGGGGAAATCCCTGCCCGCCCGATTGCCTGCCGATCTGCACCGACGAGATGGATGAACTCCGCCATACCGGCTGGCGCTGGATCTCTCACCAGCTCGGACTGGACGGCAGCAAGGAAAGCCCCGTGAAGCAGTATATCGGCGTGGTCAGGCGCACCGACGGCCTGCCCTTCTATGCCACGATCGCGGCGCCGCCCTGCGACGAGGACGCCCCGTCGGATGACTGGCGCGGCGCCTTCTATGCGCCCTTCGGCTTCTTCCGCCTCTGCGGCACGCTGCGCGGCCATGCCGGTGACGACGACCGCTATCTTCTCGAGGTCGATGCCTGGCTGGAGGCGGAAGGCCGCGCCGGCAGCGGCCTGACCGCCGCCCGCTGGGTGATCGCCGGACCGCATCCGAAGGTCCGCGCGCCGAACCGCGCCGCCCTGCTGCAATCCATCGAGATCCGCTCCTCGGGGCCGCATGACGACGACGACCTCCGCTCCTGCATCGCGCTGCATGCGCCGAACGCCGTCTGGGGCGATCCGCGCAGCGTGGTCGCGCAGCAATGCGGGGTCGCCGCGGCCTGTCTGATCGAAGCGGTCTGCTGAGGGCGGAGCGTCGCGCCGGGAGCAGGATCATGGCCGGTTTCTGCATACGGTGCGGCGCCGCCCTGACGCGGCATGACGGGCAATGCCCCGCCTGCGGCGAGGCGGCCCTGCGATCCTGCGCCCAATGCGGCGCCGCGGTACCGCGACAGGCGCGCTTCTGCGCCGGCTGCGGCGCCGCGCTGGCGCCGGTCGCCGCGCCCGCCATCGCCCGAGCGCCGTCGGCGCAGCCCTCCGAGCGCAAGCTCGTCACGGTGATGTTCGTCGACATGATCGGCTCGCTGGCCAGCATCCGCGATGCCGATCCGGAAGAGGCGCATGAACTCTTCTCCCGCGTGCTCGGCGCCATGACCGATGCCGTGCATTCCTGCGGCGGCACGGTGGTGCGCACGCTCGGCGACGGGCTGATGGTGCTGTTCGGCGCGCCGGCCGCGCGCGAGGATCATGCCATCGGCGCCTGCCATGCGGCGCTGCGCATCATCGATGCCGTCGGCCGCATCCGCTCGCCGCTGGCCACGCCGAATGTACGGATCGGCCTGCATTCCGGACTCGTCGTGGTCGGACCGTCGGCCAACGATATCGGCGTCGACTACGATGCCGTCGGCGTGGCGGTGCATATCGCCGCGCGGCTGCAGCAGACCGCGGCGCCCGGCCGGGCGGTGATGACCGCCGCCACCCGCGACCTCGTGGCGCACGAAATGCTCACCGCCTCGCTCGGTCCGAAGCTGCTGAAGGGTCTCGACGAGCCGGTCGAGGTTTTCGAGCTGCACGGCATCGCGCGGCAGCGCGGCGCCGACGGGCAGGAAACCGCCGGCACCTTCGTTGGCCGCGCCTCGGAGCTGGCCGAACTCGCCGGCGCCCTGCGCTCGGCCCAGCTCGGCAAGGGACGCTTCATCGCCATCGTCGGCGAGGCCGGCATCGGCAAGACGCGGCTGATCGAGCGCTTCATGGACGAGCAGGCGGCGCAGATCCGCCAGTACCGCGTCACGCCCGACCGTTTCGCCGACACGATCCCCTTCCATGCCATGCGCAACCTGATCGCCGCCATGCTCGGGATCAACGGCACCGAAGCCGAACAGCGCCAGCCCCTGCTGCTGCCGCATCTCGACGGCCTCGGCCTGATGCAGGAGGACATCCGCGTGCCGCTCTGCGCGCTGCTGGAGGCCGGCCCGCTGCCCGATTACTGGGACGATCTCGACCCGTCGCTGCGCGGCCAGATGACCGCGGCGGCGATCCGCAGCCTCATCACGGCGGAAAGCACGCGGCATCCGCTGCTGCTGGCGATCGACAATATCGAACGCGCCGATTCCGCGACGCTGACTGCCATCGACCTGCTGGGAAACGTGGTCGGCAGCCACGCCATCCTGCTCATCGTGTCGCACCGGCCGGACTTCGACCGCGACTGGCACCGCATGGAGGGCTTCCGTCCGCTGCAGCTCGGCAGCTTCAGCCCCCGCGAAGCCGACGAACTGGTCGACCGCCTGATCGCCGCCGACGCGCCGCAGCCGCTGCGCCGGCAGCTCGGCGAGTGGAGCCAGGGCAATCCGCTGTTCCTGCACGAGGCGGTGAATTCCATGGTCGATGCCGGCCTGCTCACCGGCGCGCCGGGCGAGCGGCGCCTGCAGGATGACGCGATGCAGGTGGCGCCCCCGGCCTCGATCGCGGCGATGATCGCCGAGCGCATCGACCGCCTGCCGGCGCGGCACAAGCGGATCCTGCTTACTGCCAGCGTGCTGGGCGAGCAGTTTCCGCTGTCGCTGCTGCAGGCGATTGCCGGCCCGGATGCCGCGGGGCTGGAGGATTCGCTGGCGGCGCTGGTGGCGCAGGATTTCCTCCGGCCGCTGGCGCGCCAGAGCGAACCCGCCTTCGGCTTCCGCCATGCCGTCTTCCAGGAGGTCTGCTATGCCAGCCTGCTGAAGAAACGCCGCCGCGAGCTGCATGCCATCGCCCTGGCCGCACTGGAGCGCGGCGAACAGCTGGCGGGCGGCGCCACGCTGGCAGGCCCGCTGGCCCATCACGCCTTCCGCGGCGGCCAGTGGGAGCGCGCCGTCGGCTATTGCCGCGCGGCGGGCCATCGCGCGCTGTCGCTCTCGGCCAACCGCGAGGCGGCGCGGCATTTCGAGAATGCCATCAATGCGCTCGGCCGCGCCGATCCGCAGGAGAAGCGGCTGGCCGACGCCATCGACCTGCAGCTGGAACTGCGCGCCGCCCTGGTGCCGCTGCTGCAGCTCGACAAGGTCGGCCGCATCCTGGCCGACAGCCATGCCCGCGCGCAGAGGCTGGGTGACGGCGTCCGGCTGGCGCGCATCACCGGCTTCATGGCCGGTCATGCCTATCTCACCGACCGGCCGCAGCGGGCGGTCACGCTGGCGCTCGACGCCTTGCGGCTGGCGCGACGATCCGGCGAGGCGGAACTGCAGATGGCGCCGGTGATCTATCTCGGCCAGGCGCTGCATGCGCTGGGCCGCTTCCGCCGCTCGATCGCCATGCTGCAGCGGAACCTGCGCGCCGCTCCCCTGCCCGATCCGCGCGCGACATTGGGCCTGCCCAGCCTGCCGGGCGTGATGACGGCGCGCTGGATCGCGCTGTCGCTGGCCGAGCTCGGACATTTCCGCGCGGCGGAGGATTACGCCGGCCGCAGCGACCGGGCGGGACAGACCGGATCGCGGCCCTTCGACCAGGTCTATTCCCATTCCGCGCTGGGCTTCCTGATGCTGCTGCGCGGCGATTACGAACAGGCGCGCGAACACAGCGAGGCGGCCTTCTTCATCGCCGAGCGGCGCGACCTGCCCTTCATGATCCCGGTCGTCGCTTCCCAGCTCGGGCTGCTGCTGGCCTATGGCGGCGAGCCCGAGCGCGGCCTGCAGCTGGCGCGCCGGGCGGTGCGCGCCGCCGAGGACATCGGCATCGCGGCCGGACGGTCGCGCTGGCATGCGCGGCTGGGCGAGGTCTGCCTGCTGGCGGGCGACCGCGGCGAGGCCCTGCGCCAGGCCGAGATGGCGCTGGACATCGCCGGCCATAACGGCGAGGCGGGCTATGCCTGCTATGCGCGGCGCCTGCGCGGCCGGATCAGTCTGGAGAGCGGCTCCGACGACGCGGCCCTGCGGCAGGCGCGGATCGATTTCCTGGCCGCCGCCCATGACGCGCGCCGGCTGCAGATGGCGCCGCTGGCGGCGAAATGCGAACTGGACCTGGCGGAAGTGGCCCGGCGCAGCGGTCGCGCGAGCCTGGCGGCCCGCCACGTCGTCCGGGCGCTCGCCGCCTTCCGCCAGCTCGGCATGCCGGGCTGGGAAGCGCGCGCCCGGCAGCAGCAGGCGATGCTGGAACCGAGAGCGGCCTAATCCAGCGCCGCCTGCTCGCGCAGCAGCCGGTAGAGATACTGTCCATAGCTGTTCTTGCTGCCGTAGCTGTCGGCAGCGGCCCGCAGCTGCTCCGCGCCGATATAGCCCTGGCGCCAGGCAACCTCCTCGGGCGAGGCGATCTTGAGGCCCTGCCGCTTCTCCACCGTGGCGATGAAGTTCGACGCATCCAGCAGGCTGTCCGGCGTGCCGGTATCGAGCCAGGCGAAGCCGCGGCCGAACAGCTCGACGCGGAGCTGTCCGCGCTCCAGATAGACGTTGTTCAGGTCGGTGATCTCGAGTTCGCCGCGGGCGGAGGGCTTCAGCGCGTCGGCAATGTCGCAGACATCGCGGTCGTAGAAATACAGCCCGGTCACGGCCCAGTTGGTCGGCGCCGGATCCGGCTTTTCGATGATGCGGCGGACGCTCCTGTCCGGATTGAAGTCGATCACGCCGTAGCGCTCCGGATCGGCGACCCAGTAGCCGAACACGACCGCGCCGGTTTCGATCCTGCCCGCGCGGCGCAGCACCTCACCGAAGCCCTCGCCGTAGAAGATGTTGTCGCCCAGCACCAGCGCGCAGGCCTCGCCGTTGATGAAGGTCCGGCCGATCCGGAACGCCTCGGCGATGCCGTTCGGCGCCGGCTGCACGGCATAGGAGATCGACAGGCCCCACTGGCTGCCGTTGCCCAGCAGGTTGCTGAAGGCGGTCTGGTCGCGCGGCGTGGTGATCACCAGGATCTCGCGGATGCCGGCCAGCATCAGCGTGGTCAGCGGATAGTAGATCATCGGCTTGTCGTAGACCGGCAGGAGCTGCTTGCTCGTCACCGCCGTCGCCGGATGCAGCCGGGTGCCGGCGCCGCCGGCCAGAATGATGCCTTTCATGACCTGCCTTCCGACCTGCCCTGCGCGTCCGCCATCCGGATCCCGGAGATTACAGCCCGGCGCGCCATTAATGCCACGTTAAAGGGCGTGTGACATCGCTCCGGCGCCGGCCGTCCGGGCCTAGCGGCGCAGCGAGCCGAGGACGCCGCGCAGGATCGAGCGGGTGATCTCGCGGCCGGCCGTGCGCAGCACGCTTTTCATCGTCGTCTCGACCAGACTGTCGGAGCCGGCGCTGCGCCGCCGCGTGCGGCCGCCGCCCCAGGGGCCGCCCGACGCCGGCTCTGCTTCGGTCGTCCGGCCGGGTTCCGGCGTCTGCGCCGCGGCCGCGACAGCCTTCTGCAGCAGCTCGTAGGCCGATTCCCGGTCGATGGCGCGGTCGTATTTTCCCGCCATCGCGCTGGCGGAGAGGTCGCTGCGGCGCTCGGCCTCGCTCAGCGGCTCCAGACGCGACGAAGGCGGGCGGATCAGGCAGCGCTCGACGATGGAGGGCACGCCCCTGTCGCCCAGGCAGGAGACCAGCGCCTCGCCGATGGCCAGCTCGGTGATGACGTCTTCCGTTCTGAAAGCCGGGTTGACGCGGAAGCTCTCGGCCGCCGCGCGGATCGCCTTGCGCTCGGCCGGGGTATAGGCGCGCAGGGCATGCTGGATGCGGTTGCCGAGCTGCGCCAGCACGGGCTCGGGGATGTCGGCCGGGTTCTGCGTGACGAAATACACGCC
>NZ_DATGQG010000141.1:0-3163 GCF_035304305.1 Ferrovibrio sp.
TATCGTCTTTCTGCCGGGCTCATGGGGAAAGGGCCATGTCGGGCCGCCCGGCGCCGCGCTCGATACGCTCATCCAGAAGATCTCGAACGAAGAAACGCTGCCTGCAATCGCTGAAGGCTACCTGGCCCAGGCCCGGTTTGCTGCGAGCCACCGGTGGCTCGCGGTGGCGCCGCCCCGGCCCTCCGAACTGGACGTGAAGTTCACCCGTCATGGCGCAGAGCTGACGGTCAATGCCACGCCGTCGGCCAGCCTGGGGAAATCTGCGGATTTCCAGTATTCATTCGCTTTGCTGGCGAACCAGAAGGTCACCGCGCGAACCGGCTACACGCCCACCGCTTCGGCGACGTTTACGTTGCCCGAACAAACCGACGATCCGGAGATCCGCATTGACCTGAAGGATCCGTTCTCGGCACAGGGGTCGGTGACGGTGCCAGTTCCGCAGTGAATGCGTGACCCAGGCGGCATGGTTGACAATATTTGACCGGAAACCGCTTTGCAACCTTTGATTCATGTAGAGGCGTGATGCCCGCCAATGGCACCGCGCGCGCCTATGCGTGTCTTTCATCCGGCCAATGCGCAACCACTGTCTAACCCTGAAAACGCGGGGCGATCGAAGAAGCATTGCCGGCATTCCGCAGCCCGGCCTGGACAACTGGCCGCGCCAACCGTCAGCGCTGAAATAATTTGTCGCGCAAAAGCCCTGTTCAAGATCTTGAGCACGGGGAAGTGACAGATTACGATCAGCTGAACGCAGGGTTTTAGCTTCAAAGCAGTAACGTCGACAGGCAACGCGCGGAGTGCTCATGGCTACGTATACTTACCCTGGAGGGCCCGACCTCTGATCTTGCCCGGTGCAGAAGAAGACACCATTCAGGGAGATGGCACCCTGGCCAATTCAAGCGTGACGGTCAGCCTCACCGGCGGTTCGCAGACGCTGTATGTCCATGACGCTCACGTGATACTCAACCAGACCGGCGGCAACGATACGCTTGAGCTGAACAATTCCGCATTGACCGTTTCTGGCAATGCGGCGCCCCAGACGGTAGTATTTGGGGAAGGAGCCAATAGCCTGCGGCTGTCCGAGGCAAATTACACCAATTATGGTGTAAACGGGATGCAGATTACCGGCATGGAACAGGGCGACGGGATCATTGCCCCAGACGGATATTTCATTTCCGATTTTGCTTATTCCGGCACAACGCTCACAGTCAGCCTGACGCCCATCGGCGATCCGCCTGGCGGCTCGACAACCCACTCCATCCCCATCTCGCCCGTGGCCGGGGCCGACGGCGCCGCGCTTCCTGCCGGCAGCCTGCAACTGAACGAGGACGGCACGATTCTCTCCGATGGTGTCTACGCCGGTCCGGCTGTCTGCTTCCTGCGGGGCACGTTGATCAGCACGGACCGGGGAGAGGTGGCAGTGCAGAGCCTCAAAATCGGCGACAAGGTCCTCTGCCTCAGCGGCGTGCGTGAAGTGCGGTGGATCGGCTATCGTCACGATCTCGTTCGCAGCATCCCGAAGGATCGCCGTGACGAGTCCTTCCCCATCGTCATCCGGCGCAATGCCATCGACGACAACGTTCCATATCGCGACCTGCGTGTCTCGCCGTGGCATCATTTGTATATCGGCGGCGTGCTGATCCGGGCGAAAGACTTGGTCAATGGCATCAGCATCGCCGTTGACAGAAGCATGACCACGCTTTCCTACTATCATGTCGAACTCGACCAGTTCGACATGATCCTCGCCCACGGTATGCATTCCGAGTCCTGGGCGGACGGCGGCAATCGCGATTTCTTTCACAACGTGGATGTCACCTCGCTCATGCCGGCCGACCGCAAACGCCGGCTCGCGCCACGTCCCGGTTTCGAGCGGGCCGCTCCGGAGGTGGTTGAACAGGTCCGCGCCAGGCTCGCCGAACGCGCGGCGGCCATTGGCGGCGAAGCCGAGAACTCGGCTGCGGCCTGACGGCCGCTCGCAGGCCGAATGTGCCCAGCCCACCGTGGATGAGCGCCGGGCGCCGGCGCTCACGATCATGGGATCCGATGCCCCGGCGCCGATGTCCGCGGGTTGGGCGCGATTGGCAATGCCCGGCAAGAAAAAAGCCGCCTAGGTCAACGACTTAGGCGGCTTTCTTGGCCGTGCCGGGCGCGGCACTGCAAGTATTCTGGTAGGCGGTATTGGAATCGAACCAACGACCTCTACGATGTCAACGTAGCGCTCTAACCATCTGAGCTAACCGCCTGCAAAGAAGAAAGATTATATAGGGCTTTTATTCGTCGCGCAAGCGTTCGTCGGCCTGACGGACGGCCTCGACCAGCGCGCGGATCTTGTCCGCCGACTTCAGGCCGGGAGCCGTTTCCACGCCGCTGCTGACGTCCACCGCCCAGGGACGGATCGCCTGGATGGTGGCGCCTACATTGGCGGCGTTCAGGCCGCCGGACAGGACGAGCGGCCGCGCCGCTGGGTCGGCTTGCACACTGCCCAGGAGCGCGTGGTCGAAGGCCTGGCCGCTGCCGCCGTAGCCCGCGCTATAGCTGTCGAACAGCCAGGCGGCCGCCTGCCCGTAGGCGCGGCACGCGGCCGCCAGCGTGTCGGGGGTATCCAGCCCCGGGGCGCCGGCGCGGAACGCCCGCATGTAGCGGGCGCCGTGGCGCTCGCATTCCTGCGGGGCTTCGTCGCCGTGGAACTGCAGCAGGTCGGGCCCGACCTGCTCCAGCACCGCGCGCACCTCGGCCGGCTCGGGGTTGACGAACAGGGCCACCACGTCGACGAAGGCCGGCACCGTGCGGCGCAACTGCGCGGCCTGGGCCGGCGTGACATAGCGCTTGCTGCCCGGATAGAACACGAAGCCGATCGCGTCCGCCCCGGCCTGCACGGCCGAGGCGATGTCTGCTGCGCGGGTCAGACCGCAGATCTTGACGCGTGTACGCATGATGCTATTTGAAGGCGGCGGCCGGATCGGCCGCGCTGTCGCCGTAGATGCTGGTGCCGTAGGTGTTGTCGATCTCGATCTTGATAGTACTGGGATCGACGGTGGACTGGCCAGCCTTGTAGTGCATGACCAGGCCGGGGAACAGCATGACCGCGGCCACCATCAGCAGCTGGATCACGATGAACGGCACCGAGCCCCAGTAGATCTGGCCGGTGGTCACCGGCTCGATG
>NZ_DATGQG010000142.1:0-8737 GCF_035304305.1 Ferrovibrio sp.
CTGCTTCACCGTGGTGGTGATCTCGTGCATCGAGGCCGCCGTTTCCTCGATCGAGGCGGCCTGGCTCTCGGTGCGCTGCGCCAGGTCCTGGCTGCCCGCCGAGATCTCGCCCGACGCGTCGCGCACCGTCCGCGCGGTTTCGATCAGCCGCGTGGCAATGCCGGTCAGCTTGCCGGCAGTACCGTTGGCGTCATTCTGGATGCGCGCGAACACGCCGGCGAAGTCGCCCTTGATGCGCTGGGTCAGATCGCCGTCGGCCAGGCCGGCCAGCATGGCGCTGATCTGCTGCAGCGAGCGGTCGGTGACGTCGAGCAGGCGGTTGATGCCCTCGGCGATGCGCCGGGTGGCGCCGGCCAGATTGCCCGGATCGATGCGGCTGCCGAGATCGCCGGCGGCAGCGGCGTTGAGCACGCGAGCCACCGAACGGTCGAGTTCCTCCTCCTGGCGCTGGCGCTCCGCCTCGCTGCGTTCGCGCTCGGCCAGCTGTTCGGCCTGGCTCGCGGCGCGTTCCTGCTGCAGCGCCTGGTTCTGTGCGATCTGTTCCTTGAAGATGTTGAGGCTGCGGGCGATGTCGCCCACCTCGTCGCCGCGGTTGAGGCTCGGGATGCTGACATCCTGTTTGCCCTCGACCAGGTCGCTGATCGTCGCGGTGATGCGGCGCAGCGGGCGGCTGACCAGCAGCTGCGTGCCCAGCATCAGGGCGACAAGCAGCACGCCAAGCAGGCCACCGCCGAGAACGAGGGCGCGCTGCGAGGATTCGGCGTTGACGGCGTTCAGCACGTCGAGGCTGAGCGCCACCGCAAGCGCCCCGACATATTCCCGGTCTTTGCCGGCCACCACCGGCGCGATCATGATGTAATGGTCGCTGCCGTCCGACCAGGTCTGGATCTTGCCGGATTTCACCTCCTGCTCGATTGCGGCGGTGAACTCCTGAGCCAGTTCGCCGTGGATGCTGAAACGCTTGCCTTCGAAGGTGGCGATCGGCTTGCGCTGGGCGTCGAAGACGACGGCATTCGCCAGCGCGCTGCCCTCGAACTCCGCCGCTCCCTCCAGGACCGGCGCGATCGTCTCCGGCTTGTTCCAGCGCACGCCGCCGGAAATCTGCTGCGCCAGCAGGCTGACCACCTGGAGATTGCTGGCGCGGAATTCCTCGACCGCCGCGACCTTGCGCATCTCCAGCTGGGCGAACACCGTGCCGCCGACGCCGATGCAGAGGATGACAGCAATCAGCAGTCCAAGTTTCTGCGATAAGGACAGGCGCAACCGGCCCTGGCCCCGGAAATCCTTCTGCATGATTCTGTCCTCCCCTGCGTTGCCGGGCTCACATATCCATCAGCATTTCGACGTCGAGCCCGACCGTGACGGCGCCGATCGCGGCACCGCTGCCATCCACCACCGTCATGCTGACCTGGGTCTGGAATTTTTGGGTCGATTCATCCTGCTCGACCTTGTCGACGAAGACGGCATTCGGGCCGGCCGGATAGGTCTTCTGCCACTTGGCCTCGTCGCCCTGCCAGTAGTCGGAGGTCACGTCGCTCTGGCCGACATTGAGGCCCTTGTTGTCCATGACGAAGATCTCGGTCACGAGACCCTGGCTTTCGGCCTCCTTCTTCTTCAGGTAGGCGGACAGCGCGTTGCCGGTGACTTCGCTGATCAGCGGCTTGGCCGACGCCTTGGTCTCGGCGCGCCACTGTTTGTCGAGCGCATCGATCTTGTCCTGCGTAAGGGAGGCATGCTTGGCGTTCTGCGCCTTGACCGCCTCGATGACGACCGGGTCCTTCATCCATTCACGCAGGGTCTTTTCCGCCCAGGCCTGCGCCTTCGGCACGTGCTTGTCCTGCGCGACGGCCGGCATGGCCGCGAAAACGGCCCATGCAATCATGGCGGCAAACGGAATGCGGATGAGACGAGACGACTTCATGGCGAGTTCCCCTGATTTATATGCCCTGCTTTTCTTATTCTGATTGTAAGGGATCAGGGGAGTAAACAAACGGTTAGCTGGGCTTTTTAGCTGTTCCAATCCGTCATAGGCGCGCAGAACCAGCGACCGCCGGTTGCCGGCGCCGCAACATCTCATCCGATAATCGTCTTTATACGGTGCTACACAGTCGCAATTGGCGATGCCGGCGATCCCACGGCACCGGTGAGCCGGAGCGGCGGTGCGGTCAGCAGGAAGCGGCTGCGCTTCTGTTCCTTCAGGCAGGCGGCAAGTTCCGACAGATACCAGAGCTCGCCGAGCGGGACGCCGAGCTTGAACAGGCAATGCTCATGCAGCGGCAGCATGGCATGGCTGCCATCCACCGGCTTTGCCGGCAGGCCCTCGACCGCATAATTGTCGGCGATCAGGCAGCTCACGCCGCTGTCGGTGATCCACTTCAGCAGCGCCTTGTCGCGGCCATCCAGTACGGCACAGGAATTCTCCAGCCGGTGCAGGTCGGGCCTGCGCTGCATCGAGAGCACGACGTCGCCGAAGCCGGTATAGAAGCAGAGCATGTCGCCCTTCTCCACTTCCACCTTCTGCTTCTCCATCACGCGCATCAGCAGGTCATACCCGACCCAGGTGCGCGCATCGCCGCATTCGTCATGCAGGTTGACCAGCACGCCGCGCCCCTGCATGCCGTGCCGGGCGAAATTGTGGATGCCGAGCGCCTCGGTGCCTTTCGACGGAAAGCGTTCCAGACGCGGCTCACCCACGCCGCGGTCGTCGACATCGGGGATGTCGCTGCCGCCGCGCCAGCCATTGTAGAAAACCCGCTCGGGCGTGCCGTCGCCATCGGCATCGAACATCGAGCCGATATGGGCGAAGCTGTCCCACTGCGTGGAATACTGCAGATACAGCAGGGCCGCGTCGTCGCTGGACACGTCGGTGACGCGCGGGTCGTACATCGAAAGCGGCAGCGCCATGTTGGGGCGGCCCTCACGCACCACGGCGAAGAGCTGCGGCGGAAAACGGCGCGGATTGAGCAGGTTGCCGCCCGGATATTCCAGCGGCAGCGACAGGCAGAAGGTGCGGCCCTCGCGCACTTCCGCGATGCCCTGTTTCACCTTCTCCGGTGTGATCCAGTTGACGCGTCCCAGCCGGTCGTCCGGCCCGAAGTCACCCCAGTTCGACCCTTCAGGCCGGTTTTTCCAGCGCTGCGTCATTCCTGTCGCCTACCCCCGATCACAAAACGAAAAACAGTCGCTCACGCCGCCCGCTCGCGCATGGCGCCGACGGAATAGTTCTTCCAGCGGGCTTCCACCGCCTCATGCAGTTCCCGCTTCAGGCCCATGGCGAAGACCGCCTCGGCCACCAGGAAGGTCGGGCCGATCAGCGCCTGCAGGATATTGTCGGCCAGCGCGGGACGGCGACCTTCGAAGACATGGCCGACCAGCTGGAAGATCCAGCCGCCGATGAAAGCCACGGCGAAGACCGTCCAGCCGACGAAGCTGCCCTGCCCGGCGACCCATTCGGCTGCCATCATCAGCAGGAAGGCCACCAGCACCATGAGTCCGCCGATGGTCCGGTCGAGCCAGAGATAGAAGATGCCGGTGACGACCCAGAGGGCAGTCGCCAGCGTCACGCTGGTTTCGCCGTTCCACATCTCGAACAGCGGCACCCAGTGCAGCGGAATGAAAATGGCGAAGACGATGGAGGGAATGCCGATGAAATGGGTGGCGCGATTGCGCCCGTCCCGGTGATAGGCGGAATACATGGCCATCTGTTCGACGAAGAACGGGTTCATGGCGCCCTCTTCTCTCTGTCGCGACTCGCGCCGAGTCGCGGGTGCTTCCTGTCCCTGTGGATAAGCCTAGAGGGTGGTAAAGCATTGTCAATCGCAGGAATTCCGGCTTCCGCAGGGTCATCGGGAATCCCGTTGACTAATATCCGCCTGAGCCTATTCTCGCCGCGTCGCAGTCAGTCCGGCGGGAGAGGCGCGAAACCCGGAATTCCGGGGGCCCGCGCGCCGAAGGAGCAACCGCCCCGGAAACTCTCAGGCCGAAGGACCGACCGGGCTGGCGACACTCTGGAAAGCGGATCGGGAGTCCAAACCCGGTCCCACCGAAGGAGTAAGGGCAGCAAGGCCTGTCCGAATCTCTCAGGTCCCGGGACAGAGGGGGCGAACGGCGAAACCATCCGCCGGCTCGACTCTGACTCTGTTCGCAAAGGGGCCTCTTTTGGGCGACACGGCTGAAAACCTCAAAGTCACGCCACTCAACGCGCTGCACAAGGAGCTCGGCGCGCGCATGGTCCCCTTCGCCGGCTACGAAATGCCGGTGCAGTATCCGACCGGCATCCTGACCGAGCACAAGCATACCCGCGCCGCCGCGGGTCTATTCGATGTCTCGCATATGGGCCAGGTGCGCATCACCGGCGACGATCCGGCGAAAGCGCTTGAGGCGCTGGTGCCCGGCGACATCCAGTCGCTGGATGTCGGCAAGATGCGCTACACGATGTTCACCAACGACCAGGGCGGCATCCGCGACGACTTCATGGTCAACAAGCGCGACCGCGACCTCTTCGTCGTGTTCAACGCCGCCTGCAAGGACGACGACATCGCCCATGCCCGCGCCAACCTGAAGGGCTGCGAGATCGAATATCTGGAAGACCGCGCCCTGCTCGCCCTGCAGGGGCCTGCCGCGGTCGCGGTGCTGTCGCGGCTCAATCCGGTCGTGCAGGCGATGAGCTTCAGCATGGGCGCGACGCTGGCGCTGGACAGGTTCGAGGCTTTCGTGACGCGCTCGGGCTACACCGGCGAGGACGGCTTCGAGATCTCGGTGCCGAACGCACAGGCCGAGGACCTCGCCCGCTGGCTGCTGAGCCAGCCGGAAGTGAAGCCGATCGGACTCGGCGCGCGCGATTCCCTGCGCCTCGAGGCCGGCCTCTGCCTGTACGGCCACGACATCGACGCCACGACGACGCCGATCGAGGCCGGACTCAACTGGACGATCCCGAAGCGCCGCCGCGAGGAAGGCGGCTTTCCCGGCGCGGCGGTCATACAGGAGCAGCTCAGAAACGGCGTCAGCCGCAAGCTGACCGGCATCCGGCCCGAAGGCCGCGCGCCGGCCCGCGAAGGCACCGAAGTGCTGAACGACAAGGGCGAGAAGATCGGCACGATCACGTCGGGCGGCTTCGGCCCCAGCGTCGATGCGCCGATCGCCATGGGCTACGTCGCGACGGAATACGCCGCGCCCGGCACGCCGCTCACCCTCATGGTGCGCGGCAAGGCGCTTCCCGCGAAAACCTGCAAGCTTCCCTTCATCACCAAACGCTACGCGAAATAACAGGAGAGGATCCATGACCACGCGCTACACCAAGGACCATGAATGGATCCGTCTCGATGGCGATGTCGCCACGGTCGGCATCTCGGATTACGCCCAGAGCCAGCTCGGCGACGTGGTCTTCGTCGACCTGCCCGCGCCGGGCAAGACGGTCGAGGCCGGCGCCGAAATCGCCGTTGTCGAATCCGTGAAGGCGGCGTCGGAGGTCTATGCGCCCTGCGGCGGCGAAGTCGTCGAGAGCAATCAGGCGATCGCCGACGATCCCGCGCTGGTGAACCGCGCCGCGCAGACCGATGGCTGGTTCGTGAAGATGAAGCTGTCCGACAAGGCCGAACTGGACGCGCTGATGGACCAGGCCGCCTACGACGCCTACCTGAAAACCCTGTAAGGATTTCCCATGCGCTATCTCGGTCTGACCGAAGCCGACCGCCGCGAGATGCTGGCGGTGATCGGCGCGCCCAACATCGATGCGCTGTTCAGGGACGTGCCCGCCGGCGCGCTGAACCCGCAGCTCGACCTGCCGCCGCACCAGGGCGAGCTGGAAGTGGAGCGCGCCTTCGCCGCCATGGCGAAGAAGAATGTCTCGCCCATGGACGTGCCCTTCTTCCTCGGCGCCGGCGCCTACCGCCATCACATTCCGGCTGCCGTCGACCATCTGATCCAGCGCTCGGAATTCCTCACCTCCTATACGCCGTACCAGCCCGAGATCAGCCAGGGCACGCTGCAGTATCTCTTCGAGTTCCAGACCCAAGTCAGCATGATCACCGGCATGGAGGTGGCCAACGCCTCCATGTATGACGGCGCGACCGCGGCCGCCGAAGCGGTGCTGATGGCGCAGCGGGTCACCAAAAAGGGCAAGGCCGTGCTCTCGGGTGGCCTGCACCCGCATTACCGCGACACCATCGCCACGCTGATGGACCAGACGGACCAGCCGCATGTGGCGGCGCCGACGGATCTGAACGGTTCGGAAGACCTCTCCGCGCTGATCGACGACCAGACCGCCTGCGTGGTGGTGCAGAACCCGTCGGTCTTCGGCCATCTGCGCGATCTTTCCGGCCTCGCGAAGGCCTGCCAGGCGAAAGACGCGCTGCTGGTCGTCGCCGTGGCGGAGGTCACCTCGCTCGGCCTCGTCACGCCGCCTGGCGCGATGGGTGCCGACATCGTGGTCGCCGAGGGCCAGGGGCTGGGCGTGCCGCTCAGCTTCGGCGGTCCCTATGTGGGCCTGTTCGCCACCCGCGAGAAATTCGTGCGCCAGATGCCGGGCCGCCTCTGCGGCGAGACCGTGGACCAGGACGGCCGGCGCGGCTTCGTGCTGACGCTGTCGGCCCGCGAGCAGCATATCCGCCGCGAGAAGGCGACCTCGAACATCTGCACCAATTCCGGCCTCTGCGCCCTCGCCTTCACCATCCATCTCAGCCTGCTGGGCGAAGCCGGCTTCACCCGTCTGGCCGAGATCAACCATGCCAAGGCCGTGCAGCTGGCCGAGAAGGTCGCGACGCTGAAGGGCGTCGAGGTCATCCCCGATGCCTTCTACAACGAGTTCGCCGTGAAGCTGCCGAAGCCGGCGGCTGATGTGGTGGAAGCGCTGGTGCAGAAGAACATTCTCGGCGGCGTGCCCGCCGCCCGCCTCTTCCCCGGTGAGCCCGCGCTGCACGACGTGCTGCTGCTGGCCGCCACCGAGACCAACAGCGAGGGCGACATGGATGCCCTGGTCGCCGCCCTGAAGGAGGTGCTGTGATGCTGAACCGTCAGGGACGCCCGACCACGCCGAGCCAGGATGCCGACAGCGCCGCGGCCGGCACCATTACCGGCAACCGCGGCCTGCTGATGGAAGAGGCGCTGATCTTCGAACAGGGCGAGGATGGCCGCAGCGGCGTCGATCTGCCGCCCGCGCCGCAGGTGAAGGACCGCCTCGGCGGCCTGAAGCGGACCGGCCGGATCGGCCTGCCGGGTCTTTCCGAGCCGCAGGTGGTGCGCCACTTCGTGCGGCTCTCGCAGAAGAACTATTCCATCGATGCGGGGCTCTATCCGCTCGGCTCCTGCACGATGAAGCACAATCCGCGGCTGAACGAGAAGATGGCGCGGCTGCCGGGCCTCGGCGACCTGCATCCGCTGCAGCCGGTTTCGACCGTGCAGGGCGCGCTGGAAGTCATCGACCGCCTCGCTGGCTGGCTGAAGACGCTGACCGGCATGCCGGCCGTGGCGATGTCGCCGGCCGCAGGCGCCCATGGCGAGCTCTGCGGCCTGATGGCGATCCGCGCGGCGCTCAAGGCGCGCGGCGACGTGCGCAAGCGCATCCTCGCGCCGGAATCCGCCCATGGCACCAATCCCGCCACGGCGGCGCTCTGCGGCTATACGGTCGATCCGATCCCGGCGACCGCCGATGGCCGCGTCGATCTCGAGGCCCTGCAGGCCAAGCTCGGCCCGGATGTGGCGGCGCTCATGCTGACCAATCCGAATACCTGCGGCCTGTTCGAGCGCGACATCAAAAAGGTCGCCGACATGGTGCATGCCGCCGGCGCCTTCTTCTACTGCGACGGCGCGAACTTCAACGCCATCGTCGGCAAGGTGCGGCCGGGCGATCTCGGCGTCGACGCCATGCACATCAACCTGCACAAGACCTTCTCCACGCCCCATGGCGGCGGCGGTCCCGGCTCGGGCCCGGTCGTGCTGTCGGAGGCGCTGAAGGATTTCGTGCCGGTGCCCTATGTGGTGCACGGGAAGAACGGCTTCGAACTGGTGGAAGGCGGCGATGCGAAAAGCTTCGGCCGCATGAAGAGCTTCCACGGCCAGATGGGCATGTTCATCCGCGCGCTGGCCTACATGATGAGCCATGGCGGCGACGGGCTGAAGCGGGTGGCGGAAGACAGCGTGCTGGCCGCCAATTACGTCCTGGCGACGCTGAAGGACGTGATGAGTCCGAGCTTCGAAGGCCCCTGCATGCACGAGGCGCTGTTCGACGACCGCTTCCTGAAGGATACCGGCGTCACCACGCTCGACTTCGCCAAGGCGATGATCGACGAGGGCTATCACCCGATGACGGTGTATTTCCCGCTGGTCGTCCACGGCGCGATGCTGATCGAACCGACGGAAAGCGAGAGCAAAGACAGCCTCGACATGTTCGTCGGCACCCTGCGCGGCCTGGCGCAGAAGGCGAAACAGGGCGACCAGGCGGCCTGGTTCCAGGGCGCGCCGCGCCTCACCCCGCGCCGCCGGCTGGACGAGACCCGCGCCGCCCGCGCGCCGATCCTGCGCTGGAAGCCCGGCACCAACGCCCCGCCGGCCGGCAAAGCCGCGGCGGAGTAAGCCGACGGAACCCGCCCGGCGCCGTTAGCGGTGGCTGGGCGGGAAACGTTTGAAGCGCTCGACGCGCTGCGTCGTCCGGCCGCCGCCCGCCAGCTTCGCCAGAAGCGCGGCGACGGCGCCGATCACCGCGACGCCGATCAGCCAGACGATGACGATGAGGGTGGCACCG
>NZ_DATGQG010000143.1:0-6878 GCF_035304305.1 Ferrovibrio sp.
CGGAGGTTGGACAGAAATTGCACGGCAAGAGTCTCCGTTCTGGGTAGCCGGGCAGCGGCGCGCAACGGTCCTGCACGCCCGGGCCTACCGGATGTGGTCGCAATGGAATGGGAATGTCGGCGCCATAACGTCGGCGGGGCGGCGGAGGAATTCCGGGGGCATGACGCGCCAGATCCGACAGCCAATTCCCGTCAAGCGGTTTCGTTTGACGACTTATAAAGTTCATGCGAAAGTCATAATAATGAAATAAGCGGCGATCAGTGTTCGAACGAACATGATCAGCCGCCAAGGACAGGAAACGACCTCAGGGACCGGCATGCTGGCGGAAGACCGCGCACGCGCCATCGTCGACCTTGTGCGCCGCGAGGGCTTCCAGGCCATCGAGACGCTGGCCGGCCAGTTCGGCGTCACCCCCCAGACCATCCGCCGGGACGTCAACCTGCTCTGCGACCGCGGCCTGCTGCGCCGCCGCCATGGCGGGGTCGAGCTGCCGCCCGACGGCGAGAATCTCGCCTATCCGGCCCGCCAGGTGCTCAACATCGAGGCCAAGCGCCGCATCGCCCGGCTGGTTGCCGCCGACATTCCCGAGGGCGCCTCGCTGTTCTTCGGCATCGGCACCACGCCCGAGCAATGCGCGCTGGCGCTGACCGACCATCCCGGCCTGCGGGTGATGACCAACAATCTCAACGCCGCCATCGCGCTGAGCCGCAATCCCTCCTGCGAGATCACCGTGGCGGGCGGGCGCATGCGCAATCTCGACCGCGACATCGTCGCCGGCGAGGCGCGCGACTTCTTCTCCCGCTTCATGGTCGATATCGGCATCTACGGCGTCGGCGGCGTGGCCGAGGACGGCACCCTGCTCGATTTCAGCAGCGACGAGGTGCATATGCGCCAGAGCCTCGCCCGGCATTGCCGCCAGCGCTTCCTGGTGCTCGACCATTCCAAGTTCGGCCGCGGCGCCACGGTGCGTGGCGGCCATATCACCGAAGCCACCGCCGTCTATACGGACAGGCCGGTGCCCGAGGCGATCGCCGCCCAGCTGCATGATGCCGGCGTGCGGCTCGCCGTCTGGTCGGAAGAACAGTTCACCGCGTCACCACAGCAGCATAACAGCAGGAGAGGATCACCATGATCAGGCGTACATTCATCGCTGCCGCGCTCGGCTTTGCCGCGCTCGGCGCCATCGCAGCCGATGCCTCCGCGCAGGGCCGCGCCATCTGCTACAACTGCCCGCCGGAATGGGCCGACTGGGGCTCGCAGCTCAAGGCGATCCAGTCCCGCCTCGGCATCACCGTGCCGCCGGACAACAAGAATTCCGGCCAGGCCATCGCCGCCCTGATCGCCGAAAAGGCCAATCCGGTCGCCGACGTGACCTATCTCGGCGGCATCGCCTCGGACCAGGCCAAGAGCGCCGATATCCTCGCACCCTACAAGCCCAAGGGCTTCGACAGGATCCCGGCCGACCTGAAGGATCCGGACGGCTACTGGTTCACCATCCACTCCGGCACGCTCGGCTTCTTCGTCAACAAGGAAGCCCTGGGCAAGAGGCCGGTCCCGCAGAGCTGGGCCGATCTGCTGAAGCCGGACTACAAGGGTCTGGTCGGCTATCTCGATCCCACCTCGGCCTCGGTCGGTCAGCTGGGCGTGATGGCAGTGAATCTCGCCCTGGGCGGCAGCTACGAGAACCTCGATCCGGCCATCAAGTATTTCAAGGATCTGGCCAAGAACGATCCGATCGTGCCCAAGCAGACGTCCTACGCCCGCGTCATCTCGGGCGAGATCCCGATCCTGCTCGACTATGATTTCAACGCCTATCGCGGCAAGTATACCGACAAGGCGCCGATCGAGTTCGTCATCCCGAAGGAAGGCAGCGTGGTGCTTCCCTATGTCATGGGCCTGGTGAAGAACGGCCCGAACCCGGAGAACGGCAAGAAGGTGCTGGATTTCGTGCTGTCGGATGAAAGCCAGGCGATGTGGGGCAACGCCTATCTGCGCCCGGTCTTCGCCGACAAGCTTTCGGCGGAAGCCAAGGCGAAGTTCCTGCCGGATGCCGATTATGCCCGCGCCAAGGCCGTCGACCTGAAGAAGCTGGCCGCCGCGCAGAAGCAGATCGTCGACCGCTACCGGGCGGAAGTGAACTGAGTCCGCAGGGACCCCGGGCGAGCGGTGGCACACCCCGGGGTCCCGTTTCCTTTCCCATCTGAAGACGAGCCATGCGCCGCGAAACACAGACACTGATTTTCCTCCTGCTGCCGGCCGGCATCTTCTTCGCCGGCTTCTTCCTCATTCCGATGGCCGAGCTGTTCGTCATCGGCGGCAGCGGCGACCGCGGCTGGGCGGCCTATGCCGCCATCATCACCGATGCCAATTACTTCGAGACCCTGATCGCCACGCTGGGCGTCGCCACCGCCACCACCATCGTCACGCTGATCATCAGCGGCATCACCGGCGTCTTCCTGCAGCGCCACAAGTTTCCCGGCAATGCGACGCTGGTGGCGATGCTCACCTTCCCGCTCGCCTTTCCCGGCGTCGTCATCGGCTTCATGGTGATCATGCTGGCCGGCCGCCAGGGCCTCATCGGCCAGGTCAGCATGGCGCTGGGCGGCGACCGCATCGTCTTTGCCTACTCCATGGCCGGACTGTTCATGGGCTATGTCTATTTCTCGATCCCGCGCACCATCCTCACCGTGATGGCCGCGGCCGAGAAGCTCGATCCGAAGCTTGAGGAAGCCGCCCGCTCGCTCGGCGCCTCGCCCATGCGGGTCGTCTTCGACGTCATCATCCCCGGCCTGAAGCCGGCCTTCATCTCCGCCGGCGCGATCTGCTTCGCCACCGCGGTGGGCGCCTTCGGCACGGCGTTCACGCTGGCGACCCGCATCAACGTGCTGCCGATGGTGATCTATACCGAGTTCACGCTGGCGGCGAACATCGCCATGGCGGCGGCCCTGAGCTTCGTGCTCGGCGCGGTGACCTGGATCGTGCTGGCGCTGGCGCGTACCGCCGCCGGCGCCACCGTGGCCGCGGCAGGCTGATGCCATGAGGAACCGCCTGCTCTTCTCGCTGCAGCTCGGCTTCACCCTGCTGGTCTGCGCCTTCCTCATCGTGCCGGTGGTGCTGTCGATCCTCGCGGGCCTGACGGTGAACTATTTCGTCGGGCTGGAAAGCGGCCTCACCCTGCGCTGGGTGATCGCCGTCTGGGACGGCTACCGCGACACGATCTTCCTCTCCATCGGCATCTCGCTCGCCTGCCTTGCGCTCACGCTGGTGCTCGGCATCCCGACCGCCTATGTGCTGGCCAAGCGCCAGAGCGCGCTGAGCCGCGCCATCGAGGAGCTGCTGGTCATGCCGGTGGCCGTGCCGGGCCTTGCCACCGCACTGGCGCTGATCGTCACCTATGGCAGCCTGCAGGGCTTCCGCACTTCCTGGACCTTCATCCTGGTCGGCCATGTGCTGTTCACCCTGCCCTTCATGGTGCGCTCGGTGCTGGCCGTGCTGATGGCGATCGACCTGAAGACGCTGGAGGAGGGCGCCGCCTCGCTGGGCGCCGGCTTCTGGCGCCGCTTCCGCGACATCGTGCTGCCGAACTGCCGCGCCGGCATCCTCGCCGGCTCGCTCATGGTGGTGACGCTGTCCATGGGCGAGTTCAACATGACCTGGCTGCTGCACACGCCGCTGACCAAGACGCTGCCGGTGGGCCTTGCCGATGCCTACGCCTCGCTGCGGCTGGAGATCGGCAGTGCCTACACGCTGGTATTCTTCCTGATGATCATGCCGCTTCTCATCGCGCTGCAGCTTTTCGCGCAGCCGCGCCTGGAGAAATTCGTGGCAGAGGACGACAAGAATGACTGAGACCAACGCACCCCTCGCCATCACCCTGCGCAACTGCGCCAAGACCTTTGCCGACGGCACCCGCGCGCTGGAGCCGCTGAATCTCGCGATCGATGCCGGCGAGACCGTCGTCTTCCTCGGCCCGTCGGGCTGCGGCAAGACCACGACGCTCCGTATCATCGCCGGCCTGGAGGAACCCGATGCCGGCGGCGCCGTGCTGTTCGACGGCACCGATGTGACCGCCCTGCCGATCGAGCGGCGTAATGTCGGCATGGTGTTCCAGTCCTACGCGCTGTTCCCCAACATGAGCGTGGCGGAGAATATCGGCTACGGCCTGAAGATCCGCAGGATGCCCGCGGCCCAAATCCGCGCCCGCGTCGCCGAGATGCTCGGCATGATGCGGATCGAGAAGCTGGCCGACCGCCGCATCGACCAGCTCTCCGGCGGCCAGCGCCAGCGCGTGGCGCTGGCCCGCGCGCTCGCCGTGCGGCCGCGCGCCCTGCTGCTGGACGAGCCGCTCACCGCGCTGGATGCCAAGCTGCGCGACACCCTGCGGCTGGAGATCGACACCCTGCTGCGCTCGCTGCAGATCACCGCGATCTACGTCACCCACGACCAGGCCGAGGCGATGGCGCTGGGCGACCGCATCGTGGTGATGGAGCATGGCCGCGTCGCCCAGATCGGCAGCCCGCGCGAGATCTACCAGAAGCCGGCCAGCCGCTTCGTGGCGGAGTTTATCGGCACCATGAACCGCCTGACCGGCAGGGCCGAGAACGGCGTCTTCTCCTGCCGCGCCGGCCGGATCGCATGGGCGGATCTGCCGGCCCATGCCACCGAGATCCTGTTCCGTCCGGAAGACATCCGGCTTGCCGAGACGCCGGAGCAGGCCTCGCTGCGCGGCCAGGTGGCGGCGGCCTTCTTCCTCGGCGACCGCACGCGGCTGTTCGTCGATGTCGGCGAGGCGCAGCCGCTGGTGGTGGAATCCGCCGCGCGCCGCGATTTCAGCCATGGCGAGGCCGTCGGCCTGACCATCGACCCGCGCGGCCTGCTGGTGCTGTAATAGGTATGTATTCGTCATTCCCGCGAAAGCGGGATCCGGCAGGCGCGCCGGCTGGGCTCCCGCTTTCGCGGGAGCGACGAGGCAAGAGGACAGTTGCATGCTGATCGCGCAGATCACCGACACCCACATCAAGCTGCCGGGCAAGCTGGCCTATAAAAAGGTCGACACGGCCGCGATGCTGCGCCGCTGCGTCGAGGAGCTGCTGGCGCTGAAGCCGCAGCCCGACCTGATCCTGCTGACCGGCGACCTGGTCGACCTCGGCCGGCCGGAGGAATACGACCACCTGAAATCGATCCTCAGCCCGCTGAAGCAGCGCATCATCGCCATTCCCGGCAATCACGACGAACGCGACGCCATGCGCGACGCCTTCGCATCAGGCGGCTATCTGCCGCGGGACGGAAAATTCCTGCAGTTTGCCGTCGACGAATATCCGCTGCGCATCATCGGGCTGGATACGCTGATCCCGATGCAGGGCGGCGGCGAGCTCTGCGCGGAACGGCTGGCCTGGCTGGACGAAGCGCTGCAGCAGAAGCCCGACACGCCGACCCTGGTGATGATGCACCATCCGCCCTTCGTCACCGGCATCGGCCATATGGACAAGATCGGCCTGAAGGGCCGCGAGACCTTCGCCGAGATCGTCGCGCGGCATCCGCAGATCGAGCTGATCCTCTGCGGCCATCTGCACCGCGTGATCCATGCCCGGGTCGGCGGCCGCCCGGCCATGACCTGCCCGAGCCCGGCGCACCAGGTGGCGCTCGACATCGATCCGGAGGCGCCGAGCTGTTTCCGCATGGAGCCGCCGGGCTTCATGCTGCACTGGTGGAACGGCAGCCGGCTGGTCAGCCACCAGGCCTTCATCGGCGATTACGACGGGCCCTATCCCTTCTTCGACAAGGACGGCAACCTGATCGACTGACTGATCGACGGGGCGGGCGCCGCGCCCGTTCAGGTCGTCATGCCCGGCATGCCGGCGCGGACGTCCGTCCCGGCATCGCGTGACCGAATCACCGCGTGACCCTCGGCCCGAGCCGGGCGACAGCGTCCTGGTCCCGCGCTCTGCCCATACAATGCGAGCTGTGCGCGCCGTCACACGCAGCGATTGAAAGGTTACCGGAAATTTACGTCGCAATTTTTGGCGGAAATCGTAGCCTCCCCGCGCGCTGCAGCGCACTCATTCCCCGCGCATTCGCGCCAATCAGAATCAGGACCTCCCCATGCGCTTCCTCGACAACGTGAAGATCCGAACGCGAATTCTCGCCACCATCCTGCTGATGGGCATCGGCCTCTGCTTCGTCGGCTGGCTCGGCGTCAACGCCATCCAGACCTATGACCGGCGCCTGGAGGATCTGAACGCCGCCGCCCATCGCGCCCTGCTGGCGCAGAAATACAATTCCGCGGTCTTCTCCGTCGTGATGGATTCGCGCGGCATCTACCATGCCCGCGACATCGCCGAAGCCAAGCGCTTCGCGAAGCCCCTGCTGGCCGAGCTGGCCTGGATGGAACAGAACCTGCCGGGGTACGAGGCGTCGCAGAAGCCCGAATACCGGGCCGAGTTCCAGCAGCAGAAGAAGACGATCACGGAATTCATCGCCTTCCGGCGCGAGCTTGCCCGTCTCGGCTCCGAAGCCGGGCCGGTGGAAGCCGACCGCTTCGGCAACAACGACGCCAACCGCGCCAACCGTCAGGCCCTCAACAGGGATCTGGTGGCCGCGGTGACGCGCAACGACGAGGAGCTGGCAACGATTTCGTCGGAGCTTCAGAATTTCAAGTCCGAGCAGATGCGGCTGATCCTCGCCCTGTCCGGCCTCGTGCTGGTTGCCGCGCTCGGCGCCGGCCTGGCGCTGGCCAGCCTCACGATTTCGCGTCCGATCACGCGTCTTTCGTCGGGGATGCAGGCTCTGGCGGATGGTGACACGGGGGTTGAGGTGTTCGGTGCCGGGCGCGGCGACGAGATCGGCGCCATGGCCCGCACGGTGCAGGTGTTCAAGGA
>NZ_DATGQG010000144.1:0-9276 GCF_035304305.1 Ferrovibrio sp.
GAGGAAATCCTGCTGCATCAGCGTGGCGCCGGGAATCGGATCGACCGGATTGATGTCGACGCCGAGGACGAAGCCGCCCTTGCCCTCTTCCGACTTCACACGCTTGACCGCCACCTGGGTCCAGCCACCCGGCGCCGCGCCTAGATCGACCACGCGCATGCCGGGCTTGAGCAGGTTGTGCTTCTCGTCCAGCTCGATCAGCTTGAACGCGGCGCGGCTGCGATAGCCCTGCGTCTTCGCGGCGGACACGTAGGGATCGTTGAGCTGCCGCTGCAGCCAGCGCGCCTGGCCGACGGTGCGTCCCCGCGCGGTCCTGACCTTGACCTTCGCGCGGTGGCTCGGTCCGGGAATACGTGCGCTCATGCCGGCAAATCCTGGCCCGCGGCCTTCTGCATCAGTTCGACCAGTACGCCCTCGCGCACGCCGCGATCGGCGACGCGCAGGCGCGTGGCCGGCCAGAAGCGGTAGATCGCCTCCAGAATGGCGCAGCCGGCGACAACGAGATCGGCGCGTTCCTCGCCGATGCAGGGATGCTGCGCGCGTTCGGCCACCGACTGTCCGGCCAGCGCATTGGACTGCCGGATCACGGTGGGGAAATCAAGCCAGCAGCCATCGACATGCCGGCGCTCGTAGCGCGGCAGGCCGAGCAGCACGCCGGCGAGCGTCGTCACGGTCCCCGATGTTCCCAGCACCTGGACGCGGCCCGAGGCGAGCTTCTCGCCCAGCCGGTGCTTCGTCTCGAAAGGCGCCAGCATGGCCGCCACCTCGTCGATCATGCGGGCATAGGAACCGCTTTCGTGGTCGCCGGGGCCGAAACGCTCGGTCAGGTTCACGACGCCGAAGGGCAGCGAGGTCCAGTCGATCACCTCGACGCTGCGCCGCTGCGTGCCCGGCGCCGGCAGCCTCGCCCAGAGGATCTCGGTCGAACCGCCGCCGATATCGAATACGATGGCATGACTGTGCGGCGGTTCCAGCAGTGGCGAGCAGCCGGCCAGCGCCAGCCGCGCCTCCTCGGCGGTGGAAATGATGTCCAGCGAAATGCCGGTCGCCACCTTCACGTGATGCAGGAATTCGGCGCCGTTGCCGGCCCGCCGGCAGGCCTCGGTGGCAACCGCGCGGGCAATGCCGACGCCGCGCCGCGCCATCTTCTCGGAACAGATCTTGAGCGCCTCGATGGTGCGGCTCATCGCGGCTTCGGACAATTCGCCGGACAGGCTCAGTCCCTCGCCCAGCCGCACGATGCGCGAAAAAGCCTCGATGACGCGGAAGCCGTCGCGGCCATTCCGGTCGCGCTGCGGCCGCGCAATCAGCAGCCGGCAATTGTTGGTTCCGAGATCCAGTGCGGCAAAGACGGGAGGTGGCGCCCGCCCCGGCCCGAGGGAAGGCGTTCCGTTCACGGCGGGCGCATTCATGGTCACGGCGCCCCGCGCCGGAGAAAAACTGGCAATCGCATGCGCGGAGTGTAACCCGACTGAACCGGCGGGTTAAGACGTGCGGTTCAAGGATGTCCGCTCGGCGTCGGCGCCGCGGGATCAGTCCTGCCGGGGCGCGCCGTTCTTCGGCTGACTTCCCGCCGGGCCGCTGGCGCCCGGAACGGCGAAGATCTGACCCGGATAGATCAGGTCGGGATCGCGGATCTGGCTCTGGTTGGCGCGGTAGATCTCGGTATAGCGGATGCCCTCGCCGAGCAGCTGCCGCGAAATGCGCCACAGGCTGTTACCCGGCTGGACGACGACGCTCTGCCCGTCGGCGGACATCTGGATGTCCTCGGGTTTGGCGCGGCTGAACGGCAGTTCCAGGCGCGAGGCGACCTTGCCGCCGGCCTGCTCGACCTGGTCGACGCGCAGCGAGTAGATGCCCGGATCGACCGGCTTCTCCGGCTTCATCGTCCAGCGGCCCTGCTGGTCGGCGGATGCCACGCCGATCGGCTCGTTGTTCAGATAGACCTGCACGGTGGAGCCGGCCTGGGCGCGGCCCGAGAGGATCAGATTGCCCTTCTCGTCGTATTCCACGGCATCCAGCGCCAGACCGCGGCGGGCCGGATCGAGCGGCCCTTCGGCCGGACGCTGCAGCAGGCGGCTGGCGCCGCGCGACGGCGTCAGCACCGCAATCGCCTGCTCGCCGCCTTCGCCCGGCTGGCACTCCGGCACCACGGCGACAACAGATGCGTCGGCCTTGATCACCTCCTGCCCCTGCAGCTGCGATTCCAGCACGAATTCCTGGTTGCCGCGCTCCAGCGGCAGGTCGGGCACGAGCACCCATTCGCCGCGCAGATCGGCGGTGACACGGCCGATCTCGCGGGTGCCGGTCTTCACGACGACAACCGAGCCCGGCGTCGCGCGGCCGGCGAACACGGCGGTGCAGTTGCGGCTGATGCGCACCACATCGAAGCTCGGAACGACCTTCTCGACGGTTTCGGGCGGCGGCACTACAGGCGGCGGCGGTACCGGCGGCGCATCGGCATTCTCTGTCTGATGCGGCAGACCGCGCTGGTTCGGATCGGCGCCAAAGAAGATCACCGCCAGTATCCCGAGGACAGCGACGCCGAGAAGAATGAAGAAGAAACGACTGCCGCGCACCGGTTTTCCTGGCCTGATGCAATTGTGAACGCAGGCGGAGATTAAGCCCTCGCCATGTTGCTCGCAACTCCTCTAAGCTATAGCAGTTTCAATATAAAATCGCTGATCGCATCCGCCTGCGACAATTGGGACATCCAGCATGCCGCGATTGCCATTTCTTCTAGGGATTACAGTCATTCTGCTCGCCAGGGTGGCCGCGGCACAGCCCTCTCCGGCAATCCCCGATCGCAGCGACCCGGTGCGTTATGGTGAATATGTGTTCCGGGCCGGCGGCTGCCTGGAATGCCATACGGACACGAAAAACCGGGGACCGGCGCTGGCCGGCGGCCGCGGACTGGCGACGCCCTACGGCGTCTTCTACTCGCCGAACATCACGCCGGATCCGGAGACCGGCATCGGCCGCTGGACGGAAGCGCAGTTCATCACCGCGATGCGCGATGGCAAGGCGCCGGACGGTTCACCCTATTATCCGGCCTTTCCCTATACCTCGTTCACCAAGGCCACGGATGAGGACCTGCGTGCGCTCTGGGCCTATCTCAAGGCGCAGCCCGCGGTGTCGCAGCCGAACCGGCCTCACGACCTGCAATTCCCGTTCGGCATCCGCAGCCTGATGTGGGGCTGGCGACTCCTGTTCTTCGAGCCGGGCGAATTCAGGCCCGATCCGGCGCAGTCCGCCGAATGGAACCGCGGCGCGTATCTGGTCGAGGCGCTGGCCCATTGCGGCGAATGCCACACGCCGCGAAACCGGCTCGGCGGCCTGCAGAGCGACATGCGCTTCGCCGGCTCGGCCGACAATGCCGAAGGCGACCGCGTGCCCAACATCACGCCGCATCCGAAGACCGGCATCGGCAGCTGGAGCGCGGCGGACATCGCCGGCTATCTCGGCATGGGCATGACGCCGGACGGCGATTTCGCCGGCGGCCTGATGGGCGACGTGATCGAGCACAGCACGAGGCACCTGACAGAGGCGGACCGGCTGGCCATGGCGGTGTATCTGAAATCCCTGCCGCCGGTGGACTACACGCCGCCGCGCAAGCAGCAGCAGCCGGCGCAGCAGTAAGCGGCAGCATTCAGTGTCTGGCCGGGTGCTGGCCCGGGCACGACAGGTAAAAAAGACGAAAAAGGGCCGGCGCAAAGCCGGCCCGTTCGTGCATGCGATGATGTGAACGCTCAGTTCTTCGGCGTGCGGTAGGGGCGATGGCAGGCGCCACAGGTGCCGCCGAGCGCGGCGAAATCGGCTTTCACGGCATCCATGTTGCCGGCCTGGGCGGACGCGGCGAGCTTCTCGGCGGCAGCCTTGGCATTCATGGCCTTGGCATCGAAATCCGCCTTGTTGGCCCAGATCTCGGGCTTGGCCCAGGTCTCGGCGCCCTTGTCCGACCCGGCCGGGAAGAGCGACGGCACCTTCTCGGAGGTCTGTGCAATGGTGCGGGCCGGCGCCACGGCATCGGCGGCCGGGCCATTCCCGTCAACGACCTTCTTGATCGCCGTCATGGCGGCGCCCTGCGCCTTCATGCCCTCCTGGCGTGCCTTGATGACATCCGCCTGCGCCAGGGCGAAGCCGCCCGCACTTGCCACAGACAGACCGATCACGGCAGCGAATAATGCCTTGTGCCACATTGCCATTGGAGCTCCCCTGCTGAAAAAACCCGATTGCTGGACCGGGCGAATCCTGTATAGCCGTTTCCTCCGATCCACACGATAAGTCCTTCAATGTTCACGAAAAAGTTAGCTTGAGGTTACCCGCGGGTAACGCCGGCGGCTTTTCCCGCTGGCATCCCCTGCCGGAATGGAGTACCCATCGCCACCCCCGCCCGTTCAGAGAATCTCCACCTGTTCCGATGACCGTCATCCGTTCCGTTTGCGTCTATTGCGGCTCGAATCTCGGCGAGAGCCAGATCTACACCGCCCAGGCTCAGCTCGTCGGCCGCCTGCTGGCCGAAAACGGCATCCGCCTCGTCTATGGCGGCGGCCGGATCGGCCTGATGGGCGTGGTCGCCGAAGCGGCGCTCGCAGCCGGCGGCGAGGTGGTCGGCATCATCCCGCATCACCTGCATGACCGCGAGGTCGGCCACACCGGCGTGACCGAGCTGCATGTGGTCGATTCCATGCACACCCGCAAGCGCATGATGGTGGAGATGTCGGACGCCTTCGTCGCCCTGCCCGGCGGTCTCGGCACCCTGGACGAATTCTTCGAGGTGGTGACCTGGCGCCAGCTGCGCCTGCACGACAAGCCGATCATCGTGCTCAATGCCGGCGATTACTGGCACCCGCTGCTGGCGCTGATCGAGGCGGTGGTCGAGCGCGGCTTCGCCCGCCGCAGCGCCACCAGCCTGTTCACCATCGTGGACGACGCGGAAAGCCTGATTCCGGTGCTGCGTGCCGAGCCGCCGCCGGAACACCCGCCGGCAACCAGCCGCATCTGACGGTATTTGAGCAATTTTCGACCGGGCTCAAGTTTAAATCCCGGTACGCCGCGGCCGAAAAGCTTCCCGCCCCGGGCCGGCTTTGCTAGGGTCCCGCGCACATTCAGCAACCCGTGATCTCTGGAGGACCGGTATGGCGAAGATCAAGGTCAAAAATCCCGTCGTCGAGCTCGATGGCGACGAGATGACCCGCATCATCTGGAAGTTCATCAAGGAGAAGCTGATCCTCCCGTATCTCGATATCGATCTGCTCTACTACGATCTCGGCATCGAGTACCGCGACAAGACCAACGACCAGGTGACCGTCGATTCCGCCCACGCCATCCTGAAGCACGGCGTCGGCGTGAAATGCGCCACCATCACGCCGGACGAAGCCCGCGTGAAGGAATTCAATCTGAAGGAAATGTGGAAGTCGCCGAACGGCACGATCCGCAACATCCTCGGCGGCACCATCTTCCGCGAGCCGATCATCTGCAAGAACGTGCCGCGCCTGGTGCCGCACTGGACCGATCCCATCGTGGTCGGCCGCCATGCCTTCGGCGACCAGTATCGCGCCACCGACTTCAGGTTCCCCGGCAAGGGCAAGCTGACGATCAAGTTCGTCGGCGAGGACGGCCAGGTAATCGAGAAGGAAGTGTTCAACGCTCCCGGCTCCGGCGTCGCCATGGCGATGTACAACCTGGACGACTCGATCCGCGACTTCGCCCGCGCCAGCATGAACTACGCGCTGGCCCGCGGCTGGCCGCTCTACATGTCCACGAAGAACACGATCCTGAAAGCCTATGACGGGCGCTTCAAGGACATCTTCCAGGAAGTGTTCGACAAGGAATTCGCCGACAAGTTCAAGGCGAAGAACATCACCTACGAACACCGCCTGATCGACGACATGGTCGCCTCGGCGCTGAAGTGGTCGGGCAAGTTCGTCTGGGCCTGCAAGAACTACGACGGCGACGTGCAGTCCGACACCGTGGCCCAGGGGTACGGCTCGCTCGGCCTGATGACCTCGGTGCTGATGACGCCGGACGGCAAGGTGGTGGAAGCCGAGGCCGCCCACGGCACGGTGACCCGCCATTACCGCGAGCACCAGGCCGGCCGCGAGACCTCGACCAATCCGATCGCCTCGATCTTCGCCTGGACGCGCGGCCTGATGCATCGCGCCAAGCTGGACAACAATCCGGACCTGGACAAGTTCGCCAACACGCTGGAGAGGGTCTGCATCGAGACGGTGGAATCCGGCTTCATGACCAAGGACCTCGCGATCCTGATCTCGAAGGATCAGCCCTGGCTGACCACCCAGAAGTTCCTCGACAAGATCGACGAGAACCTCAAGAAGGCGCTGGCGGCGTAACGCTCCGGCACCGGGCCGACACGACAAGGGCCGCGTCACCGACGCGGCCCTTTCTTTTACGGCTTATGTTCGGCACCCCCGGCTGCGCGAGGGTGGCGATGAGGGCAGGCGTTTACGCCGCCACCTTCGCCTTGCCGATCGCGGCGGCGATGGCGTCCAGCGCCTTTTCCGCACCGGAGGGATCGGCGCCGCCGCCCTGGGCAAAATCGGCGCGGCCGCCGCCACCCTGGCCGCCGATCAGCGGCGTGGCGAGTTTCACCAGCTCGGCGGCATTCAGCACGGCCGTGAGATCCTGGCTCACGCCGACCACCACGGCGACCTTGCCGTCGGCGGCCGAGGTCAGCGCCACGACGCCGGAGCCGATCTCCTTCTTCATGGCATCGACCATGCCGCGCAGGTCCTTGGCCGGCACGCCTTCCAGCTTCCGGGCGGCGAACTTGATGCCGTTGACCTCCTTCACCTGCGGGCCGCCGGCGCCGCCGCTCCCACCCAGGGCCAGCTGCCGGCGCAGTTCGGAGAGCTCGCGCTCCAGCTTGCGGCGCTCCTCGATCAGGGCGGCAATGCGCTGCGGCACCTCCTTCGGCTGCACCTTCAGGGCATCAGCGACCGCGCGGAGCGTCTCTTCCTGCTCGGCGAAATAGCGGCGCGCAGCCTCGCCGGTCAGCGCCTCGATGCGGCGCACGCCGGCCGCCACCGCGCCCTCGTTGATGATCTTGAACAGGCCGATATCGCCGGTGCGCTTCACATGGGTGCCGCCGCAGAGCTCGGTCGAGTAATCGCGGCCGTCCTCCAGCTTGCCCATGGAGAGCACGCGCACCTCGTCGCCGTATTTCTCGCCGAACAGCGCCATGGCGCCGGCGGCGATCGCCTCGTCCGGCGTCATCAGGCGCGTGGTGACGGCATCGTTCTGGCGGATGATCTCGTTGACCTCGGCTTCCACCGCCGCCGTCTCGTCCGGCGTCAGCGCCTTGGGATGGCTGATGTCGAAGCGGAAGCGGTCGGGCGCGACCAGCGAGCCCTTCTGCGTGACATGCTCGCCCAGCCGGCGGCGCAGCGCCGCATGCAGCAGATGTGTCGCCGAATGGTTGGAGGCGATCGCGGCACGCCGTGCGGTATCCACCGTCAGCGTCGACATGGCGCCGACTTTCACGGTGCCCTCGGTCACCTTGCCGACATGCACATGCAGGGCACCGAGCTTCTTCTGCGTGTCCGACACCTCGATCTTCGCGCCGTCGGCCGTAACGATCACGCCGGTATCGCCCATCTGGCCGCCGGACTCGCCGTAGAACGGCGTCTGGTTCAACACGACGGCAACCTCGGTACCGGCTGTCGCCTCCTGCACCTGGGCACCGTTCACCACGATGGCGTCGATGCGGCCCTCGGCCACCTGGGTGTCGTAGCCGAGGAATTCGGTGGCGCCCTTCTCTTCGCGGACGTCGAACCAGATTTTGTCGGTGGCCGCCTCGCCCGAGCCGGCCCAGGCCTTGCGCGCCTCTGCCTTCTGCGCCGCCATGGCGGCGTTGAAGCCGTCGAGATCGACCTCGATCTTGCGGCCGCGCAGGGCATCCTGCGTGAGATCCAGCGGGAAGCCGTAGGTGTCGTAGAGCCGGAACGCCACCTCGCCCGGCAGGCGGTCGCCCGCCGACATGTTCTGCGTGGCTTCGTCCAGAAGCTTCAGCCCGCGATCCAGCGTCTGCTTGAAGCGGGTCTCTTCCAGCTTCAGCGTCTCGGCGATCAGCGCCTCGGCACGACCGAGCTCGGGATAGGCGCGGCCCATCTGGCCGACCAGCGCCGGCACCAGCTTGTGCATCAGCGGTTCCTTGCAGCCCATGAGCTGGGCATGGCGCATGGCGCGGCGCATGATGCGGCGCAGCACGTAACCGCGCCCCTCGTTGGAGGGCAGCACGCCGTCGGCGATCAGGAAGCAGGACGAGCGCAGATGGTCGGCGATAACGCGGTGGCTGATCCGGTGCTCGCCGTCCGGGTCGGTATGCGACAGGTCGGCCGAAGCCTCGATCAGCGCCCGCATCAGGTCGATGTCGTAATTGTCGTGCTTGCCCTGCAGCACGGCGGTGATGCGCTCCAGCCCCATGCCGGTGTCGATGGATGGCTTCGGCAGGCTGATCCTCTCGTCCTTGGAGATCTGCTCGTACTGCATGAAAACGAGGTTCCAGATCTCGATATAGCGGTCGCCATCGGCGTCGGGTGAACCCGGAGGGCCGCCGGGGATCCTGTCGCCGTGGTCATAGAAGATTTCCGAGCAGGGACCGCAGGGGCCGGTATCGCCCATGGCCCAGAAATTGTCCGACGTGGCGATGCGCACGATTCGCTCGTCGGGCAGGCCGGCCACCTTCTTCCAGATGTCGAAGGCCTGGTCGTCGTCATGATAGACGGTGACCCAGAGCTTCTCCTTGGGCAGGCCGTATTCTTTGGTGATCAGGTTCCAGGCGAGCGGGATCGCCTCTTCCTTGAAGTAATCGCCGAACGAGAAGTTGCCCAGCATCTCGAAGAAGGTGTGATGCCGCGCGGTGTAACCGACATTGTCCAGGTCATTGTGCTTGCCGCCGGCGCGCACGCATTTCTGCGAACTGGCGGCGCGGGTATAGGGACGCTTCTCCTGGCCGGTGAAGACGTTCTTGAACTGCACCATGCCGGCATTGGTGAACATCAAGGTGGGGTCGTTGCGCGGCACGAGCGGCGAGGACTCCACCACGGTGTGCCCATGGCGGGCAAAGTAATCGAGGAAGGCCTGCCGGATTTCGCTGGCGGAGGACATCGTTTTCATCCCTGGTCGACGGCCCGGCGAGCGGCGCCGCATGAAACTGGACAGATTGTCATGAGCCGGACCCACCCCGGCAAGGGGCCTTAATTACCGTTCCACCCCACCCCTGTCCAGCAAGCTCGCCATCCCTAAGTGCCTTGG
>NZ_DATGQG010000145.1:0-51506 GCF_035304305.1 Ferrovibrio sp.
GGCATCACCCGGCTCGACCCGGCGGCCGGGCCGGGGCCTGATCCAGACGACCATGCGGTCGCGCAGGCCCCGGATCGGCTGCGGCTGCAGGGCCACAAGGTCGCTGAGCGGTCCGGTATCGCCGCGGGTCTCCTCGCACAGCTTGTCGATGAAGGCCTGGCTGGCGCAGAGCTGCGTGTTGAGCGTGCGCGTCATCTGCTCCAGGCGGTGGGCGACGTTCACGGTTTCGCCGATCAGGGCGTATTCGAGTCGGCTCTCATCGCCGATATTGCCCAGCGTCAACGGTCCGTAGTGCAGGCCGACGGCGAGAGTCAGGGGCGTCTGCCGCAGCAGGCTGCGCTGGCGGTTCAGCAGTTCCATTTCCTGCAGCATGCAGCGCGCGGCGAGCAGGGCGGCGGAGGCGTCGCGCGGGCCTGGCTCCGGCGTGCCGAAGGACGCCATCACGCCATCACCGAGATACTTGTCCAGCGTGCCGTTATTCTCCGCCACGGCCTTCGCCAGGCAGCGGTGGACGCTGCGTAGCAGCGTCACCGTCTGCTCCGGTGTCAGATCGTCCGAGATCTGGGTAAAGCCGACGAGGTCGGCGAACAGCACGACGGCGTCGAGCCGTTTCACCTGGCCGAGCGCCTCGTCCATCTGTGACAGCGTCTCGGCGATATGGGGCGAGAAATGCCGCGACAGGTTGCGCCGGGCGCGCTCGGTTTCCACCTGGCGTGCAACGAGATGGCGGAACCGCGTGACCGCCACGGCCATGATCGCTCCCACCATGCCGATCAGGACCAGCCGCGGCAGCAACTCGCCCGGGCGGATATTCCAGGGGTCAAGCAGATATGCGAGCCGTTCTTCGGTCGTCTGGTTGGCGACATTCGCCAGATTGGGAATGAAGGTCACGCCCGGCTGCATCGCCAGATACAGCGTGCCGGCGGTCCAGGCGACGATGGCGGCGCCCGTGGTGAGCATCACCGTCTTTGCCGACTGGCCCAGTCCGGACAGGACGACAAACACCAGAACGTACAGAATCGTATCGAAGCCAAGCCGCATGGGCGGCGGTACGGGATGCGGGTCGAACGGATTGGGCAGCACGATCGCGGCGACCAGAACCATCATGTCGATGAGCGGGAAAACCCACAGCATCCACTCCCGCTCGTAAAGCGGCTTGCGCAGCAGCAGCTGCAGATAGCCGGACAAGGCAAGGACCGCGATATAGCCATAATAGTTGAAGGAAAGCGGCCAGCGCAGTTCCAGCGTCACGAGAACGGCCACGGCGGCACAGACGGCGAAACGCAGCCAGATGGCCAGCCGCAATGCCTCGTATTCTTCCTCGCGGATGGCGGTCGTCAGCCGCTGGGTCGCGGCATCAGGCAGGCAATTCCGGCCCGCTCCGCAGACCCGTTCATGCAATCGCTGCCAGATGCCCATTGTCGTGTGCCAGAAGTTTCCTCTGGGGAGGAGGCTATCCGATCCGTTCCGGATGAACGAGGGGGCCCAGCCGTTACTTCGTCACAATCCGCTGATTTTTCGGGTCGCTCATTTCCAGATCGGCCGGCCGGAACCTGGCAGGCCGAGGCGGGGCCATTTCTCGGAGACGGTCCGGATGACCTCCGCATCCATCCGGATCTTCTCGCCCCATTCGCGCTTCGTCTCGGGCGGCCATTTGTTGGTCGCATCCAGGCCGATTTTGCTGCCCAGCCCGGATTCCGGCGAGGCAAAATCGAGATAGTCGATCGGGGTGTTTTCCACCAGCGTGATGTCGCGGGCCGGATCCATCCGCGTCGAGATCGCCCAGATCACGTCCTGCCAGTTGCGCGCATCGATGTCATCGTCCACGACGATGACCCATTTGGTGTACATGAACTGGCGCAGATATGACCAGACGCCGAGCATCACCCGTTTGGCATGGCCGGGATAGGCCTTCTTCATGCTGACCACGGCAACGCGGTAGGAGCAGCCTTCCGGCGGCAGCCAGAAATCGACGATTTCGGGGAACTGCTGCCGGATCAGGGGCACAAACACGTCGTTCAGCGCCTCGCCCAGAACGCTCGGTTCATCCGGCGGCCGGCCGGTGAAGGTACTGAGATAGATCGGATTCCGCCGCATGGTGATGGCGCTGACGGTGAAGACCGGGAACTGCTCCACCGAGTTGTAATAGCCCGTATGGTCGCCATAGGGACCTTCGTCGCGGTAGTCGTCCAGCGACACATGGCCCTCCAGCACGATCTCGGCTTCGGCCGGCACTTTCAGCGGCACCGTCTTGCAGTCGACCAGCTCGACCTTCCTGCCCCGCAGCAGGCCGGCAAACTGGTATTCCGACAATGTGTCCGGCACGGGCGTGACCGCGGCAAGGATGGTGCCGGGATCCGCCCCGATCACCACGGCGGCGGGGAAGGGCTCGGACTTGCCGGCCTGCTTCCACCGCGCATGCTGCTGGGCGCCGCCGCGGTGCTTCAGCCAGCGCATCAGGGTCTGGTTCTTGTTCAGCACCTGCATGCGGTAGATGCCGAGATTGAAGCGGTCGGTTTTCTCGGCTTTCGACGGACCCTGGGTTACCACCAGCGGCCAGGTGATCAGCGGCGCCGGCTCCCCCGGCCAGCAGGTCTGGATCGGCAGAGCGTTCAGGTCGATATCGTCGCCCTGCAGCACCACGTCATGCACCGGCCCGCTGCCGACGGTTTTCGGCTGCATCGCCATCACGGTCTTGAGCAGGGGCAGCATGCCCAGCGCCTCCCGGAAGCCGCCCGGCGGCTCCGGCTGGCGCAGGAAGGCCAGCGTCTCGCCGACCTCCTTCAGGCCAGCAGGCTCGCGGTCCATGCCGGCGGCGACGCGCTCCACCGTGCCGAACAGATTGACCAGAACCGGAATGTCGCTCGGCTTGCCATCGGCGCGGACCGGTTTCTCGAACAGGACGGCGGGGCCGCCTTCGGCGAGAAGGCGCGTCTGGATTTCCGTCATCTCGAGGACGGTCGATACCGGCTCGCTGACACGCACCAGCTGCCCGCGCGCTTCCAGCTGCGTCATGAAATCGCGAAGCGAGGCGAAAGGCATTCAGACGGTCTCCGGTTCCGAAGAGGGGGTGTGCGTCGCCAGATACAGGCCCGGCAGGACCAGGGCAGCGCCGATCCAATGGTAAAGGGCAAAGCGCTCGCCGAGAAGCAGCCAGGCCATGACGGCGGTATAAACCGGCGACAGGTAGAGCAGCAGGCCGGTGCGGCTCGGCCCGAGATGCTTGGTGATGTAGCTGTAGGTGGCGTAGGCGCCGACGCCCGGGACCAGCACCAGCGTCACCGCGGCGGCGATGGTGCGGATATCGAAGTCGGGCGGGCCCCGGGTTTCGAGCTCCCAGCCGAGGAAGGGCAGGAGGATGATGACGCCGGCCATGGCGATGGCCGTGAGGCGGGCATTGACGCCGAGGGGGCTGGGCCAGCGTTTCAGCAGCACGGTATAGAGCGCCCAGGAGAAGGCGGCGGCCAGCATGATGAGGTCGCCGATGCTGAAGCTGAGATCGAGGAGTGCGGCCGGATCGCCACGCAGGATGATGGCCAGAACCCCTGCCAGCGCCAGCGCCGTGCCCAGCGCCTGCCGACGGTTCAGGCGGTCGCCAAACATGGCGCGCGACAGCAGGATGATCATCACCGGCGAGATGGCATAGATCAGCCCGATATTGGTTGCGGTGGTGAAGGCCGCACCGTAATAGACGCCGGCACCGCAGATGCCCATGCCGAGAAAGCCCAGTACGGCGAGCTGCGGCCACTCCTTTTGCAGCGCCGCGCGGTGGCGCCAGAGTTCACTTGCGCAGAAGGGCAGCAGCACCAGCACGACGCCCAGCCAGCGCATGCCCGACAGCGCCACCGGCGGAATGAAATCGGCCGTCGCCCGCGCCAGCACCATGTTGGTGGTGAACAGCGCCGGCGTGACGAAAAGCAGGATCTGCGCGATGCGCTGGTCGCGTGCGGGGGCGGGAGGGTTCATCGCCGCGAGATTAGGCATGCCCCTCGGCCATGGCCAGAGCTTGACCCTGTTCCGGCAGGGCGGCTAAGTCGGTCCATGCGCCGTTTTCCCGACGAATTCGCCGATCTGCTGACCGCCAGGGGCCGGGCCTTGCTGGCGGGCCGGCATGCCTCTGCCGGTGCGCTGGCCAATCCTCGCTGCCGCTTCGTTGCCCTGGACGGGCTGGTCGATCCGCGGCGGGCGGCTTCCGTGGCCGGACTGCTGGATCGTGCGCTGCTGCCGCATCTGCGCGAGATGGCGCAGCCGATTCCGCCCGAGACGATCTGGGAGGAGACGCGCAATTACGCCGAAAGGCTGCCCAAGGTGATGCGCCAGCGTACGGCGCATCTCGACAATGTACGCTCGGCTGCCTATCGCGCCGCCGACGGGATCGGCCTGATCTCCATGCTGCGGTCGGAGAGCTACCGCGCCTTCGCCGCCGCCCTGGGCGGACGGGCGCTGAAACGCAGATACGGCCTGCAGGCCATCGCCTATGGTGCCGGCGATTATGCCGGGCCGCATACCGACCATCATCCGGAAGAGCCGGCCGCCGCGCGCGGCTATCTCGACCTGCATCTGAGTTTCTCGACCGCCGCCGTGCGCGACCAGTATCTGGTCTATGCCAGGGCCGGTCATTTCACCGAGATGCAGGAAGTGACGCGCAGCGGCCTCGTCACTGCCTACCGGTTGCCCTTCTGGCACTACACCACGCCGCTGCGGGCCAGGCCGAAGCAGGAGGATAAGGCGCGGCGCTGGGTGCTGCTCGGGACGTTCCTGTTCGCCCCGGAAAAGGCTCAGGGCGCCAGATAGCCTTGCGGCGGCGGGGGCGGCAGGGTGCCGCCCGCAGCCTTCACGGCGCGGATATAGGCGGCTTCGGACTTGTAGGGGCCGAACTTCTTGTATTCCGCCGGTGTGCAGGGGGTGAGCGCGCCGTTCGAGCCCGGCTTGATCTTGTAGTAGCGCCCGTCGCGATGCAGCACCGGGATGATCTTGCCCTGGCGGCTGAAGACCCGGCGCATGTTGGCCGAGTGGTCCTTCATCGTCTGGTACTCGTCCGGATCGAGTTTGAAGATGCGCTCGAAGGCGGCGATCATCTGCTGCACGAACTTCTGCTCCACCACCTGCAGGTTGGAGATGATCCAGCAGCGGTCTTCGAAATCCCAGTAATAGGTCAGCCCGATGAAATTCCCTGCCTTGTCGAGATAGGGGTAGAAGGGGAAGGAGCGGCAGGCGATGGTGCGGTTGTCACGCTCGCAGAAGGCGGCGCCCTTGCATTCGATGGCGCAGGCGCTGCTGGTCAGCTCCTTCACGATCTTGCGCGAGGCGGCGTCATTCGGCTTGTAGCGGAACCACAGGTCGGTGCGGGACTTCAGCAGCTCGAACTCCGCCTTGTCGACCACCGGAATGGCATTCTCGGTATCGCAGCAGATCGGGTTGCCCTTGTTCAGCGGCGCGCATTTCCGGCCGCAATCCACGAACGCCAGATTGGCGTTGTACTGCTCATAGAGACTGGCAAAGTCCTGCGGAGTGATTCGGGGCTTCTTCATGGCGGCGCACCATACGCGCAGCCATGCCGCTAGCCAAGCAGAAAGCCCGTGAAAACGATCAGACCGAGATCGCGGTTGGCGCGGAACTTGGTCAGGCAGTCGGCGCTGTCGTCAGGGCGCAGTGTCAGCACCTGCCAGGCGAAGTGCACGAAGGCGATGCCGAGGCAGACCCAGTAGGGCCAGCCCAGACCGGCCATCCAGCCCACCGCCGCCAGCCCGATCAGGGTCAGATCGTAGAATCCCGCGATCCAGAGCTGCGACCGGGCGCCGAAGAGCCGCGCCGTGGATTTCACGCCGATCAGCGCGTCGTCTTCCTTGTCCTGCAGGGCATAGATGGTGTCGTAGCCGAGCGTCCAGGCGATGCCGGCGGCGTAGAGCACGATGGCGGTCCAGTCCAGAAAACCGGCAATGGCGGCATAGCCGAGCACGGCGCCCCAGTTGAAGGCGAGTCCGAGGAAAAACTGCGGCCACCAGGTAATCCGCTTCATGAAGGGGTAGATGGCGACCAGCAGCAGGGACGCGACTCCCAGCAGAATGGCCAGCCGGTTCATCTGGATCAGGATGACGAAGCCGATCAGCGACTGCACGACGAGCCAGATCCAGGCCTGCCGGACGGTGACCTGGCCGGCGGGAATCGGCCGCAGCCGGGTGCGCTCGACACGGCCGTCGAAATCGCGGTCGGCAATGTCGTTGAAGGTACATCCCGCACCGCGCATGACGATGGCGCCGATGCCGAACAGCAGCAGCATGAGATAGTCGAGCGCTTGGCCGTCCGGCCGCGCCAGGGCGATGGCCCACCAGCCCGGCAGCAGCAGCAGCCAGGTCCCGATCGGCCGGTCCAGCCGCGAGAGCCGCGCATAGGGCTGCCAGCCGGGCGGCAGCCAGCGTGCCACCCAGTGGCCGCGGACGGCATCGGCTGGAATGGGGTCGGGGATCTCGGGTCTAGGCATTGTCCCGGAGCTTTGCCATAACGCTCCTGTAGTCCTTCCGATCTGCCGGTACAAGCATTCATGACCGCCATCAAGGCCCGCCTCTTCGTTCCCGACAGCCTGTCGACGGGCGAAGACATTCTGCTTGCCGCAGAGCAGGCCCATTACCTGCGCCATGTGCTCCGCCTCGGCGAGGGCGACCCGGTGGCGGTGTTCAACGGCCGCGACGGGGAATACCGCGCCACCATCGCGGCAGCCGGCAAGAAGGAATGCCGTCTGCGGGTCGAAGCGCAGCTGCGCGCCTTCCGGCCTGCCGGGGATATCTGGCTCTGTTTCGCGCCGATCCGGCAGGGTCGCATCGAGTTCATCGTCGAGAAAGCCACCGAGCTTGGCGTCGGTCGCCTTCTTCCGGTGCTGACCCGGCGCACGCAGGTGCAGAAGGTCAACGTCGAACGTCTCTCTGCCCATGCCCGCGAGGCAGCCGAGCAGAGCGAACGTCTGGATGTACCGGAGATTGCTGCCGCGGTGCCGCTGGAGAGACTGCTGGCGGAATGGCCTGCGGAGCGGCGCCTGTTCTTCTGCGCCGAACGGGCCGCGGCGGCACCGCTGCTGCAGGCGGCGCAGGAGCTGCCTGCAGACGCGCCCTGTGCGGTGATGATCGGGCCTGAGGGTGGTTTCGCCCCGGAGGAAACCGCGTTGGCGCAGCGTCACGGTGCCGTCATGGTGAGCCTGGGGCCGGGTATCCTGCGGGCCGAAACTGCTGCCGTCGCGGCACTGGCCATTTTACAGGCGGCCCGGCAGAATTAGGCAAAGGGTAGACAGGATCGCCGGCCTGCCCCATATGCCGTGAGCAGCCGTTCGGCCGCTTCCAGCACCTTGTAATGATAACAAGAATCACCCGAGGTTTTCATGTCCGGACCGGCCCAGGCCCCTGACACGCCGATCACGTCCAAGGCGCAGCTCGTCGAGTATCTTGCGCAGGGCTGCAAGCCGGAGAGCGAATGGCGTATCGGTACCGAGCATGAGAAATTCGCCTACAGCACATCCGACTTCCGGCCACTCCCCTATGAGGGTGAAGCGGGTATCCAGCGCCTGCTGATCGAGCTGCAGCGTTTCGGCTGGCAGCCGGTCAGCGAAGGCGGGAACGTCATCGCGCTGACCCTGGACAACCAGTCGGTGACACTGGAGCCCGGCGGGCAGTTCGAGCTTTCCGGCGCGCCGCTGGAAACCATCCATCAGACCTGCATCGAGGTCGGCACGCATCTCAAGCAGGTGCGGCAGATCGGTTCCGAACTCGGCTTCGCCATGATGGGAATGGGCTTCAATCCGAAATGGCGGCGCGAGGATATTCCCGTCATGCCGAAGGGCCGCTACGGCATCATGCGCGCCTATATGCCGAAGAAGGGCAGCCTTGGCCTCGACATGATGCTGCGCACCTGCACGGTCCAGGTAAATCTCGATTTCGCCACCGAGGCCGACATGGTGAAGAAGTTCCGTGTCGGTCTGGCGCTGCAGCCGATTGCCACGGCGCTGTTCGCCAACTCGCCGTTCACCGAAGGCCGGCCGAACGGCTTTCTGAGCTATCGCAGTCATATCTGGACCGATACCGATCCGGACCGCACCGGCATGCTGGGATTCGTCTTCGAGGATGGCATGGGCTTCGAGCGCTATGTCGACCATGCGCTCGATGTGCCGATGTATTTCGTCTATCGCGACGGCAAGTATATCGATGCCTCGGGTCAGAGCTTCCGCGACTTCATGGCCGGCAGGCTGCCGGCCTATCCCGGCCAGATTCCGACCCTGCGCGACTGGGCCGATCACATCACGACGCTGTTCCCCGAGGTGCGCCTGAAACGCTACCTCGAGATGCGCGGCGCCGATGGCGGGCCATGGTCGCGGATCTGCGCGCTGCCGGCCCTGTGGGTCGGCCTGCTCTACGACGGCGCCGCCCTGGATGCCGCATGGGATCTCTGTCGCGACTGGACGCCGGCCGAGCGGGAAAAGCTGCGCGCCGACGTGCCAAAATTCGGGCTGAGCACCGAACTGCGCGGACGGCCCCTCAGGCATTATGCCGACCAGATGGTGAAGATCGCGCTGAACGGCCTGAAGTCGCGCAGCCGCCTGTCGCCGGCCGGGGAGGATGAGTCACATTTCCTCGAGCCGCTGGTGCGCATCGTGGAGTCCGGCGAGACGCCGGCCGAAGGCCTGCTGAAGCTCTATCGCGGCCGCTGGAATAAATCGGTCGATCCGGCCTTCACCGAACTGGCTTACTGAGCCAGGCCTGCAGCCTTTCCGGGTCGTAGAGAGAGAAGGGCGCGTCCGCGAGCAGGGCGGCCGGTGGATTCTCGACAGCACGGCGCAGCCGGTCCAGCGCTTCCCGTGCAGCCGGCCATTCTCCGGCTTCAGCCAGCCGTCCGATCTGCGCCAGCTGGCGTGACCAGTCTTCCAGCATCGCACGGCTGCTGCCGAGACGCGCATCGGTAAAGCGTTCATGGATAAACCCGAGCTGACCGCGGATCATCTGAACCACGTCTGACGTGACGGCACCGTCTTCCTCCGCGAGAGGCACGGACAGGGTTTTCAGATGGCGCCGTATGTCCGCCAGATCATCGGAGAGTGTGACCAGGCGATCCGGTTCGCCGCTCGGGCGCAGCTTTTCCAGATAGGCGGAGAGGGCATCCAGCAGCAGAGGAGAGGGCTCGTCGCCGGCGAATTCGACGACGATCACCCGCCGGGTGAAGTCCCGTAGCGGGATCGCCTGGCGGTCCTGCCCCAGACGATCCTTTGCGGCTACGCCGCGCAGACTCGGGATGGGCAGCGGATTGTCCCGGTCGTCTTCGCCGCGCAGATTCCAGAAGGCATGGGTCACGTCGACGCGGCCGGGCCTGTCCGAAAGGCCGGGAATGAAGAAGGCCGCATTCACATGGCCATTACTATGGCAGGCCTGGCAGGAGAGGCCGGCCTTGCGCGCGGTGCCGCCGAGGATGTCGGGTGAGCGGAAGGCCAGCCGGCCGAGTTCGGTATAGAAATTCTGCGCCTCGCCGCCATCGAGGATTTCCACCGGACGGGTGGTCAGGCTTGCCGCTGACAAGCTGCCCGGCGGCAGCCATTCCAGCGCGCCGTGCAGCGACTGCGCCTGCAGTGGAGCCGGGACCGACAGGCCGGCAGCGGCGAGAAACAGGGCCGCCGCGGCTGCGATCCTCGTCATGGGGCTGCCTAGTCGCGGTGGAAGGGCAGTCCGTGGTCCATTTCGCGGGCGGGCTGCTCGCATTCGCAGTTGCCGACGATCTTCGCCGGCACGCCGGCCGCCGTGCAATGCGGCGGCACCGGGATCAGCACCACGCTGCCGGCGCCGATCTTGGCCCCTTCGCCAATCTCGATATTGCCGAGGATCTTGGCGCCGGCACCGATCAGTACGCCGCGGCGGATTTTCGGATGCCGGTCGCCGGTCTCCTTGCCGGTGCCGCCAAGAGTAACGTTCTGCAGCATGGAGACGTTGTCTTCCACCACGGCAGTCTCGCCGATCACCACGCCGGTGCCATGGTCGATCAGGATCCCGCGGCCGAATTTCGAGGCCGGATTGATGTCGACGGCGAAGACTTCCGAGCCGCGGCTCTGCAGCAGGAAGGCGAGGGTCTCGCGTTTCTGCTGCCACAGCCAGTGCGACACGCGATGGTTCTGGATCGCCTGGAAACCCTTGAAGAACAGCAGGGGCTTGAGAAAGCTGCGGCAGGCCGGGTCACGCTCGTTGACGGCCACGAGGTCGGCACGCACCGCATGGCCGAGATCGGGATCGGAAGCGAATGCCTCCTGGATCACCTCGCGCAGACCCAGCGGCGGCAGTTCGGCATTGCCGAGCTTCTGCGCCAGGATGTAGCTCAGCGCGTCTTCCAGCCGTTCGTGATGCAGCACGGCCGCATAGGCCATGCTGGCAAGCAGCGGTTCGTCACGGGCGATGGCGGCTGCCTCCTCACGGATGCGCTGCCAGACCGGGTCGTGCATCACCAGGTCCGCGGTGGTGTCCTTGCTTGCGGTGATCGCCATGGTTCCCCCTTGCGAAACCGTTGGTGTCCGTGCGTCAGTTTACGCTGCTTTGGCGGTGCCGCCCACCGTCAAACCATCGATCAGCAGGGTCGGCTGTCCGACACCGACCGGTACGCCCTGGCCCGACTTGCCGCAGGTGCCGATGCCGCTGTCGAGCTGCAGGTCGTTGCCCACCGCCCGGACCTTCTTGAGCACTTCGGCTCCGGCACCAATCAGCGTGGCGCCCTTGATCGGCGCGCCGACCTTGCCGTTCTCCACCATGTAGGCCTCGGTGCAGGAGAAGACGAACTTGCCCGAGGTGATGTCGACCTGCCCGCCGCCGAAATTGACGGCATAGATGCCCTTCTTCACGCCGGCGAGGATCTCCTGCGGATCGCGGTCGCCTCCCAGCATGTAAGTGTTCGTCATGCGTGGCAGCGGAGCATGGGCATGCGACTCGCGACGCCCGTTGCCCGTCGGCTTCATGCCCATCAGGCGGGCATTCATGCGGTCCTGCATGAAGCCGGTCAGGATGCCGTCCTCGATGAGCGGCGTGCATTCGGTCGGGGTGCCTTCGTCATCCACGGTCAGTGAGCCGCGGCGGCGATCGAGCGTGCCGTCATCCACGATGGTGACGCCTTTGGCTGCCACCTGCTGGCCCATCAGGCCGGAGAAAACCGACGTCTTCTTGCGGTTGAAGTCGCCTTCCAGGCCATGCCCGATCGCCTCGTGGAGCAGGATACCCGGCCAGCCCGGACCAAGCACGACGGTCATCTCGCCGGCCGGAGCGGGAACGGACTCAAGATTGACCAGCGCCTGGCGCAGGGCATCGTCCACCTCGGCCTGCCAGTGGGCGGGATCGAAGAAGCGGGCGTAGCCGACGCGGCCGCCGGCGCCGCGGTTGCCGCTCTCCATCCGGTCGCCCTGACCGGCCACGACGGACACGTTCAGCCGCACCAGCGGGCGCACATCCTGGACCAGGGTGCCGTCGGCGCGCAGGATCGCGACGGTCTGCCAGGAGCCGGCCAGCGACGCGGAAACCTGGCGGACCCGCGGGTCCTTCGCCCGGGCGTAGGCATCGATGTCCTGCAGCAGCTTCACCTTCTGCTCGAAGGGAATCTCGTTCAGCGGATTGTCGTCGCCATAGAGATGGCGGTTGGTCGCCACCGGCGCCTCGCTCATCACGCCGCCATGGCCGGCCCGCACCGCGCGCACCGTCGTGGCGGCACGACGGATCGCTTCCTCGCTCAGGTCCGAGGCGTGGGCATAGCCGGTCTGCTCGCCGGAGACGGCCCGCAGGCCAAAGCCCTGGCTGGTGTCGAAGCTGGCGGCCTTCAGGCGGCCGTCGTCGAAGCTGAAGCTCTCCGACTGGCAGTATTCGAGGAAGAGTTCGCCGTCATCGGCCCCATGCAGCGCATCGGCCACGATGGTCTGGAGGCGGCTGCGGTCCAGCCCGGCCCGGGTGAAGAACAGTTCCTGCGCGGCGGAGGCTCCGGCCATCTCGATCCTCATCTGAACGACTAAAAGGGGCCGGTTGCGACCTCCGGCCAAGGGGTTCGTCTGCTGCAATATGGCGTGGCCTCGGGAGAAATACAGTCCCCGGAGTGTCTAATGCCGCCGGTCGCCCGGCAGTTTTTCCGGCCGCGGCACCTGCCTGGTCCCCCTGCGGTCGCTCTGCCGCAGCAGTTCCGCCATTTTCTCGGCGGGTACCGGCTTGCTGATCAGGTAGCCCTGCAATTCGCTGCAGCCGGCACCACGCAGGAATTCCCGCTGGGCTGCCGTCTCCACGCCCTCCGCGACGACGGGAAGCTCGAGACCGTTCGCCATACCGATCATCGCTCGGACCAGGGCAATGTCCTTCTCGTTGCCGGGCAGGTCGGCGATGAAGGCGCGGTCCAGCTTGATCTTGCGGATCGGCAGCCGCTGGATGTAGCTCAGACTGGAATAGCCGGTGCCGAAGTCATCCAGCGCTGCATCGACGCCGATCTCGGCCAGCTCCCGGATCGCCGCGACCGTGGCTTCCATGTTCTGGATCGCTGCCTGCTCGGTGATCTCGATGCCGAAGAAGGGGATCAGATCCGGCTCTTCCGCCTGGAGGCTGCGGAAATAGGCCGGCAGATCGTCGCGGACGAACTGTTGCCCCGAGACGTTCACGAAGACGCGGCGCGGCGCGACGCCGTCCCGGCGCCACTGGCGCAGCTGTTCGGCGACCTGCGCGAAGACCCAGCGGGTGATCGGAATGATGCTGCCGGTCTCCTCAGCCAGCGGAATGAACTCCGACGGTGGGATCGGGCCGAGTTCGGGATGGCGCCAGCGCAGCAGCGCTTCCATGGCGCAGATCGCGCCGCTCGCCGTCTCGACGACGGGCTGGTAGACGATGTGGAACTCGTCGTTTGCCACGGCGGCATCCAGATTCATCGTCAGCCGCAGCCGCCGCTCGGCGGCGCGGGTCATTTCCGGGCTGTAGAACCGCGTCGAATCGCCGCCGGCGGCCCGGACCAGTTTCATGGCCAGTTCCGCCTTGGCGAGGGAGTCGCTGATCTTCTCGGCCGGATCGTCGATGATCGCCGCACCCATGCTGAGCTTCAGCGGCACGACGCGGCCATCGGCGGGGAGCGGCCGGGTCAGCTGGGCATGCAGCGTCTGCGCCAGGTTCAGGGCGGTGTTGAGGTCGCTGACAGCGGCGAGGGCGGCGAACTGGTCGGCGGCGATGCGGCCGACCAGCGCCTCGCGCGGCAGCGTCTCCGCCAGCCGGTCGGCGGTGCTCTTCAGCACGGCATCACCGATGTGATAGCCGAAGCCTTCGTTGATATCCCGGAAATTGTCGACATCGAGGTTGAACAGGACCCACAGCCCGCCATCCAGCCGATGCTGCGCGCCCAGCATGCGCTCGGTCTCGGCGATGAAGCTGCTGCGGTTGAGGATGCCCGTCAGCGGATCGTTACGGCTGGCGAATTCGGCGCGCAGCTCCACGTCGCGGCGGTCAGAAATATCCCGGATGATGCCGATGAAGCCCGAGCTCTCGCCGTTGTCGAAGGCGCCGACGCTGATATGGATGGGGAAGATTTCGCCCGACTTCTTCCGGCCCAGCGTGTCACGGCCGAGGCCGAGGATTTTCGCCCGCGTGGTCGAAAGGAAATTGTGGATGTAGGAATCGTGGCCGGAGCGGAACGGCTCGGGCATGAGGATATTCACATTCTGTCCGACCAGCTCGGCAGCCTGATAGCCGAAGATCGCCGCGCCGGTTTCGCTGATCGACGTGATCGTGCCTTCGCTGTCGATGCGCACCACGCCTTCGCCCATGGCGTCGAGCAGCGTCCGCAGGGTGGCGCCGATGCTGGCGCTTTTCTCGGCCGCGCCGGCGGCTTTCGCCGGCTTCGGCGCATCGGTCCGCGGCGCCGGCCGGGCCGGTGCGGGTTCGGGCAGCGGCGGCGTCCACTCCTGGTCGGCATCCGACAGCAGACGCCAGTGCGGGAATGTGATCTGCGCCTGCGTGCCGGCGCCGACGGTGCTGCTGATGCTGAGCGTGCCGCCATGCAGTTCCATGAGGCGCTTGCTGATCGACAGGCCGAGCCCGGTACCGCCGTGCTGGCGGGCGACTTCCGCCTTGGCAAGCTGGAACGGCTCGAAAATCTGTTCCAGCCGCTCCGGGGGGATGCCGCTGCCGGTGTCCACCACGGTCAGCGAGGGGCTGCCGTCCGGCAGCTGCCGGTACACCACGTCGATGGTGCCGCCGCTCGGCGTGAACTTCACCGCGTTGCCCAGCAGGTTGATCAGCACCTGCTTGACCACGCGTTCATCGGCGCGCAGCTGCGGCAGGGTATCCGGCGACAGGTTGCGCAGGGCGATGCCGCCGCGTTCCGCCTGGGGGCGCACCATGGTCAGCGCCGACTCGATGATCGCCGAAAGATCGACGGCTTTCTCGTCCAGGGCGTAATAGCCGGCCTCGATGCGCGACATGTCGAGAATGTCGCCGATCAGCGCCAGCAGATGCGTGCCGGAGGCGTTGATGTCGCGGGCGTAGTCAACATAGCGCGGGATGCCGACCGAGCCGAACATCTGGTCTCGGATGATTTCCGAGAAGCCGATGATGGCGTTGAGCGGCGTGCGCAGTTCGTGGCTCATGTTGGCGAGGAACTGGCTTTTCGCCCGGCTCGCTTCCTCGGCCTGCCGCAGGGCGGCCTCGATGCGGCGCTGCTGCCGGTACTGTTCGGTGATGTCGCGGCCCGAGCCGCGATAGCCCATGAAGCGGCCTTCCGAATCGAAAACCGGCTTGCCGTTGATCTCGATCCACAGCTCGCTGCCGGTCACCATGGTGCAGTAGCGGAAGCCGCGGAACGGTTCATGCCGGTCCAGGCTGCGGCGATGCTCTTCCCAGAACTGGATGTCACCCTCGTCGCTCTGCACCGCGATGTCCCAGCGGCAGCGGCCCAGCGAGCCGCTGCGCATGGCGGCGGAATGGGGCGAGGAGGATTCGGAAATCCAGGTGAAGCGGTGCTCGGCGTCGGTTTCCCAGAACCAGTCGGATGCCAGCTCGGCGAAATCGCGCAGCTTGTATTCGGCCACCTGCAGCGCCGCCTGGTGCATCTTTTCCGGCGTGCTGGCTTCGGCGATCACGACGAGGCCCGAGACGGCGTTGTCGCCATTGCGGATCGGCGCCACGGTGAGGCCCTGGCAAATCCAGCCGTTGGCCCAGCGGATCAGGGTACTGCTGACCTCGCGGCGGCCCTCGCGGCGGACCGAATCGAGCAGGGGGCGGAGCTTCTCGGCCTCGCCCAGTGCAAAGCCGACCGAGAAGGCCTGGCCGGCCAGTTCGTCCGCGCTCATCTCCGTCAGCGCGGCATAGGCTGCATTGCAGCACACGTAATAGTAGTTATCTGTCCGGCTATATTCAACCGAAAAGGCGGGCCGATCCAGCCAGTCCAGGATTTCCTGGGCCAGTTTCCTCTGTAGCTGATCGAGCATGCCGAGACCCCCTCAGGGCAGATTAGGGGCCGGACCGGCACGGTGCAAGGGCAAGGCAAATCAAGGGGTAAGTTGAAATTCGCTTACCTCCCTTCGGAGCGACAAATCGTCGCACAACCGTGTCGCGCTGGGCGGGTGGCAGGCTGAGGTGTATGTTCGGCGCGCACAGAGCCGAGGCTCTGTCCCGAGTTATCAGCGAGGGTATTGAACAATGGGGTGGAATTGGTTTGAGAGCGCCCGTTTTCCGGCGCTCCGCTCAGCCGTAACAGCCGTCATCGGCGCAGGTCTGGTCTTGCTCATGGGCGCCGAAGCGATGGCGCAGTCCCTCGGGGGTCAGCCGACTCCGTGGAAGCTCGGCATGCAGGACGGGGTCACGCCGGTCTGGACCGACATGTCGAATTTCCATGATCTGCTGATGTGGATCATTACCCTGATCTCGGGCTTCGTGCTCGTGCTGCTGGTCTACGTCATGGTGCGCTTCCGCGCCGCGGCGAATCCGGCCCCGTCGAAGACCTCACACAACACGCTGGTCGAGGTGATCTGGACGGTGGTGCCGATCCTGATCCTGATCGTCATCGCGGTGCCGTCCTTCAAGCTGCTGTACTTCGCCGACAAGACCCATGATTCGGAGCTGACCATCAAGGCGATCGGCAAGCAGTGGTACTGGTCCTACGAATACCCCGACAACGGCAACTTCACCTTCGACGCCACGATGACCGCCGACGCCGATCTCAAGCCGGGCCAGCCGCGCCTGCTCGAGACCGACAACGCCGTCGTGGTGCCGGTGAACACCAATATCCGCCTGCTGGTCACCGCCGCCGACGTCATCCATGCCTGGGCCATCCCGGCCTTCGGCGTGAAGAAGGACGCCGTCCCGGGCCGCACCAACGAGACCTGGTTCCGCGCCGAGCGCGAAGGCGTCTACTACGGCCAGTGCTCGGAACTCTGCGGCGCCAATCACGCCTTCATGCCGATCAAGGTGGAGGTCGTCTCCAAGGAGGCCTACGCCAAGTGGGTCGAGGAGGCGCAGCAGAAATTCGCAACCGTTGACGGCCCGTCGCCGCGTCTCGCCGACGCCCGCGCAGCCCAGTAACGCACGATTCAAGGAGTAGGGAACGCCATGGCCCACGCCGCGACCCACGAGCATCACGATCATCCAACCGGCTGGCGCCGGTACGTCTACTCGACCAACCACAAAGACATCGGCACGATGTATCTCATCTTCGCCGTGGTCGCCGGCCTGATCGGCGGCCTGTTCTCGGTGTTGATGCGTGCCGAGCTGATGAATCCCGGCGACGGCATTCTCGGCGGCGACCATCACCTGTTCAACGTGCTGGTCACCAACCACGGCCTGATCATGATCTTCTTCATGGTCATGCCGGCGATGATCGGCGGTTTCGGCAACTGGTTCGTGCCGCTGATGATCGGCGCGCCGGACATGGCCTTCCCGCGCATGAACAACATCTCCTTCTGGCTGCTGGTTCCGGCTTTCGGCCTGCTGCTCATCTCGTCCTTCATGGAAGGGCCGGCGGGCGGCCTGGGCGCCGGCGGCGGCTGGACCATGTATCCGCCGCTCAGCTCGGATATCGGACATCCGGGGCCTGCGGTGGGTCTGGCCATCTTCGCCCTGCATATCGCCGGTGCGTCCTCGATCCTCGGCGCGATCAACTTCATCACCACCATCTTCAACATGCGTGCCCCGGGCATGACGCTGCACAAGATGCCGCTGTTCGCCTGGTCGGTGCTGGTCACGGCCTTCCTGCTGCTGATCTCGCTGCCCGTGCTGGCCGGCGGCATCACCATGCTGCTGACCGACCGCTACTTCGGCACCTCTTTCTTCAAGCCTGAGGGCGGCGGCGACCCGATCCTGTACCAGCACCTGTTCTGGTTCTTCGGTCACCCCGAGGTCTACATCCTGATCCTGCCGGGCTTCGGCATCATCAGCCAGGTGATCTCGACCTTCTCGCGCAAGCCGGTGTTCGGCTATCTCGGCATGGCCTACGCCATGGTCGCGATCGGCGTCGTCGGCTTCGTCGTCTGGGCGCATCACATGTACACGGTGGGCCTGGATGTCGACACCCGCGCCTACTTCACCGCCGCCACGATGGTGATTGCGGTGCCGACCGGCATCAAGATCTTCTCGTGGATCGCCACGATGTGGGGCGGCTCGATCCGCTTCACCGTGCCGATGCTGTTCGCCATCGGCTTCATCTTCCTGTTCACCATCGGCGGTGTGACGGGCGTGGTGCTGGCCAACGCCGGCATCGACACCTACCTGCACGACACCTATTACGTGGTGGCGCACTTTCACTACGTGCTGAGCCTGGGTGCGGTGTTCGCGATCTTCGCGGGCTTCTACTACTGGTTCGGCAAGATGTCGGGCTACGAGATCAGCGAGACGGCCGGCAAGATCCATTTCTGGACCACCTTCATCGGCGTCAACCTGCTGTTCTTCCCGATGCACTTCCTCGGCCTGCAGGGCATGCCGCGCCGCATCCCGGACTATCCGGATGCCTTCGCCGGCTGGAACTACGTCGCTTCGATCGGCGCCTATATCGCCTTCGCCTCGACGCTGTTCTTCGTCGGCACGGTGATCTGGGCTTTCATCCGCAAGAAGCAGGCGGCCGCCAATCCGTGGGGCGAGGGTGCCACGACGCTCGAGTGGACCCTGCCTTCGCCGCCGCCGTTCCACCAGTACGAGAAGCTGCCGGTCATCAAGTAAGACCGCAGACTCGGGAGTAAGTCGTTGTCTGACGCCAGTTATACAGGTCAGGGTCACGGGGCCGGCGTCGCCGGCCTCGATGGCGCTTACGCCAAGTCCGGCGAGGCGCGGCCATCCGACTACATCGCGCTGCTCAAGCCGCGCGTGATGTCGCTGGTCGTCTTCACCGGACTGGTCGGCATGGCACTGGCGCCGGGCAGCCTGCATCCCACGCTGGCGGCGACGGCGCTGCTCTGCATCGCGATCGGCGCCGGCGCGTCGGGCGCGATCAACATGTGGTACGACGCCGATATCGATGCCGTGATGACGCGCACGCAGAAGCGTCCGATCCCCCAGGGCCGGGTGACCCGCGAGGAAGCGCTCGGCTTCGGCTCGGTGCTGGCAATCGGTTCGGTCCTGGTGATGGGGCTGGCGGTGAACTGGGTGGCGGCTGCCATTCTGGCGCTGACCATCGGCTTCTATGTCTTCATCTACACGATGTGGCTGAAGCGCCGCACGCCGCAGAACATCGTCATCGGCGGCGCTGCCGGTGCCTTCCCGCCGATGATCGGCTGGGCAGCGATCAGCGGCGACCTCAGCCTGCTGCCGGTGCTGCTGTTCGCCATCATCTTCATGTGGACGCCGCCGCATTTCTGGGCGCTGGCGCTCTTCCGGTCCGACGACTACGCCCGTGCCGGCGTGCCGATGCTGCCGGTCGTGGCGGGCGAGCGCGAAACGCGTCGCCAGATCCTGATCTACAGCCTGCTGCTGGTGCCGCTCACCCTCAGCCCCTATGCCCTCGACCTCGCCGGCCCGCTCTATGGCCTCGGCACGGCGCTGCTCGGTGCCTTCTTCCTTGTGCTGGCGTTCCGCATCTGGCGTGGCCGCGACGACCGGGCGCCTAAGCACATGTTCGCGTATTCGATTCTGTATCTCTTCCTGCTTTTCGCCCTGCTGCTGGCCGAGCGCGGGCTCGGCTGGGGAGCGTGACGGCCATGGCCGGACGCGACGAAGACAAGCGCCGCCGCGCGCGCAACATCGCGCTCGCCCTGGCTCTGGGCGGCCTTGTCGTGCTGTTTTACCTGATCACCCTCGCGCGGATGGGAGGAGGGGGCCAGTGAGTCTGCCGGCTGCAGAGCGTAATCGTCGCAATCGCCGCGTGGCGCTGACCTGCGCCGTCATGGTCGTTGGCATGACCGGTCTCGCCTTCGCGTCGGCGCCGCTCTACGACCTGTTCTGCCGCGTTACCGGCTTCAGCGGCACGCCGCTGCGCGCCGAAAGCCTGCCGGCCTCGCTGCAGGCCGCCGAGCGCACCATCACCGTCCGCTTCAACGCCGATATCGCGCCGGGCATGCCGTGGAAGTTCCAGCCGGTGCAGCGCGAGGTGAAGGTGCGGCCCGGCGAGGAGATGCTGATTTTCTACAAGGCCAGCAACCCGACGGGCGAAGCGGTTGCCGGGCAGGCGAGCTTCAACGTCACGCCCGAGAAGGCCGGCCAGTATTTCAACAAGATCGCCTGCTTCTGCTTCGAGGAGCAGATGCTGGAAGCCGGCCAGTCGGTGGACATGCCGGTCTCGTTCTTCGTCGATCCCGAGATCCTGACCAATCCGACGACCCGGGATGTCCGCACCATCACCTTGAGTTATACCTTCTTCCGCAAGCCGGAAGAGGTCAAACGGGTTTCCGACCGCGGCGGTGCCGCCGCGACGGTGAACTGAATGCAAACCTTGCGTAACTAGGGGGTTCGTAACCATGGCTGCCAGCAGCGCGCGCAATCACGATTATCATCTCGTCGATCCAAGCCCGTGGCCCTTCGTCGGCTCGATGGGCGCCTTCGCGCTCGCGATCGGTGCCGTGGCCGCCTTCCATGGCGCCAGCTACTGGTGGATCGCGCCGGGCCTGCTGGTCGTGCTCTACACCATGGCCAGCTGGTGGCGCGATGTGATCCGTGAAGCTGAGCATGAAGGCCATCACACACCGGTGGTGCAGATCCACCTGCGCTACGGCATGGTGATGTTCATCGCCTCCGAGGTGATGTTCTTCGTCGCCTGGTTCTGGGCCTATTTCAACGCCGCCTTCTATCCGACCGAGGCGATCAACCATCAATGGCCGCCGGCCACGATTGAGACCTTCAATCCGTGGGAGCTGCCCTTCATCAATACCCTGATCCTGCTGCTCTCGGGCACCACGGTCACGTGGGCGCACCATGCGCTGCAGCATGGCGACCGCAAGGGACTGATCCGCGGCCTGACGCTGACGGTGATCCTCGGCGTGCTGTTCACCGCCTGCCAGGCCTTCGAATACAGCCACGCCGCCTTCGGTTTCACCGACGGCATCTATGCTTCCACCTTCTACATGGCGACCGGCTTCCACGGCTTCCACGTCATCGTCGGCACCATCTTCCTGCTGGTCTGCCTGATCCGCGCCGTGAAAGGCCATTTCAAGCCGGACCATCATTTCGGCTTCGAGGCTGCGGCCTGGTACTGGCATTTCGTCGACGTGGTCTGGCTCTTCCTGTTCGCCGCCATCTACTGGTGGGGTTCGGGTCCGGCCCATTGAGGACGTCTCCGATGGCAGCGGAATACCCGCCGCTGCCACCTCTCTCCACGGGGCTTCGCTGCCGCTGTCCGCGCTGTGGCGAGGCCCCGCTTTTCGAAGGCCTGCTGGACGTACGGCCCGTTTGCCCGTCCTGCGGCCTCGATTACGCGACGGTGAATTCCGGCGACGGGCCGGCCGTCTTCGTCATCCTGATCCTCGGCTTCATCGTCGTCGGCCTGGCGCTGTGGGTCGAGCTGTTCTTTTCGCCGCCGATCTGGCTGCATCTGGTGCTGTGGACCCCGGTGATCATCGGCGGCGCCATTCTGCTGCTGCGGCCCTTCAAAGCGACCCTCATCGCGCTACAATTCCGCCATAAGGCGTCGTCCGACATCGAATTGCTGCGCGAGTAAATCCGTTGAGAATTTTCGGCTTCCGGCCGGCCCTCTGGCCGACCCTGTTCACCATTCCGGCCCTGGTTCTGCTGCTCTCGCTGGGCACCTGGCAGGTCGACCGGCTGTTCTGGAAACTCGACCTGATCGAGACGGTGGAACGCGGCCTGACGGCCGATCCGGTGCCGCTGCCGGCCGGCGACTTCGATCCTGAGGCGTGGAACTATCGCCGTGTTACGGTCAGCGGCACGTTCGATCACGCGCATGAATTCCACGTCTTCGCCCATTCCGAGCGCGGCAATTTCGGCTATCACGTCGTGGCGCCGCTGAAGCGCAGCGATGCCCCCGGCCATGTGCTGGTCAGCCGTGGCTGGGTGCCGGCCGACAAGAAGGATCCCGCCATGCGTCCGGAGGGCCAGGTGACGGGCGAGGTCAGCATTACCGGCATCGTCCGCCTGTCGGCGCCGCAGGGCCTCTTCGTGCCCGATAACGAGCCGGACCGCAATCTCTGGTACTATGCCGACGCCGCCGGGATGCTGGCTGCGGCCGGGATCGACGATGCGCCGATGCTCATCGTCGATGCGGAAGCCTCGGCGACCGTGCCGGGCGGCTGGCCGCGGCCGGGCCATACCCGCGTCACTTTCCCCAACAACCATCTGGCCTATGCCTTCACCTGGTATGGCGGTGCTATCGTCCTGGCAGCGATCTACGTGATCTGGCACCGCCGTCGCGAACGCGGTGGCGGCACACCGGCAAGCGGGCAGGGATGAAAAGCTACAGGGCGCTCGAACAGCGTTTCCGCCGCATTGCGGCCGTGAACGGCGCACTGGCCGTGCTCGGCTGGGACCAGTCGACCATGATGCCCGAAGGCGGCGCCAAGGTGCGTGCCGAGCAGATGGCGGTTCTGAGCGTGGTCCGCCATGAATGGATTACCGACCCCGCGATCGGCGGCCTGCTGGGCGAGGCCGAGGCGAGGAAGGACCGGCTGAACGAATGGCAGCGGGCCAATCTGCGCGAGATGCAGCGCCAGTGGCGCCATGCCACGGCGCTGACGCCGCGACTGGTCGAGGCGCGCAGCAAGGCGACGCTGGCCTGCGAGATGGTCTGGCGTAAGGCCCGCGCCAATAACCACTTCAAGAGCTTCGCGACGGCATTCGCGCCGGTGCTGGAACTCACCCGCGAGGTTGCCGCCGCCAAGGCCGCCGCTTTCGGCCTCAGCCCCTATGACGCATTGCTGGACGAGTACGAGCCGGAAGGCCGCGCTGCGCAGATCGACGCGCTGTTCGCCGATCTCGGACGCTTCCTGCCGGGTTTCATCGACAGGGCCATGGCGCGCCAGGCCAAGCGGCCGGCGGCGACGGAAATACCCGGTCCGTTTCCGGCGGACACCCAGCGGCAGGTCGGCCTGCGCTTCATGAAGGCGCTCGGCTTCGATTTCCGCCATGGCCGCCTCGATGTCAGCCTGCATCCTTTCACCGGCGGCGTGCCGACCGACGTGCGCATCACCACCCGTTACGACGAGGCGGATTTCACCTCCTCGCTGATGGGCGTGCTGCACGAAACCGGCCACGCGCTGTACGAACTCGGCCTGCCGAAATTCTGGCGCAACCAGCCGGTGGGCGAAGCCCGGGGCATGGTGCTGCATGAGAGCCAGAGCCTGCTGATCGAGATGCAGGTTTGCCGCGGCCCGGAATTCCTCACCTATGCGGCACCGATCCTGCGCCGGGCCTTCCGGGGCGAGGGATCCGCCTGGTCTGCGGAAAATCTGGGCCGCATCTACCGCCGGGTGCAGCCGGGCCTGATCCGCGTCGATGCCGACGAGGTTACCTATCCGGCCCATGTGATCCTGCGCTACCGGCTCGAGCAGGCCATGCTCAGCGGCGACCTGCCGGTCGCCGATCTGCCCCATGCGTGGAATGACGGGATGCAGACCCTGCTGGGCGTGGACGTGCCCGACGATGCCCGCGGCTGCCTGCAGGATATCCACTGGGCGGTGGGATCGATCGGCTATTTTCCGACCTATACTCTTGGCGCACTGGCCGCGGCGCAGCTTTTTGCTGCTGCAAAGGAGCGTGATCCGGCTATCCTGCCCGGGATTGCCAGGGGTAATTTCCGGCCGCTTCTGCGCTGGCTGCGCCAGAACGTGCATGGCAGGGGATCGCTGGTCTCGACCGACCGGATCCTGCGCGATGCGACCGGCAGGCCCCTGGGCACCGCCGCTTTCAAGGCGCACCTGAAGGCGCGCTACCTGAACTGACCCGAGCGAAAGATTCCATGCGCTACATCTCCACCCGCGGCCAGGCGCCGGTTCTCGATTTCGAAGGCGTTCTGCTGGCCGGCCTGGCCAGCGACGGCGGCCTCTACCTGCCCGAAACCTGGCCGCAGTTCAGTCAGGCGGAGTGGCGCGCCATGCGCGGCCTGTCCTATGCCGAGGTCGCCTTCCGGGTGATCCGGCCCTTCACCGGCGGCTGCATTCCCGATGCCGACCTGAAGCGGATGATCGCCGAGGCCTACGGCACCTTCGGCCACCGGGCGGTGGTGCCGCTGCGCCAGACCGGCGCCAACGACTGGGTGCTCGAGCTGTTCCACGGCCCGACGCTCGCCTTCAAGGATGTCGCGCTGCAGCTGCTCGGGCGGCTGTTCGACTGGGCGCTGGCGCGTTCGGGCAAGCGTGCGACCATTGTCGGCGCAACCTCCGGCGACACCGGTTCGGCGGCGATCGAAGGCTGCCGCGGCCGCGCCAATCTCGACATCTTCATCCTCTTTCCCCATGGCCGCGTCTCGGATGTGCAGCGCCGGCAGATGACGACGGTGCCCGACGCCAATGTGCATGCCATCGCGCTGGAGGGCACCTTCGACGATGCCCAGGCCATGGTGAAGGCCCTGTTCAACGATGCCGCCTTCCGAAACAGCGCCGGGCTGACCGCGGTTAACTCCATCAACTGGGCCCGCGTCATGGCCCAGATCGTCTATTACGTGACCGCAAGTCTGAGCCTTGGCGGCCCGGACGTCGCCCCGGCCTTCTGCGTGCCGACCGGCAATTTCGGCGACATCTTCGCCGGCTATGCCGCGCAGCGCATGGGCCTGCCGGTTGCGAAGCTGATCGTCGCCACCAACCGCAACGACATCCTGGCGCGCTTCTTCGCCTCCGGCGAATACCGCAAGGACAAGGTGGCGCCGACCATCAGCCCGAGCATGGACATCCAGGTGGCGAGCAATTTCGAGCGCCTGCTGTTCGACATGCATGGCCGCGATGCCGCCCAGCTGCGCGGGCTGATGGCGGAACTGGATGCCAAAGGCGGCTTCAGCGTCTCGCCCAATGCGCTGGCGGAGACGCGCGGGCTTTTCTCCGCCGGCCGTGCCGACGAGGACGCGACCCGGGCGATGCTGAAGCAGGCTTTCGCCGCCTCGAACGGCCGCATGGTCGATCCGCATACCGCGGTCGGCCTCGCCGTCGCCGAACAGCATCGCGCGGACCGGGTTATTGCCCCCGAGATTCCGCTGGTGACCCTGGCCACCGCCGATCCGGCGAAATTCCCCGATGCCGTCGAGGCGGCGACCGGGCATCGCCCGTCGCTGCCGCCGCGGCTGTCCGACCTGTTCGACCGCAAGGAGCGTTTCACCATGCTGCCGAATGACATCTCCGCCGTGCGCGGCTTCATCGAGCGGATCCGGGTGCCGGCATGAGCCTGCGCATCAGTACCCTGCCGAACGGCCTGCGCGTGGTGTCGGATGCCATGCCGCAGGTGAAGACGGTATCGGTGGGTATCTGGGTCGATGCCGGCGCGCGCGACGAGACGCCGGAAATCAACGGCGTCGCCCATATGCTGGAACATATGGCCTTCAAGGGCACGCGGCGACGCAGCGCGCTGGCCATTGCCGAGGAGATCGAGGCGGTCGGCGGCCATCTGAACGCCTTCACCTCGCGCGAGCAGACCGCCTACTACGCCCGCGTCATGGCGGGCGACACCGACCTCGCGCTCGACATGCTGGCCGACATCCTGCAGAACTCGGTCTTCGACGCCGGGGAGATGGAGCGCGAGCGCGAAGTCATCATCCAGGAGATCGGCCAGGCGGAAGACACGCCCGACGACATCATCTTCGACCATCTGCAGGAAACCGCCTTCCCCGACCAGGCGCTGGGGCGGTCGATTCTCGGCACCGTCGAGCGCGTGGCCGGCATGCGGCGCGAGGACCTGCAGGGCTTTCTCGACCGCTTCTATCATGCGCCGAACATGGTGGTGGTGGCGGCCGGCGCGGTGGATCACGACCGGCTGGTGGAGAGCGCGGGCCGGATGCTGGCGGCGCTGCAGGCCACGCCGCGCCCGAAGCAGCAGCAGGCGGTCTATCGCGGCGGCGAGCGGCGCGTTTCGCGCGACCTCGAACAGGCCCATGTCGCGGTGGCGCTGCCCGGCGTCGCCTTTGACGACCCGGCCTATTACGCCATGCAGGTCTATGCCACCGTGCTCGGCGGCGGCATGTCCTCGCGCCTGTTCCAGGAAGTGCGCGAAAAGCGCGGCCTGGCCTATTCGGTCTATGCCTATCCGGCCTCCTACCGCGATGGCGGCCTGCTCACCGTCTATGCCGGTACCGGCGGCGACAAGCTCGGCGAACTGATGCCGGTGCTCGCCGACGAACTGGCGAAGCTCACCGGCCCGATCGGCGCCGACGAACTGCAGCGCGCCCGCGCCCAGCTCAAGGTCGGCCTGGTCACGTCGCTGGAAAGCTCCGGCGCGCGCATCGAGCAGCTTGGCCGGCAGATGCTGCTGTTCGGCCGCCCGCTCGACATTGACGAGGTGCTGGAGGCCGTCGACCGCGTCGACGAGGCGGCGGTGCACGCGGTGGCCGAACGCGTGATGCGGACCGCGCCGCCTTCGCTCGCGGCGCTGGGCCCGATCGGCGCGCTGGAGGATTACGCGCGCTTCGCCGGGCGTTTCGGCTGACACGGCGGGGAGGGGGAGATGCTGTTCGGCCGCTTTCTCCCCGGCGCTGTGGGCATGCTCTCGGGCGAGCGCGTCGACCTGCGGGCGCCGGGCATCGCCGATTTCGAGGCCTGGGCGACGCTGCGTGCCGTCAGCCGCGACCATCTGCAGCCCTGGGAACCGCGCTGGGCGGACGACGCGCTGACCCGTGACGGCTATCGCCGCCGGCTCGCCTGGTTCGACCGCCTGCGGCGGCAGGATCTCGGCGAGGCCTGGTTCATCCATTTGCGCCGCAGCAACACGCTGCTCGGCGGCATCACGCTGTCCAATCTGCGCCGCGGCGCCTCGCAATGCGGCGAGCTCGGCTACTGGATCGGCCTGCCGCATACCGGCAAGGGTTACATGACCGAGGCGCTGGCGCTGGTGGTGGCGCACAGCTTCGGGCCGCTGAAACTGCACCGCCTGGAGGCGGCCTGCGTGCCGGAGAACGAGGCCAGCCAGCGCGTGCTGCGCCGGGCCGGTTTCCGGCCCGAGGGCGTGCTGCGGGAATATCTCAAAATCGACGGCGTGTGGCGCGACCACCGGCTCTACGCCCGGCTGGCGAGCGATCCGCCACCCTGAAGCCGGCGGGAATCAGGCGTGGCCGGCGGCGCTGGCCAGCTTGGAGACGTCGACGCCGATCTTGCGCACGGCGCGCTCCCACACCGAATCCAGATCGGACTCGAACAGCAGGTCGGCGTCGGCCGGCGCGGCCAGCCAGGCATTCTCCTGGATCTCGGCATCCAGCTGTCCGGGCCCCCAGCCGGCATAGCCGAGCGCGAACAGGCTGCGCTGCGGCCCGGTGCCGGTGGCGATCGCCCGCAGCACGTCCAGCGTGGCGGTAAGGCCGATGCCCATGGTTTCATCCAGCGGCACGCTGCCCTGACGCATGTAGTCGGTGGAATGCAGCACGAAGCCGCGGCCGGTTTCCACCGGCCCGCCGAGGCGCACGATGATGTCGTTGTCGATCGCCGGCTCGATGCCGAGCTGGGTCAGCAGATTCGGGAAGGTGAGGCCGGGATAGGGCTTGTTGATCACCAGCCCCATCGCGCCTTCGGCATTGTGCGAGCACATGTAGATCACGGTGCGGGCGAAACGCGGATCGCCCATCGTCGGCATCGCGACGAGCAATTGCCGGTCGAGATAACCGGATATCGATTTGCCGCCACCAACCGTCATGCCAGCTCCCGCATCACCCACATGTTACTCCTGCTTCTCAACTTGTCCATATGCCAATGGTTCCAAGGTCTTGCAATTTCGCGGCGACGGGACAGAGTGGCAATATGAGGATGGTGCCGCTGTTTCTCCGGCTTTTCGCGCTTCTGCCGTGCGTGCTGATGCTGAGTCCCGCGGCGATGGCGGATTCGCGGCTCAGGACGCGCGATCCGGTGCAGCTGTCGCTCATCGCCGCCGGTCCGGATCAGGTCGGACTTCAGGTGCGGCTCGCGCCAGGCTGGAAATTCTACTGGCGCAGTCCGGGCGAGGGTGGTGTGCCGCCGCGTTTCGACTGGTCGCAGTCGCAGAACCTGGCGAAAGCCGAGATCGCCTGGCCGGCGCCGCGCCGCATCAGCATCGGCAGCGCCGATCTGCACGGCTATACCGGCGAGGTGCTGCTGCCGGTCGCGCTCACGCCGCAGCGCAGCGGCGAGGCGATCACGCTGGCGCTCGATGTCGAGTTCGGCATCTGCAAGGAAATCTGCATTCTGCGCGAGGAAAAACTCGCGCGGCTTCTGCCGGCCGGCATGACGGTGGATGCCGGCGCCGCCGAGCTGCTGGCGCGCTGGCAGGACAGGGTGCCCCGGCCTGCGCCCGAGGCCGGCATCGCGCTTGCCGGCCATCGCATGGAATCCGGGCGTCTCGTCGTGGCGCTGCACAGCGAAACGCCGTTCGAGCGGCCCGACCTGTTCGTCGAGGCGGCGCCGGAGGTGTGGTTCGGCCGGCCGGAGCTGGCGCTGAGCGCCGATCGCCGTGCAGCGCATTTCACCGTTCCGGTGCAGCCCGAACGCGCCCTGAAGGACAGCGGTCCGCTCGTTCTGACCGTGACCGATGCGGGCCGGGCGGCGGAACTGCGCCTGCAGCCCTGAGGGGGCTTGTTTCGGCGGCGCAGCCGGATCATCCTGCGCCGGGCCGTATTCGGCTTCGACCGCACCGGTCAGAACCAGAACCAATCAGACGAGGAAACCATGACGATCAAGGTCGGCGACCGCATCCCCGATGTCACGCTCTATGTCATGTCCGAACAGGGCCCGCAGGCGGTAAAGACCGGCGAGCTGTTCAAGGGCAAGAAGGTGGCGCTCTTCGCCCTGCCCGGCGCCTTCACGCCGACCTGCTCGGCCAAGCATCTGCCCGGCTTCATCGAGAAGCATGACGAGCTGAAGGGCAAGGGTGTCGACATGATCGCCTGCCTCTCGGTCAACGACGCCTTCGTGATGGGCGCCTGGGGCAAGCAGCAGAATACCGGCGACAAGGTCACCATGCTGGCCGACGGGTCGGGCGAATTCACCAGGGCGATCGGCATGGAATTCGATCTCTCCGCCCGCGGCCTCGGCGTGCGCTCGCAGCGCTATTCGATGCTGCTCGAAGACGGTGTGGTGAAGAAGATCAATCTCGAGAAGCCCGGCGCCTTCGAGGTGTCCGACGCCAGCACGCTGCTCGCGCAGCTCTGATCCGGACTGCCTCCGACGGAAAAGGCCGGCGAAACCCGCCGGCCTTTCACTTTATATGCAGATCGTCATTCCCGGCCGCGCCGAGGGTGAGGCCATGGATTGGGTAAAGCCTCAGCCCTTCTTCAGCGCGGTCGCGATTTCCGTCGCCGCCGCGCGGGCCAGCTGGTCGACGCGCTCGTTCTCGACATGGCCGTCATGGCCGCGCACCCAGTGCCAGTCGATCTCGTGCGGCGCCGCCGCCGCCTCGAAACGCTGCCAGAGATCGACATTGGCGACCGGTTTGCGGTCGGCGGTCTTCCAGCCGCGCGCCTTCCAGCTGCGCAGCCATTTCGTCGCACCGTCGATCACGTAGCGGCTGTCGGCATACAGTGCCACGCGGCAGGGCCGTTTCAGCGCTTCCAGCGCCATGATTGCCGCGGTCAGTTCCATGCGGTTGTTTGTGGTGGCGGCTTCCGCGCCGGCGAGTTCCTTCTCCGTTGCGCCGAGCCGCAGCAGGGCGGCCCAGCCGCCGGGGCCGGGATTCCCCAGGCAGGCGCCGTCGGTGAAAATCTCCACCGTATCGCCGGTCATCACCGCTCACCCATCACCGCTCACCCATCACCGCTCACCCATCACGGGCGCTCGATGCCGTAGGCCGAGGCGCCCAGCACCTGGCGGTGGAAGGTCAGCTTCTTCCAGTATTCCAGCGGATCCTTCGGCTTCACCAGCGCGCCGGGCACCTGGTTCAGCCAGTCGTAGAGCCGCGTCAGCAGGAAGCGCAGGGCCGCGCCGCGCGCGAACAGCGGCAGGGTATGGACCTCGCCGTCGGTCAGGGGGCGCACGCTCTCGTAACCGTTAATCAGCTGCCGTCCCTTGGTGACGTTGAAGGCGCCGTCCGCCTCGAAGCACCAGGCGTTCAGCGCGATCGCCAGGTCATAGGCGAAATAGTCGTTGCAGGCGAAGTAGAAATCGATCAGGCCGCTCAGGCTCTCGCCGACGAAGAAGACGTTGTCGGGAAACAGGTCGGCATGGATGACGCCATGCGGCAGCGGCCTCGATCCGGCGCGGCCTGGCGTCTCCGGCCAGGCGGCGGCGAGCGCATCGAATTCGCGCCGCAGTTCGCCCGCCAGTCCCGGCCGCACGCCGTCGGCCCGGCCGTCGCAGGCCTCGAGCAGCGGACGCCAGCCGTCGACGCTCAGCGCATTGCGCCGCTGCAGCGGAAAATCCTGGCCGGCGAGATGCAGTTTCGCCATGGCGATGCCGAGTTCATGGCAATGCTTCGCGGTCGGGCGCTTGGGCCAGACGCCGGAAAGGAAGCTGACGATCGCGCAGGGCCGCCCGGCGATCTCGTTCAGCGCCTTGCCCTCGCGGTCATGCAGCGGCGTGGGGCAGGGCAGTCCCTTGGCGGCCAGATGATCCATCAGGCCGAGGAAATAGGGCAGGTCGTCGCGGTTCACCCGCCGCTCGTAGAGCGTCAGGATGTAGCTCGCCCTGTCGGTGACCAGCAGGTAGTTGGAATTCTCCACGCCCTCGGCGATGCCCTTGCACGACATCAGCGTGCCGAGATCGTAGCGGGCCAGCAGCGCTTCGAGCTGCTCGTCGTCGATTTCGGTATAGACGGCCATGCAGGGTGATCAGGCGGCGGAAACGTCGAGGGCGGCGGGCAGCTTGAACTGGACGGATTCCCGCGCCGTGGAAACCTCGCGGACGGTAACTTCGTAACGCGCGCGGAAGGCGTCGATCACCTCTTCCACCAGGGTTTCGGGTGCGCTGGCGCCCGCCGTGATGCCGACCGCGCGCGCATCGCCGATCTGCGCCCAGTCGATATCCGCCGCCCGCTGCACCAGCAGCGCGCGGTCGCAGCCCGCCCGTTTCGCCACCTCCACCAGCCGCAGCGAATTCGAGGAATTCGGCGCGCCGATCACCAGCATGGCATCGCAGCGCGCGGCAATCGCCTTCACCGCGCCCTGGCGGTTGGTGGTGGCGTAGCAGATGTCTTCCTTCTTCGGGCCCTCGATGCCCGGGAAGCGGGCCTTGAGCGCGGCGATGATCTCGGCCGTGTCGTCGACCGAGAGCGTCGTCTGCGTGATATAGGCCAGCGGCTGGTCGCCGGTGATCTGCAGCTTCGCCACGTCGGCGACCGTTTCGATCAGCAGCACGTCGCCATCGGGCAGCTGGCCCATCGTGCCGATCACTTCGGGATGGCCCTGATGGCCGATCAGGATGATGCGGCGCCCCTCGCGATGATGGCGTTCGGCTTCGCGGTGCACCTTGCTGACCAGCGGGCAGGTGGCGTCGAGATAGGCCAGCCTGCGCGCCTTTGCGGCGGCCGGCACGGATTTCGGCACGCCATGGGCCGAGAAGACCACCGGCGCGCCGGCGGGCACCTCGTCCAGTTCATCGACGAAAACGGCGCCCTTGGCAGCCAGGGTGTCGACGACGAAGCGGTTATGGACGATCTCGTGGCGGACATAGACCGGGGCGCCGAACCGCTCCAGCGCGCGTTCGACGATCTGGATGGCGCGATCCACCCCGGCGCAGAAGCCGCGGGGTGCAGCCAGCACGATCTCGATGGCGGGGCGCTCCTGGGCGGGGTGGGCGGCAGTCATCCGGTTTGCAATCTGCTCGTGACGAATCAAGGGCTTGCGGGCATGCCGCTTGTCTGGGCCGGAGCCCTCTTTTATACAGGAAACAGCCCGGCACCCGCCCGGCAAGCTAGTATACCCGACGCCCGAAGGAAAGGCTGCGATGACCCGGTTCCCGCCGCTCCAGCCCTCCCGCCCGCAGCCTCCGAATTGCCAGACCGAATGCCTGCCGTGAGAACCATGCCGCTACTTCGCCCCGCCTTCGCCCTGATGCTGATCGCCGGCCTGGGCCTGGCCGCCTGCAGCGGCAACCGCGACAACACCCGGCCACCGCCCTGTCCGCGGGTCGGCATTCTCGGCGATGCCAACAAGGGCGTGCAGTATCGCCCGGGCCCCGGCCGCGATCTGACCGACGTCACCTTCGAGACCGAACTGCTGGATTACAACGGCGACTGCCGCTACGAGGATCGCCGCGCGGTCGTCATCGTGCGCTTCATCCTGCAGGTGGCCGCCACGCGCGGCCCCGCGGCGACTCAGGACGAGGCCCAGGTGCCCTATTTCATCGCCGTGGTCGACAAGCAGCAGAATGTGCTGGCGCGCGAGGATTTCGTCGCGCGGATTCCGTTCGAGCCCGGGCGCCGGCGCGTCGTGGTGGGCGAGGAGCTCGAGCAGTACATTCCGCTGGCCGGCCGCCATACCAGTGAACTCGAAATCCTGATCGGCCTCGTGCTCGATCGCGACCAGCTCGAGAAGAACCGGCGCGACCGCGGCTTCTGATCCTCCCGCCATGCTGCAACGCCTGCGCCTCTGGCTGCCGGGCCTGACCGTCGCCGCCACGGTTGCGCTGGCGGTCGGCTTCATCGCCGAACATTACGGCGGGCCGCCCTTCCTGCTCGCCCTGCTGCTCGGCATGGCCTTCAACTTCCTCGCCGCCGATCCGCGCGTGCGGCCGGGCATCGATTTCGCCGCGCGCAGCGTCCTGCGGCTCGGCGTGGCCCTGCTTGGCATCCGCATCACCTTCGACCGCATCGCCGATCTCGGCCCGGGTCCGGTGGCGCTGGCGGTCGGCGGCGTGTCGGTTGCGATCCTCACCGGCCTGATCACCGCGAAACTGGCCGGCCGCAGCCGCGAGGAAGGACTGCTGTCGGGCGGTGCGGTGGGCATCTGCGGCGCCTCCGCCGCCATGGCGGTGGCAGCCGCCCTGCCGCGCTCGCCGCAATCCGAGCGCCTCACGCTGCTCACCGTCATCGGCGTCACCGCACTCTCGACTCTCGCCATGGTGATCTACCCGCTGCTGGCCAAGGCGCTCGGCTTCGACGAGACCCAGGCCGGCATCCTGTTCGGCGCCACCATCCATGACGTGGCGCAGGTGCTCGGCGCCGGCCTCACCGTATCGCCGCAGGCCGGCGATGTGGCAACCTTCGTCAAGCTGATGCGCGTTGCCTGCCTGCTGCCGGTCGTCTTTCTGATCGGCTGGGCCTATCGCAACCACGGGGCAGCCGGCGAGGGCGGGGCGGCACGCGCCCAGCTGCTGCCGCCCTTCCTGATCGGTTTCGCTGCGCTGGTGGTGACCGGCAGCATCCTGCCGCTGCCGGCGCAGGCGGTGGGCGTGGTCTCGGATGTCTCGCGCGGCTGCCTGCTCGTCGCCATCGCGGCGCTGGGGGTGAAGACCTCCTTCGGCGAGCTGTTCGCGCTGGGCTGGAAGCCGCTGGCGCTGATCCTGATCGAGACGCTGGTGCTGCTGGCCTTCGTGATGACGGCGCTGCTGGTAGTCGTTTAAAGCTCCGACAGGTGCGCCGCCCGGGCCACCGGAAAATTCGCGACTTGACTTCCTGGGTAATGTACCTATTATGTTCTCATTTGGCCATGGCGTTCAAGGCCACTGCTGTTGCCCATCGTGAATCGTCGGCCGTGACATACAGGCGCATGTCCGCGTCTGGGGCATCTGGTCACCGGATCCGTCCGCGAACGGGACTCAACGGGATTCAACGGGACTGAACGGGACTCAACTGGCTCTCAACGGGATTGAACGGGACTGAACTGGCTCCCAACGGGACTGAACTGGCCCCGAACGGGATCGAACGGGACCAGGCGGTTCCAGGGAAATCAGCGGGTTGGCCGAAAATCGCGCCCCCGCGGCGTCAGTAAGCCAGCGCGCAGCCATCCTTGCGGGGATCGGAGCCGGCCTGCAGCACGCCATTCGTTGCGTCGATCAGCACCGCCTGGCCGCCGCCATGGGGCATCTCGGCCATCTTGATCTCGTGGCCGAGCGCGGCAAGGCCCTTGAGCACGTCCTCGCGGATGCCGCGTTCGGCCTCGAAGCGGCCCATCTGGTGGAAGCCGCGGGCGCAGTCGATCGCCTCCTGCACGTTCATCCCGTAATCGAGGATGTTGGTCAGGACATGGCTCTGGCCGACCGGCTGGAAGCCGCCGCCCATGACGCCGAAGCTGAGCCACGGCTTGCCGTCCTTCACCGCCATGGCCGGGATGATGGTGTGCAGCGGCCGCTTGTGCGGCGCCACGCAGTTCGGATGCGCGGGGTCGACCCGGAAGCCCGCGCCGCGGTTCTGCAGCAGCACGCCGGTCTTCGGGCTGCACAGGCCGGTGCCGTAGGGCCAGAACAGCGAGTTGATGAAGGAGCAGGCATTGCCCTCGGAATCCACCACGCTGAGGTAGATCGTGTCGCGGTAGCTGGTGCCGCCGGCCGGGCCGGTGACCGGCATGGCCTTCTTCAGGTCGATGCGGCTGCGCAGCTCGTCGGCGAAGGCCATGGACAGCAGCTTCTCGACCGGCACATCGGCAAAGGCCGGATCGGCCACATAGGCGTCGCGGGCCTGGAAGGCGAGGCGGGTGGCTTCCGCCTCGATATGGAAGCGCTCGACGCCGACCGGATCGTATTTGGCGAGGTCGAAGCCGCTCAGGATGTTGAGCAGCAGCAGCGTCGTGATGCCGACGCCATTGGGCGGGATTTCGTAGACGTCGACGCCCTTGTAGCGGGTGGTGATCGGCTCGACCCAGAAGGCCTCCTGGGTGGCGAAATCCTCCAGCGTGTGCAGGCCGCCCAGGCTGTTGAGATAGGCGACCATGTCCTCGGCGACCCAGCCGGCGTAAAAGCCGTCGCGGCCCTTCTCGGCGATGGCGCGGAAGACCTTGGCATGTTCCGGCTCGCGGAACACCTCGCCGAATTTCGGCGGGCGGCCGTCCTTCAGCCACATGCGGGCGCTGTTCGGATCGGCCTTCAGCTTTTCCTCGTTGCGGCCCCAGTCGGTGGCGACGCGCTCGGTGACGGGGAAGCCTTCCTCGGCGAAGCGGATCGCCGGCTGCAGCAGGTCGCCGAGCGGCAGCCTGCCGAAGCGCTGGTTGAGCTTGACCCAGGAATCGATGGCGCCCGGGATGGTGACGGCATGCACCGAGGTGAGCGGGATCTCCTTCAGGCCCTGCTGCAGCAGGAAATCGGCAGTCAGCTTGCCCGGGGCGCGGCCCGAGCCGTTCAGGCCGTAGACCTTGCCGCCCCTGGTGGTGTCGGTGCCGGCCGGGGCGTAGAGCACGAAATTGTCGCCGCCGATGCCGGTCGAGCCCGGTTCGACGACGCACTGCACCGCGCAGGCGGCGATGGCGGCATCGGCGGCATTGCCGCCCTTGCGCAGGATGTCGATGGCCGTGACGGTGGCCAGCGAATGGGAGGTGGCGGCAGCGCCGTTGCGGCCCATGGCCACGGAACGGCCGGGCAGTTGCAGATCGCGCATGGGGGCGGGCTCTCCGGCAGAAAATCAGCTCCCGGAGTTTACACGCCACCCCCGGCTCGCTGTCAAAGGGCCCGGCCGGAGAAAGGGCGCGTCAGATGTCGTCCCGGCGGGCCCTTTGGCGCGCGAAGGCGTCGGCGGCGCGGGCCTCCTCGCGCTCGCGTGCCCTGAGCTGGTAGAGCTGGTCGCGCCCGGCGAGATACTGGGGCGGCCAGTGGATGCCGTGGTAGTCGTAATCGGCTGCGGCATGCAGCGTGAAGTAGGGATCGGCCAGATGTGGCCGCGCCAGGGCGCAGAGATCGGCGCGGCCGGAGGCGACGATGGTGTTTACCTGGTCGGCCGTGGTGATGGCACCCACCGCCATGGTGGCGATGCCGGCCTCCTGCCGGATCGCATCGGCAAACGGCGTCTGGAACATGCGACCGTACTGCGGCTTCGCTTCCGCCGAGGTCTGGCCGGCCGAGACGTCGATCAGGTCGCAGCCGCGGGCCTTCAGCATGCGGGCGATCTGCACGGAGTCCTCCAGCGTCAGGCCGCGATCGGGCACCCAGTCGACCGCCGACAGCCGCACCGAGATCGGCCGGTCTTCGGGCCAGACGGCGCGGATCGCATCGAAGACTTCGAGCGGGAAGCGCAGGCGGTTTTCCAGGCTGCCGCCGTAGTCGTCGCGCCGCGTGTTGCTCAGCGGCGAGATGAAGCTGGAGAGCAGATAGCCGTGTGCCATGTGCAGCTCGATCATGTCGAAACCGGCCTCGATGGCGAGCCGTGCTGCAGCGACGAAGTCGTCGCGCACCGCGTCCATGTCGGCCCGGGTCATCTCGCGCGGCACCTGGCTGTGCGGCAGATAGGGAATGGGTGACGGACCGAGGATCTCCCAGGCGCCCTCGGGCAGCGGTTCGTCATAGCCGCCGGCCCAGGGCAGGCAGGTGGCGCCCTTGCGGCCGGCATGGGCCAGCTGCACGGCGATCTTCGCCTTCGAATGGGCATGGACGAAATCGGTGATCCGGCGCCATGCCCTGGCGTGCCCGGCGCTCCACAGGCCGGTGCAGCCCGGGGTAATGCGGGCCGTCGGCGCGATATCGGTCATCTCGGTGATCACCAGCCCGGCGCCGCCGATGGCGCGGCTGCCGAGATGGACCAGCGTCCAGTCGTTCGGCAGGCCGTCCTCGGCCGAGTACTGGCACATGGGGGACACCACGACGCGGTTCTCGATGGTGAGGCCGCGCAACCTGAGCGGCAGGAACATAGGCGGGGGCGGCGGATCGGTGCTGACTGCGATACCCTGTTCGCGCGCCGTCTTCTCCGCGAACCAGCGGTCGACCCCTGCGATGAAGGCCGGGTCGCGGAGCCGCAGGTTGTCATAGGTCACGCGCTTGCTGCGCGACAGCAGGCTCAGCGCCAGCTGCATCGGCTCGAAGTCGCGATAGCGCCCGGTATGCTCGAACCATTCCAGCGAGACCTGGGCGGCATGCTGCAGGATCGAGACGTCCGTCTGCCGCGCGGTCTCGAAGGCCTGCAGTGCGGCGGGCAGGGAATTGTGCCCGGCATGCAATGCCTGGCTCAGTGCGATGGCATCCTCCATCGCAAGTTTGGTGCCCGAGCCGATGGAGAAATGCGCCGTATGCACCGCATCGCCGATCAGCACGACGTTGTCATGCACCCAGCGTTCGCATTTCACGGTCGGGAAGTTGCGCCAGATCGAGCGGTTGCTGAGCAGCTTGTGGCCGTCGAGATGCCTGGCGAAGAGTTTCTGGCAATAGGCCAGCGTATCCTCCTCGCCGGCCCGGTCGAGGCCGGCGCGTTTCCAGGTTTCCTCGGTGGTCTCGACGATGAAGGTCGAAAGGCCGGGCTCGAAGCGATAGGCATGAACCTGGAAGAGGCCGTGTTCATTGGCCTCGAAGATGAAGGTGAAGGTGTCCAGCGGCAACGTCGTGCCGAGCCAGACGAATCTGTTCGGCCGCCAGTCCAGATGCGGCCGGAAGGTTTCCTTCCAGCGCTCGCGCACCAGGCTGTTGATGCCGTCGGCGCCGACCAGCAGGTCGCAGTCGCGGCGCAGCGTCTCGAAATCCTGCTGCTCGTTTTGAAAATGCAGCTTCACGCCGTAGTCGCGGCAGCGCTGCTGCAGGATCTGCAGCAGCTTCTTGCGCGCCAGGCCGCAGAAGCCGTGCCCGCCGGAGCGGATGCGCTGGCCGCCCGCCACCACGTCGATTTCGTGCCAGTAGGCGAAGCTGTCCCGGATCGCCTGATGGGTTTCGGCATCCTGCGTGAGGAACTGGTTCAGTGTCTCGTCGGAAAAGACGACGCCGAAGCCGAAGGTGTCGTCGGGCCGGTTCCGTTCATACAGTGATATGTCGTGGCCCGGATCGGCCTTCTTCATCAGCAGGGCGAGATAGAGGCCGGCCGGGCCGCCGCCCACGATGGTGACACGCATGGCGCTCCCGCCTGGATACCGGCCCGGCATTGGGCCTGCCAGATATTTTATATTTAAAATATCTCCGGGCAAGCCGGACTTCGTGCTCAGCGGGCGCGGTAGGCGGTCATTCCGCAGGCGGCGAGCGCCACGCCGAAGCAGATGCGCGCGATGCTGCCGGGCGCGGCGGGGAGGAAACCGAGATAGCCGTGGCGGCCCAGTTCGGCGAGGGCGAGCAGCAGGGTGGCGACCAGCAACCAGCGCGCCGGCGCCGGGCGATGCCGCAGGCCGACGACGGTGGCGACGAGAAGGATGCCGAGCAGGATGAGCGGCAGCGGCAGCTTCCCGAGCGGCAGCCGGTCGGCGGCGGCCGCGATGAGCAGTGCCAGCGCGATGCCGGTCAGCAACGTGATCCGTTTCGAGCCGGGCGGCAGCACCAGACTGAACACGGCGCCGAAGGCCAGTGCGAGCAGGCCGGCGGTGAATGCGAGATAGCGCAGGTCTCCCTCGAGTCCGACGAAGGCAGACAGGTCGAGCAGATCGGCGAATTCGACTGCGGCCAGAGCCGTGTGCAGGATGGCGCCGACGCCCCAGAATAACGCCGCGGGCAGCGTGCTGCGTGCAACCAAAATGAGACAGAGAATCCCGCCCGCGAGATAGGCGGCCTGGGCAAGCTGGACGGCGGCGGGCATGCCGGCACTATGCCGGTGCCCGAAGTCGCCCGCAAGTTGCCGGTAAGCCGCGAAAACACGGCATTTCGGCGGGGTTGACGCATGCGGGATGCAGGGCTATAACCCCCGCCTTGATTTTGCCGCAAGGCTCCAACCATCGGAAATCCTAAGCAATGGCTCAGCACAAGTCCGCGGAGAAGCGCGCCCGCCAGACCAAGAAGCGCACTGCCGTGAACCGTTCGCGGCGCAGCAAGGTCCGCAACTCGGTGAAGAAGGTCGAAGTCGCGATCGCGACGGGCGACAAGACCGCTGCACAGGCCGCTCTCAAGGCAGCGCAGCCTGAGCTTGACCGCAGCGTCAGCAAGGGCGTCGTGAAGAAGCGCACTGCCTCGCGCAAGCTGTCGCGTCTGAACGCTCGCGTCAAAGCCATGGCTTCCTGATGTGCAGCGCCGTCGGCGCTGCATGACATCATCGATGTAAAGACATCGCCCGCACGAAAGCGCGGGCGATTTTTTTATGCGGTTGCGAAGAGCCGCGGCGGAAGCGTTCGCGTCCGTTTTTTCGATGAGGCGATTAGTCCGCACTCACGCGTGTCCGCGGGTGAATTGCACAATGCAAGTTCCAATTCTGCCACACAGAAATTTTTTTTCGGGGAGTCTTCATCTGTCCGCTTGCGTGGCCCTCTCGATTTCCCTTTAATGCCTCCGCTGCCGCGCGATGAGGCGGTCTGCAAGCCGGCGCGAAACGCAAGAATGCTCAAGCATCCGGGGCCTGAGCGTCGGCCAATAACCGAGAGGGTGGCAGCACGCGTGACGGAATGATTGATTGAAATAATAAACGTGGCGCGAGGTTGGGGATGTTGGCTTCGGTGAGGACGGGGGATGAAGAATATGCTGGCGATATCTCGAGTGCCGAAGCCTGGAACAGACTTGCAAGCGACCCGGTCGCGCAACTGATCGACGTTCGAACCCAGCCGGAATGGAGCTTCGTCGGTGTGCCGGATCTCGGCAAGCTGGGGAAGCGCCCCTTGTTCGTGTCATGGCAGATATATCCTGAGATGAGTATCAACCCGCGCTTTGTTGAAGAATTGCGTGCCCAGGGCGCAGAGCCCGGCAAGCCGCTGTATTTCATCTGCCGTTCCGGCGCGCGCTCCCGGGCTGCCGCCAAGGCCATGACGGCTGCGGGTTTCTCGCCCTGTTTCAATATTGCCGGCGGGTTCGAGGGCGACCTCGACGCCGAGAAGCATCGTGGACGATTGGGTGGCTGGAAGGCCGCCGGTCTGGCCTGGGTCCAGAGCTGAGGCAGGTCATGGCGAAATCCCTCCAACCACAGCCGCAATCCGTCTCTGCCATGGGCGAGGCGACGCCAGCCACCGATGCGCTGGATGCGCAGTGGCAGCGGGTCCGTGCCCGCCTGCGTGTCTCCTTCGGCGATGCCGCCTTCAATTCCTGGCTCAAGCCCGTGGCGCTTGCCGACGAGGGGCTGGCGGCTGACGGCGACGTGCATCTTGCCGTTCCGACCCGCTTCATGCGGGACTGGGTGGCCAATCACTACAGCGAACGCCTGCGCGAGATCTGGCGGCTGGAGAATGCGGCGGTCCGCCGCGTCGTGATCCATGTCCGGCCGAGCGGCGCGACCCAGTCGCCCCAGGCCAAGACCATGGTCGGCCAGCCGGTCGACGCACCGGTCGTCCCGGTCCGCCCGGCGGCCATTGCCGGTGCGGCCGCATCCGGCCCGCAGGTCCGCGAAATGGACGATGTCGAGCGCGAACTTTCCGCGCCGCTCGATCCCCGCTTCACCTTTGACAGCTTCATCACCGGCAAGTCCAACGAACTGGCCCGGGCCGCGGCGCTGCGCGTCGCCGAGAGCCCGACGGTCACCTACAACCCGCTGTTCCTCTATGGCGGCGTGGGGCTGGGCAAGACCCATCTGATGCATGCCATCGGCTGGCATATCCGCCAGCGTTTCCCCGAGCGCCGGGTGGTCTATCTCTCGGCCGAGAAGTTCATGTACCAGTTCATCCGTGCCCTGCGTTTCAAGGACACGATGGCCTTCAAGGAGCAGTTCCGCTCGGTCGACGTGCTGATGATCGACGACATCCAGTTCATCGCCGGCAAGGAAAGCACCCAGGAAGAGTTCTTCCATACTTTCAACGCGCTCTGCGACCAGAACCGCCAGATCATCGTCTCGGGCGACCGCTCGCCGTCGGATCTGGAAGGCATCGAGGAGCGCATGCGCTCGCGTCTGGGCTGGGGCCTGGTGGCCGACATCCACCCGACCGATTTCGAGCTGCGGCTGTCGATCCTGCAGGCCAAGGCCGAGAAGAACGGCCTCACCAATATTCCGCAGGAAGTGCTGGAATTCCTCGCGCGCCGGATCACCTCCAACATCCGTGAACTGGAAGGCGCGCTGAACCGCATTTCGGCCTATGCGAGCCTGGTCGGCAAGCCGGTGACCGTCACCTCGGCGCAGGAAGTGCTGCAGGACCTGCTGCGCGCCAACGACCGCAAGGTGACGATCGAGGAGATCCAGAAGCGGGTGGCGGAACATTACTCGATCCGCTTTGCCGACATGCATTCGCCCCGCCGGGCCCGTGCGGTGGCCCGTCCCCGCCAGGTCGCCATGTACCTGGCCAAGCAGCTCACCTCGCGCTCGCTGCCTGAAATCGGGCGCAAATTCGGCGGCCGCGACCACACCACGGTGATGCATGCCGTGCGCAAAATCGAGGAGTTGCGGGAGATCGATGCCGCCTTCGCCGAAGACATTGATTTGCTGCGCCGCAAACTGGAAGGCTAGGCTCCAGTAATTCTCCTTGAAAATCAGATGGTTATATGAGATGAAAGGGCTGCCGGAAGGCGGCCCTTCGCGTATGCAAAAACGGTGCCCGGGACAGCCATATGGCTCGCCTGCTGATAGGCGTTTTGGTATACTTAACAGACTCGGCAGGGGTGCCGAAAATCAAGAAAACATAACCGGTTTCCAGCCATGAAACTCACCATCGAGCGTGCCGTTCTGCTGACTGCCCTCAGCCATGTCCAGAGTGTGGTCGAGCGCCGGAACACCATCCCGATCCTGTCGAATGTGCTGCTCGAGGCAGAGGGGGAACGCCTGGCCCTGACGGCCACCGATCTCGATATCGCCGTGGTTGAGAAACTGCCGGCCAAGGTTGCCAAGCCCGGCGCCACGACGGTGGCGGCCCACACCTTCTACGACATCGTGCGCAAGCTGCCGGAAGGTTCGGAGGTTGAACTCACCTTCACCGCGGCGGAGCAGCGCCTCGACCTGCGCGCCGGCCGCTCGAGCTTCAAGCTGAGCTGCCTGCCGAAGGAGGATTTTCCGGTCATGGCGGCCGGCGACCTGCCGCACAGCTTCATGCTGCCGGCCGACCAGCTGCGCCGCCTGATCGACAAGACGCGCTTTGCGATCTCGACGGAAGAGACACGCTATTATCTGAACGGCATCTATCTCCACGCCGCGAGCAGCGCCGGCGTGCCGATGCTGCGCGCCGTCGCCACCGACGGCCATCGCCTGGCGCGCGTTGAATCGCCCCTGCCGAACGGTGCCGCCGGCATGCCCGGCGTGATCGTGCCGCGCAAGACGGTGAACGAGCTGCGCAAGCTGCTGGAAGGCGGCTCGGCGGAAGTGAAGATCGAACTGAGCGACACCAAGATCCGCTTCACCTTCGGCGAGCTGGTGCTGGTTTCCAAGCTGATCGACGGCGCCTTCCCCGAATACGAACGCGTCATTCCGCGCGACAACGACAAGGTCATGGAAGTGGACAGCAAGGCGTTTGCTGCCGCCGTCGACCGCGTCGCCACCATTTCGACCGAGAAGAGCCGCGCGGTGAAGCTGTCGCTGAAGCCGGAAGGCATCGAGCTCTCGGCGACCTCGCCCGACCATGGCTCGGCCTCCGAGCAGCTGACGGCCGCCTACAGCGCTGCGCCGATCGAGGTCGGCTACAATTCGCGCTATCTGCTGGACATCGCCGGGCAGATCGAGGGCGAGAATGCGCGCTTCCTGCTGGCCGACGCGCTCGCGCCCACTGTCGTGCGCGATCCTAGCGATGACGGCGCGCTCTATGTACTGATGCCGATGCGGGTCTGAGTTTTGGCGAGCAGCGCGGCACGGATTGCGGACAGGACTTACGATAGCACGGCAACAGCCCATACCGCCGTCCTGTCGCTGAACCTGTGCGACTTCCGCAACTATGGTCGCCTGCAGCTGCATCTCAGCGGCGCGCCTGTCGTGCTCACCGGCCCCAACGGCGCCGGCAAGACCAATATCCTGGAGGCGCTGTCGTTCCTCAGCCCCGGACGCGGCCTGCGCCGCGCGCGGCTTTCGGAGATCACCCGCCATGGCAGCGGCGGCCGCTGGGCTGCCCATGCCGAAGTGGCCACCTGCATCGGCCCGGTTTCGATCGGCACCGGTCTTGCGGAAGGGATGGGCGAAGAGGATGGCAGCGAGCGCCGCGTCGTCCGCATCAACGGCGAGACGGCGGGGGCCGCGAACGACCTGGTGGAGTATCTCGACGTCGCCTGGCTGACGCCGCAGATGGACCGGCTGTTCGTCGACGGGGTTTCCACCCGGCGGCGTTTCATGGATCGCCTGGTCTACGGGCTGGAAGGCGGCCATGCGCGGCAGGTCGCCGCCTATGAGCGCGCGATGCGCGAGCGCAACCGTCTGCTGAAGGCGGGTGGCGCCGATCCGGCCTGGCTTGCGGCGCTGGAAAGCCAGATGGCCGAACATGGCGTCGCCGTCGCCGCTGCCCGGCGCGAAGGTCTGGCGCGGATCGAGGCCGGCATGGCGCTGGCGACCGGACCGTTTCCGCGGGCCCGGCTGGCGGCGCAGGGAACGGTAGAAACCTGGCTGGCCGAGATGCCGGCGCTGGCGGCGGAGGAGAAGCTGCGGAAGACTCTGGCCGAGCGCCGCGGCATCGATCGCGAAGCCGGCGCTGCCACCGAGGGGCCGCATCGCAGCGACATGGCGGTCTGGCATGCGGAGAAGGCGCAGGCGGCCGAGCATTGCTCCACCGGCGAACAGAAGGCTCTGCTGGTAGCGATTACGCTGGCCAATGCGCGGCTAATCCGGGCACGACGGCAGGCGCCGCCGCTGATGCTGCTGGACGAGATTTCAGCGCATCTCGATGCGAGGCGGCGCACGGCCTTGTACGAGGAGTTGCTCGCGCTCGGCGGGCAGGTATGGCTCACCGGCACCGATGATGACCTGTTTGCGGGTCTGGCCGGGCGGGCAGAATTTTTCGCGGTGGCGGATGGCGTCGTGACGCCGCGCCACGGCTCCATGAGGCAGTGAAATGAGCGAAGCAGTCATGCCGCGCAGCGGCGGCGAAGATTACGATTCCTCCGCGATCAAGGTGCTGAAGGGCCTTGATGCCGTGCGCAAGCGGCCGGGCATGTATATCGGCGACACCGATGACGGCACCGGTCTGCACCACATGGTCTACGAGGTGGTCGACAACGCCATCGACGAGGCGCTGGCCGGCTATTGCGACGAGGTTTATGTCGGCCTGAACCCCGACGGCTCCTGCACCGTGCGTGACAACGGCCGCGGCATCCCGGTCGATATCCATCCCGAGGAAGGGGTCTCGGCAGCCGAGGTCATCATGACCCAGCTGCATGCCGGCGGTAAGTTCGACCAGAATTCCTACAAGGTGTCGGGCGGCCTGCACGGTGTCGGCGTATCGGTGGTGAATGCGCTGTCCACCACGCTGGAGCTGCGCATCTGGCGGGGCGGCAGGGCCTATTTCATGCGTTTCCGCCATGGCGTTGCCGAGGCGCCGCTGGCCGACATGGGCGATGCCGGGGGCCGGCGCGGCACCGAGGTCACATTCCTGCCGTCGCCGGAAACCTTCTCGAAGACGGAGTTCGATTTCCCGACGCTGGAGCACCGGCTGCGCGAACTCGCCTTCCTGAACAGCGGCGTGAAGATCGTGCTGGAGGATCTGCGCGGCGTCGAGCCGAAGCGCATCGAGCTTCGCTACGACGGCGGCGTCGAGGCCTTCGTCGCCTATCTCGACCGCAACAAGACGCCGCTGCACAAGCCGGCGATCACCATCCGCGGCGAACGCGACGGCATCGGCGTCGAAGTGGCGCTGGAATGGAACGACGCCTATCACGAGACGGTGCTGTGCTTCACCAACAACATCCCGCAGCGGGATGGCGGTACGCATCTCGCCGGTTTCCGCGCGGCGCTGACCCGCTGCGTCAACAACTACGCCACCGAAAGCGGCCTGCTGAAGAAGGAGAAGGTCGCGCTGACCGGCGATGACGCGCGCGAGGGTCTGACCTGCGTCCTGTCGGTGAAGGTGCCCGATCCGAAATTCTCGTCGCAGACCAAGGACAAGCTGGTCTCGTCGGAGGTGCGCCCGGCCGTCGAAGGCCTGGTGAGCGAGGCCCTCGCCGCCTGGCTGGAGGAACATCCGACAGATGCCCGCATGATCATCGGCAAGGTGGTCGAGGCGGCCGCGGCGCGCGAGGCGGCGCGCAAGGCCCGCGAGCTGACCCGGCGCAAGGGTGCGCTGGACATCTCCTCGCTGCCCGGCAAGCTGGCGGACTGCCAGGAGCGCGATCCGTCCAAGGCGGAACTCTTCCTCGTCGAGGGTGACTCGGCGGGCGGCTCGGCCAAGCAGGGCCGCCATCGCGCCACCCAGGCGGTGCTGCCGCTGCGCGGCAAGATCCTCAACGTCGAGCGTGCGCGGTTCGACAAGATGCTGTCGTCGCAGGAAATCGGCACGCTGATCACGGCGCTCGGCACCGGCATCGGCGCGGACGATTTCGACATCTCGAAGCTGCGCTACCACAAGATCATCATCATGACCGACGCGGACGTGGACGGCGCGCATATCCGCACGCTGCTGCTGACCTTCTTCTTCCGCCAGATGCGGCCGCTGATCGATGCCGGGCACCTCTATATCGCCCAGCCGCCGCTGTACAAGGTGAAACGCGGCCAGTCGGAGCGCTACATCAAGGATGAGGCGGCGCTGGAGGAATATCTGATCGCCGAGGGCATGGAGAATGCCGTGCTGACGCTGCATGACGGCTCGCAGCGTGCCGGGCAGGATCTCAAGCAGCTGCTCGATCACGCCCGCGTCGCCAAGGCCCTGCTGGATGCCATCGGCAAGCGCTACAACGCCTGGATCGTGGCCCAGGCTGCCGTGCTTGGGACGCTGCAGCCCGAAGTGATGAACGATCCCGCGAAGGCGGCTGAAGCCGCCGAAGCGCTGGCCCGCCGGCTGAACGCGCTGTCACCCGAGCTGGAGCGCGGCTGGGTCTGCACGGCCACCGGCGACGGCACGCTGACGGCCAGACGCACCCTGCGCGGCTATACCGAGACCTATGTGCTGGATGGCCAGCTGCTGCGCTCGACCGAGGCGCGGCGGCTGAACGAGATGGCGGCCGAGCTGCAGGCGGCCTATCTCAGCCCGGCGGAGCTGCGCCGCAAGGACGAGACGCATGTCGTGCGGGGCCCGCTCGAGCTTCTGGATCGCGTGCTGGCGGCCGGCAAGCGCGGCCTCACCATGCAGCGCTACAAGGGACTGGGCGAGATGAACCCCGAGCAGCTCTGGCAGACCACGCTGGATCCCGAGGCGCGCAGCCTGCTGCAGGTGAAGATCGGCCATGCCGAGGATGCCGACAACGTGTTCGAGACCCTGATGGGCGACGTCGTCGAGCCGCGCCGCGAGTTCATCCAGGGCAACGCGCTCAACGTGGTGAATCTGGATATTTGACGTCCGGCAGCGGGTTTTCCGTCTTCTCGACGGGAGCCGGCGGCGGTGGAGGCGGTGGTACGCCCTCCACCCCTTCGCGGCGGTCGCGGTAGAGCGCCGCGCGGGCCAGCAGGGTGAGCGTGACCGGCGTGGTCACCACCATGAACACAGTGATCAGCAGCTCGTGGATCACGAGGCGGGATTGCAGCACCGTGTGGAACAGCATGGACCCGATCAGAATGCTCCCGATGCCCAGCGTGGTGCCCAGGGTCGGGGCGTGCATGCGGTCGTAGAAGCTGCGCAGGCGCAGCAGTCCGAGAGAGCCGATCAACCCCAGGCCGGCCCCGACGACCAGCAGAAGCGCGACCAGCAGCGCCGCCCAGTCGGGCAGGTCAGCGGCGTGCGTCATTCGATGATTTCTCCCCGCATGAGGAATTTCGCCAGCCCGGCAGTCGACACGAAGCCCAGCAGCGCGATCACCAGGGCCGCCTCGAAGTAAACCGTGCTCCCGGTCCGGATGCCGAACACCAGCAGCAGCATCGCCGCATTCACATACAGCGTATCGAGGGCCAGCACGCGGTCCTGCGCCCGCGGCCCCCTGAGGATGCGGATGGTTGCACAGACCATGGCAAGGCTCAGAAAGATCTGCGCCAGGGTCACGGACCAGGCCAGCAATGTCGCGCTCATGTGAAAATCTCCATCAGGCGGCTTTCGTAGCGTTCCTTGATGATCCTGACCCACTCCTCTTCGTCGATCAGGTCGAGGACGTGGAGCAGCATGGTGTTGTCGGCGGAATCATACTCCACCCAGAGCGTTCCCGGCGTGGCCGTAATGATGCAGGCGAGCGCCGTCAGGCTGTACGGATTCCGGGTGCTGAGCGGGATCCGCACGAAACCCGACCGCCGGGGCCGCTTGTCGGAGGACAGGATGATCCTGGCGACGGCATTGTTGGAGCGGACGATCTCGACAAGGACGACGAGAGACAGCTTCAATGCCGCCAGCGGGCGCCGGAACACCGTCTTCGGCACGTTCAGAGTGGTCAGCACCGGTGCTATGCCGATGGCCAGCGCCGCGCCGAGGAGGATCGTGCCGGGCGTAACGCTTTCGTTGGCGAGCAGCCAGGCGAGGAAGAAGGCCGCCGTCAGCAGCGGAAATGCAAACCAGCGCGTCATGGCCTGCCCCCCGTTCCGGCATCGGCTGAACCGGTAAAGACGCCCTCGATATAGTTCCGCGGCGCGTGAAGCGACTGCGCGGTTTCCTCCATGTACCGCATCACTGGGCCGGCCTGCACCGTAAGGATCACGCACAGGATGAGCAGGAACCCGATCGGGCCGAGCTCGGTCATGCGCACCGACGGGGCCGCCTCCGCCGCCGGTTTCCAGAAGGCGTTTATGCCGGCGCGCGCCACCGCGATGATCGTCGTCAGGCTCGACAGGAGAAGGGCAATCAGGATGGCCCAGCCGGTGAGCGAGAGACCGTCCTGGCCCGGGCCGAAGAGGGGCGCGAGGATGGCGAACTTGGCGAGGAAGCCGGACAGGGGCGGCAGTCCGGCCAGCAGCAGCCCGCAGGCCAGGAAGCTCGTACCCAGGATGGCGGTGCCGGCCGGGATCGCAATGCCAACTTCTTCCTGTGCGTCCTCATCCTCGGTTTCGTCACCATAGGCTTCCCGCGTGACCGCGAGGACGTCGGCGCCGAGTTCGCGGCCGCGATCCACCAGTTCGATGAGGAGGAAGAAGGCGGCGATCGCCAGAACGGAGCTCGCCAGGTAAAAGAGCGCACCTCCCGTGATGGCAACCTGCCCGGTACCCACCGCCGCCAGAAGTGTTCCCGACGAGACCAGGACGCTGGCGCCGGCCAGCCGCGTCAGATGCTGCGTGGCCAGCACGGCAACGGAGCCGAAGGCGATGGTGAGAAGGCCGCCGAACAGCAGCCAGGAACCGCCGAAGCCGGCGGAGTCGCCGGCGGTATCGCCGAACAGCAGCAGCCACAGCCGGAGAACGGCATAGACGCCCACCTTGCTGAGAATGGACAGGATGGCCGCCACGGGCGCGCTGGCGGCGGAATAGGTGTTGGGCAGCCAGAAGCCCAGCGGCCACATCGCGGCCTTGATCAGGAAGGCGACACCGAGGATGGCGGCGCCGGCCTCCAGCAGGGCGCGATCCTCGGCGGGAATGGCGGGGATGCGGGCAGCGAGATCAGCCATGTTGAGCGTACCCGCAATGCCGTAGATCATGCTCACGCCCACGAGGAAGAGCAGCGAGGCAGTCAGGTTGACCGCGATGTAGTGCAGGCCGGCCTTGACCCGGGCGACGACCGGCCCGTGCAGGGCCAGTCCGTAGGATGCGGCCAGCAGCACCTCGAAGAATACGAACAGGTTGAAGAGATCGCCGGTCAGGAAGGCGCCGTTCAGCCCCATAAGCTGGAACTGGAACAGCGGCTGGAAATGCGCGCCTTTGCGGTACCAGCGCGCAAGCGAGAAGATCAGCGCGGAGAAGCCCAGAATGCTGGTCAGCAGGACCATCAGGGCGGCGAGGCGATCCACCACCAGCACGATTCCGAACGTCACCGGCCAGTCGCCCAGCCGGTAAACCCGCAGCATCGCCTGGTCCGTGCTGTCGGCCATGCGCAGCAGGGCAATGGATACCGCGAGCAGCAGCAGGGTGGAGGCTACCCCCAGTCCGGCCTCGATCATGCGGCGCCTTTCGCCGACGACCACCATCGCCGCTCCGGTGAGGAGCGGGATGACAATGGGCGCAATCGCGAGGTGATCCAGCCAGCTGTTCATTGGTCGGTCTCGCGGCCGTCGACGTGGTCGGTTCCGGTCAGGCCGCGGGCTGCCAGAAGCACGACGAGGAAGAGTGCAGTAGTCGCGAAGCTGATGACGATGGCGGTGAGAACCAGTGCCTGCGGAAGCGGATCGGCGTGCTGCGCCAGATCTCCCGCCGTACCCGGTTCCAGAATCGGCGCCGCGCCGATGCGCAGTCCCCCCGTCGAGAAAATGAACAGGTTGACCGCATACGAGAGCAGCGAAAGGCCAATGATCACCTGGAAGGTGCGGGGACGCAGGATCAGCCAGACGCCGGAGGCGGTCAGCAGGCCGATGGCGAGAGACAGGATTGCTTCCATTATGCTCCTCCCGCCGTCCCTGTAGCCGCGACCGTATCTCCGGCCTTTGCCGCCTGTTTGGGCGCGGCGCGCTGGCCGCGGATCGACTGGTGAGCGAGCGCAACCAGGATCAGGGCGGTGGCGCCGACCACCAGGAGGGCCACGCCTATGTCAAACAGCAGCGCGCTGGCGACCGGGATTTTCCCAAGGACAGGCAGATCGGCATAGGAGAAATACGACGTCAGGAAGGGACGGTCGAACGCCCATGCACCGAGGCCGGTAGCCGCCGCAATGAGGAGGCCGAAGCCGATCCAGCGCAGAGGATGGATCCGCAGACGGTTCTCGACCCACTGGGTACCGCCGACCATGTACTGCAGAATGAGCGCAATGGCGCCGGTCAGTCCGGCTACGAAGCCGCCGCCCGGCAGATCGTGGCCGCGCAGCAGCAGGAACACGGCAATCAGGCAGATGACCGGGAAGAGCAGGCGTCCGAGCAGGAAGGGGATCATCAGCCAGTCGGTGGCAGTGTCGCCCTCGCGGCGGTCCGGCCTGTCAATGTCATAGGCGTTCTGTTCCTGCTGCTGTTCCGGGATGCCGACGCTTTCCGGTGCCGGCCGGAAACGTCGCAGCAGGGCGTATGCAGTCAGCGCCACGACGCCCAGAACCGTAATCTCGCCGAGGGTATCGAAGCCGCGGAAATCGACCAGGATGACGTTCACGACATTCGTGCCGCCGCCCTCTGAGTAGGCCTTTTCCAGGAAATACTGGCCGAGGAGGTCGGGCGGGGTGCGCGTCATGACAAAGAAGGCGAGCATCGCCATTCCCAGGCCGATGACGACGGCAATGCAGAAATCGATCAGACGGCGCAGCCGGGCAATCATCTCCGCCCGGGGCGACGCGGGCGTTTCGAAACGCTTCGGCAGCCATCTGAGGCCGAGCAGAAGCAGGACCGTCGTCGCAACCTCGACAAGAAGCTGGGTCAGCGCAAGATCGGGCGCCGAGAACCAGATGAAGGTAACGCAGGTGACCAGCCCCGCACCGCCGAGCAGCACCAGCGCCGCCAGCCGGTGGAACTTTGCTTTCCAGGCGGCGCCGATGGCGCAGGCCGCACCTGCCACCCAGACCAGCACGAAAACCGGATCCACGCCCGAAAGGGGAAGATTGCCCGCGCCTACATGGCGGAGATACACGGCCCCTCCGCCCGCCAGCAGGGCGGCGCCGAGGATCAGCCGCAGCTGCGTCTGCAGGCGACGGGTGCCGAAGGTACGCTCCAGCGTTCGTGCCAGACGCCAGGACAGGAACACCATACTGCTGTCGAAGATGCGCCTTGCATCGAGTCGGATGAGCGGTGCGCCTTCGGTGCCCTTGCGGAGATAGCGCTGCAGGGCGAGATAGAGAACCACGCCGCCCGCGAGGGCGAGCAGGCTCATGAGGAGAGGCTGATTGAGGCCGTGCCAGACCGCCAGGCTGTATTCCGGCGTAGCCGGCCCCAGCACGGAGCGCACGGCCAGATCCAGCAGGCCACCCACGGTGGCGGCGGGCAGGATTCCGACAATGATGCAGGCCAGCACCAGAATCTCGACCGGCGAGCGCATCCAGGCCGGCGGCTCACGCGGCGTCCGGGGCAGATCCACCGGATCGGGCCCGAAAAATGCGCCATGGATGAAACGCAGCGAATACGCAACGCTGAAGGCGCTCGCCAGGACGGCGGCAAAGGGCATGATGGCGTAGATCAGCGGGTCGGGCGTCGGCGCCCAGAGCGTCTCCGCGAAGAACATCTCTTTCGACAGGAAGCCGTTCAGCAGCGGCACGCCGGCCATGGCCGCTGCCGCCACCATCGCGAGGCGCGCGGTAAACGGCATCGAGCGGTTGAGGCCGGACAGGCGTCGGATGTCCCGCGTGCCGGTTTCATGGTCGATAATGCCCGTCGCCATGAACAGCGAGGCCTTGAAGGTCGCGTGGTTGAAAGTGTGGAAGATCGCCGCGACCAGGGCCAGTTCGCTGTTAAGCCCCAGCAGCAGGGTGATCAGGCCGAGATGGCTGATCGTCGAATAGGCCAGCAGGCCCTTCATGTCGTGCTGGAAAATCGCGACGTAGGCGCCGAGCAGCAGGGTCGTGATACCCGCCGTTCCGACGATCCAGAACCAGGCTTCGCTGCCGGCAAGAACCGGCCACAGCCGCGTCATCAGGAAGATGCCGGCCTTAACAAGCGTGGCGGAATGCAGATAGGCCGAGACCGGCGTCGGCGCGGCCATGGCATTGGGCAGCCAGAAATGAAACGGGAACTGCGCGCTCTTGGTCAGCGCCCCGGCAAGGATGAGCAGCAGGACGGGCAGGTAGAGCCGGCTGCCGCGAACCGTCTCCCCGGCGGCGAGAACGTCGTCGAGCTCGTAGCTGCCGGCGATCTGGCCGAGCATCACCATGCCGACGAGCAGGCAGAGTCCGCCCGTGCCCGTGATGGTGATCGCCATGCGCGCACCGTCGCGCGAGCCCTGGTTGCTGTGCCAGTAGCCGATGAGCAGGAACGAGAAGATGCTGGTCAGTTCCCAGAAGACCGCGATCAGGATGAGGTTGCCGCTGAGGACGAT
>NZ_DATGQG010000146.1:0-5723 GCF_035304305.1 Ferrovibrio sp.
CGCGTTCTTCGATGCCCTCGGCTAGGACGCTCATGTTCATGACCCTGGCCAGCGGCACCAGCATGCCGGCCATGATGGTGGCCGATACGTCGCGATCGACCTAATCGACGACGAACTTGTCGATCTTGAGCGAATCTGCCCGCAGCCGCGGAATCTGCGACAGCCCGCTGTGACCGATGCCGACATCGTCTATTGCCACCTTGAAGCCGAGTTCGCGAACCTGGGAGACACGCTTCGCCGCCGTGGCCGCGTCGTCAAACGCTTCGCGCTCGGTCAGCTCGAGCGTGATCTGTCGCGCCGCAATACCGGCCTGTGAAACCGTCGCGCGCAGTTCATCGACGAATCCCTCGGAGATGAAATGCCTCGGCGAGATGTTGACCGACAGCTTGAAGCACTTGTCCTGCTCGAGCAGCGGCTGCAGTTCCGCGAGCGCGATCCGCATCAGCTGCCATGTCAGCGGGCCGATGCGTCCGCTTTCCTCGGCCAATTCGATGAAGCGGGCTGGCGAGAGCACTGTGCCGTCTGGCCTGATCCAGCGGGCGAGCACTTCAGCACCGCCAATCTCGCCGGTCTGCAGGTCGAAGATCGGCTGGTAGTAGGGCTTTATTTCTCCAACCGCGAGCGCCCGGTCGAGGTCCTCCAGCGGCGTTCGGGGCCGCAGCAGCGTACGCGCCAGCAGCAGGCCGAAGACTGCGCCCAGCACGCCCGCAAGGCTCATGATAGGCACGTAGGGCTGCGTATTCCAGGCAGCCAGCGCCGCCTGGTCGACGCGGATCACGCTGCGCAGCGGATACTGCTCGGACTGCACGGCAAGGCTGGCGGCGGCGTCGCCGAGTTCCAGACCTTTCGGCCCGGAGCGCGCGATCAGGCGCCCATCCGCCAGTCGGAGTTCCACTTCGCTGTGGTCCAGTAGTTCAGGCGGCATGATGTCGAACAGCGAGCCGCTGACCCCGAGGATGCCGACGAGGCTGCGCTCGTCGTCGACATCGATCATCGTGCCGAGCGCGGTGCCGAAGAACTGCTCTACAGGAAACAGCAACGCGCCGTCCCTGGCCGCGAGCATCTCATCCCGCTTAATCCAGCCTTTGTCGAATTCCAGCGTCTCGGAAAAGGCGGAGCACACAACGCTGGCGTCGTGGCGCGCCAGGCGGATGTCCTTCACCGCGCCGCGCTGGTAGACATGCAGTCGAACCGCCTGCAGGGTGCCGTCCTTACACCCGAGGTTGCCGTGATCGACGAGTTCGCGCAGCGTCTCCACGCCGTAGGCGACGGCGGTCTCCGACCGACGCAGTGCGACATTGCCGAGTTCCTCGAGCTGGCGCTGGCGTTGCGTACCGATGAGATAGTCGGCAGCGATCTCGCCACCGGCCAGGAAGCCGGCGACACAGCCGAGAAACAGTGCGATCCTGGCAACCACCGGCCAGCGCGTGCGCATGCGGGATTCCTCCGCGAACCGTGCAACTAGCCGGGAAGGGTCAACATTCGGTTGAGAAGGGCGATCAAACACGCATGTACGCTGGTTGGCAGGCCATCACACGAAGGCCGGCGAACCGCCAGAACGAGGCGTGAAAGGACGATGTTGCTATCCGAACACCAAGGCGCCAATACGGCTAGCATATCGTTCTATGGATCTACGAAGTTTCGCAACGATATTCTATTCGCGGCCCCACGATGGGCGGCGCGTATCCTGACTTCCAACGGGCTGCTGCCTAAGACATGGGCAGAGCCGGGCGCGATCGCCCGGCTGCAGACGGGAGTCCATCCATGCGCATCGCTTCACTGGTTTTCACGCTATCCATCCTTGCCGCGCCGGCCTTCGCGGACGAGGCGCGTCCGCTTGTCGACGCTGAGTGGGTCAAGGCCAATGCCGGTAACGAGAACGTCGTCATCGTCGACATTCGCGACAAGGTCGCCGAGACCGATCTGGGCGACAAGCCCTACATCGAGGGCGCGGTCTTCGCGCCATATGCCTCGGCCGGCTGGCGCACCGAGGTTCAGGGCGTTCCCGGCCAGATCCCGCCGATCGAAGAGATCACCAAGCTGATCGGCGATCTCGGCATCGACAATGACGACCATGTCGTGATCGTGCCCTGGGGCACCGATTCCAGCGAGTTCGGCGGGGCCACCCGCGTCTACTGGACCTTCAAGTATCTCGGCCACGATGCCGTCTCCATCCTCGATGGCGGCTGGCGCCAGTACGACGCCGCCGGCGGGGCGCGCGCGGCCGAGCCTGCCAAGCCGGAGCCAGCGACCTTTACCGCCGAGGTCCGCGAGGAGCTGCGCGTGACCACCGAGGAGGTGGAGGCTGCACTGAAGTCCGGCGTCAAGCTGATAGACGGTCGTCCGGCCGAGCAGTATGAGGGCAAGTCGAAGAGCCCGGTCGTGGCGCGCCTCGGCACGCTGCCCAATGCCATCAACATCGCGCACAGCAATTTCTACTCCAAGGACCATGCGCTCTTCTCGCAGCCCGAGGCGATAAAGGCCTTGACGGAAGCCGCCAACCTCGGCGCCGACGAGGAGAACATCACCTTCTGCAACACCGGCCACTGGGCCTCGATCGTCTGGTTCGGGCTGCACGAGGTGCTCGGCAACAAGAACACCGGCATGTATGATGGTTCGATGGCGGAATGGACCGCCGATCCGAACCGCCCGGTCGAGAACAAGTCCGGCGCCTGACGCCTTCGAACACGGCCTTCGCGGCCACAGCAAAATGAGCGCGGATGTCCGGAACCCTCCGGACATCCGTATTTGCACCTATCCCGCGTGAGCGGACGGAACAGACATGACCGACATATCCATCGAACGCCCCCGGTATCTGCCGCCCGCGGTGGTGGACCGCGCTCCGGCACTCGTCGCCGGCGGAATGCTGCTGGTCGGCTTCCTCGCCATCATCCAGCTGGTCAGCCTGCGGCAGGCGGCGCTCTTCCTCGTCGGCAGCCTGCTGGGCGCTGCCCTCTACCACGGATCCTTCGGCTTCACCGGCGGGTGGCGCCGCATGGCGGTCGAGCGCCGCGGCCGCGGCATCCGCGCACAGATGCTGATGATCGGCGTCGCGGCAGTCGCCATGATCCCGTTGATCGCCGCGGGCAGCCTCGGAGGACAACCGCTCGTAGGCGCGTTCGCGCCGGTCGGCGTGTCGGTGCTGGTTGGGGCAGCGATGTTCGGTTTCGGCATGCAGCTCGGCGGCGGGTGCGGGTCGGGCACGCTGTTCACCGTTGGCGGCGGCTCGGCGCGGATGCTGGTCACGCTGGCCTTCTTCATCCTCGGCGCCCTCATCGGCACGGCGCATCTGCCCTGGTGGCTGGCGCTGCCCTCATATGACACCATCGACCTCGGCAGGCAGCTTGGAGCCGGCACGGCCATCCTGGCGACGCTGGCGGGGCTCGGACTCATCGCGCTGATTTCGGCACTGGTCGAGCGGCGGGCGCACGGCGACGTCGAGCGCGAGCCGGTTCCGGCGCGGCCGGGCTGGAGCTGGCTGCTTCACGGACCCTGGCCACTGGTGGGCGCCGGGCTGCTGATGGCGCTGCTGAACATCGCGACCCTGCTGCTTGCCGGCCATCCCTGGTCGATAACCTTCGGCTTCGGCCTTTGGGGCGCCAAGATCGCGCAGGCGGTCGGCGTTCCGGTCGAGACCTGGGAATTCTGGAACTGGCCCGGCCCGCAGACGGCCCTGCAGTCGAGCGTGCTCGCCGACGTCACCTCGGTGATGGATTTCGGCATCATGCTGGGTGCCGCGCTCGCAGCCAGCCTCGCCGGCAAGTTCGCGCCGAAGGCGAAGCTGCCGCTGGGCTCGCTGCTGGCGGCGGCGATCGGCGGGGTGCTGATGGGCTACGGCGCCAGACTTTCCTTCGGCTGCAACATCGGCGCGCTGTTTTCCGGCATCGCCTCGGGCAGCCTGCATGGCTGGGTGTGGTTCGCGGCCGCGTTCGTCGGCACGATTCTCGGCATCTACGCCCGGCCGCTCTTCGGACTGGACGGATTCGCAAAGAAATGAGCGGCACGCGCAACACCCTGCTTTTCGGCGCAGCCCTCGCCGCGGCGACCGCGGCAGTCGCCGTCGACCACTATACGAGCCCGGCACCTCAGCCGCGGACAGAGGCCGCCTCCACGCCATCCGCCTCTCCCTGTTCGGCGGCTGCGCCCTGCGCGGCCGGCGCCCCGGCGGCTGCGCCCGCACCGGCGCCAGCCCCTGCTCCCGTCTCCGCGCCCTGCGCGGCAGGCGCGCCCTGCTCCGCGGCGGCACCGAAGCTCGCGCCGCCACCGCCGCCGGCTGAAAAGCTGGCTCCCCCGCCGCCGCCCAAGCCGCTTCCCGCGAACGGCGATGGCTGATCCGGCAGCAAGGGAAAGGGCGCTCGCCGAGATCGCCTTCTGCGAGAACCTGCTCGCCAAGGGCGGGCTCAACGTCCTGTCGGAGACGTTTCGCGATGCCGGCTCGGTGGTTGCCTGGGAGCACTATCCGGCAGGCGACGTATTCGACCCGGCGAGCGGCGCCCAGTGGTTCTATCACTCGCACGGCGCGGAGGAAGGCTCGGCCGAGCATGGGCACTTCCACTGCTTCCTGCGGCCGAACGGGCCGGACGGGCCGATCCATCACCTGGCGGCGGTCGGGGTTGATGCCTACGGGCGAGTCCTGCGCCTTTTCACGGTGAACCAGTGGGTGGTGGGCGACGACTGGCTCGATGCCGAAGGCACGATCGCGCTGCTGTCGCGCTTCGACGTCCAGATGCCGCGGCCGTCCTATCTCGTGAACCGTTGGCTGACCGCGATCTTCGCGGCCTACGAGGACGAGATCGCCGCGCTGATCCGCGAGCGCGACCGGGTGGTCGCAGCCCATCGCCCACCGGCAGGCGTCGAGGCGCGCCAGGACCGCGCGCTCGAAGTGATTTCCGAACTTCCGATCAGGCGGTAGGCCACCGGCGGCTGCCGGCCGCCCCCAATCAGAACACCGCCGCGCCCTGATCCGCGCGCTGCGCGAGCGCGCGAAAACCGGCGAACAGCTCACGGCCAAAGCCATGTGTGTTCTCGTCGAGATCGGCTGAGGCTGTTTCGCGCGCGGCGAGTTCGGCCTCGTCCACCAGCACGTCGAGCGTGCCGGCCTCCGCATCGAGGCGGATGATGTCGCCGTCATGGATCTTGCCGATGACGCCGCCATCCTTTGCCTCCGGTGTGACATGGATGGCGGCGGGAACCTTGCCGGATGCGCCGGACATGCGCCCGTCGGTGACCAGCGCGACCTTGAGCCCGCGATCCTGAAGGATGCCGAGGGGCGTCGTCAGCTTGTGGAGTTCCGGCATGCCGTTCGCCTTCGGACCCTGGAAGCGGACGACGGCGACGAAGTCACCGGTGAGCCGGCCGGTCTTGAACGCGACCTGCAATTCCTCCTGCGAGTGGAACACGCGCGCCGGCGCCTCGACCACGCGCTTCTCCGGCTTGACGGCAGAGACCTTGATGATGGCCCGGCCGAGATTGCCCTTGAGGAGCTTCAGGCCGCCGGTCGGCTGGAATGCCTTCGTAACGGGGGCGAGCACCCTTTCGTCGCCGCTTTCGCGCGGGACCGGCTCGCGCACCACGGTGCCATCCGGCCCGAGCCGGGCCTCCACCGCATAGGCGCGCAGCCCCTCGCCCCAGACGGTGCGCACATCCTCATGCAGCAGGCCGGCGTCGAGCAGCTCGCGGATGAGAAAGCCGAGGCCGCCCGCGGCGTGGAAGTGGTTCACGTC
>NZ_DATGQG010000147.1:0-9338 GCF_035304305.1 Ferrovibrio sp.
ATCGGCGTCGCGCCGCATGTGCTGGCGCATATGCTGGTCATTCTCCTGCTGGCGATGTTCCCCGCGCTGATCCTGTGGCTGCCATCGACCATCGTGCAGTAGGGCAGATGGTGGGCGCGCCGCGGTTGTCTGCGGAAGAGGGCGAAGGGCGGTTCGCGTTCTTCGCCCTCGCCGTTGCGTTCGGTTTCGTTTTCATCTCGCGGGGTGTCGCCGATACCTGGATGGTCTTTCTGCTGCCGATCGAGCAGGAATTCGGCGCCACCCGGCAGCAGACGGCCGGAGTCTATTCCACCTACATGCTTGCATCCGGCCTGAGTGCGCCCCTGGCCGGCTGGCTGCTGCGCCGTTTCGGCGGCCGGGTCTGCTATTTCACGGGTGTGGCGCTCATTGCGCTGGCCATGCTGGGCGGCGCCCGGGCCGACGGCATCGTCGCGCTGTATCTGTGCGTCGGCATTCTCGCCAGCATCGGTATCGCCGCGATCGGCATCGTGCCGGCATCGGCGGTAATCGGCCGCTGGTTCCGCCGCCGCATGTCGGTGGCGATGGGCGCCGCCTATGCCGGCCTCGGCACCGGTTCGCTGCTGGTGGTGCCGCTGGCGCAGTGGTGGATCGAATGGCAGGGCTGGCGCAACACCTACACGGCCCTGGGCCTGACCGTCGGCATGCTGGCGCTGCTCACGCTGCTGCTGCCCTGGCGGCGGCTGCAACCGGCTTTGCCGACGATCCGTGCCAGTCACGGTGCGACCGGAGACGCAGAGCAGGGACTGAGTCTCCGTGAGGCCTTGCGCCGCCCGGAGTTCTTCGGCCTGGTGGCGACCTTCGGCTTCACCGGCTTCAGCATGTATGTCGTGATCGTGCAGGTGGTGCCGCTGCTGGTGGAAAGCGGTTATGCGCCGCTCACTGCCGCCACCGCCTTCGGCGTGTCGGGCATGCTGTCGGTCGGCGGCGTGATCCTGTCCGGCTGGCTCTCGGACCGCTTCGGCCTGCGCCCGATCGGATTGCTCAGCTTCGGCTGCACCTTCCTCGGCATCCTCTGCCTGCTCGCCCTGAGCTACGCCGTTTCCGAATGGCTGCTGGTTGCCTATGTCGCCATCTTCGGCATCGCCCAGGGGGCGCGCGGGCCGATCATTGCGACGATGTCGAACCGCCTCTTCACCGGTCCCGCGGCCGCCGCGATCTACGGCGTCATCTACGCCATGAGCAATGTCGGCGCCGGTTTCGGCGCCTGGCTGTCCGGCTATCTTCATGACCTTTCCGGCAACTACCAGATCGCCCTCATCGTCGCAGCCGTTGGCATTCTCTGTGCTGCCCTGCCGTTTCTGCTGCAGCCCGTTTTCCGTTCCCCGACTCCGATCCGCCCGCCATCCGCATGACCGTGGAGAGACCACCGATGTCGCAGACCGTTGCCGTTCCCCGTCCCGCCGCTTCGCTGATCCTGCTGCGCGATGGCTCTGACGGTCCGGAAGTCATGATGGTCGAGCGGACCGGGTCCGCCAGCTTCGCCGCCGGCAAGTTCGTGTTCCCAGGCGGCACGAAGGACGCAGCGGACGAGACGCTGGCTTCCGGCGGTACGCCCGACGCCGCGCTGCGGGTCACCGCCATCCGCGAGACCTATGAGGAATGCGGCCTGCTGCTGGTCGAGCCGGAGCCGGCGGAGGTGGCGCCGGCCGCCAGTTTCCAGGCATTGCTCGAGACGGGCGGATATACCCCGGCCACCCACCGGCTGACCCCCTTCGCCCACTGGATCACACCGCCGCATCTGCCGAAGCGGTTTGACACCCGCTTCTTCATCGCGCGGGGGCCGTCCCGGCAGGTCGCCGCGGCCGATCTGCGGGAAGTGATGTCCGCTGTGTGGCTGCGGCCCCGGGCGGTCGTCGCGGCGGCCGAGGCGGCCGAGCTCAATCTGATGTTCGCAACCTATATGAATCTGCGCTGGCTGGCGCGCTTTGCTTCAGTCGCCGACGCGCTGGCGGCGGCCGAGACGCGGCAGATCGTCACGGTGGTGCCCGAGCCGGCTGACACGCCCGAGGGGCGCGTCTTCCGCATTCCCGAAGCTGCCGGCTACGGCGAGACCGCGATTCTCGAGCATCGCTTCCGCCGCGGCTGACGGCGCGCCGCCGCCGCGCGTCCAGGCGGCGGTCATTATCGCGGTACGGATTCCCGCCCGCGGGCCGTTGACAGGCGCCGCAAAGAGCCTATCAATTGCGACCGGTTCTCACTATCATTATCGCCGTATACTATAACGTCGGCCGAACGGATAGCCGCTGATGCAGCACGACTTCTCTTTTGCCACCCTGGTCTTCGAAGCCGACCCGGTGGTGCAGGCGGTCATGGCCCTGCTGGTCATGGCCTCCGTGGCCTGCTGGGCCATCGTCTTTGAAAAGCTGGTCCGTTTCGCCCGGCTGCGCGGCGCGATCCGCAGCTTCGAGAACGCCGTGAAGGCCGATGCATTGCTGGCCGGCGATCGGCAGCAGGCGCCCGGCCTGCCGGGCAATCTGATCGCCGCCGCGGCACGCGAGAAGCGCGAGGGACTGGAGCCCGGCGAAACCCGCAGCGAGTTCCGCCGCCGCCTCGAGGCGGCGATGCGCCAGGCGATGGTTCAGCATCTGCGCCAGGTCGAACCCGGCCTGCCATTCCTGGCGACGGTCGGATCGGCGGCGCCTTTCGTCGGCCTGTTCGGCACGGTCTGGGGCATCATGAACAGCTTCACCGCCATTGCCGGCAGCAACGATACCAGCCTGGCGGTGGTTGCGCCCGGCATTGCCGAAGCGCTGTTCGCCACCGCGCTCGGACTCGTCGCGGCCATCCCGGCGGTGATCGCCTACAACAAGCTCAGCACCGATCTGGGCCGGATGGGACAGCGGACCAGCGCCGCCATCGCGGAGGCCGCCCGCCAGTTCGCGCGTGCGCCCGTGCATCCGGTGCGCCAGGCCGACGCCGGCCAGTAAGGGGCAGTCATGGCGATCTCTCCCCTGGGCGGCAGCGGCGGCGACTACGACCAGGAATTTGCCGATTACCGCCCGCTGTCGGACATCAACGTCACGCCCTTCGTCGATGTGATGCTGGTGCTGCTGATCATCTTCATGGTGGCGGCGCCGCTGATGATGGTCGGCGTGCCGCTGCAGCTGCCGAAGACCAGCGCTGCCAAGGTGGCGCCGCCGCAGGAACCGCTGGTCGTCAGCATCGACAGGACGGGCGCGCTCTTCATCCGCAAGGAGGCCGTTTCCGAAGCCGATCTGGTCGCTCGCCTGAGCGCGATCCGCAGTGAGGAACCTGACTCCGTCGTCTATGTCCGTGGCGATACGGCGCTGGAATACGGCCGCGTCATGCAGGTCATGGGCATGGTCGGCCAGGCGGGGTTCGCAAAGATCTCGCTCGTCGCAGAAGACGCATCGGCCGGCAGCGCGGGACGCTGATGCGCGCCCGGCTCACAGCCATCGCGGTTTCGCTTTTCGCCCATGGCGCCGCGGTCGCCCTGCTGGTGATCGGTCTGCCCTGGTCGAACTCCACCGGCGCCGTCGATCAGGGCCTGCATGGCATCGAGATCTCGCTCGCAGCCGGCGGAATCCCGAGCGTGCCGGCACCGCCACCGCCGGCTCCCGAACCTGATCCCGAGCCGCAGAAGGTGGAGGAGAAGCCCGTCGAGCCGGAGCCGGAAGTTGCGGCAACGCAGGAAACACCGCCGGTGATCGCCTCGCGCTCGGAAGAGCCGGCAATCGAAGAGGTGCCAAAGCCCGATCCGAAGCCGCGACCGCAGCGTCGGCCGCCACCGCCGAAGCCGGAAGCCGTGAAGCCGCCCGAGCCGAAAGTCGCTCCGGCGCCCGCACCGGCACCTGCACCGGAACGGCAGACCACGGAAGTTGCCGCGGCGCCGGTCTCTCCGGGCGCCGTCGGCGAGCGCGTGGCGCCCGGCGCCGGCAGCGGCGCGGCAGCCACCAGCGGCGGCAATCCCGGGCTGGAAGCGGACTACTACGCCCGGCTTCTCGCCTGGCTGGAGAAGCACAAGGAATATCCGCGCGGCGCGCAGCTGCGCCGCCAGCAGGGCGTGGCGCATCTGCGCTTCAGCATTGACAGCACCGGCAGGGTGCTGAGCTACCGGCTGGAGCGCAGCTCCGGCTACGAGACGCTGGACGACGCCGTGGAGCGCATGATCCGCAGGGCAGGACAGCTGCCGCCGATTCCGGCGGCGCTCGGCAAGGAACGCCTCGATCTGGTCGTTCCGGTGCAGTTTTTCTTACGGCATCGCTAAGGAGAGACGCCATGTTCGGAGCCAGGACGCTTATCCGGGTTGCAGGGGTCACGCTTCTGCTGGCTGCCGCACCGGTTCAGGCGGCGCCGTCCGAGGCCACGAAGCAGGCGGTGCTGCAGACCTACGGCGACATCGCGCAGGCCATGTACGAGGATTCGCTGCACGCGGCGCGCAGGCTGCAGCGTGCGGTGACCGCGCTGATCGAGCGCCCGTCGGACGCGACGATGAAGGCGGCGCGGGAAGCCTGGCTGAACGCCCGCATCCCCTACCAGCAGACGGAGGTCTACCGTTTCGGCAACCCGATCGTCGATGAATGGGAAGGCCGCGTGAATGCCTGGCCGCTGGATGAGGGCCTGATCGATTATGTCGATACCGCGCAGTATGGCGAAGAGGCGGACGAGAATCCGCTATACACCGCCAATATAATCGCCAACCGTGAAGTGAGGATCGGCGGCACGCCGCTGGACGCCTCGCGCATCGACTGGAAGCTGCTGCGCAGGCTGCACGAAGCGGGCGGTGTCGAGGCCAATGTGGCCACGGGATACCATGCCATCGAATTCCTGCTCTGGGGGCAGGATCTGAACGGCACCGGCCCGGGTGCTGGCAACCGGCCCTGGACCGATTACGACAGGCGGAACTGCACCAACGGCAATTGCGATCGCCGCGCGCAGTATCTTGCCACGGCCACCCAGATGCTGGTCGACGATCTGGCCTGGATGGCGAAGCAGTGGAAACCCGATGGCGATGCCCGCAAGGCGCTCACCGCGCGCGGGACGGATACCGGCATCAGCATGATCGTCACCGGGTTGGGCAGCCTGTCCTACGGCGAGCTCGCGGGCGAGCGGATGAAGCTGGGCCTGCTGCTGAACGATCCCGAGGAGGAGCATGACTGCTTCTCCGACAACACCCACAACTCCCATTACTACAACGTCGTCGGCATGCTCGCGATCTATGGCGGCGAGTACAGACGCATCGACGGCACCGTGGTGAAGGGCGCCGGCCTGGCGCAGCTGGTCCGCGAGGCCGGCGCCGAACTTGATGTCGAGATGCGCGCCCGGCTGAAGGCCACGCACGAGGCGATGCTGGTGCTGAAGCAGCGCGCCGAGACGAAAGAGGCCTATGACCAGATGATCGGGCCCGACAATCCCGAGGGCAACGCGGTGGTCGAGGCGGCGATCAACCGGCTCAGCGAGCAGACCCGCAGTCTGGAGCGCGTGGTCGGCGCCCTGAAGCTGAACGCGGTCACGTTCGAAGGCTCCGACAGCCTCGATGCGCCGGACAAGGTGGGCAAGAACTAGGATATGAAACCCGGGCTTGCAGCGCTTTCAGCCGCGATCCTGTCCACGGTCCTCGCCGCCGGCATCGGATCATGGGCGTCGGAACCGGCTGACGAGTCCCGGCCCGGGGGGCAGGCGACGTCGTTCAAGCCGCTGAACAGCTCGGCGTTTTCGCATCCCTCCGCCAACATGCGTTTCGAGCGGCAGCTCGATTTCAGGGTCGGCGACGGAATCTTCCGTAAATTGTGGGTGTCGTCGCCGAGCTCGACGGTTTCCTCGGACGGATTAGGCCCGCTGTTCAATGCGCGCGGCTGCCAGTCCTGCCACCTGAAGGACGGCCGCGGCCGGCCGCCTGCGGCCGGCGAGGATGCCGTCTCGATGTTCCTGCGTCTCAGCATTCCGCCGCAGGATGCCGGTCACCGGCGCCTGCTGGAAACCCTGCAGGTGCCGGTGATCCCCGAGCCGACCTATGGGTCGCAGCTGCAGAATTTCTCCGTCCAGGGACTGCTCGCCGAAGGGCGCATGGAGATTTCCTATACCGAGTTCCCGGTTGCGCTTGCCGATGGCGAAACGGTTGTCCTGCGCCGCCCGGCCTACAAGGCGGCCGGTCTCAATTACGGGCCGATGCATCCCGACACCATGCTGTCGCCCCGCGTCGCCTCGCCGATGATCGGCCTCGGCCTGCTCGAGCTCATTCCCGAGGATGCGATCCTCGCCCATGCCGATCCGGAAGACGGCAACGGCGACGGCATTGCCGGCCGGCCGAACCGCGTCTGGAGCGCCGAGCTCGGCAAGGTGGCGATCGGCCGCTTCGGCTGGAAGGCGGCGGCGGCCACGGTGGCGGATCAGGCGGCGGGGGCATTCCTCGGCGATATGGGCCTGTCGACCCATCTGGCGCCGGTGTCGCACGGCGACTGCACGGCGGCGCAGCAGGACTGCCTTGCCGCGCCGAACGGCAATGACGGAACCGAGCAGGTCGAAGTGCCGCGCAAGATGTTCGATCTGGTGACCTTCTATGCGCGCAATCTCGCGGTGCCGGCGCGCCGCAACATGGATGACCCTGCCGTGCGGCGCGGCCGGCAGATTTTTGCCGATGCCGGCTGCGCCGGCTGCCATGTGCCGGGCTTCACGACCGGCAGCCACCCGGATCGCCCGGAACAGTCGAACCAGCACATCTGGCCCTATACCGACCTGCTTCTGCATGACATGGGCGAGGGTCTCGCCGATCACCGCCCCGAAGGTCTGGCTGACGGCCGGCAGTGGCGCACGCCGCCGCTCTGGGGTGTCGGCCTGACGAAGACGGTCAGCGGCCATGAATTCCTGCTGCATGATGGCCGTGCCCGCGGCGTGCTGGAAGCCATCCTGTGGCATGGCGGCGAGGCCGAGGCGGCTAAGCGGAAGGTCGTCGCGATGTCGAAGCAGGAACGCGCCGACCTGCTGGCTTTCATCAACTCGCTCTGAGGCTGTCATGCGAAAGCTGCTGATCGCGGTTCTCGGGGTGGCCGTTCTGGCCGGACCGGCCAGGGCGCTCCCGGACGACGCTTATGTCAGGCTGAACGAAGCCGCGATCACGCAGCATGTGCAGCCGCGCTATCAGGCCTTCGCCAGTGCCGTCACCGCGCTGCGCAGCGCCACGGAAGTCTTCTGCAAGGCGCCCGCTGCCGCCGGTCTCCCGGCCCTGCAGCAGGCATACCGTGACGCTGCCGGCGCGTGGCAGGACATCCAGCATGTCCGTTTCGGCCCGGTCGAACTGTTCTTCCGCAGCCAGCGCATCGCCTTCTGGCCGGATTCCCGCAACACGATCACCCGGCAGATGGGTGATCTGCTGGCGAAGCGCGATGCTGCGGCGGTACAGCCCGAGCGGCTGGCCAGGGGCAGTGTCGCCGTTCAGGGCCTGCCGGTACTGGAACGCCTGTTCTTCGTTGAGGATGCCGCAAAACTGACGGCTGGCGATGCCGAAGCCGCCTTCCGCTGCCGTTATGCGGAAGCCGTTGCCGCCAATCTGGAGACCATCGCCCGCGAAACCGCCGATGAATGGACGCACGTGCCGGCCGACGGTCAGGACATGAGCCTCGACCTGTTCAAGAGTCTCTACACGGCCGTGGAGCTGATTGCCGACCACAAGCTGGCCCGGCCGCTTGGCGCATCGGCAGCACAGGCGCGGCCGCGGCTCGCCGAGGCCTGGCGGAGTGAATCGTCGCTCTCGCATATCCGTCACAATCTGGCCGCCGCGCTTCATCTGTATCAGGTGGCCTTCAGACCTGTTCTGCCAGATACCGGGCTGAACGAGTCGATACAGCGCGGCTTCGACCGCAGCATCGCCGCGGCCGATGCGATCAAGTCCCCGCTGGAGGAGGCGATCGCCGATCCGTCACTGCGGCCTGCGGTGGAGACGCTGGCCGCCGAGGTTCTGGCGCTGAAGAACCTTCTGGTCCAGAAGCTGCCCCCCGCACTCGATCTTCCGCTGGGATTCAATGCGCTCGATGGCGACTGAACCGACACGACGTACTGTTCTCGGTCTGCTGGCGGGCAGCTTCCTGCTGCCCTCGGCCGCGTTCGGCAACCCTGCGAGGCCGCTGTATCTCAGCGCCTGCGCCATGAAGACCGGCTTCGGCGTCGGCGCCTTCGATGATGCCGGCGAGATCCGGTACAGCTTCGCGCTGCCGGGACGCGGTCATGGCTTTGCCTGCCGGCACAATGGCGATCTGGCGGTCGCGTTTTCCCGCCGGCCCGGCCTCTGGATGGTGGTCTTCGATCCGCGCACGGGACAGCTGGTGAAATCACTGGAAGCCGCGGAAGGGCGCAATTTCTGCGGCCATGGTGCCTTCTCGGCGGACGGCCGGCGGCTCTTTGCCACCGAGGTCATCGCCGATACGGGCGAGGGCGTTCTGGGCGTCTATGCCGCGGATGCGGGTTTCCGCCGCATCGATGAGTGGCCCACTGAGGGGCTCGACCCCCACGAGGTTCTGCTGCTGCCCGATGGCCGTCATCTGGCGGTCGCCAATGGCGGCATCCTGATGCGCTCCGACCTGCCGCGGATGAAGCTGAATCTCACCGAGATGGATCCGTCAGTGGGCTATGTCGATATCCGGACCGGCAGGGTCGCCCGGCTGATCCGGCCGCCCGCGGAACTGCGCCAGCTCAGCATCCGCCACATGGCCGTCGGCCGCAAAGGCGAGGTGCTGATCGGCATGCAGTATGAGGGGCCGGAGTCGGACGAGGTTCCGCTGGTCGCGATGCATGAAGGCCCCGGCAGCGAGGCGCCGCTGCATTTCCTGTCGATTCCCGCCGAACAGCAGGGCGCGCTCAGCCAGTATTGCGGCAGCGTCGCCACCGACCGCAGCGGCCGCTATCTCGCGGTTACCAGTCCGCGCGGCAGCACGGTGCTGATCTGCGATCTGGAGAACGGAACGGTGAACGCCATGCGCAACGCGACGGATGTCTGCGGCGCAACGCGATCGGTGACCGGAAACGGTTTCATCCTGTCCAGCGGCACGGGGCGGCTGACGCGGTGGAGCGGCGCGCCCGCCACTTTGTCCAGCCGAACGGATCTCCGCTGGGACAACCACATCTATCCAGCTGCCGTCTGACGTTCGTCATCTGCCTCAGGAACTTTCCACGCGCGTGGGACTCTTCGGGAAGCGGCCATGGCATTGCCGAAGGAGAGTTTCATGACATCGTCCAAGACAACCACCGACCACGAGATCATCCGGCAATGGGCCGAGCAGCGCGGCGGCAGGCCGTCGGCGGTGAGCGGCACCGGCGGCAGGAAGGATGCCGGTATTCTGCAGATCGATTTCCCCGACCGGAAC
>NZ_DATGQG010000148.1:0-6360 GCF_035304305.1 Ferrovibrio sp.
AGGCGAACATCAGCACCATGCAGAGGAAGCACCAGGCGGCGATCAGGTAATAGACCTCGATCTGCGGGCCGAAGCGCACGCCCCACAGCGTCAGCATCTTGGTGCGGTTCGCCGTGATGCCTTCCTCGCCGCCGAAGAAGCCGCGCAGGATCAGCGACAGGGAGGCGATCAGCTCGCCCAGCCCGAGCGAGATCATGGCGAAGACCGTGCCTGCGCGCCGGGTCGAGACGGCGCCGAAGATCACGCCGAACAGCAGGCCCATGGCGCCGCCGGCCAGCGGCAGAAGCGGCAGCGGGATCGGCAGCTTGTCAGCCGCGATGGTGTTCATCGCATGCACGGTGAGGAAGCCGCCGAGGCCGTAATAGACGGCATGGCCGAAGCTGAGCATGCCGGTCTGGCCCAGCAGCATGTTGTAGCTGAGCGAGAAGACAATCATGATGCCCATCAGGCACATGGTCGTCAGCGCGGCGCCGGAGGTGAAGATCTTCGGCAGCACCAGCATGATGACGGCGGCCAGGATCCAGATGCCGTAGCGCTTCAGCAGGTCGAGCGGCTGCGACCGGGTGGCGGGAATGGCATTGACGCTCATCGCTCAGGTCTCCCGCGTGCCCATCAGGCCCGTCGGCCGGAAAATCAGGATCAGCACCAGCATCAGGTAGGGAACCACCGGACCGACCTGCGCCACGGTGACCTGCCAGAGATCGTTCAGGATGCCGTCGATCGGACGGGTGATGCCGAAATTCGCCAGGAAGTCGCCGAGCGAGTAGTTGATCGCGATGGCGAAGGTCTGGATCAGGCCGATCAGCAGCGAGGCGATGAAGGCGCCGGACAGCGAGCCCATGCCGCCGAACACGACCACCACGAAGAGGATCGGCCCGAGGGTCAGCGCCATGCTCGGCTGGGTCACCAGCGCCGGCCCGGCGATCACGCCGGCGATTGCCGCCAGGCCGGAGCCGAAACCGAAGACCATCATGAAGACCTTCGGAACGTTGTGGCCCAGCATGGCCACCATGTTGGGATGGGTCAGCGCCGCCTGGATGATCAGGCCGATGCGCGAGCGCGTCAGCACCAGCAGCAGCACGATGAAGATCGCCACCGAGATCAGCAGCATGAACATGCGGAAGGCCGGGTAGGTGGTCTCGAACAGGGTAAAGGCCGAGAAATCCAGCGCCGGCGGGACCCGGTAGTCCACCGGCAGCTTGCCCCAGATCATCTGTACCAGTTCCTCGATCACGAAGGCGAGGCCGAAGGTGAAGAGCAGCTCGGCGACATGGCCCCATTTGTGGACCTGGCGCAGGCCGTAGCGTTCCACCGCGGCACCGATCAGCCCGACCAGCACCGGCGCCACGATCAAAGCGACCCAGAAATTCATCCACTGGCTGATCTGGAAGCCGAAATAGGCGCCCAGCATGTAGAAGCTGGCATGGGCGAAGTTCAGCACGCCCATCATCGAGAAGATCAGCGTGAGTCCGCTTGCCAGCAGGAAGAGCAGCATGCCGTACAGCACGCCGTTCAGCGTCGAGAAGATCACCAGTTCGAGCAAGCGGGCCCCCGTTTCAAAAATACTCGGCGGTACTCAGACATGAAACGGCCCCGGATTCCAGTCAGGTGTATCCGGGGCCGCGTCTCATCGGCTCAGCCCGTCAGCTCGGCTTCGCCATCTTGCAGGTGGTGGCGACGTCGGTATCCGCCATCGGGATCTTCGCCGTCGTCTTCCAGCCCCAGCCGGTGCCTTCCTCGTCGAACTTCATGTCGCCGCTGACCGGGGTCAGCACCGAGATGTACATGTCCTGGAAGAACTGGTGGTCCTCAGCCCGCATATAGGCCTCGGCGCCGTAGATGTCCTTGTGGCGCATGCCGCGCAGCTTCTCGGCGAAGACCTTCGGGTCGTTCGACTTCGCCTCGTTCATCGCCCGGGCGAGCATCTGCATCTCGTTGCGCACCCGCGGATACCACCAGCCCTGGCCGGCGGATTTCTTGCGGAAATCCTCCTCCCAGGCGTAGTTGTCCTTGGTGTTGATGTTGGCATGGCCTTCGGTGATCTGGTGCACCCGGTCCTTCAGGCCGGTCTGCTTGATCGCGGTGGGGCCGCCGGCGCCGCCGCCGTAATAGGTGTACCAGTCGACCTGCAGGCCGGCATCGGCGGCCGCCTTGAGCAGCAGCGCCATGTCGCTGCCCCAGTTGCCGGTGATCACCGTGTCGGCGCCGCTCGCCTTGATCTTGGCGACATAGGGCGAGAAGTCGGTGATCTTGGCCAGCGGATGCAGCTCGTCGCCGACGATCTGGATGTCGGGCCGCTTCGCCTTCAGCATCTCGTTGGCCGCCTTCCGCACGGCCTGGCCGAACGAATAGTCCTGGTTGATCAGGTAGATCTTCTTGATGTTCGGCTTGTCCTTGATGTAGCTGGTCAGCGCCTGCATCTTGATGTCGCTGTGGGCATCCCAGCGGAAATGCCAGTAGCTGCATTTGTCGTTGGTGAAGGCCGGATCCACCGCGGCATAGTTGAGGTAGACCACCTCCTTGCCGGGATTGCGGTCGTTGTGCTTGTTGACGAAGTCGATCATCGCCGCGGCGGCGCCCGAGCCGTTGCCGAGCGTCAGGATGCGCGCGCCGGCATCGATCGCCTTCTGGGCCGCGATCACGGTTTCCTGCGGCGACAGCTTGTTGTCATAGGTCAGCAGCTCCATCTTCTGGCCGTTCACGCCGCCGGCCGCGTTGATCTTGTCGATCATGTACTGGAAATGCTTCACCCCGTGCTCGCCGATCGGCGCCATGGCGCCGGACAGCGGATCGATGAATGCAATCTTCACCTGCGCCATGACGGGCGCAGCCATGAAACCGACCGCGAGTGCGGCGACGGCCATGCCTGTACCGAGACGAGTCGGCATCATTTCCTCCATCCAGTTATGTTACGGCGGCTTCCGGTCCGCCGATCCGCCGCTTGATGCGGCGAATTCCGTTGATTTCGAAGGCCCCGTTTTCAGTCCACGATGGCCGCATAGATCATGTCGCGGAGCAGCGCCCTGTAGGGCACGCGCTGCTTCGGCGACTGCATCATGAAGACCACGAACATCTCCTCTTCCGGGTCGACCCAGAAATAGGTGCCGCCGGCGCCGCCCCAGTAATAGTCGCCCTCGTTGCCGGGCAGCGGCGCAACGCCGTCGCTGAGCCGCACGCCGAAGCCGAGGCCGAAACCATAGCCGGGGCCGGGCAGGTAATAGGGACCGGGCTTCACGCCGTCGCCCATATGGTCTGCCGTCATGTAGGCGACCGTGCGCGGGCTCAGATAGCGCTTGCCGTCAAGCTCGCCGCCGTTCAGCAGCATCTGCAGGAAGCGGGCGTAATCCATCGCCGTGCCGGTCAGGCCGCCGCCGCCGGATTCCCATTTGCCGGGCGTGCGCGGGTCGAAGAACATCACGCCGCCGCCCAGGCTGCGGTCGTTCTCGAAGGCTTCGGCGATGCGTTTCTGCCGGTCCGGATCGGTGACGTAGAAGGCGGTGTCCTTCATGCCGAGCGGCTCGAACAGCCGCGTGCGGAACACCTCCGACAGCTTCTGGCCGGCGATCACCTCCACCGCGCGGCCGAGCACGTCGGTGGAATAGCTGTAATCCCATACGGTGCCGGGCTGGTAGACCAGCGGCTGCTTGGCGATCAGCTCGACGAATTCCTCGTTGGTGTAGTCGCCGCTCTGCAGGTTTTCGCGGTAGAGCTGCTTGACCGCGCCCTCACCGAAGAAGCCGTAGGTCAGGCCCGAGGAATGGCGCATCAGGTCGTGCAGGCTGATCGGCCGCTTCGCCGGCACCAGTTCCAGCGTGGTCTTGCCGTTACCGTCCGGCTTCTCCACGCCGACCGACAGCTTGGCCAGCGCCGGCATGTATTTCGCCGCCGGGTCGGCCAGGGTGGCGCGGCCTTCCTCGATCAGCATCATCGCCGCCACCGAGGTGATCGGCTTGGTCATGGAATAGATGCGGAAGATGCTGTCGCGCTGCATCGGCGTCTTCGACACCGGGTCCTGCAGGCCGATCGCCTCGAAATAGGCGATCTTGCCCTGGCGGGCGACCAGCAGCACGGCGCCGGGAATGACCTGCTTCTCAACATCGGCGCGGATGCGCGCCTCGATACGGCCGAGCCGCTCCGACGAGAGACCGACCTCTTCCGGCCTGGTGCGCGGCAGTTCCGCCGCGCCCGTCGTGAAGGGAACCAAGAAGACACAGACCAGCGCAAGCGCTGCAGCGAACGCCCTCATCGAGTCTCTCCCTGTCTGCGCTGCTATCGCAGCGCTTTCTTTGTCTTTTTCTTGGCGTATATGATTGTCGGACAATCGGACGCGAGTCAATGATACCTTGCGCTGACTGGGAGCCGCGACTGAATTGCAGTAGATGACAACGGAATGAATCGCGCGCGGCGCCGGTCAGATCCCGCCGAGGGGGACTAAATGTCTGAAGTGGTTGAGAAGTTTTCGCGAATCACGCCGATGCCGGCCTACCAGATGGTGGCCGAGGCGATCGAGCGCGAGATTCTCTCGGGCCGACTGAAGCCCGGCGATCCGATCGGCACCGAGGCCGAGTTGGTGCGTCAATTCGGCGTGAACCGCTCCACCGTGCGCGAAGGCATCCGCCTGCTCGAGCATGGCGGCCTGGTGCAGCGCGATTCCAGCCGCCGGCTTTCGGTCGGTCTGCCGCATTACGACCGGCTCGCCACCCGCGCCACCCGCGCGCTGGTCCTGCACGAGGTCACCTTCCGTGAACTGTTCGAGGCGACCATGGTGCTCAGCATTGCCTCGATCGAACTTGCCGTGGAGCGCGTCACCCAGGAAGAGATCGACAGGCTGGATGCCAATATCCGCGCCACCGAGGCGGCACGCGACGACATCGCCACCATCGCGGCGCTGGACAGCGAATTCCACATCATGCTCGAGAAGGCCGGCCGCAACCGTGTGCTGGAACTCGCGCGCGAGCCCTCCAACATGCTGATCCATCCCAGCACCCAGGCGGCGCTGGGCGGCACGCCCTACGGTCCCGACAGGCTGATCGAGGCGCACCGCATGCTGGTGGAGTCGCTGCGCCGCCGCGACAAGGATATGGCGCGGACCTGGACGCGGCGCCATCTCGTCGACTGGCGCAAGGGCTTCGAGAAAGCCGGCCTCGACCTCGACCAGCCCGTCGACCTCGTCACGGCCCGAGCTGACTGACCACATACAAAGTGTGTCATGTCATGGCCGGGCCTGACCCGGCCATCTACGAATCAGACCACGGGCGGCAGTCACATCCGGCAGGTGCTCGGCAGCGCGGTATCGGCGGCCTTCACGATGCCGGCGGTTTTCCAGCCCCAGCCGGTCTTCTCCTCGTCGAAGCGCATGTCGCCTTCCAGCGGGCCGAAGGAGGCGATGACGAGGTCCTGCAGCACCTGGTGATCCTGCGCCCGCAGCGTGGCGATGCCGCCATACATGGTCGGTCGCGACGCGCCCTTCAGGGCGGCGGCGATCGCCTGCGGCTCGGCGCTGCCGGCCTTCGTCACCGCATCGTCCAGCATCTCCATCAGCAGCCGCGCGCGCGGCACGTTGAAGCTGCCGCCGAAGCGGGACCGGTAATCCGCGTCCAGGCTGTCGCTCATCGTCATGTTGGAATGGCCTTCCATCACGCCGAAGACGCGATGGGCCAGCCCGGTCTGGCGCACCGCCGTCGGACTGCCTATGCCGCTGGCGTAGTAGGTGTACCAGCCGGCCTGCAGGCTCGCTTCGGCCGCGGCCTTCAGCAGCAGCGCGAGATCGGTGCCCCAGTTGCCGGTGACCACGGCGTCGGCGCCGCTGGCACGGATCTTCGCCACGTAAGGCGAGAAGTCGGTGATCTTGGCCAGCGGATGCAGCTCGTCGCCGACGATCTCGATATCCGGCCGCTCGGCCCTGATCATCTTCAGTGCGGCGGCGCGCACCGCCTGGCCGAAGGAGTAATCCTGGTTGATCAGATACAGTCTGCGAATCTGCTGCTGCGTGCCGATGAACTTCGCCAGCGCCAGCATCTTCATGTCGGCATGGGCGTCGAAGCGGAAATGCGCCGGCTGGCATTTCTCGTTGGTCAGCGCCGGATCGATCGCCGAGATGTTGAGGAACAGCGCGCTGCGCTCCGGTGCGCGCTCGTTATGCTTGGTAATGAACTCGTTCAGCGCGCCGGCGGCGGCCGAGGAATTGCCGGCGACGATGATGCGGATGCCGGCATCGATCGCCTTCTGCGCCTGGATGATGCTTTCCTGCGCGTTCAGCTTGTTGTCGAAGCCGGTGATCTCGTAGTTCCGCCGGGGCGTCGAGAGCCGCTCGGCCATGAATTTCAGGTGGTTCAGCGCATTCTCGGTGACGGCAGCCGC
>NZ_DATGQG010000149.1:0-45104 GCF_035304305.1 Ferrovibrio sp.
AAACCGAAGCGTCGAGACAGACCTGACGCGTTTTCCCGCATGACAGTGCGCGCAGGCGATGGAGTCGGCCATGATCTCGTCACGGGCGATCTCGTCAGATCTGTGCGGGAGAGCCGTTCGGAAGTGGCGACCCCTACGGGATTCGAACCCGTGTTCCCACCGTGAAAGGGTGGTGTCCTAGGCCTCTAGACGAAGGGGTCGGCCTGGCGGCGTCGGCAGCGGGCCGGCGCGGCGGAGGCTGTGTATAGGTTTCCCCCCAACAAATCAAGCGCCGCAGGCCGGCTCAACACAACATTCGCCTGTTAACTCAAAGTCATGCCAGGGCTTGGCCCGACCATGACATCATGAGGCTGAAGCGATCACCCGCCGCTGGGCTGCGCCGCGTCCTCGACCACGAATTGCACACGCTTCTCGCCGCGCCAGTGATCGGCGCGCAGATGGCCGCCGAGATGCAGCACGGCACCGGTCTGGCGCGCCTGCAGCAGGGCCGGACCGAGCTCGCCCTCGATGCTGCGAAAAGCCATGGCACGCAGGCGCGGCCCCTGCCCGTCGCCGGACGCCACGAGACAGCGCACATGCTTCTCGCCCACCACATCGGCCTGAATGACGCGGGCAGCGGTGAGCGCGAAACGCGGTTCGGGATTACCCGAACCATAGGGACCGAGCTGCTCCAGGCGGTCGCAGAGATCGGTGTTGCAGCCGCCGATGCCAAGCGCGCCGTCGAAGCCCAGGCTGGCCGAGGCGCCGGCCTTGATCACCGCCGGCTTCAGGCGCTCGTTGAGGAAGGCCTTAAGATCGTTCAGTTTCGCTGCTTCCACCGTCAGCCCCGCAGCCATGGCATGGCCGCCGCCATTGACCAGCAGGCCGGCCTGTCCGGCAGCCACCACCGCCGCGCCGAGATCGACGCCGGGGATCGAGCGGCCGGAGCCCTTGCCGATGCCGTTCCCGTCCAGCGCGATGACGAAGCTGGGCCGCCCCGCCGCCTCGCGGATACGGGCGGCCACGATGCCGATCACGCCGGGATGCCAGCCCTGCCGGGCGACCAGAGCCAGCGCGGCATCATCGGGCACCGTACCGAGTTCCTTCATCGCCTCGTCCAGCACCGCGGCCTCGATCTCCTGCCGCTCGCGGTTGTACTGGTTGAGCTGCTGCGCGATGGCCTGCGCCTCGCGCGGATCATCGGTGGAGAGCAGCCGCGCGCCGAGATCGGCCTGGCCGACGCGCCCGCCCGCATTGACGCGCGGGCCGAGCAGGAAGCCGAGATGATAGGCGGTCGGCGGCTCGGCGATGCCGGCAACATCGGCCAGCGCCGCCAGTCCCGGATTCTGCCGCGCGCGCAGAACCTTGAGGCCCTGGGTCACCAGCGCGCGGTTGAGGCCCGACAGCGGCACCACGTCGCAGACCGTGCCGAGCGCCACGAGATCGAGCCAGCGCAGCAGATCCGGCTCCGGCCGCGTGTCCCTGCTGTAGAAACCCTGCGCGCGCAGGCGGCGGTTTACCGCGACGACGAACAGGAAAGCGACGCCGACGGCCGCCAGCTGGCCGAAGCCGGGTATCTCGTCGAGACGGTTCGGGTTGACGACAGCGATGGCCCGGGGCAGTTCCGGCTCGGCCAGATGGTGATCGATCACGATCACCTCGATGCCCTGCGCGGCGGCATCTTCCAGCGGCGCGAAGGCGAGCGTGCCGCAATCGACCGTGATGACGACCTTCACGCCTTCGGCCGCGAGTCTGCGGAGCGCCGGCGCATTGGGGCCGTAGCCCTCCTTCAGGCGATCGGGAATGTAGACGCGTAACGTCTGCCCGATGGCGGCGAAGAAACGCGTCAGCAGCGCGCTGGAGGTAGCGCCGTCCACATCGTAGTCGCCGAAGACTGCGACCTTCTCGCCGCGGATGATGGCATCGGCCAGGCGTTCGGCGGCAGCATCCATGTCGCGAAAGCGCGATGGATCGGGCAGCAGGCGACGCAGCGAGGGATTGAGGTGATCCTCCAGCTCCTCGATGGTGATGCCGCGACCGGCCAGCACGCGGCCGAGGATTTCGGGCAGCCCGGCCTGCTGCGCGAGCGCCAGCGCCATGCGATCGTCGAGGCTGCGCAGGCGCCAGCGGCGACCCAGCACGGAGCGCGTGACGTTCAGGAAAGCCGGTGCGGGATCGATGGCGCCCATCGCGGCGCCCTCAGACCGCAGGCGGGCGGACCACCGCCTCGATGCGGCGGATGGTGCCGGTCTGCGACCGCATCACGATGGAACTGACCTTCACGCCGCCGCCCGGCAGGCGCTTCACACCCGCCAGCATCGAACCGTCGGTGACGCCGGTGGCGGCAAAGACGACATCGCCAGAGGCGAGATCGGCCAGAGCGTATTTCCGGTCGAGCTTCTCGATGCCAAGCCGGCGCGCGCGGCTGCGCTCGTCCTCGTTGCGGAACAGCAGCCGCCCCTGCATCTGGCCGCCGATGCAGCGCAGGGCCGCCGCGGCCAGCACGCCTTCCGGCGCGCCGCCCGAGCCCATGTAGATATCGATGCCGGTGGCGGGATCGGTGGTTTCGATGATGCCGGCAACGTCGCCGTCGGCGATCAGGGTGATGCGGGCGCCCGTGGCGCGCACCTGGCTGATCAGTTCGGCATGGCGCGGCCGGTCAAGGATGCAGACGGTCAGGTCGGCGACCTTCACGCCCTTGGCCTCGGCCAGACGGCTGAGATTCTCCGCCGGCGTGTAGTCGAGATCGACCACGCCTTCGGGCAGGCCGCCGCCGACCGCGATCTTCTCCATGTAGATGTCGGGCGCGTTAAGGAAGCAGCCGGAATTGGCGAAGGCGATGACGCAGAGCGCGTTGCTGCCGCCCTTGGCGGTGATCGAGGTGCCTTCCAGCGGATCCAGCGCAATGTCGATCCGCGGACCCTTCCCGGTGCCGACCTTCTCGCCGATATAGAGCATCGGCGCCTCGTCGCGCTCGCCCTCGCCGATCACGATAGTGCCGTCGATGTTGAGCGTATTGAGCGCGTTGCGCATGGCGTCGACCGCGGCCTGATCGGCCGCCATCTCGTCACCCAGACCGACCAGACGGGCCGCCGCAATCGCCGCAGCCTCGGTCACGCGCACGGCCTCGAGCGTCAGGTTGCGCTCGACCGCCATGGTTGCCGCTGCCGGAGTCTGTGCCGCTTCCCTGCTCTTCGCTGCCGCTTTCCGTGCCGCCATCTTCCGCTCCGCTCAGGGCGTCTCAATCCGGATCGGCGCCGGCGGCTGCAGCACGGGGCGCAGCTTCGCGATGCGCTTGAGCGCCCGCGCCATGTCCGCCTCGCGCGCTTCATGGGTGATGAAGACGACGGCGACAGGCTGGTTCTCGGCTTCCGAGCGGCCGCGCTGCACCAGGCTTTCGATCGAGATCTTATGGTCGCGCAGCACAGCCGAGACATCGGCCAGCACGCCGGGCTGGTCGCGCACGATCAGCCGGATGTAGTAGCGGCCGATATAGTCGGCCATGGCGGCCGCCTTGAGCGGCTGCAGCTTCACGGCAGGCACGCCGAAGGCCGGCGCACGGCGGCCGGCCGCCAGATCGGCGAGATCGGCAACCACGGCCGAGGCGGTGGGATTGCTGCCGGCGCCGCGGCCTTCGAACATCACGCGGCCGACGTAATCGCCGACGGCGGAAACCGCATTGAACACGCCATCGACATGGGCGATCGGCGTATCGGCCGGCACCATGCAGGGATGTACGCGCTGCTCGATCCCGCGCGGCGTGCGGCGTGCAATCGCCAGCAGCTTGATGCGGTAGCCGAATTCGCGGGCAAAGGCGATGTCGACCGCCGAGACATGGCGGATGCCCTCGACATGCACGGCCCTGAAATCGACCCTGGTGTTGAAGGCGAGCGAGGTCAGCACCGCCAGCTTGTGTGCGGCATCGACGCCGTCGATGTCGAAGCTGGGATCGGCCTCGGCATAACCGAGCTGCTGCGCTTCCTTCAGCACCTCGCCGAAATCGCGCCCGGTGTTGCGCATTTCGGTGAGGATATAGTTGCAGGTGCCGTTGAGGATGCCGGTGATCTGGTCGATGCGGTTGCCGATCAGGCCCTCGCGCAGCGCCTTCACGATCGGGATGCCGCCGGCGACCGCCGCCTCGAAAGCGAGCGGCGCGTCATGGGCTTCGGCCAGGGCTGCGATCTTCGCACCATGCACGGCCAGCATCGCCTTGTTAGCCGTGACCACGCCCTTGCCGGCCCTGAGCGCGGCCTCGACCAGCGCGCGCGCCTTGCCGTCGGCGCCGCCGATCAGTTCGACGACGACATCGACATCCGGATCACCGGCGAGATCGGCCGCATCGCCGTACCAGCGCCAGCTGCCCTTCGGCATGTCGCGCTTCTTGCGCCGGTCGCGCGCCGAGACCGCCACCACCTTGATCGGCCGGCCGGCCCGCGCGGCCAGCGTACCGGCATGCTGATCCAGCAGGCGCACGACGCCCGCGCCGACCACGCCCAGGCCCGCGATGCCGACTTTCAGCGGCGCGGGCGAATTCACGACGGCCTTAACCATTCGCCGCAGCCTTCACGCCCTCTGCGGGCAGGTTGGAGGGCGACGAGAGCAGCCGCTTGATGTTCTTCACCGCCTGGCGGGTGCGGTGCTCGTTCTCGACGAAAGCGAGGCGCACGAAATTGTCGCCGTGCTCGCCGAAGCCGATGCCCGGCGCGACGGCTACCTCGGCCTCGCGCAGCAGCAGCTTGGCGAATTCCACCGAGCCCAGATGCGCGTAGCGCTCCGGGATCGGCGCCCAGCAGAACATCGAGGCATTCGGCATCGGGATGTTCCAGCCGGCCGCCTGCAGTCCCTTCACCAGCACGTCGCGGCGCGACTTGTACATGGCGCGGATCTCGGCGACGCAGTCCTGCGGACCGTTCAGCGCCGCAGTCGCCGCCACCTGGATCGGGGTGAAGGCGCCGTAATCGAGATACGACTTCATCCGCGCCAGCGCGCTGACCAGGGTCGGGTTGCCGGCGCCGAAGCCGATGCGCCAGCCCGGCATGTTGTAGGTCTTCGACAGCGAGGTGAATTCGATGGCGACATCCTTCGCACCCTTCACCTGCAGGATCGAGGGCGGCGGATTGCCATCGAAATAGATCTCCGAATAGGCAAGGTCGGAGATCACCCACATGTCGCGCTTCTTCGCGTAGTCGACGATCGCCTCGTAGAAATCGAGGTCGACCGTCATCGCGGTGGGATTGGCCGGAAAGCTGACGATCAGGGCGATCGGCTTCGGGATGCTGTGCTGGTAAGCGCGCTCCAGCCCGGCGAAGAAGTCGATGCCCGGCCCGATCTGCACCGACCGCACATTGGCGCCGGCGATGATGAAGCCGAAGGCATGCATCGGATAGCTCGGGTTCGGCACCAGCACGGTGTCGCCCGGCGCCGAGATCGCCATGGCCAGATTGGCCAGACCTTCCTTGGAGCCCAGGGTGACGATCGCCTCCCGCTCGGGATCGAGCTCCACGCCGAAGCGTCGGCCGTAGTAATTGGCCAGTGCCTTGCGCAGGCCGGGCACGCCGCGACTGGAGGAATAGCGGTGCGCCCGCGGGTTCTGCGCCGCTTCCACCAGCTTGGCGACGATATGCGGCGGGGTCGGATTGTCCGGGTTGCCCATGCCGAAATCGATGATGTCCTCGCCGCGAGCTCGAGCGGCGGCCTTCATACGGTTCACTTCCTCGAACACGTAGGGCGGCAGTCGCTTGATGCGGTAGAACTCGGTATCCATGAGCCTCTGGTCCAGTACGGCAACAACTATGCTTCAGTTACGCGAAGGCGCGGCGGCTTTTCAGCCCCGCGCCCCCGCCGTTCTCTAGCCGAAATCCCGTCAGTTTACGAGGTAGATCTCAACCCGGCGGTTATAATCCTCGGCTCGGGGCATGGCCTCGTAGTAGACCGGAGCCGCGTCGGCCCGCGCCTCGGTCCGGATCCGGTCGGCGGCCACGCCGCGGCGGCGCAGTTCGGCGGCCACGGCTTCGGCCCGCTTCTGCGACAGGCTGTAATTCAGCTGGCGATGCGCGCTGGGCTCCATGTCGGAGGTGCGGCTGGAGGCAAAGCCCAGGACGGCAATGCTGCCCTTCCCGACGCCCTTGTAATACTCAGCCACCCGCCGGATCAGGTTGCGGTCGTCGCTGCCGAGGCTGGTTTCGCCGTTGCCGAAGCGCACGACGGCCAGCAGGGTGCGCTCGCCGGGCAGGCCCGCGGCTGCCATGCCACCGGGAGCTGTGGCCGCGCTGCTCGGCTGCATGGTGACCTGCGCGAGGTTGGGCGGCAGCGTCCTGGCCGAGGATTGCGCCAACGACTGCGAATAGGTGTCCACGACACCGGCCGAGGCGGCCGGCGCCCGGTTCTGGGCCGGCGCGGTCGGCGCCGGAGGCTGCAGGGTCACGGGCTGCTGGGCACCCGTCGGCTGGCCGTTGGCCGATTGCTGCGCCATCTGGACCGGCTGCGGCGCGGCGGGCGCCGGGGTCAGCTGCTGCCGGGTTTGCGCCGGCTGCGGTCCCGGATCGGCGGACGGCCCCGGCATCGGGGTCACCGGCGGACGCGGTGCCGGCGGCGGCGTGTTGCTGTCGGCCGGACGGGCACGCAGTTCCTGGTCGGTGTGGCGGGCGTTCTCGCGGTCGGCCGCCAGATTATCCAATGCCTTACGGCGCTCACCCTCGCTGGTGATCTCGACCGGGCGCGGCGGGACACGGCCCAGATTGGGGAAACGGTCGCTGGTCGCGGCCGGCGTATTGGCGCTGCCCGCCGGCGTCGGCGGCGGCAGCGGCTCGTCGTCGTCGAACCAGTTCAGCGGATTGACCGAGGAACAGGCGCCCAGGCTCAGGCCGGAAACCAGCAGCAATGCCAAGGCGGTCGTCCGGGCGCCCCTATGGACCCGCCCTGCGCCGCCGGCGCGCGCCGCGCTGTTGTCTGCCATAACCAACTTCCCCCTGAACTCTCTGCCCCTTGGAACCCGCAATACCGCCCCGGAACCGGCCCGAATCCATCGGCCTTGCAGGGCGATTCCCTATCCCGTAACCTCATTTTGCGGCAAGAAAATCCGGCCAGTAACCGGATTCGGACCACAAGGAAACGGGCCCCGAGAATAAGGACTGTCGGATGGCGAAGCAACCGGACAGTGGCACCCCCAAGAGCCCCTCCCCGGGCGACGCGGAGGCCTGGGCAAAGAACTGGGCGGCGATCGCCGAACAGAGCCAGAAACTGCTCGCCGAATTCGCCAAGCGCCAGGGCACGGCTCCCGGACAGGCGCTCTTCGATCCGCTGAACCTGAGCGGCGCCTTCATGGCCCATATGAGCAAGTTGCTGTCGGAGCCGGAAAAGCTGGCCGAGGCGCAGGTGAAGCTGTGGCAGGACTACGCCCGGCTCTGGGCCAATACGGCAGACCGCTTTCTCGGCCGCGAGACCCAGCCGCTGGTGCAGCCCGAGAAGGGCGACAAGCGCTTCAAGGATCCCGCCTGGCAGGAAAACGCGATCTTCGACTTCCTGAAACAGTCCTATCTGCTGACGGCCCGCTGGATGCAGAACACCGTGCAGGATGTCGAGGGGGTCGATCCGAAGGTGGCGAAAAAGGTCGACTTCTATACCCGCCAGTTCATCGACGCGCTCTCGCCGTCCAACTTCCTGCTGACCAATCCCGAAGTGCTGCGCGCCACTGTGGAGAGCAAGGGCGAAAACCTCGTGAAGGGCCTGCAGAACCTGCTGGAGGACCTCGAGCGCGGAAAGGGCAAGCTGAATATCCGGATGGTGGACGACAAGGCCTTTACGGTCGGCGGCAACATCGCCGTGACGCCGGGCAAGGTCATCTACCAGAACGACCTGATGCAGCTGATCCAGTACGAGCCGGCGACGAAGGAAGTCTACAAGCGGCCGCTCTACATCGTGCCGCCCTGGATCAACAAATACTACATCCTCGACCTGAAGCCGGAGAACTCGTTCATCAAATGGATGACCGAGAAAGGCTACACGGTCTTCGTCGTGTCATGGAACCAACCCGACGAGACGCTGGCCGACAAGACCTTCGAAGACTACATGCAGGAAGGCATCTACGACGGCCTCGATGCGGTGAAGCAGGCGACCGGCGAGGACGAGGTCACGGCGATCGGCTACTGCATCGGCGGCACCCTGATGGCGGCGACGCTGGCCCGCATGGCGGCGCAGAAGGACAACCGCATCAAGGCCGTGACCTTCTTCGCGGCGCAGGTGGATTTCTCCGAGGCCGGCGAGCTCACCGTCTTCACCGACGAAGACACGCTGAAATATCTCGACAGCCTGATGGAGGAGAAGGGCTATCTCGACGGTGGCGAGATGGCGACCACCTTCAACATGCTGCGCGCCAACGACCTGATCTGGTCGTTCGTCGTCAACAACTACCTGCTGGGCAAGGAGCCCTTCCCCTTCGACCTGCTCTACTGGAATTCCGACTGCACGCGCATGCCGGCGAAGATGCACGGCTTCTACCTGCGCAATATGTACCAGAAGAACCTGCTGTCGAAGCCGGGCGCGCTGGAGCTCGGAGGCGTCAAGCTGGACCTGGGCAAGATCAAGATCCCGGTCTACCTGCAGGCCAGCCGCGAGGACCATATCGCGCCGTACAGGTCGGTCTACAAGGCGACGCAACTGTTCGGCGGACCGGTGCGCTTCGTCATGGCGGGATCCGGCCATATCGCCGGCGTGATCAATCACCCGAACGCGAAGAAATACCAGCACTGGCTCAACGAGACGAAGACCAATCCGCCCGACGTGGAGGACTGGATCAAAGGCGCAAAGGAATATCCCGGCTCGTGGTGGAACGACTGGGACAAGTGGCTGTCGGAGAAATCGGGCCCCAAGGTTCCGGCGCGCAAGCCCGGCGACGGCAAGCTGAAACCGATCGAGGATGCACCCGGCTCCTACGTGAAGAAGCGGGTCGTGGAGTGATCCGCGCCAATCCAGCCCCCCCAAGCGTCATGGCCGGGCTTGTCCCGGCCATCCACGTCTTGGGTTCGCATTGGCCATTCAGGTATGATTAAAAAACGTGGATGCCCGGGCCAAGCCCGGGCACGACAAATTAGGGAATGAGAAAATGCTCTTCCTGATCGACGTCACGTTCAATTTCACGACGCTGGGCGACAAGGCGCAGCAACTGGTCCGCGCGGAGTGGGATGAGGAAGAGCGCCTGCTCGCCCAGGGCCAGTTCGTCGGCATCTGGCGCAAGGCCAACAGCATGGGGACGATGTTCATCCTCGACATGCCGAACCACGAAGCGCTGGCGAGCCAGCTGCGCGCCATGCCGCTCTATCCCTATTTCACCCGGATCGAGGCGACGCCGCTGATCGCGCATCCGAATTTCCCGCAATTCGCCCGCGGCGCGACTTTCCACGAAAAGCCGGATTCGAAGCCGAAGCCCGACAGCAACCTGTTCCTGCTGGATGTGCGGATCGAATATCTGCGCGCCGGCGACAAAATGAACGACTGGGTGAAGGCCGAATGGCGCGTCTCGGAGGAGATGATCGAGAAACGCCAGCTGGTCGGTATCTGGCGCCGCGCCAATGCGCTCGGCACCTTCGTGCTGTGGAACCTGCCTAACGCGGAAGCGGTCGGCAACCAGATCCGCGCCATGCCACTCTATCCCACCTTCACCGATGTGACCGTCACGCCGCTGGTGATGCATCCGAACTTCCCGCAATTCGCGCGGCCGGCCGAGCATCACGAGAAACCGGCAGCGTAAGTTGCCTCCCGCGTTGTGACATCCTGCTCCTGCCAGTCCGGTCTGTCCTTCGGGGATTGCTGCGGCCCGATCCTGGCCGGCCAGCCCGCCCCCACCGCACTGGCACTGATGCGCTCGCGCTACACGGCCTATGCGCGCGGCGACGCAGCGCATCTGGCGCACACGCTTGCAGCTGAACATCGCGCCGGCTTCGATGCGGCCGAGGTCAGCGCCGGCATGCGCGACACGCAATGGCTGGGTCTGGAGATTGTCGACACCAGGGATGGCGGCGCGGAGGACAGCACCGGCATTGTGGAATTCATCGCCCGCTTCCGTTCGCAGGGCCGGATCGGCGCCCTGCATGAGCGTTCGCGCTTCCGCCGCGACGAAGCGGATGGCCGCTGGGTCTATGTCGATGGCGAGACGCGCGTGCAGCCGGTGAAGAAACCCGGCCGCAACGATCCCTGCTCCTGCGGCTCAGGGAAGAAGTTCAAGCAATGCTGCGGACGGGCGTGAAACCGTCATGCCGAGCTTGCCTCGGCACCCCGTCTCCGGAATGGCCATTTACAATATCCGCTCAGCTGTTCCGCCGCTGCCCACGCAGGGTCGGCAACCCGATGCCGGTTGAGTCGAACCCGCCATCGACGCAGAGCACCTGTCCGGTGATGTAGTCGGCCTGCTCGCCGCACAGGAAGAAGATCGCGTTGGCGAGCTCGCTTTCCAGCCCGTAGCGGTTGAGCGGGATATGGTCGTGATAGTCGGCACGGATCTCGGGCGTATGAACCGCCTTCGCCATCGCAGTATCGACAGGCCCCGGCGCCACAGCGTTGACCCGGATGCCATAATCGCCCAGTTCGGCCGCCTGCTGCTTGGTCAGATGCGCCAGCCCCGCCTTGCTGGTGCCATAGGCAACGCGAAGCGTGGAGGCCCGCAGGCCGGAGATCGAGGTGATGTTGACAATGGCGCCGCCACCCTGGTCGCGCATCAGTGGCGCCACGGCCTGCACCATGAGGAAGGGCCCCGTCAGGTTCACCGCCATGACGCGCTGCCATTCTTCCAGGCTCACCTCAAGAATGGGCTTGAAGATGGCAATGCCGGCATTGTTGACCAGCGCATGGATGCGGCCGAAACGGGCATGGGCCTTCTGAACCGCTGCCTGCACGGCAGCCGGATCGGAAACATCAGCCTCCAGCGCCAGCGTGGCATCCGGCCTGTCCAGTTCCCTCACGGCTTCCAGCAGCGTGTCGCTCAGGACGTCGAGCATCGCCACGCGCCAGCCTTCGGCAAGAAACTTCCGCGCCGCCGCGAGCCCGATCCCGCGGGCCGCTCCTGTGATCAGTGCCGTTTTGCCGGTCATCGCTTCCTCCCCCTGCATGTCGTCCGCGGGCATTGTGCCGGAGCAGCGGCCTCCTCCGCCATCCATTGGCGGAAGGCGGCTATGGCGGATTCATCCGCTCTCGCCGGCGCGCAGACCAGCCAGTAGCCAACAGTGCTGGTCACCGCCGGCGGCCAGATCTCTTCCAGCCGTCCAGCCTCGATATCGGGATTGACCAGCGGCCGGCGGCCGATGGCGACGCCAAGCCCCTGGCAGGCCGCATCAAAAGCCATCTGGATGGTGTCGAAACGCAGGCCGCGCGCGGCTGCCGGAATTGCGCGGCCGGCGGCCTGCGCCCAGTAGGCCCAGTCTTCGCTGACCGTGGTAACATGGATCAGCATGACATCATCGATCGTGCCTGCCTTGCGCAGCCGGGCTGCGAGCGCCGGGGCGCAGACAGGCACGAGTTCTTCCGGAAACAGCCGGTCGGCCGTCAGGCCGTCCCAGTCGCCACGGCCCATCCGGATGGCGAGATCGGCCGCCGTGCCGGACAGATCGATCCTCTCCTGCGCGGTATCGATCATGACGTCGATATCCGGATGGCGCTCGCGGAAACGCGGCAGCCGTGGCAGCAGCCAGCGTGCGGCGAATGTCGGTGCGGTCGAGATCGCGAGCCTGCGGTTCCCGCGGCGCGCGGATGCCCGCTCGCTCGCCGATGCCAGTGCGGCCAGCGCATCGCGCACCACGGGGAAATACGCCTGCCCCGTGGGTGTGAGGACCAGGCCGCGCGAGGTCCGCTCGAACAGCGTCGTGCCGAGCCAGTCCTCGAGCGACTGGATGCCATGGCTCACCGCGCTGGGCGTCAGCAGGAGTTCATTCGCCGCGGCCTTGAAACTCAGCAGGCGTGCGGCGGCTTCGAAGAGGCGGAGGGAGTTGAGGGGCGGCAGACGGTAGCGCATGGAGGCAGAAGCTAGCAGAAATTCCGGCCGCTCCACATCCGGGTGAAACGAATTCACCGCCCGGTGAGAATTAGTCGTTTGCGCAGTTACCGCCCCCGGAGACAGCCTGTCCGCACACCCGACACGGAGGACAGCATGCTTGATACGGACAACCGGAACGAACGCCCGCTCCTGCAGGTCGAGGACGGGATTGCCACCATCACCCTGAACCGGCCGCACCAGCTCAATGCTCTGGACTATCCCACTATCGACGCGCTGATGCAGTATCTCGACCTGATCGAGGCCGAGGCGGATATCCGCTCGGTGATCCTGACCGGCGCCGGCGACCGCGCCTTCAGCGCCGGCGCCGACATCAAGGGCTTTGCGGCGTCCGTTCGCGCCGGCGTGGATGTTGCGCTGCGCGATTTCGTCTGCCGCGGCCAGGGCCTGACCAAGCGCATCGAAGCCTTCCCGAAGCCCGTCATCGCGGCCGTGAACGGACTGGCTTTCGGCGGCGGCTGCGAGGTCGTCGAGGCTTGCCCTCTTGCCGTCGCCGCCGAGACGGCGCGCTTCGCCAAGCCGGAGATCAACCTGGGCTTTCCGCCGCCCTTCGGCGGCACACAGCGTCTGCCGAGACTGGTCGGCCGCAAGCGCGCGCTGCATATGATCCTCACCGGCGAGAGCATTTCGGCGGCAGAGGCGCAGCAGATCGGGCTGATCAACCAGGTCGTGCCCCGCGACCAGCTGATGTCCGCAGCCCGGCAGCTCGCATCGACGATCGCCCGCAAGCCAGCAGTTGCTGTCACCGCCTGCCTCGCCAGCGTGACCCGCGGCATCAATCTGAGCATCGATGAAGGGCTCGCAGTTGAAGCAGGCCAGTTTGCCCGTACAGTACCGACCGAGGATATCCGCGAAGGCATCACCGCCTTCATCGAGCATCGGCCTGCCTGCTTCGTCGGCCGCTGAGAGGACCGCGATGACCAGGACCCATTCCTACGAAGCCGAGGTGATCTGGACCGGCAACCAGGGCTCCGGAACCTCCGGTTACAAGGCCTATTCGCGAGACCATGTCATCCGCGCCGGATCGAAGCCGGAGATTCCCGGCTCCTCCGATCCGGCCTTCCGCGGCGATCCGGCGCGCTACAACCCGGAAGACATGCTGGTCGCCTCGCTCTCGGCCTGTCACATGCTGTGGTACCTGCATCTGTGCGCCACCAATAAGATCGTGGTGGAAGATTACCGCGACCATGCGCAGGGCGTGATGGTCGAGACGGCCGATGGCGGCGGGCATTTCGAGAGCGTCACGCTGCGGCCCCGGGTGATCATTGCAGCGGGCGGCGACCTGGCGCTGGCGGAACGGCTGCATGCCGAGGCCCATGCCAAGTGCTTCATCGCCAATTCGGTGAATTTCCCCGTCCGGCATGAAGCTCTGGTCAGCTATTCCGCGGCGTCGTAAGCAGTCACAGCTTTGTTCAATACCCGGCGCTGACAATTCCTTTATTTTGCGTTAATGTGTGGCGAAACACACCGGATGTTGAGACGCATCCGGATTAATCGTCGGGAGTGATCGCGCGCAAATGGGCCGGATGCTGGAAGGAACGCCACAACTGACGCTGGAGACGCTGCAGGCGCTCTATGCCTACTGGGCGTCCAAGCGGCAGGGCCGGTCCATGCCCGACCGGGCCGACATCGACCCGATCGAAATGAAACCCTGGCTGGGCAACCTGATGCTGGTCGAGCGCCGCGACGACGGCGACTATGTCTACCGGCTCTACGGCTCGACCTTCGTCAACCAGTTCAAGGTCGACATGACGGGCAAGCGGGTCTCCGAACTGCCGCCGCAGCAGGCCGAGCTGCTGCGGACTGAATACGACGCGGTGATCCACAGCCGCATGCCGATGTCGCGGCGCTATACGGCAACCTTCGATTACACCTCACGCGACCGCCGCTCCTCCTGGCAGGTGGAGCGCAGCTGGGAGCGGCTGTCCTTGCCCCTGACCGCCGGCGGCGACGAGGTCCGCATGCTTCTGGTCGCAGCCTTCCCGCTGGAGCCGGCGCCGGAAGACCGGCTTTCCTGAGACGGGATTTTCCCCGGAAATCAGCCACTTTTAGGTGAGATCATTCCCCCCGGATTTGACAAGGGGGCATGAAACGCCCATGTTCGCCCCGCCGCGTCGGCAGCGTCGCCGCTGGATTTTTTCGCAATTTTTGTTGGAAAACCGCCCCGTATGAAAGTTGTTGTCGTCGAAAGCCCGGCGAAGGCCAAGACCATCGAGAAATATCTCGGTCCGGGCCACAAGGTGCTGGCCTCCTTCGGCCATGTGCGCGACCTGCCGGCCAAGGACGGTTCGGTGGAGCCCGACAAGGACTTCCGGATGCACTACGAGATGTCCGGGCGCGGTTCGGAATCGGTCCGGGCCATCGCCGGGGCCCTCAAGGACGCCGACACCTTAATTCTGGCAACCGACCCCGACCGCGAGGGTGAGGCCATCTCCTGGCATGTGCTCGAGGCCCTGAACAACCGCAAGGCCATCAAGGGCAAGACGGTCAAGCGCGTGGTGTTCAACGAAATCACCAAGTCGGCCGTGCTGGACGCCATGGCGCAGCCGCGCGACATCGACATGGATCTGGTGAATGCCCAGCAGGCGCGCCGCGCCCTGGACTACCTGGTCGGCTTCACCCTCTCCCCCGTGCTCTGGCGCAAGCTGCCCTCGGCCAAGTCGGCCGGGCGCGTGCAGTCGGTGGCCCTGCGGCTGATCTGCGAGCGCGAAACCGAAATTGAGGCGTTCAGGCCGCGCGAATACTGGACCATCGGCGCCGAGTTCCTGAACAGCGCCGGCCAGAAGGTCGTCGCCCGGCTGGCCGAACTGGGCGGGCGCAAGCTCGACAAGTTCGACATCGCCGACGAGGCCGCCGCGAGGGCCGCCGTGGCGAAGCTGCAGGACCTGCGTTACGCCGTCACTGACGTCCAGATCAAGCCGGCCAAGCGTCACCCCGCGCCGCCCTTCACCACTTCGACCCTGCAGCAGGAAGCCGCCCGCAAGCTCGGCTTCTCGGCGCAGATGACCATGCAGATCGCCCAGCGCCTTTATGAAGGCGTCAATATCGGCGGCGAGACCACAGGCCTGATCAGCTACATGCGTACCGACGGCGTCAGCATGGCGAACGAGGCCATCCGCGCCGCCCGCGACGTGATCGCCGAGGATTTCGGCCGCGAGGCGCTGCCGGAAAGCTGGCGCGTCTACAAGACGAAGCAGAAGAACGCCCAGGAAGCCCACGAGGCGATCCGCCCGACCGATTTCCGCCGCCGCCCGAAGGCGGTCGCCCGCTACCTCGACGACGCGCAGCTCAAGCTCTACGAGTTGATCTGGACCCGCGCGCTGGCCAGCCAGATGGAATCGGCCGAGCTGGAGCGCACCACCATCGACATCGCCGATCCGGCCGGTACCGGTACCTTCCGCGCCACCGGCACGGTCGTCCTCTCGCCCGGCTTCCTCAAGCTTTACGAGGAAGGCATCGACGACAAGACCGGCGACGAGGAGAGCGACAACCGCCTGCCGAAGCTGAAGGTCGGCGATCCGCTGAACAAGGACAGGATCACGCCGGAGCAGCATTTCACGGAGCCGCCGCCGCGCTATTCGGAAGCAAGCCTGGTGCGCAAGCTGGAAGAGCTCGGCATCGGCCGGCCGTCCACCTATGCCGCCATCCTCGAGGTGCTGAAGGCGCGCAACTACGTGAAGCTGGAGAACAAGCGGTTCCAGCCGGAAGACGCCGGCTGGCTCGCCTATGCCTTCCTGGTCTGCTTCTTCGAACAGTATTTCGCCTACGGCTTCACGGCCGCGCTGGAAGAGAAGCTCGACGAAATCGCCGAGCACAAGCTCGACTGGAAGCAGGTGCTGCAGGATTTCTGGCAGGACTTCAGCCTCGGCTCCTCCGACCTGCTGTCGGTGAAGGACGCCGTTGCCCGCATCGACGAGAAGATGGGCCGCCGCGGCGAGGTGCTGGACGCCATCAACGCGCTGCTCGAGAACCACTTCTTCCCGCCGCGCGAGGACGGCAAGCCCGCCCGCCTCTGCCCGGCCTGCAACAAGGGCCAGCTGGCGATCAAGGCCGGCCGCACCGGCGCCTTCATCGGCTGCTCGGATTATCCCGACTGCAGCTATACTCGCCCCCTGAGTGCCGGTGGCGGCCATGGCGATATCGCCATTTCCGGTCCGCAGGAGATCGGTACGGATCCCGCCACCGGACAGATGGTCACGCTGCGCCAGGGTCCCTTCGGCCCCTACGTCCAGCTCGGCGAGCCCGAGGGCAAGGAGAAGCCGCGTCGCGCCTCGCTGCCGCGCGGCGTCACGGTCGAGGATGTCACGCTTGAGCTGGCGCTGAAGCTGCTGTCGCTGCCGCGCGTCGTCGGCCTGCATCCGGATACGGGCAAGGAGATCGTCGCCGGCCTCGGCCGTTTCGGCCCCTACCTGCTGCATGACGGCGCCTACACGAAACTGAAAGATCCCATGGAGGCGATCGAGATCGGCATCAACCATGCCGTCGAGAAGATCGCCGAGGCGGACAGCCGCCGCAAAGGCCCGCGCCAGCGCGCCGAGCTGAAGGTGCTGCGCGAAGTCGGCAAACACCCCGATGACGGCGAGCCGATCAACGTCATCGAGGGCCGCTACGGTCCCTACCTGAAGCATAACGGCACCAACGCGCCCCTGCCGCGCGGTATCGAGCTGGACGACGTGACCCTGGAGCAGGCGATCAACGCCATTGCCGCGCGGGCCGGATCGGGCAAAGGCAAAGGCCGGAAGGTTGCGAAGAAGGCTGCGGCGCCGAAGGCGGCCAGGAAGAAGGCCGAGGCAACGGACGAACAGCCCAAGGCAAAGCCAAAGGCCAAGGCAAAGAAAAAAGCCGCCCCGAAGAAGAAGGCCGCGGCCAAGAAAGCCGCCGCGGCGTAACCGTGGCGAAGAAGAAGCAGCCGGCCGCGCTTCCGTCCAGACAGGACATCCTGAATTACATTGCCGAAAACCCGGGCAAGGTCGGCAAGCGGGAAATCGCGCGCGCCTTCAACGTCGGCGCCGAGCATCGCGTGGCGCTGAAGGGCCTGTTGCGGGAACTCAAGGCAGCCGGCGACATCAGTCAGACCCATGGCCGCAAGGTCACGCCGAAAGACCAGCTGCCCGAGGTGACTCTGGTCGACCTTGTGAAACTGGACCGCCATGGCGACCTGGTCGGTCGCCCCGTGGAATGGAAAGGCAGCGGCGAGTCGCCGCGCATCCTCTTCGAGGGCAGGCGGAAGAGCCGGCGCGAGACGAGCGAGGTCGGCGTTGGCGATCGCGTGCTGGCACGGCTGGAACGCGCCGGGCGCAACCGCTATCGCGGCCGCATCATCAAGAAGCTGGAGCAGGACGAACAGCCGGTGCTCGGACTGCTGTCGGTGACCGGGGATGGCGAAGCGCGCCTGCTGCCGACCGACAAGAAGGTCCGCCATGAATACGTGATCTCGCCGGAGCATCTCGGCGGCGCCGAGCCCGGGCAGTTCGTGGTGGCGCAGCCCCTGCCCGGCCGCCGCTTCGGCCTCCGTCCGGCAAGGATTACGGAAGTCATCGGCAACGCCACAGACCCGAAGGCGCTGAGCCTGATCCCGATCCATACGTTCGGCATTCCGACGCGTTTCACCGAAGCGGCCATCCGCGAGGCGGAGAACGCCAAACCCGTCAGCCTCGGCTCACGTGAGGACCTGCGCGGGATTCCGCTGGTCACCATCGATCCGGAAGATGCCCGGGATCACGACGACGCCGTCTTCGCCGAGCCGGACGACGACCCGAACAACAAGGGCGGCTGGCATGCCATCGTGGCCATCGCCGATGTCGCCCATTACGTGCGGCCAAACAGCGCGCTCGACCATGATGCGCGCCTGCGCGGCAACTCGACCTATTTCCCCGACCGGGTCGTACCCATGCTGCCCGAGGCGCTGTCAGCGGACCTCTGCTCGCTGGTGGAAGGCAAGGACCGCGCCTGCCTCGCCGTGCATCTGTGGTTCGACAGGGACGGCAACAAGAGGCGGCACAAATTCGTCCGCGGCCTGATGCGCTGCGCGGCCGGCCTGAATTACCGCCAGGTTCAGGCCGCCATCGACGGCATGCCGGACAGGACGGCGGAAAAGTTTCTCGAGCCGGTACTGAAGCCGCTCTATGCCTGCCACGCCGCCCTCGATGCGGCCCGCACCGCCCGCCAGCCCCTGGCCGTGACCGCCACCGAACGCCGCGTGATCATGGGCAAGGACGGTCATATCGCCGCCATCAAGCCGCGCGAGCATCTGCACAGCCATCAGGTGATCGAGGATTTCATGATCGCGGCCAATGTTGCGGCGGCGGAAGAACTGGAGAAGCGGCGACAACCCTGCATGTACCGCGTGCACGAACAGCCTTCCGACGAGAAGATCGACAGCTTGCGGAAATTTCTCGCCACACTGGATTACCGGCTGGCGAAGGGCCAGGGTCTGCGGCCGATGCATTTCAACGCCGTGCTGGAGGCCGTGCGCGGCAGCGAGCATGAGCGGCTGGTGAACGAAGTCGTCCTGCGCACCCAGATGCAGGCCTATTACTCACCCGACAACCAGGGACATTTCGGGCTGAACCTCCCGCGCTACGCCCATTTCACCTCGCCGATCCGTCGCTATGCCGATGTGCTGGTGCATCGCGCACTGATCAGCGGATGCAGGCTGGGTGATGACGGCCTGCCGCAGGAGGATGTCGAGCAGTTCGAGCAGATCGCCGAACATATCTCGCTGACCGAGCGCCGCTCGATGCAGGCGGAGCGCGACGCCATGGACCGCTTCGTCGCTGCCTTCATGATGGAGCATGTCGGGGCCACCTTCAGCGGCCGCATCACCGGCGTGACACGGTTCGGCCTGTTCGTCGAGCTGGACGAAACCGGCGCCGATGGATTCGTGCCGATCTCCACGCTGTCGGACGATTTCTACGCCCATGACGAAGCGCATCGTGCCCTGGTCGGCCGGCGCACGCGCAGGCGCTACCGTCTCGGCGACGGCGTGACGGTGCGGCTGGAGGAAGCAACACCCGTCACGGGTGGCATGCGGTTCGAGATCGTCGGCAGCGCGGATGCCGCGCCACGCAGAGCACTTGGCCACAAGGGTCGCGTCGTGCCCAAAAAGCCGACCAACCGTCCGAGTTGGGCCAAGCACCGCAGCAGAAAGAGAAAACAGTGAAACGCCTCGTAGTCGCCGCCTCTCTTGTCCTCGCCGCCGGCACGGCATCCGCCATCGAGATCCAGGGCCATCGTGGCGCCCGCGGCCTGGCGCCGGAGAATACCCTGCCGGCTTTCGCCATCGCGCTGACCCACGGCGTCGACAATCTCGAGATCGACCTGCAGATGACGAAGGACGGTCACCTCATCATCGCCCATGATCCGGTACTGAAATCCTATATCGCCCGCGGTCCCGACGGGAACTGGGTCAGCGATCCCGGCCCGGTGATCCTGCAGATGACCCTGGACGAGACGCGCCGCTACGATGTCGGCCGGCTGAATCCGAAATCCAAATACGGGCAGACCTATCCCGAGCAGAAACCGGTCGACGGGACGCGCATGCCGACCTTCGACGAGTTCATGGCGCTGGTGCGTAAATCCGGAGCCGGTGACCGGATGCGCTTCAACATTGAGATCAAGCTCGATCCGCGCATGCCGGAACTGTCGGCGACCGCGGAGCAGTATGCCGAAGCGACGGTCAGGGCGATCCGGGATGCCGAAATCGCCGGCCGCAGCACAGTGATTTCCTTCAACTGGGCGACGACCGCGGCGGTCTCGAAACTGGCACCCGATATCGCCACCGGCCTGATCACCTTCGAGGCCAGTTCGCCCAACGAGAACATGCAGCGCGGCCAGCCCGGCGCCAGTCCCTGGCTCAATGGCCACGATGTCGACGCCTATGCCTCGGTCCCACAGATGGTGAAGGCGGCCGGCGGCAAGGTCTGGGTCCCCTTCTGGCGCAACGTCACCCCGGAGCTGGTGAAGGAAGCCCACGATCTGGGCCTGAAGGTCAATGTCTGGACCGTCAACGACAAGCCGACCATGGAAAAGATGATCGATTTCGGCGTCGACGGCATCACCACCGATTATCCCGACCGGCTGCGGGCGGTGATGCAGGCGCGCGGCCTTCCTCTGCCGCCACCCGCTCCGGTGGAGCCCTGACAGGGGTCGGCGACTCGGAGCAGGCCCGGATAGGGCTTCCATCCCCCGGTTTCCGGGGTTAAAACGGCGCCGCGCCGCCCCGCTGCGACCGGCGCCGAAACCCCAGGGACGGCCAGCATGATCACTGCCTATCTTCCGCAAGGCGGCCAGCTGCACCGCATCGAACTGACACCGGACTCCGTCCTGCCGGAGGGAACCGTCTGGGTGGATCTGCTCGAGCCGACTCCAGAGGAAGAGAAGGCCATCGAGCGCCTGCTCGAGATCGAGATGCCGACCCGCGAAGAGATGCAGGAGATCGAGATCTCCAGCCGTCTCTACCGCGAGGGCGATGCCAGCTACATGACGGCGAACATCCTCTATCACGCCGAGACGCCGGTGCCGCAGACCACGGCCGTCACCTTCATGCGCACGCCGCGCGCGGTCGTCACCCTGCGATTCGCCGACCCGCTCTCGTTCCGGCAGTTCGTCGCCCGCGCCCAGCGTCAGCCCAGCCTGTGCGCCACGGCCGACGCCGCCCTGTGCGGCATCCTCGATTCGATCATCGACCGCGCCGCGGACGTGCTGGAGGTCGCCGGCAAGGATCTCGACGGCGTGTCGCGCGCCATCTTCGGTTATGGCCGCAGGGAAGATTACGAATCCGCTGATGAAACCGATCTGGAAGACGCCGTCCGCAAACTGGGCCGTGTCGAGGACCTGACGTCCCGCATTCGCGACAGCCTCGTGTCGCTGACGCGTCTGACGGCCTTCCTCAACCTGACCATGGCCGAGCAGCGCGGCACCAAGGAGGCGCGGATCTGGCTCAAGACCCTGTCGCGCGACGTGCAGTCGCTGAGCGAACAGGCCGCCTTCCTGGCGCACAAGGGCAACTTCCTGCTCGATGCCACGCTCGGCCTGATCAACATCCAGCAGACCAAGATCATCAAGATCTTCTCGGTCGCGGCGACCGTTTTCCTGCCGCCGACGCTGATCGCCAGCATCTACGGCATGAATTTCGAGGTCATGCCGGAACTCAGCTGGTCCTTCGGCTATCCGCTGGCCATCCTGCTTATGATCGGTTCGGCCGTGCTGCCCTACTGGTGGTTCAAGCGGAAGGGCTGGCTGTAACATGATCGACGATCTGGCAGAGCGCCCCACCGACACCGCTATGCTGCGCGGCCTGCGCCGCCGCTGCCCGCGCTGCGGCGAGGGCCGCATCTACGGGCGCTACCTGAAGGTGGAACCGCACTGCGCGAGCTGCGGGCTCGAACTCTCCGGCCATCGCGCCGATGACGCCCCGCCCTATTTCACCATTCTGATCGTCGGCCATATCATCGTGCCGCTGATGCTGATGCTGGAACAGCATTTCCATCCCGCGGAATGGGTCCATATGGCGCTCTGGCTGCCGCTTACATTGCTGCTCTGCCTCTGGCTGCTGCCGCATATCAAGGGCGCGCTGATCGGGCTGCAATGGTCGCGGCGCATGCATGGCTTCGGCAGCGAACCGCACTGAGCGATGGCCGACGACCAGCCAAAGTCTCCGCCCCAGCCCGTCCGAGATGCCGCAACGCTGATCCTCTGGCGCCGCAGTGGCAGCCGGCTGGAAGTACTGATGGGCGAGCGCCACGGGGCCAGCGCCTTCATGCCGAACCGCTATGTCTTCCCGGGCGGTCGGCTTGACGCCGCCGATTACCGCATCCGCCCCGCCGCGCCGCTGAACCCGGTCAGCGCCCACCGGCTCGCCCGGTCTCGCGGCACCGGGCCGCGCAAGGCGGTCGCTCTGGCCCTGGCAGCCATCCGCGAGACCTTCGAGGAAACGGGACTGCGTCTGGCCGAAGCCGGACCGCCCCTCGCTTGCCCCTCGCCGAGCTGGCAGGCCTTCTTCGGCTCCGGATTCGCCCCGGCGCCCTCGACGCTGCTCTATCTCTGCCGGGCAATCACCCCGCCGGGCCGGCCGCGCCGCTTCGATGCCCGTTTCTTTGCCGCCCCGGCCGAGGCAGCCCAGGGAGTGTTGCGCCCCTCGGCGGAACTGGACAAGCTGAGCTGGATGACCCCAGAGGAAACCCGGGACCTGCTCCTGCCCAACATCACCCAGTATGTGCTGGCCAATCTGGAAGCCTGGCTGGAGCCGGCGGCCGCGGCCGATCCGGCCCGGCAGGTCCCCTTCCACCATTCACGCCACGGCAAGCGCCAGTTGGACTGGGAATGACCCGCCCGGTCACCCCCAAGCACGCCGCCAGCCTCATTCTCGTCCGCCGCGCCGCCGACGGGCCGGAGGTTCTGCTGGGCCGCCGCGCCGGCAGGCACCGATTCCTGCCGGATATGTATGCCTTCCCGGGCGGCCGGGTCGATGCGACTGATAGATCAGAGATTACTCTTAAGCCATTAACATTAAATAACAATATTTTTTCAGTTGATCCAATAGATGAGCATGATCTTCAGGCTCTCGCGGTCGCAGCCGTCCGCGAAACCTGGGAGGAAACCGGGATTGCTCTCGGCCCGGTGGAAAACGGCCGGCTGCGGCCGGACCTTTCGGGCCTGCGCTATTTCTGCCGGGCGATCACCCCGGCCGAGAGCCCGATCCGCTTCGACGCCCGCTTCTTCCTGCAGGATCTGACCGGCCGGGAGGTGGAACTGCGCGGCTCGGGTGAACTGCTGGACCTCGCCTTCCGGCCCGTGGAACAGGCCCTGCGCCTGCCACTGGCGGACATCACGGAATTCGTGCTGGGCCAGATCGCGCAGCTCGGACCGGACCTGACGCCGAAGCGGCTCGCCTTCTGGCGCTATCGCCGCGGTAAACCCATGATCCGCTGGGAAAACCCGGCTTAGTTGACATCCCGGTGCGAATCCCTATGCTGCGCCGCCAATCCGTTGCCGACCGAACCCGTGGATGTGAGTTATGGCCAAGCCGACCACCCTGAAGATCAAGCTGGTGAGCACTGCCGACACCGGCTACTACTACGTCACCAAGAAGAACCCGCGCACCAAGACCGAGAAGCTGTCGCTGAAGAAGTACGATCCGGTCGCGCGCAAGCATGTCGAATTCAAGGAAGCCAAGATCAAGTAAGGCCTGATTGGCGCCCCGCGCCGTCTTCGCCTTCGATGAAAGCCCCGCCCCTGGCGGGGCTTTTCATTTGGCCGGCACCGTTGTGGGCTACACCCGCCGGTAGATGATCCGGTTGCGGCCGCCGTTCTTCGCCTCGTACAAGGCGTCGTCCGCCCGCTTGAGGAGACTTTCCGCCGTGTCGCCGGGGGCGGAGGCGGTGCAGCCGATCGAGCAGGTCACCGTCAGTTCCCCCGCATCGCGGACCGGTACGGGTTTGCCGCCGATGGCCTGCAGCAGGCGATTGGCGACCACCTCGGCCGAATCGATATCCGTGTCGGGCATCAGCACCACGAATTCCTCGCCGCCATAGCGGCAGGCCATGTCGATTCCGCGGATGTTGCGGACGATGCGGTTGCCGATCTCGCGCAGCACTTCGTCGCCGGCCTGGTGACCATGGGTATCGTTGACCTGCTTGAAGTAATCCAGGTCGAGGATCAGCACGGCCGTGCCGCGCTGGCTGGCGCGGTCCAGCAGCGTCGCCAGATGCGACGCCATGTAACGGCGGTTATACAGGCCGGTCAGGGAATCCGTGACCGCCATCTCGATGCTCTGCTGGTAGTGCAGCCGCAGCCGGTCCTGATAGCGCTTGCGCCGCACCTGGGCGCGCAGCCGGGCGATGAACTCGTTGCGATCGATCGGCCGCACGACGTAATCGGTGACGCCGATCTCCAGCCCCTTCACCAGCTGCCGCTGGTCATCCGGACCCACCAGCAGCAGGATTGGCACGTTGCGCGTTTCTTCCGTGGTGCGGAACTGCGAGCACAGCCGCAAGCCGTCGGGGTTCTGCAGCGCCAGACTGATCACCACGGAATCGTATTCGGCGTTGCGGGCACGGACCAGCGCCTCGGCGCCGTCCGCAGTCATCTCGATCTGGAACTGCCCCTCGATCATGCGCTGCAGCCGCACCTGATCGCGCGGATTGTCCTCCACCACCAGCAGCCGGGCCGAGGCATAATCCTCATGCACGTTCGGCACCGGGGGCGAGATCACGCCGAGCGTGGCGGAGGTGCGCTCGCGCATGCGCAGCTCGTCCAGCATCAGCTTGACCCGCAGCAGCGAACGCACGCGGGCGAACATCGCGACATCGTCGACCGGCTTGGTCAGGAAATCGTCGGCGCCGGCGCTCAGGCCCTGCACCCGGTCTTCCGGGTCGCCGAGCGCGGTGACCATGATCACCGGGATATGGGCGGTTTCGGAATCTGCCTTGAGCCGCCGGCAGACTTCGAAACCGTCCATGCCCGGCATCATCACGTCGAGCAGGATGAGGTCGGGCTTCTGCGTGACAGCAGCCTCGAGCGCCTCCGGCCCGCTGCCGGCGGTGATCACCTCGTAGTATTCGCTGGTCAGTTTGGCTTCGAGCACCTTGATGTTGGTGCTGATGTCATCGACGACCAGAATGCGCGCGGTCATCGGGAAGCTTGTTCAGGCTTTGGCATCCAGGAACTGCTTCACCGTTTCGATGAACTTGCCGACCGAGATCGGCTTGGCGATATAGGCATCGCAGCCGCCCTCGCGCATCTTCTCCTCGTCGCCCTTCATGGCGAAAGCGGTGACCGCAACGACCGGAATGGAGCGCAGGTTGTCGTCTTCCTTGATCCACTTGATGACTTCAAGGCCCGAGACTTCCGGCAGCTGGATGTCCATCAGGATCAGGTCGGGCCGGTGCTGGCGCACCATCGCCAGGGCTTCCATGCCGTCCTTCGTCTGCAGGGTCCGGTAGCCATGGGCATCCAGCAGGTCGTGGAACAACTTCATGTTGAGTTCGTTGTCCTCGACGATCAAAACGGTCTTGCTCATCAGCTGCCTTCCCCGGATAGTCTAACCGTCGCCCTGCGCCGTGATTTTGCAGATTATCCAGCATCTTGTAACATCCCAGCCCGGCCCGGCCAAGCCGTATAAGAACACCTTCCCGAGCAGGATCATGTTGAAAACCAAGGAACCCGACGCCCTCCCCGCTGCGGTAGCCGACCAGATCGCCGCCCTGGCGCTCACCCCCGGCCGGCCGCTGCTGATCGTCGATGCCGACGAGGTGCTGTTCTACTTCATGCGGGGCCTGGAGCGATTCCTGGAGAGCCGGAAGCTCTACTTTGACTGGCAGTCCTATGCCCTGCACGGCAACATCCGACGGCGGCTGGATGACAGCGTGGTTCTGGCCGAGGAACTGCACCTTCTGCTGCAGCGCTTCTTCGCCGATGCCACGGAAGATATGGAACCGGTGGACGGTGCTGCCGCAGCCCTGGAGCGGCTGCGGGATCGTATGCAGGTGGTGGTGCTGAGCAACGTACCGGCACTGGCGCGCCAGGCGCGAGAGCGCGCCCTGGCCCGGCATGGCATGCCCTACCCGCTGATAGCTAATAGCGGGTCGAAAGGGCCGGCAGTGTCCGCCCTGCTCAGACGGGTTCCCGGGCCAGCCATCTTCATCGACGATATCCCCCACAACCATACCTCCGTCGCCAGGCTGGCGCCGGAGGTGCATCGCCTGCATTTTGTGGCCGATCACCGGCTTGCCGCCCTGCTAGGGCCGGCGCCGGACTGCCATCATCGGGTCGCGTCATGGGCTGAAATCCATGACCATGTGTCGGCATTGCTGGTCGGCACATAGGCAGCGGCATGCGTATCGGAGTTGACCTCGGCGGGACCAAGATTGAGGCCATCGCGCTGGCCGACGACGGCACGATCCGGGCGCGGCGCCGCATTCCCGCGCCGCGCGGCGACTACCGTGCCACGGTGACGGCGATCCGCGACCTCGTCCAGGCTACGGAGGCGGAGGCCGGCGAGGCCGGGCCGGTCGGCGTCGGCATTCCCGGCACGATCTCGCCGGCAACCGGCCTGATCAAGAATGCCAACTCGGTCTGGCTGATCGGTCATGCGATGGACCGCGACCTGACGGCGGCGACCGGCCGGCGCGTGCGGCTGGCCAACGATGCCAACTGCTTCGCGCTGTCGGAAGCCAGCGACGGCGCCGGACGTGGCTATCCGGTGGTGTTCGGCGCCATTCTGGGCACCGGCTGCGGCTCCGGGATCGTGGTCGACGGTCGCGTGCTTGTCGGGCCGAATGCCATCGCCGGCGAATGGGGCCATATCCCCCTGCCCTGGCGCGAGCCGTCGGAACTGCCCGGGCCGCTTTGCTACTGCGGCAAATACGGTTGCCAGGAAACCTTTCTGTCGGGAACCGGGCTGGAACTGGATTTCCGCCAGGCAACCGGCCGGGAGCTGGATGGCAGCGCCATCGTCGCCGCGGCCGGGGCCGGCGATCAGGCCGCCGAGCTGGCGCTGCAACGCTACGAACATCGTCTGGCCCGCGGGCTTGCGGCCATCCTCAATGTGCTGGATCCGGATGTCGTCGTGCTCGGCGGCGGGCTGTCGAACCTGGACCGGCTCTATGCCAACGTGCCCAGGCTCTGGGCCGCTTTTGCCTTCTCCGACACGGTCACGACGCCGCTGGTGAAAAACCAGCATGGCGACAGTTCCGGCGTGCGCGGCGCGGCCTGGCTCTGGCCGCCGGGTACGCCGCCGGCGCCGATCTGATCAGCAGCCGTCCTTCGGCCTGATCTCGAGCTGCCGCAGGCTGGCGCGGATGGCGTAATCGCCGTAATCGAACACGATGTCCTCGGCCACGCCGTTCTCGAAGAGGCGGTAGCCGATCTCGTAATCCGGTGTGTCCTGCGATTTTTCGGAGGTGAAATAGGCCAGCCGGATACGCCACGAGCGCTGGCCCTTCATGTCCTTCAGCAACGGCTCCTCACTGGTCTCGGGCGGCAGCTCGCTGCCGATGAAGGCGCCGACCTCGGCATAGGAATCTGGCGAAGAGCCGTCATAGACGGGCGCCTGGAACCAATTCACCCCTTTCCGTGCCAGCAGCAACAGCCGGATCGTATGCTCGGTCGGGAACATCGTGCCGGGCGGCAGTTCCAGTTCGGTGTCGGGCGGCAGCGTGAAAGTCACCCTTCCGGGCTCCCCGTCTTCGCCCAGCGCGGCATCGCCGTCGAGCTGCTGGTCGAGGTCGTTATTGACCTCGTCGCGCAGCTTGAAGCGGAAACGCTTCCCGTTCAGCGATTCCCATGAATTCAGCACCATGTCGTTCAGCACCGGGCCATCCTCTGTGCTGATCTCGATCAGTAAACGCTGGTTCAGGACATAGCCGTCGCAGGCATTGACGAACTCGAGGCTCAGACCGCCGGTTACCCCCTGCCGGTAATTCCGCGGGTCAAGCCGGGCGACGGAGAGTGAATAGAACGCCCGGTGCGAGACGAGGCTCTGGCCGAAAGCCTCGACTTCGGCGGCATCTGCAGCCGGAAGGGAACGGGGCACCAGCAGGCCCACGCAGAACAGCAGCAGAATACACAACCGTAGGATGGGCACGCTCGTCCCTCGCAACGAAAACTCTTGCGCGAGAATACCGTTACTCGGAAAAGAAGGGAACACGCACCGCGCGGTGAAGCGGCAGGGAGAGGATCGCATGAGCAAGCCAACCGTCCTGGTGACCCGGCGAATGCCGGCAGCCGTTGAAGAGCGGCTGCGCCGCGACTATGACGCCCGGCTCAATCCCGATGACCGCATTTACAGCGAGGCCGAGCTGGCGGAAAAGGCCGCCGATGCCGATGCCATGCTGATCTGCACGTCTGAGAAGATCACGCCGGCCCTGCTTGAGAGACTGCCCGCACGGCTGAAAGTGATCGCGACCTTCTCCGTGGGCTACGAGCATATCGATGTGGCGGCCTGCAAGGCGCGCGGCATCATGGCAACCAACACGCCGGGGGCGATGACGGAAGCCACGGCCGATATCGCGCTACTCCTGATACTGGGCGCGGCACGGCGGGCCTATGAAGCGCAGCAGCTGGTCCGGCAGGGCCAGTGGAAGGGCTGGCATGCCACCATGCTGCTCGGCATCGATCTTGGCGGAAAACGCCTCGGGATCTACGGCATGGGCCGGATCGGCCAGGCCGTGGCGCGGCGGGCCCGCGGCTTCGGGATGGTGATCCACTATCACAACCGGAAGCGGCTGCCGGCAGACCAGGAGGAAGGCGCGGTGTATCATCCCTCGCTGGAAAGCCTGCTCAGGGTCAGCGATGTCCTGTCGATCAACGCGCCCTCCACGCCGGAAACGCGTGGCATCCTGGATGCGGAACGCATTGCGCTGATGCCCGAAGGGGCCGTCGTCGTGAATACCGCGCGCGGCGACATGATCGACGATGCCGCCCTCATCGCGGCGCTGAAATCCGGCCGGCTGCGCGCTGCGGGGCTGGATGTCTTTGCCGGCGAACCGGCCCTGAACCCCGCCTATCTGAACCTGCCGAACGCCTACCTGCTGCCGCATATCGGCAGCGCGACGATCGAGACCCGCGACCGGATGGGCTTCATGGCCCTGGACAACATCGATGCCGTGCTGCAGGGCCGCCCGGCACCCCACGCGCTCTGGTGAGGTTGATGGACCCGGCAAAAACTGCCCGGTCGCACGGATAGTATCTGCGGATTTCCGCCAAATTCCTGTGGCATGCGGCTTGCTACTCTGTCCCTGAGAGACAGACTGCATCGCCCGCTTCGCCATGACCCTTGCGAGACCTGCCAACGATATCCTGACCGCCAGCTGGACCCAGCCGGCACCCCACGCGGCTGCCCCGGGCTTTGCCAGTCTGGTGCTGCGCCTCCGCCTGTCGCTGCGCCGCGACCCGGATCCGCGCAAGCATGAACTGGTCGAGCAGATTCTCACGGCGGCGGCCGAGAGTGAACAGCAGCTTCTCGATCTCAGCCGGCGCGTGGCCGAGCTGGAAGCCGTCTCCACCACCGACGAACTCACCGGCCTGCCCAACCGCCGCGCCTTCGAACAATACATGCAACTCGAACTCGCGCGCGCCCGCCGGGAAAACCGGGGCGGCACGCTGGCCTTCATCGACGTCGACCGTTTCAAAGCCATCAACGACCGGCTGGGCCATGCCGCCGGCGATGCGGTGCTCTGCCAGCTCGCCATGCGGCTGCGGCCCGCCGGCAGGGCAACCGACTTCGTGGCCCGCCTCCACGGTGATGAATTCGTGCTCGTGCTCCCGGGCGCCGCGCCGGAACAGGCCGAACACCGGCTGTCCGATCTCGCCGCCCGGATCGAACGCCGGCCGCTGCGCTTCGGGGACCATCTCATTCCGCTCGCCGTCAGCTGCGGCTGGGCGGCGTATGACGGCGACAGCGAGCTGCAGGCGCTGCTGCGTGCCAGCGACCGTGCCATGTATGCGAGTAAGCAGACCAAGCGCCCCGGAAACGCCTGAGCGCGTTGCGGCCCTGCCGCTTCCGGGCTAGAACCGACAGAGAATGTCGATCAGCCGGGAAACTGCAAAATGAGCCATGACGCCCGCCTCGCCAGCCTGAAAATCGAACTGCCGCAGCCGGCCGCGCCGGCCGCGAATTATGTGCCCTATGTGGTGAGCGGAAATCTGGTCTTCGTTGCCGGTCAGATCACCATCTGGAATGGTGAGGTGCGCTACATCGGCCGTGTCGGCGACACCCTCTCGCTGGAAGACGGCGTGGCGGCGGCCCGCCTCTGCGGCCTGAACATCATCGCGCAGGTCCGCGCCGCCTGCGGCGGCAGCCTCGACCGTGTGAAGCGCTGCGTGAAGCTCGGTGGCTTCGTCAACTGCACGCCCGATTTCACCAACCAGCCGCAGGTGATCAACGGCGCTTCCGACCTGATGGTCGAGGTGTTCGGCGAGGCCGGCAAGCATGCCCGTTTCGCCGTTGGCGCCAATGTGCTGCCGCGCGGCGTCGCCGTCGAAGTGGACGCCATTTTCGAGATCGCCTGACCACGCATGTCTGGCCGCATCGAGGCCCGCCTGAAGGAACTCGGGCTGGAACTGCCGCCGGCGCACCAGCCGGTCGCCAACTATGTCGGCTTCGTCACGGTCGGGCGTCAGATCCATGTCTCCGGCGTCGGCCCGACCTGGGGTCAGACGGTGCGCCACAAGGGCAAGCTTGGACGCGAACTGAAACTGGAGGACGGCTACGCTGCCGCCCGGCTGACCGCGCTGAATCTGCTCGCCCATGTGAAAGTGGCCTGCGGCGGCGATCTCGACCGGATCGAAGGCTGCGTGAAGCTGCTCTGCCTGGTCAACGCCGTGCCGGAATTTCTGGAGGCACACAAGGTCGCCGATGGCGCCACCGACCTGCTGACCGAACTGTTCGGCGCGGAGAAGCGCCCGGCACGCTCGGCCACCACGGCGCCGTCCCTGCCCTTCGACATCGCCTTCGAGGCCGATGGCATTTTCCTCATCCGCTGAGTGTCCATGAGCAAACCCGACCTTCCAAAATGGCTGACCAGGACGCCGATAGCCCATCGCGGCCTGCATGACATCGCGAGGGGCATTCCGGAAAATTCGCGACTGGCCTTCCAGAAGGCGATGGACGCCGGATATGCCATCGAGCTGGACGTGCGGATCACGGGAGACCAGCAGGTCGTCGTCTTCCATGATGCCGATCTGAAGCGTCTCTGCGGCCGTGACGGCAGGGTGGATCGCACTCCGCTTGCCGAACTCAAGACCATGAAGCTGCTTGGCACGGAGGAAACGGTGCCGAGTTTTCGCGACGTCCTCGACCAGGTCCGCGGACAGGTGCCGCTACTGGTGGAGATCAAGAAGGACAAGGGTGAACCGGCCGGCATCCTCGAAGCCAGCGTCGCCCGCATGCTGCAGCATTATCCAGGCCCCTTTGCCGTGCAGTCCTTCAGCCCGCGCACGGTGAAGTGGTTCCAGAAGAACGCGCCGCAGATCCTGCGCGGCCAGATTTCGACCGACCTTGCCAATATGACCAAGGACCTTAGCTGGTTTACCAGACTGCAGCTGAAGCGGGCCCTCATGACTGGTTACGGCGATCCGGACTTCCTTGCCTATGACGTGCGCGACCTGCCCTCCGAGATCACGGCCGCGGCACGCCGCCGCAGGCTGCCCATTCTGAGCTGGACCGTGCGCAGCCCGACCGAGCGGGCCCGCGCCGCGGCCCATGCCGACAACATCATTTTCGAGGATCTCTCGGCATCCTGATGAGCAAGGCGGCAAAGGCGGCCGAGATCTCCATCCGCACGCTGGACAGGGTCGCCGACCTTCCGGCCGATGCCTGGGACCGCTGTGCCGGCGACGACAATCCCTTTGTCGCCCATGCCTTTCTGAATGCCCTCGAGCAATCGGGCTGCGTCTCGCCGCGCACCGGCTGGCAGCCGATCCATCTGGTCGCCGAGGATGCGAGCAGCCGGCTGCTCGGCATCCTGCCGCTCTATGTCAAAGGCCACAGCCAGGGCGAATACATCTTCGATCATGCCTGGGCGGATGCCTATGCCCGCAGCGGGATGCCCTATTATCCGAAGCTACTGTCGGCGGTGCCCTTCACTCCGGTCACGGGACCGCGCTTCCTGCTGCCGCCCGAATCTGATCCGAAGACAATCATCCCGGCCCTGCTGGAAGGCGGCCGCGAACTGGCGCGGCGGTATGAATTGTCATCCCTGCACGTGAATTTCCTGCCGGAGGACCAGAGCGCCCTTGCGATCGAGGACGGCATGCTGCTGAGGATCGGCGAACAGTTCCACTGGATGAACGAGGATTATGCCGATTTCGACGACTTCCTCGCCCGGCTGGCCTCGCGCAAGCGCAAGGCGATCCGCAAGGAGCGCCGAGAGGCGGTGGAGTCGGGCCTTGAGATCGTCACGCTGTCGGGCAGCGAACTGACCGACGAGCACTGGGATGCCTTCTTCACTTTCTACATGGATACGGGCAGCCGCAAATGGGGCCGCCCGTACCTGAACCGCGACTTCTTCCGCCGGCTGCATGCCTCGATGGCGGACCGCGTCGTGCTGGTGTTGGCGCGCCGCGCCGGCCGCTGGATCGCCGGTGCCTGGAACATGCGGGGCAAAGATACCCTCTATGGCCGCAACTGGGGCTGCATTGAGTATCATCCCTTCCTGCATTTCGAATGCTGCTACTACCAGGCAATCGAATACGCGATCCGGCACCGGCTGAAACGGGTCGAGGCTGGTGCCCAGGGTGAGCACAAGCTGGCCCGCGGCTATCTTCCCGTGCCGATCCATTCCGTGCACTGGATGGCCGACCGGCGCTTCCACGATGCCATCGGCCGCTATCTCCAGCAGGAACGCGCCCATATGGCGGGGCTGATCGAGGCGCTGGACCAGCACTCCCCTTTCCGCCAGACCGGGCCGGTGCCCGAAAGCGAATAGCGCCGCTTCTCCTGCCGGTCTAAACTCGGGAAAAATCCGGGAGGAAACCATGGCCGAACTGCCGCATGACGCAGGCTGCATCTTCTGCAAGATCGTCAGGGGCGAGGCTCCGAGCTTCAGGCTCTGCGAGGATGCCGCCACCTTCGCCATCATGGACATCAACCCGTTCAACCACGGCCATGCCCTGGTGCTGAGCAAGGGCCACTATGCCAATGTCCACGAGGCCAGCGACGACGCCGTTGCGGCAGTCGCCCGGATGGCCAAGAAGGTGGCCGCCGCCGTGGCCGAGACGGTGCCGAATGACGGCATCAATATCGTGCAGGCGAACGGTCGGGGCGCTGCGCAGTCGGTACTGCATTACCATGTCCATGTGCTACCGCGACGGCTGGGCGACAATGCCAAGCTGAACTGGAGCCTCACGCCGGGCAATCACGAGGAAATCTCCAGGCTGGCAGCCGATATCCGGGCGCGCCTGGAATGAGATTCTTCCCCGGCGCAGCGCCGGGGAAGAAGGTGACGGAATAACGCCTGGTAAACCTGGCTAGTTCGCGAATTCCGGGACTTTGCCGGCGCCGTCGGTTTCACCGCCTTTCGCCGCGCTGCCCTTCTCGGCGGTGAACTCGAAGGCAAGTCTGCCGTCGACGACTTTCACAAGAACGTGACCGCCCTTCACCAGCTGGCCGAACAGCAATTCGTCCGCAAGCGGCTTTTTGATGTGCTCCTGGATGATGCGGCCGAGCGGCCGCGCCCCGTAGAGCTTGTCGTAGCCGCGGTCCGCCAGCCAGGCACGTGCCTCGTCGGTCAGCGAGATCGTCACGTTGCGATCTGCCAGCTGGCCCTCAAGCTGCGCGACGAACTTGTCCACCACGCGATTGATGACTTCCAGCGGCAGCGGCGCGAACGGAATTACCGCATCCAGACGGTTGCGGAATTCCGGCGTGAAGAGCTTCTTGATCGCCTCTTCGTCCTCGCCTTCCTTCATGTCGCGGCCGAAGCCGATCGCCTGTTTCGACATCTCGCTGGCGCCGGCATTCGTCGTCATGATCAGCACGACGTTGCGGAAGTCGACATGCTTGCCGTTGTTGTCGGTCAGCTTGCCGTGGTCCATGACCTGCAGAAGGATGTTGAACAGGTCGCCATGGGCCTTTTCGATCTCGTCCAGCAGCAGCACGCAATGCGGATGCTGGTCGACCGCGTCGGTCAGCAGGCCGCCCTGGTCGAAGCCGACATAGCCCGGAGGAGCGCCGATCAGGCGCGACACGCTGTGCCGCTCCATGTATTCCGACATGTCGAAGCGGGTCAGCTCCACACCCATGATGTTGGCAAGCTGACGCGCCACCTCGGTCTTGCCGACACCCGTCGGGCCCGAGAAGAGATAGCAGCCGATCGGCTTTTCCGGCTCGCGCAGGCCGGCCCGCGCCAGCTTGATCGCACTCGCCAGCGCCTCGATCGCCTGATCCTGTCCGTAGACCACGCGCTTCAGTTCGGCCTCCAGATTGCGCAGGCTTTCCTTGTCCTCGCGCGAGACCGACTTCGCCGGGATGCGGGCGATCTTGGCAACGATCGCCTCGATCTCCTTCACGCCGATGGTCTTGCGCCGGCGGCTCTCCGGCTTCAGCAGTTCGGCCGCACCGACTTCGTCGATGACGTCGATCGCCTTGTCGGGCAGCTTGCGGTCATTGATGTATTTCGACGACAGCTCCACGGCCGCCTTGATGGCGTCTTCCGTGTACCGGACGTTGTGATGCTGCTCGTAATAGGTCTTGATGCCGCGCAGTATCTTCACCGCATCGGAGACCGACGGTTCGTTCACGTCGATCTTCTGGAACCGGCGCAGCAGCGCACGGTCCTTTTCGATGTAGGACCGGAATTCCTTGTACGTCGTCGAGCCGATGCAGCGCAGCGCGCCGGATGCCAGGGCGGGCTTCAGCAGGTTCGACGCATCCATGGCCCCGCCGGAGGTCGCACCGGCGCCGATGACAGTGTGCATCTCGTCGATGAACAGAATCGAGCCGGGCTGCGACTCCAGTTCCTGCATGACCTGCTTCAGGCGTTCCTCGAAATCGCCGCGATAGCGTGTGCCGGCCAGCAGGCTGCCCATGTCGAGCGCATAGATCGTGGCATCGCGCAGCACCTCCGGTACTTCGCCGCGCACGATGCGGCGGGCCAGACCCTCGGCGATCGCCGTCTTGCCCACGCCGGGATCGCCGACATAGAGCGGATTGTTCTTGGTGCGCCGGCAGAGGATCTGGATGGTGCGCTCGATCTCGGGTTCGCGCCCGATCAGCGCATCGATCTTGCCGGACTTCGCCTTCTCATTGAGATTGACGCAGTAGGCGCTCAGCGCCTCCTTGTCTTTGCTGCTGGCGCGCTCGCGCTCGCTGCGGTCGGCCCGCTCGGCCCGCTGCTCGACATCGCTGTCGGCGCCGCGCACCGGGCGACGCTCGCCCCGCCCCGGCGCCTTGGCGACCCCGTGGCTGATATAGCTGACGGCATCCAGACGGGTCATGTCCTGCTCCTGCAGGAAATGAACCGCATGGCTTTCCCGCTCCGAGAAGATCGCCACCAGCACATTGGCGCCTGTGACTTCCTCGCGGCCGGAGGACTGGACATGGAAAAGCGCCCGCTGGACGGCGCGCTGGAAGCTCAGCGTCGGTTTCGCATCCTGGGGGATGGCAACCACCAGGCCGCGCAGTTCCTCATCGATGAACGCGCCCAGACGCTGCCGCAGCTTCTCGACATCCACATTGCAGGCGCGCAGGACGGCGACCGCATCCTGATCTTCCGTCAGTGCGAAAAGCAGATGCTCGAGGGTCGCAAACTCGTGTTTCTTGGCGCCGGCGAGCGAAAGAGCCCGATGCAGTGTCTGCTCCAGCGTGCGCGAAAATGATGCCATGCGCCTTACGCCTCCATTCAGGGGCTAGCCCTGCTGACTATACTCTACCCACTTAATCCCGTTCCATCGTACATTGGAGGGGGTGCTGGTGTTGCCGTGCAAAATCCGTGACCTGAGTCACCTTGGTCTCGGCAATTTCGTAAGTGAACACGCCGCAGATTCCCACACCCTTCTGATGGACATGCAGCATGATGCGCGTGGCCTCCTCGCGCGGCTTGTTGAAAAACCGCTCGAGCACATGGACCACAAATTCCATCGGGGTGTAGTCATCGTTCAGCAGAAGCACCTTGTACATCGGTGGCTTCTGCGTCTTCGGACGAGTCTTGGTGACTACGCCAACCTCGGTCCGCCCGCGCCCTTCGCGCCCATCCCGTTCGCTCATGCCTCGAACCCAACTACAGCGGCGCTCCGGACCGGAAGCGCCTGGGAATGAATATGGCTTCGGCGTTAAGAAATACCAGCACTGCCGGAACAAAAAAAGGGGGCCCGGCAAGCCGGGCCCCATACACTATCACGCTACTTGGGGAGGAAATCCTGGCAGCGACCGATCAGGCCGCGAGCGGCTTCACCATCTTCTCAACGGCAGCCTGCAGCTGCGTGTTGATCGGGGCGAAAGCCTCCTGGGCGGTCTTGGCGGCAACTTCGCTCAGCTTGGTGGTGTGAGCGGTGTAGGCCTCGAACGCGTTCTTGGCGAAATCATTCTGCAGTTCGATCAGTTCCTGCAGGGTCTTGGCGCCCATCATCGCCTTGGTGGCGGAGATCTGGTCTTCGATCTGATGCTTGGTGAAGGCCATGACCTCGGCATTGATCGTCTCGATGCCCTTGGCCGCGACATTGCTGGCCGAAACGAGAGCGTCGACCTGCTCCTTGCCCAGCTTGGCGGCGTCATCGACACTCTTGGTAAGCACGTCGAAGCGGTCCTTGCTCATCGAAAAGGCCTTCTCGAAAGCCTCGGCGGAGGCCTTCATCGCCTTCTCCAGCTGCTCCTTGGAGGAGAACAGGATTGCTTCATAGGGCTGACCATTCAGGCCGTTGAAGGCGCCGGTCTTGGCCTCGGTGGTCTTGGTCTTGGTAGCCATGTCTGTCGTCCTTGCTCGTCCGGGGTGACGTGTGCCGGGCCCGTACGGACGGGATCGGCGTAAATGCTGCGGTGCAACAACGCAGAAGATAAGGACGCACCGCCCCAGTGTCAATGGGAATTTTGTGCAGCGCACAAAATTCTCGCTGGCCTAAACTTTCCCAGTTAAAACAGTTAGTTAATAGGAGATTGGGAGTATTTAAGCCCGTTCTTCGCCACGATGAAGCGGGATGGCACCTTCGGCGGTGCAACAGGATCCCTGGTCTGGAAGTAGCTGCTGTACGGCGGCAGCGGAACGGCGTAGGGCCGCTGGGCCTCGACCCCGGTACGGTCGAAGGCCAGCATGGTTTCCAGCAGCGGCACGGCCATGCGGTCGAACTCGGCCGAGGGCCAACCCCAGGCATGGAAATGGAACTGGCCGTTGCGACAGGCGCTGACCGTCCAGAAGAAGCTGTCGCCGCGCAGTTCCAGCCCCTCGGGAGCCGGCTGCTCGAAGCCTGCCGCCTGCAGGCTGGCCACCACCCTGCCCAGTTCTTCCGCATTGAGGCGGTACAGGGCACCCTCGCCGCGCCAGGGCCGTATCGGGTCGGCGACACTGATGCCGCGCCGCGGGTCGTTGAGGACGGCAGGCCCGATCACCTGGGCTTCCAGCATGGCCCCGCCTTCCGGCAGCGCCGTCAGGTCGTAGTTGCGGCGCTGGCGATCCTCGATGGCATTGTAGACCAGACGGTAGCGATCCGGCTGGCCGGGAGCGCAGGCCCTCGCGATGTCATCGCCCCCCACATACCGGTCCCAGGTAAAGCTCCGGATGATCGGGTTGTCGGTTTGCCCAATGGAAGCGCATCCGGGAATTGCCGCAGCCAATGCGAAAAGCAGGGCAAGGGACAAGGGCTTTGTTAACCAATAGCGCATAATCTTTCCGATTGGTTCGCGGGGCTCTCGCAGACTACTGCATGAATCCATGGAGATTCAACTTGTTAGCACTCAATCCGCTGGACAAGAGGCTGCGTGGTTAATATCCTGAGAGCGAGTCGCGGCTGGGGGGAGACCCGGGCGCACCGGGTTCGGCAGAGCCGTTTTGGGGGATTGATGGCGGGGTTCCGTGGGGTTCAGGGGCAGAGTCTGCTCCGTTTTGTTACAATTTGTTTCCTGATGCTCGCGGCCCTGGTCTGGTCCGCCACGGACGTTCGCGCAGGTGGCTATTCTGCCATTGTCCTCGACGCCGATACAGGCCGTGTTCTGCACGCCCACGAAGCCGATACCCTGCGCTACCCCGCTTCGCTGACCAAGATGATGACCCTCTACATGGCGTTCGACGCCCTCAAGGAAGGTCGCCTGAAGCTCGACCAGCGCATCCCGGTCTCGGCCCACGCCGCCGGCCAGGCGCCTTCGGTGATCGGCCTCCGCGCCGGCGGAACGCTGACTGTGCGTGACGCCATCCTTGCCGCCGTCACCAAGTCGGCCAACGACGCGACCGTTGCGCTGGGGGAAGCCATCGGCGGCACGGAGTCGCGCTTCGCCACGATGATGACCCAGCGCGCCCGCCAGCTCGGCATGAAGAACACCACCTTCCGCAACGCCTCCGGCCTGCCCAATCCGAGGCAGAAGAGCACCGCCCGCGACATGGCGACACTGGCGCTGGCGCTGCTGCAGAAGCACAAGGATTACTACACGTATTTCTCGACCCCCGAGTTCGAGTGGAACGACCGGGTGTTCAGCAACCACAATCACCTGCTGAAGCGTTATGACGGCGTCGACGGCATCAAGACCGGTTACATCCGCGCCTCCGGCTTCAACCTGGTCGCTTCCGCCAAGCGCGACGGCCGCCGCGTCATCGGCGTGGTCTTCGGCGGCACCAGCGTCAAGGCCCGCGACGACCGGATGATCCAGCTGCTCGATGCCGCCTTCCGGAAGCTCGACGATTCCGACGACAACGCTCCCGTCATGGCGCAGAAGGATGATCGCAGCAATCCCGCTTTCGGCCTGATTTCCAATGCCGAAGCCGCGCCAACCACATCGCCGAAGGCGGGGAAGGTGAAGAAGGCCGACGAGACCGCGGGCGAATGGGCGGTGCAGCTCGGCGCCTTCAAGAAGGCTGCCTCTGCGGAGCGCGTGCTGAACCGGGTCAAGGCCAAGCTTCCGGCCGCCGAGCCGCTGGTCGACACCGTCGATTCCGGCAGGAAGACGCTCTACCGCGCCCGCTTCACGGGCCTGAGCGAAACCGATGCCCGCAGCGCGTGCCAGCGCCTGAAGCGTGAGAAGATGTCCTGCTCGGTCATAGCGCCGGACGCCGGCTGACCGCCGTTTTTCCGAACCAGGGGCCTGCGGTGACCGCAATCACCGCAGGCCCCTTCATTTTTGCTCTGACCTCCGGACTGGACTAGATTGGCAGGACCGCCGAGCCACCCCATGATGATCCGCACCGTGCAGAAATCAGCCTCTCAGGACCGCACCCAGCTGCGGCGCCGCGGCCTGCGCATGTGGTTCATGCTGGTGGCGACCGCGATGGTGGTCGGTGCCATTTACGGCGCGACCGTCACCGAGATTCTCGACCTGCCCTCGCCCCGCCAGGGTGCCGTGCGGGGCGCCTTCACCGGCCTTGTGATCGGCGGCCTGATCGGCTGGTTCGAGATCTTCCTCGTGAACGGCGCCCGCATGCCCCTGCGGCAACTGCCCTTCCTGCAGTTGCTGCTGGTGAAGGAAATCGCCTACGTCTCGTTCATCCTCGGCGGCGACTGGCTCGGGGGTACCCTTTTCGCGATGGAGGGAGCGCCCGGCTTCGGTCTGAACACTGTCACCGTGGTCACCTTCATCTTCTCCCTGGTCTTCGCGCTGATCGTCAACTTCGTGATGGAAGTGTCGATGCTGCTGGGGCCGGGCGTGCTGCAGAATTTCCTGCGCGGCTATTACCACCGGCCAAGGCGGGAGAACCGCCTGCTGGTCTTTTTCGATATGCGCGGCTCGACGGCGATCGCCGAGAAGATCGGCGATCTCGCCTTCCACAAACTGCTCAACCGCTTTTTCAACGATCTCGCCGAGCCGGTCCTCGCCTGGCGGGGCAGCATCCACAAATATGTCGGCGACGAGATGATCGTCACCTGGCCGCTCGACGACCGCCGCCGCCGGCCGGAGGGCGCCTACAAGGCCGTCATGGCGGCCCGTGAACGGCTCGCCCGGCTGGGCGAGAGCTATCTGCGCGAATTCGGCGTCGCGCCGGATTTCCGCGCCGTGCTGCATGCCGGCCCGGTAGTAGCCGGCGAGATGGGCATCGTCAAACGCGAGATCGGCCTGCTCGGCGACACGATGAACACGACGGCCAAGATCGAAACCGCGACCAAGAAACTGAACCACGGCGTCATCGCATCGGACGAAGCGCTGGCTGCCGCGCCCCTGCCCGAAGACCTTCATGCCAATCCTCTGGGCAGCTTCCCGCTGCCCGGCAAATCCGCCCCCGTCTCACTCCACAGCATCACCCCCGCATAAACATGACCAATCCGACCATGGCCTTCATCGCAGGCCGCGTCCTGCTGCCTTTTGCCTGCGGCTATTTCATGTCCTACCTGTTCCGCAGCGTGAACGCGGTGATCGCGCCCAACCTGCAGCGCGATCTGGGGATCGGCGCCGGCGACCTCGGCACCCTGACCGCGACCTATTTCGTCGCCTTTGCGGCTTTCCAGCTCCCCCTCGGCATCCTGCTCGACCGCTTCGGTCCGCGCCGGGTACAGGCCTGCCTGCTGCTCTCTGCCGCCGCCGGCGCCGCAATCTTCGCCCTCGGCAGCAATCTCGGCCATCTCGTGATCGGCCGCGCCCTGATCGGCTTCGGCGTGGCCGGCGGCCTGATGTCGGCGATGAAGGCGATTGCGCTGTGGCTGCCCAAGGAACGCTGGGCGCTGGCCAACGGCGTCTTCATGACGGCCGGCGGCCTGGGCGCGCTGGCGGCGACGCTGCCGGTGGAACTCGCCATCGAACATGCCCACTGGACCGTGCTGTTCTGGGCTCTCGCGGGCATGACGGTATTCGCCGCCGCGATGATCTTCTTCGTCGTCCCCGAACGGCCGAACGAGACGCGGCAGACCGACAGCCTGGGCAAGCAGTTCCGTGAATGCGTCGCTTTTCTCAGGGATGCCCGTTTCTGGCGCATCGCACCGGTCTCGATCATCGGCATGGGCAGTGGCATGTCGATCCAGGGCCTCTGGGCGGGCCCCTATCTGCGCGATGTCGGCGGGCTGGATCGCGCCAGTGCCGCGGAACTGCTGTTCGTCCTGGCCGCCGCGCTGACGGCGGGCTTCACGCTGACCGGCATCGCCGCCGATCGCCTGCAGCGCCGCGGTTTTCCGCTCAGCCGCACCATGGTCTGGGGCGTTGTCCTCTATGCCGTGGTTCTGGCCGTCATGGCCAGCGCCGTGGATCCGACCACCCCGCTGCTCTGGATCGCCTTCGGCATCATGTGCAACACGACCGTCCTGGCCTACCCGATCCTGAGCGGGCAGTTTCTGCCGGAACAGGCCGGGCGGGTGAATACGTTGCTGAACGGCGTGGTGTTCGGATTCACCTTCGTCGCACAGGCCGGGATGGGCTGGCTGATCGATCTCTGGCCGCGCAATGCGCAGGGCAGCTACCCGCCCGAGGCCTACCAGTGGACCTTCGGGCTGGCGCTGCTGCTGCTGCTGCTGACGTTGGGCTGGTACCTGCTGCCCCGGCGGACGGACGCCCGCTAGGCCGATACGCCGGCGGGCATCACAGGCGGCCGTCCCACTGAATAGTAGGTGAACCCCGCCTGCTCCATTTCAGCCGGCTTGTAGATATTGCGCAGGTCGACCATGACCGGCTGCTTCAGCAGTTCCTTGAGCCGGGCAAGATCCATGGCGCGGAACTGGTTCCACTCGGTCAGGATCGCCAGTACGTCGGCGCCTTCGGCGGCTTCGTAGCCGTCCTGGCACCAGACGACGTCGTTCAGCAGCTTCTTCGCCTCATGCATGCCTTCGGGGTCGTAGGCGCGGACCACGGCACCCGCCTTCTGCAGGGCGGGAATGATGTCGAGGCTCGGACTGTCGCGCATGTCGTCGGTCCCGGGCTTGAAGGTCAGGCCCAGCACCGCAACCGTCTTGCCCTTCACCGAGCCGCCGCAGGCAGCGATGATCTTCTCGGCCATGCGGCGCTTGCGCGTGTCGTTGATCGCCACCACCGTCTCGATGATCTGCAGCGGCGAGCTGAATTTCCGGCCGGTGGCGACCAGCGCCTGGGTGTCCTTCGGGAAACAGGAGCCGCCATAGCCCGGGCCGGCATGCAGGAACTTGCTGCCGATGCGGCCATCCAGGCCGATGCCGCGCGACACGTCCTGCACGTTGACGTTCACCTTCTCGCAGAGATCGGCAATCTCGTTGATGAAGGTGATCTTCATGGCGAGGAAGGCATTGGCGGCGTACTTGATCAGCTCGGCCGTTTCCAGCGCGGTAAACAGGATCGGCGTCTCGTTCAGATAGAGCGGCCGGTACAGGTTGCGCAGGATTTCCCGCGCCCGGTCGCTCTCGGCCCCGCAGACCACGCGGTCGGGCCGCATGAAATCCTCGATCGCGGCGCCCTCACGCAGGAATTCGGGGTTGGAGGCGACCTCGAAATCGGCGTCGGGCCGGGTCTGGCGGATGATGCGCTCCACCTCGCGGCCGGTGCCCACCGGCACGGTGGATTTCGTAACCACGAGCGTGAAATGCGACATCGCCTCGGCGATTTCCTTGGCGGCGGCGTAGACGTAGGACAGATCCGCCTCGCCATCACCGCGCCGCGACGGTGTGCCCACCGCGATGAACACCGCTTCGGCACCCTGAACGGCGGCCTTGATGTCCTGCGTGAACGACAGACGGCCGGCCTTCACGTTACGCATGACGAGATCATCGAGGCCCGGCTCGAAGATCGGAATCTCGCCGCGCTGCAAGGCGCCGATGCGATCCGGATTCTTGTCGACACATACGACCGTATGGCCGAATTCCGAGAAGCAGGTCCCGGAAACCAGGCCGACATAACCGGTGCCGATCATGGCTACGCGCATCGTCTATTCCCCAGATGGGTTGGAATGGCAGGAGGCAGGATCACAGGGTCCTGGCGATGTCCCGGAGGAAATCCTGGACTTCGGACTTGAGGTCCGGGTGTTCGAGGGCAAACGCGATGTTGGCCTGCAGGAAGCCGACCTTGTCGCCGCAATCATAGCGCGTTCCGCTGAAGCGCAGGCCGTGGAACGGCACCTCTCCGATCATGCGCGCCATCGCGTCGGTGAGCTGGATTTCGCCGCCCGCACCGCGCTCGACCCTGTCGAGATGGTCGAAGATCTGGGGCTGCAGGATGTAGCGGCCGATCACCGCGGTCCGGCTCGGCGCCTCGGAAGGCTTGGGCTTTTCCACCAAACCCTTCACCTCGACCAGCGGGCCATCATCCTTGCCCGGCTTCACGATGCCGTAGCGCCTGGTATGCTCCTGCGGCACATCCATGGCGGCGATCAGGTTGCCGCCGACCCTGTTGTAGGCCTCGACCATTTCGGCGAGGCAGCCCTTCTGCGACAGGATCAGGTCGTCCGCCAGCAGCACGGCAAACGGTTCGTCGCCGACCAGCGCCTTGGCGCAGCGCACGGCATGGCCGAGGCCCAGCGGCTCCATCTGGCGGGTATAGGAGACCTGGCCGGATTTCGGCATCCAGCTGTTGATCGCATCGAGCAGGTCGTTCTTGCCGCGCTCGCGCAGCACGTCCTCAAGCTCGTAGGACCGGTCGAAATGATCCTCGATGGACTGCTTGCCGCGGCCGGTGACGAAGACGAACTCCTCGATCCCGGCGGCGCGTGCCTCTTCCACCGCATACTGGATCAGGGGCTTGTCGACGACCGGCAGCATCTCTTTCGGCATCGCCTTGGTGGCGGGCAGAAACCGGGTACCAAGACCACCCACGGGAAAAACGGCTGTGCGGATCGGACGAATCATATCTGCTAAGCTTTCTTCGTTTTTCGGGATTTGAGCCGATTCGGCCAAGGCCTCGCGGGGTTTTACGCTGCGTTCGCGGCAGGTGCAACCGGCGGTCCTGTGACCGTTCCGGTTCCCCTCCCCCGGCACCCGATGAACATATTCCGGGGGCCCCCAGCCGGAAAATACCGGGGTCGCGCCGGCCATTCTTTCCCCGGCACAGCGACCGCCCTATCATGCCCGCCAATTGTCATCAGTTGCCAGCCACGGAGACGAGATGTCCGCCGCGCCACAGCAGCCGAACGAGGCCGAGGCGCCGGTCCTGCGGGACCGGCCCGACCCGGCCATCCTGCGCCTCACCCTCAACCGGCCGAGAGCCTATAACAGCCTGTCCACCGGCCTGATGACCGCCCTGCAGGCCGAACTGGACGCCATCAGGGCCGACCGCTCGATCAAGGTGGTGATCATCGGCGGCAGCGGCCCCGGCTTCTGCGCCGGCCATGACCTCAAGGAAATCCGCGCCAACCCCGGGCGCCACAAATACGAGGCACTGTTCCGGCAATGCTCGGTGCTGATGCAGTCGGTGATCGCCCTGCCCCAGCCGGTGATCGCCCGCGTCCACGGGACAGCTTCGGCTGCCGGCTGCCAGCTGGTTGCGAGCTGCGACCTCGCCATCGCCGCCGACACCGCCCGTTTCTCGACGCCCGGCGTCAATATTGGCCTGTTCTGCTCGACCCCCATGGTGGCGCTTTCGCGCAACCTGTCCCGCAAGCATGCCATGGAAATGCTGCTGACCGGCGACATGGTCCCGGCCGATCGCGCGGCCCAGCTCGGACTGGTCAATCGCGTGGTGCCCGAGGCCGAACTGGACGATGCGGTGCTCGCGCTGGCCCGGCAGATCGCCTCGAAGTCGCCGCTGACCGTGAAGATCGGCAAGGAGGCCTTCTATCGCCAGCTCGAACTGCCGCTGGCCCAGGCCTATGATTATGCGAGCCGCGTCATGACGGAGAACATGCTGGCCCGCGACGCCGAGGAAGGCATCGACGCCTTTCTGCAGAAACGCACCCCAACCTGGCAAGGCTGCTGAGCAACATGAGTGCCGTTCTCGATAAGATCGACCACGATCACTATGACGACGATTACATCCGCGGCATCCTGCGCCAGGTGAACGTGATCGCCATGGTGGGCGCCAGTGCAAACTGGAACCGTCCGTCCTATTTCGCAATGAAATACCTGCAGCAGAAGGGCTATCGGGTCATTCCGGTCAATCCGAAGGAAGCCGGCAACGAGATTCTCGGTGAAAAGGCCTATGCCTCGCTGTCGGAGATTCCGGTCAAGATCGACATGGTCGATTGCTTCCGCGCCTCCGACGCGATCCCGCCGATCGCCGACGAAGCGATCAGGATCGGCGCCAAGGTGCTGTGGATGCAGCTCGGTGTCCGCCACGACGAAGCGGCGAAGAAGGCCGAGGCTGCCGGCCTGAAGGTGGTGATGAACCGCTGCCCCAAGATCGAGTTCGGGCGCCTGAGCCGGGAAATCGGCTGGATGGGCGTCAACACCCGCGTCATCAACTCCAGAAAGCAGAACAGGATCTGAGCGTGGAACCGAAGAACAAGGCGGCTGCGGCATCTTCCCGCGCGGCGGAGAATACCTCTCCCTACGGCTTCGATACCCTGCAGGTCCATGCCGGCACCGCGCCCGATCCGGTCACCGGCGCGCGTTCGACGCCGATCTACCAGAC
>NZ_DATGQG010000150.1:0-28862 GCF_035304305.1 Ferrovibrio sp.
CTGCCCTCCGAGCCGATGGAGAGCGGAAACAGCCGGCCGGCGGCACGGGCGGCCTCCTGCACCTGGCTCAGGATGCAGCCCGCCTCGACCGTGATCGTGTCGTTCAGCGGATCGATGGCGCGCACGCGGTTCATGCGCTGCAGAGAGACGATGATCTCGTCGCCGCTGTCGAAGGGAATGCCGCCGCCGACGAGCCCCGTATTGCCGCCCTGCGGCACCAGCCGGGTTTTCGTCTCGCGCGCCAGCTTCACGATGGCGGCGACCTCTTCGGTGCTGGCCGGCCTGAGCAGCAGCGGCGTGCGGCCCTGGTAGAGGTCGCGCCATTCGCGGGTATGCAGGGCGAGCGTCTCTTCATCCGTCGTCCAGCCCTTCGGGCCGACGATGTCGCGGAAGCGGGAGAGGAGGTCGGGTGCCAGTGCGTTCATCGGGATAGTCTATCGTCCTCTCGCGGCGCGTGTCAGCCGGTCGTTGATGGCCGCGCCCAGTCCGTCTTCCGGAATCGGCATCACGGCGATGCCGGTCAGCCCGGGCTGGCTGTCGAGGTGATGCAGGCCGGCATACAGCTTCGACGCGGCCTCGGCCAGATCGCCGCTCTCGCTCAGCGGATAGACCATGGCGAAACCCGGCGGCGGCGGGCCGAAGCTGAGCAGGCCTTCCCGGCCCCGGGCGGCCGTCGCGTTCAGCCGCACCGGCAGGCGCGGGGCATAATGCTTCAGCAGCATGCCGGGCGATTCCAGCCGGGCGTCGGTCGGCCGCGCGAGCTTCGTGTCCAGCACGCGTTCGATCTCCTCTCCGGCGATTCCGCCCGGCCGCAGCAGCATGGCCGTTTCGCCGGTCAGGCCGATCACGGTGGATTCCAGGCCGACGGGGCAGGGGCCGCCGTCGAGGATGGCGATATCCGGGCCAAGGCTGTCGCGCACATGCTGCGCCGTGGTGGGCGAGACATGGCCGGAGCGGTTGGCGGATGGCGCGGCGACCGGCCGGCCGACCTGCCGCAGCAGCTCGCGTGCCAGCGGATGCGCCGGCATGCGCAGGGCCAGCGACGGCAGCCCGGCCGAGACGCTCTCGGCCACCGGGCAGCCGGGCGTACGCGGCAGCACAAGGGTCAGCGCCCCGGGCCAGAAAGCCTCGGCCAGTTTCCGGGCGCGGTCATCCGCCACGACCAGCCCCTCCAGCTGCGCGTATTCCGCAATATGGCTGATCAGCGGGTTGAAATCCGGGCGGCCCTTGGCGGCGTAGATCTTTGCCACGGCAGCGGCGTTTGTGGCGTCCGCACCGAGGCCGTAGACCGTTTCGGTTGGAAAGGCGACGATCTCGCCCGATCGGAGCCGTTCGGCGGCCTCTGAAATCGTTACGTCAACCATGGCGGGCAGACCCTAACCCGCCGCCCATGGCCTTGCTAGGCGCTGCAGGCCATATTATGCCAGCGCCACAAGAGATTCTGCGTCAGGAGACCGCCATGGATTACGCCGCCCCGCTCAAGGATATGCGCTTCACGCTCGAACAGATCGCCGGGCTGGCCGAACTGGGACAGCTGGGCGGGCTGGAGAATGCGTCTGACGCCGACACGGTGACGGCGGTGCTGGAAGAGGCGGCGAAATTCGCCAGCGGCGTGCTGGCGCCGCTGAACCGCGGCGGCGATCTGCATGGCGCCAAGGTGGAGAACGGCGTGGTGCGCACCGCGCCGGGCTTCGCCGATGCCTACCGGAAGTTCACCGAAGCCGGCTGGAACGGCATGCCGTTTCCGGAAGAGCTCGGCGGCGGCGGCATGCCCTGGGCCGTCACCATGGCGGCGCAGGAGATGGTGCAGTCGGCCAATCTCGCCTTCTCGCTCTGCCCGCTGCTCACCCAGGGCGCCATCGACGCGATCATGGCGCACGGCACCGACGAGCAGAAGGCGCTCTACCTGCCGAAGATGGTCAGCGGCGAATGGACCGGCTCGATGAACCTGACCGAGCCGCAGGCGGGTTCCGATGTCGGCGCGCTGAAGTCGAAGGCCGTGCCGGTGGGCGACGGCACCTACAGGATCACCGGCTCGAAGATTTTCATTACCTATGGCGAGCACGACATGGCCGAGAACATCGTCCATCTCGTGCTGGCCCGCCTGCCTGACGCGCCGGCCGGCACCAAGGGCATCTCGCTCTTCATCGTGCCGAAATTCATTCCCGATGCGAACGGCAAGCCGGGCAAGCGCAACGACCTGCGCTGCGTCTCGCTGGAGCACAAACTCGGCATCCATGCCAGCCCGACGGCAGTAATGTCCTACGGCGACAACAACGAATGCATCGGCTGGCTGCTCGGCGCCGAGAACCAGGGCATGCGCTGCATGTTCACGATGATGAACAACGCGCGCCTGTCGGTCGGCTGCCAGGGCCTGGCGATCGCCGAGCGCGCCTACCAGCAGGCACTTTCCTATGCCGAGCAGCGCAGGCAGGGCCGCCATCCCGGCATGAGCGCCGACCAGCATGTGGCGATCATCGAGCATGCCGATGTGCGCCGCACGCTGATGCTGATGCGCAGCCTCACCGAGGCCTGCCGCGGCCTGATCTACCTGAATGCCGCCGCCATCGACCGCGCGCATCATCTGCCTGACGAGGCGGCGCGGAAGGAGTGGAAGGCGCTGGTTGAACTGCTGACCCCGCTGTCGAAGGCCTGGGCGACCGATATTGGCTGCGAGGTCGCTTCCATGGGCGTGCAGATGCATGGCGGCATGGGCTTTATCGAGGAGACCGGCGCCGCGCAGCATTATCGCGACGCGCGCATCCTGCCGATCTACGAAGGCACCAACGGCATCCAGGCCATCGACCTGGTGACCCGCAAGCTGCCGCTCAACGGCGGCGAGACGGTGAAGGCGCTGTTTGCGCAGATCGCCGGCGTGGCGGCGCAAGCCGCAAAGGCGGGCGAGGGCTTTGCCAGCATCCATCGCAACCTCGATGCCGCCCTCGCCGCGCTGACCAGAGCGTCGGCCTGGATGGGCAAGCAGCTTGCGGCGCAGCCCGATGTCGCGCTGGCCGGCGCGACGCCGTTCCTGCGCGCTTTCGCCTCCGTGGTGGGCGGCTGGCTGCTGACCCGCCAGGCGCTGGCGGCGAAGGCGGAAATTGCCGGCGGCAGCACGGATCCCTATTTCACCGCCAAGATCGTGTCGGCCCGGGTTTTCGCCGAGCAGGTGCTGTCCGGCGTCGAGGGCCTGTGCGGCGCTGCGACCGAGGGCGCGGAGGGAGTGTCGGAGGTCACGCCCGAATTGCTGCGGGCCTGATTACCGGCGGGTTACCGCTCGACTTCCTCGGGTTGACGCTTACGTAAACGTCAAATTACTCTGTCGTGTCTCCCCAGAGGAAGTGATTGTGTCAGAAGACCAGAAGAGCGACCTGCAGACACCCGGCATCGACGGCACGCCGACAGCCGATCGCGGGGCCGGCCTGAGCTATCCGTTTTCCGGCCAGGGCACGGCGAAGACCGGCCGGCCGGGCGACGGCGAGGTCATGCAGATGCGCCCGGGCGTGTTCTGGCTGCGCATGCCGGTGCCGATCCCGGGTCTGGACTATATCAATCTCTGGCTGCTCGAGGATGGCGAGGGCTGGACGGTCGTCGATACCGGCTTCCGCTCGGCGCAGCTGCAGGAGATCTGGGAGCAGGTCTTCCAGCGCCACCTGCAGGGCAGGCCGATCACCCGCATCCTCTGCACGCATTTCCACCCGGACCACCTCGGACTGGCCGGCTGGCTGCAGGAGCGCTGGCAGGCGCCGCTCTGGATGACCCTGGGCGAATGGAGCTTCGGCCGCATGCTGGAGCTGGAAGCCATGCCAGAAGTGCCGGCCGACGTGATCGCCTTCTACCGGCGCGCCGGCCTGCCGGAGGCGCAGATCGAGGCGATCCGCGCCCGCGGCTACGGCAACTTCTCCAAATCGGTGACGCCGATCCCGCGCAGCTTCCACCGCATCAGCCACAACGACCGCATCCGCATCGGCGCGCAGGACTGGCAGGTCATCGTCGGCAACGGCCATTCGCCCGAGCATGCCTGCCTGTATTCGCCAGACCTGAACCTGCTGATCTCGGGCGACCAGGTGCTGCCGCGCATATCGCCGCATATCGGCGTCTATCCGGGCGAGCCGGATGCCGATCCGCTGACCCAGTATCTGGACTCCCTGGGCAATTTCGCCCACCTGCCGGCCGATGTGCTGGTGCTGCCCGCCCATGGCGATCCCTTCATCGGCCTGCAAACGCGCATCGCGATGCTGCGCCGGCATCACGAGATCCGGCTGGAGGCCCTGCTGGAGGCGTTGCGGGAGCCGCATACGGTGCCGGCGACGCTGCCGCTGCTGTTCAAGCGCGATGTCAGCGGGCATATCACGCTGGCCGTCGGCGAGGCGCTGGCTCATCTGCATCACCTGATGCGGAACGGCCTGGTGACGCGACAGCTGAATGCCGAGGGCGTCTACGAGTTCAGGCGGTCCGACCGGGCGGTGCGCGCCGCCGCGGAATAGCCGCGCAGGAAGCGGGAGGAAAAGCATGGCCGATCTCAGGGGCAAGACGCTGTTCATCACCGGCGCTAGCCGCGGCATCGGTCTCGCCATCGCCAAACGGGCGGCGGAGGACGGCGCCAACATCGCCATCGCGGCCAAGACCGCCGAGCCGCACCCGAAGCTCGCCGGCACCATCTACACGGCGGCCGAGGCGATCGAGAAGGCCGGCGGCAGGGCGCTGCCGCTCATCGTCGACGTGCGCGAGGAGGCGATGGTCGAGGCGGCCGTGAACCAGACGGTGCAGGCCTTCGGCGGCATCGACATCCTGGTCAACAATGCCTCCGCGATCAGCCTCACCGGTACGCTGGAGACGCCGATGAAGCGTTACGATCTGATGCACCAGATCAATACGCGTGGCACCTTTCTGTGCAGCCAGAAATGCCTGCCGCATCTGCTGAAGAGCGCCAACCCGCATATCCTCAACCTGTCGCCGCCGCTGAACATGGAAGAGCGCTGGTTCGCGCCGCATGTCGCCTACACCATGGCGAAATTCGGCATGAGCATGTGCGTGCTGGGCATGGCCGGCGAGTTCCGCGACAGGGGCGTGGCGGTGAACGCACTCTGGCCGCGCACCGCCATCGACACGGATGCGATGAACGTGATCACCGGTCCCGATTTCCGGCGCAGGTGCCGCAAGCCGGAGATCATGGCTGACGCCGCGCATGTCATCCTTACCCGCCCCAGCCGCGAATGCACCGGCAACTTCTTCATCGACGACGAAGTCCTGCGCTCGGCCGGCGTTACGGATTTCTCACGCTACCGGCATGAAGGCGTGGCGGAAGCGGATCTCATTCCGGACTTCTTCGTCTGATTCATTTCGAGCGTTCGCCTCCCGGACACGCCGTGGTCACCGGAAACCGGCGTCCGCGCTGCGTGAGATATTTGCGATAACCGCGTCCCTTCCGATGCAAAGCCTTCCGGGCGTTCTTACCTGACCCGGACACAGCCGCCTTCCGGAAACGGAACCTAAGCGGCGGCGCATTGTTGGTTTGCCATTGAACGAACCGGCGAACCGCAATTGAAAAACCTGATCGTGACATCTTCTGCGATTGGGACATCCCGCACAGCAAGGCTGGGCGGTGACTCCGGTTTTGCAACTATTCGAGGAGGCGACTCATGGATCGCAGTACAACGAAACGGATTGCCGGCGCAGTTGCCGTGGTGGCCCTGCTGGGTCTGGGTGCCTGCGGTGCGTCGAAATCGGATCGTGCGCTTTCGGGCGGCGCGATTGGCGCCGGTGCCGGCGCGCTTGGCGGCGCGGCCGTTGGCGCACCGCTCACCGGAGCGGCTCTTGGCGGCGCAGCCGGCGCAGCGACCGGCTACTTCACTGATGACGACCAGATCAATCTCGGCAAGCCGATCTGGCGGTAACACGTCTTTAGTTCCAGGGCCGGCGCACCAGCGCCGGCCCGTATTCCTTCCTTCCGGACATTCGTCCAGCGTCGCGTTCCGCGTCCAGTTTCTCCCTTTTACGTCCGTATCGTTTCATCCCAACAACAGGAGATTGCCATGCTGAATATGTGCCGTAGCCTTGTCGTCGTTCTGGCTCTGGGTGGCGCGGTCGCTGCCTGCGCGGGCGATGGTTCGCGTGAATCGACCGGCCAGTACATCGACTCCGCGACGATCACCGCCAAGGTGAAATCCGCTTTGGTGCAGGATCCGCAGACCAGCGCGCTGCAGGTCAATGTCGAGACCTTCCGCGACACTGTGCAGCTCAGCGGCTTCGTCGAGAGCCAGGCGATGAAGTCACGCGCAGAGCAGGTCGCGCGCAATGTCGAGGGCGTGCGCGCGGTGCGCAACGACCTGATCGTGCGGCCAAAGCAGTAAGCACCCATGTCGCTCCCGCGCATCATAGGCGCAGTGGCGCTGGTGATCGGACTGGTTCTCCTGGGCATGGCGTATAACGCCTCCCAGGCGCCGGTCGAGCAGGTTTCCGAAGCGGTTACCGGCCGCTTCAGCGATCAGACCATCACCTTCCTGATCGCCGGTGCGGCCGCCGCCGCCGGCGGGCTGCTGCTCTTCCTGTTCGGGCGCAGGAGAGGATAGATGGGCATCGGGACGATCCTGGTGGTCATCCTGATCCTGCTGCTGATCGCGGCGTTGCCCTCGTGGCCCTACAGCAGCGGCTGGGGTTACTATCCCAGCGGCGGACTGGGCCTCGTGCTGATCGTCATCGTCGTGCTCCTTGCGATGGGACGAATCTGAGGCGCCGCAGACAGACAGAAGGCCCGGAGGATCCGGGCCTTCTGCATGCTCAGGCGGTCAGCAGGTCGACCTTGGCCTGCTGGCGGCCCAGCGCGGCTTCGGAGCGTGCCACCGCAAGAACGGTGAGATCGCGCCGCAGCGCGAATTTGGGCAGATAGGCATACAGGAATTCCCGCGCCTGGGCGGCGGTGCCGGGCCCGTCGAAGGGCACGCCCAGCGCCACCATATGGCTGTCGACGCACAGCGCCGCCTTGGCATATTGCGGGGCGGCAGACAGGTCGTTGAACAGGATGCCGCAATTCTTCTCGCGCGCCGACTGCCGGATCTGGTCCGGGGACATGTCGGCGCCGTCCATGCGGAACGGGCGCTTGTGCGCCTGGAAGTAGGTCCAGGCGATCAGCATCGCCAGCCTGGTCTTGCCGCCGCCCGCGGGGCCGCAGACATAGACCATCTGCGGCACGTTCATCCGCTGCCGCAGAATTTCGAGCTGCGGCACGGTGAGGCCAAAATCCAGGAGCGGATGGAAAACGGACATCGGATACGGGGTGCTGATCTGCCCCGTTATACAAGCTCCGGTGGCGGTTTGGGAACGCCCGCGAGGGCGGCGACGGCGGAATTCAGCCGCCGCCCGTCCGCGTCAGGCCGCCTGGCGCCGCAGGCCGAGCTGCTGCCACACGTCCAGCAGCGCCGCGGTCAGCGCCTGCATCATGGCATCGGTATGCACGGGGGTCGGCGTGATGCGCAGGCGCTCGGTGCCGCGCGGCACCGTCGGATAGTTGATCGGCTGGATGTAGATGCCGTGCTGGCTCAGCAGCAGGTCGGACGCCGCCTTGCACAGGGCGGGGTCGCCCACCATGACCGGCACGATATGGCTCTGGTTCACCAGCACCGGCAGGCCGGCATTGACCAGCATGCGGCGCAGGGTGGCGGCGCGTTCCTGGTGCCGGGCCCGCTCCACCTGGCTGCGCTTCAGATAGCGCACGCTGGCTGCCGCCGCGGCCGCGATCGCCGGCGGCATCGCCGTGGTGAAGATGAAGCCCGGCGCATAGGAGCGCACGGCATCAATGATGGTTTTCGAGGCAGCGATATAGCCGCCGACCACGCCGAAAGCCTTGCCCAGCGTGCCCTGGATGACATGCAGGCGGTGCATCGCATTGTCGCGGTCGGCGATGCCGCCGCCGCGATTGCCGTAGAGGCCGACGGCATGCACCTCGTCGAGATAGGTCATGGCGCCATAGCGGTCGGCCAGATCGCAGATGGCGTGGATCGGCGCGATGTCGCCGTCCATGGAGTAGACGCTCTCGAAGGCGATCAGCTTCGGCCGGTCGGCCGGCAGGGCCTTGAGCAGCTCTTCCAGATGGGCGAGGTCGTTATGCCGGAAGATGTGGCGTTCCGCACCGGACTGGCGGATGCCCTCGATCATCGAATTGTGGTTGTCGGCATCCGAAAGGATGACGCAGCCGGGCAGCAGCTTCGCCAGCGTGGCGAGCGAGGTCTGGTTGGCGATGTAGCCCGACATGAAGGCGAGCGCCGCCTCCTTGCCGTGCAGATCGGCCAGCTCCTGCTCCAGCTCGACGATGGCGTGGCTGTTACCGGAAATGTTGCGGGTGCCGCCGGCGCCGGCGCCGAACTCGGCGGCCGCCTGCTGCATGGCCTCGATGACCACCGGGTTCTGGCCCATGGCGAGGTAGTCGTTCGAGCACCACATGGTGATCTTGGCCGGGCCGATGCCGCTGTAATTATCGGCAATCGGGAAGCTGCCGCAGTTGCGGGCCACCTCGGTGAAAACGCGATAGCGCTTTTCCGCGCGTAACTTGTCGACCGCCTGGCCGAAGAGGGCTTCGTAGTCCATGGGGCACTGCCTGCTTTGCCGACGGCCGATTTAACCCCCGCCGGCGTGAAATCTTGCTGGTGAGCGGATATTAGCGCCCGGCATGGCGGGCTGGCTAGAAAAACTGCCGCGACGCGGGGTCGCAGGGGTGGCCGTTACCCGTCTGGGTAGCTACCGGGGCCGCTGCATCCGGAACATGGTTGCCGGTGTGGTCTCGACGTAATCGGCCAGATAGCCGGCCCGCATGATCGGCTGGGCGGCGCCGGTATCGAACAGTCCGTCGCGCAGATAGGCCTTGCGGATATGCACGCCGACCACCTGGCCGAGTGCCATCCAGGCATCCAGCGGCCGGCCCTCGAGGTCATGCTGCCGGACGATCTGCAGCAGTTTGCATTCGAGTGCCGTCGGGCTTTCGGCGACCCGGGGCGGCTTCACCTGCCGGCAGGGCGCGGGTGTGACGCCGGCCAGGGCGAATTCGTCCACCTCGGGCGGGACGGTCGCCGAGGTGCGGTTCATCGCCTCGGCCAGCGGCCTGGTCGCCAGGCTGGCGACGAACTCGCCGGTCTCCTCGAGATTGCGGATGCTGTCCTTCCAGCCGGTGCTGCCGAAGGCGACGATCGGCGGCCTGTCGTGAAAGGCGTTGAAGTAGCTGTAGGGCGCGAGATTGACCCTGCCGTCGCGGTCGCAGGTGGAAATCCAGCCGATCGGTCGCGGACCGACGATGGCCTTGAAGGGATCATGGCGCAGGCCATGGCCCCGGGCCGGCTCGTAATAATGGATATCGTCCTGGTCGTCCGCTGAGGGCATCGCTGGCTCCGGTTCTGTATGCTAACGGATCATTGTGCCGCGGCGATGTAAAGCGGCAGCCGGAGTTCCGTAATGCCCTATGAGCTGAGCCGTCTCAACCTGCTGATCGTCGAAGGCGAAGCCGCCATGGCAGCGACGTGGCGGAGCCTGCTTGGCGGCTTCGGCATCCGCGAGCCGGCGATTGTCGCTGACCGGGCGAAAGCCTGGGATCTCCTGCGGGAGCGCCAGAGCCGGCCGGATGTCCTGATCTGCCGCTGGGAGCCGCCGGCCGCCGGAGATGCCGCGGATGGCCTGGATCTCGTGCGGCAGTTGCGGCGCGATCCGGATTCGCCGATGCCCTTCCTGCCGGTCATCGTTGCGACGGCGACCGTCACCCGCGAGCGGATCCGCGAGGCGCTGGATGCCGGCGTCAACGAGGTGCTCGTGCTGCCGCTTTCGCCCAAGGCGCTGGAGACGCGGCTGCGCGAGGTGGTGGAGAAGCCGCGCCCCTTCGTGCGCAGCAGCGGCTATTTCGGTCCCGACCGCCGGCGATTCGCGCGGCCGGACTATCCCGGCCCTTTCCGGCGCAGCGGTGAGGAGAGCTGACGGCCGGATCGGTGTCTCAGCTCAGGCTCTTCCGGGCTGCCTCTTCGAGGGCCTCCAGAATCTCCGCGCCGAGCTCGCCCGCGTTGCCCTGGATGCGGTTGTCCACCACGGTCCGCAGCGCCTTCACATGGGCGTCGATTACCGTGCGGTCGACCGTCTGCCGTTGGGCCGCGGCATCGACATAGCGGCAGAGCCGGTGGGCAATGGCCGTCACCAGGCCATAGCCAAAGGTGCTGCCCTGGCCCTTGATGTCATGGGCGACGTCGTAGACGACCCGCAGGGCGGCGGCATTCTCCGTCCGTCCCAGCCGGGCGATGGCGGCGTCGAGGCGTTCCAGGTCGTCGTTGACCCAGCCGATATACCGGTCGGACAGGCCGGCGACCGCCGCCTGGGCGCTCGCCACCGCGTCGTCAAACTTCCGCCGCTCGTCGTCGCTGTCCGCGCCCATTCCTGTGCCCGCTTGTCGTTGTGGCCACCAGCGCCGACGAGATCACAGGCGAGCCGGGCCGGTCAGGTTAACAAATGGTAACCTGTCGGCGCGGGAAAGTCCGGTGGCTATTCTATTCCGCCGGCTCGGTTCGCCCGGCATCGACATCCGGGCGCCGCTCCAGTTCGGTCAGCCGCCGGGCGATGAAGCCCGCCGGTTTGGTGAAGCGTGCCAGCAGGTTATAGAGCACCGGGACGACGAAAAGGCTGAGCAGGGTGGCAAACGACATGCCGCCCACGATGACCCAGCCGAGCGCCGATCGCGATTCCGCGCCGGCGCCGCTGGCGAAGGCGAGCGGCCAGGCGCCGAAGATCGTGGCGATGGTGGTCATGAGGATCGGGCGGAGCCGGATCACGGCCGCATCGGTGACCGCCTCGGTGATGCTGCGGCCCTCGTCGCGCAGCTGGTTGGCGAATTCGACGATCAGGATCGCGTTCTTGGCGATCAGGCCGATCAGCATGATGATGCCGATCTGGCTGTAGACGTTAAGCGAAATCCCGACCAGCAGCAGGGCGCCGAGCGCGCCTGTGACTGCCAGCGGCACCGAGAGGATGATGATGGTGGGATGGATCCAGCTCTCGAACTGGGCCGCCAGCACCAGGAACACGATGATCAGTGCGAGGGCAAAGGTAAGGTAGATCGCCGCCGAGGATTCCTTGAACTCCCGGCTCTGCCCGAAATACGAGATCCGCACCTCCGGCGGCAGCACTTCGGCGGCCGTCTGCTCGAGAAACTCGAGGGCCTCGCCCAGGGTATAGCCGGGCGCGAGCGAGGCGGTGATGGTGACCGACCGCAGCCGATCGGTGCGGTTGAGTTCGCGCGCGTTGGCGCCTTCGTCGATGGTCACGACGCTGGAGAGCGGCACCAGCTTGCCGCCCTGGCCGCCGGCGCGGACATAGATGCTGTTGAGGTCGTTCGGCGTGAGGCGCTGCTCGGCAGGGGCCTGCACCAGCACCTTGTACTGCTTGCCGTCGCGCTGGAAATTGGTCACCTCGCGCGAACCCAGCATGGTTTCCAGGGTGCGGCCGATGGTCTCGATCGGCACGCCCAGATCGGCGGCGCGATTGCGGTCGATCCGGACGCGGACCTCGGGCCGGTTGGGTTTGTAGTTCTTGTCGACGTTCAGCAGGTTGGGATTCTGCTGCGCCCGTTCGATCACGCGCTCCGCCCATTCATCGAGGATGGCGTAGGTCGGGCCGCCGAGCACGAACTGCACCGGCGCCTGCGCGCCCGGCAGGCCGAGACTGGGCGGGTTGATGGCGAAGGCGCGGACGCCGGTAATGCCGAGCAGCTTCGGGAAGGCCTCGCGGACGACCTCCTGCTGCTTGACCTCGCGTTCGGACCAGTCCTTCAGGCGCACCACCATGAAGGCGGAGTTGACGGAGGAGGGGCGGCCGCCCCAGGCCGGCGCAACGAAGGACTGCACCGCGGTCACGTTGCCGCTCTCCACGAAGGGCTGCAGCGCTTCCTCGATCCTGATCACGTTGTTGCGGGTGTATTCGTAGCTGGAGCCTTCCGGGCCGGTGATCGAGACGAAAAACACGCCGCGGTCCTCGGTCGGCGCGAATTCGCGCGGCAGGGAGGTGAACATCAGCCAGGCCGCGACCGAGACCAGGCCGGCGAGCGCCAGCACGACCACCGGCGCCCCCAGCGCCCTGCGCAGCAGCCAGCCATAGGTGTCCGACATGCCGACGAAGAACTTCTCCGTGACACGATGGAACCAGCCCTCATCCTTGGCCTCGTGCAGCAGCTTCGAGCACATCATCGGCGTCAGCGTCAGCGCCACGAAGCCGGAGAACAGGACCGAGGCGGCCACCGACATGCCGAATTCGCGGAACAGGCGGCCGGTATTGCCCTCCATCAGCGAGATCGGCACGAAAACGGCGATCAGCACGATGGTGGTGGCAATCACCGCGAAGCCGATCTGGCGCGAGCCGCGCAGGCTTGCCAGCAGCGGCGGTTCGCCCAGTTCGATGCGGCGGTGGATGTTTTCCAGCACCACGATGGCGTCATCAACCACGAGGCCGATCGCCAGCACCAGCGCCAGCAGGGTCAGCACGTTGATCGAATACCCCAGCGCGCCGATGACGATGAACGAGCCGATCACCGAGACCGGAATCGCCACGGCCGGTATCAGCGTCGCGCGCCAGGAGCGCAGGAACAGGAAGATCACGCCGATCACCAGGCCGAGCGCGACCATGAGGGCGTGGAAGACCTCGTAGATCGACTGGCTGATGAATTTCGACTGGTCGTAGGTCACTTCCATGCGCACGCCGGCCGGCAGGCTGCCCTCCATGCGCTGCACGGCCGCGGCCACGCCCTGCGAGATCTCCATCGCATTGGCCTTGGACTGGCGGATGATGCCGAGCCCGATGGCGGTGGTGCCGTTGACGCGCTGCTCGGTGCGGTCGTCCTCGGCGCCGAGCTCGACTGTCGCCACCTCGCCCAGCCGCAGCAGATAGCCGTCCTGCTCGCGGATCACGATTTCGCGGAACTGCTGCGCGGTGCGCAGGCCGGAATCGGCACGCACGGTGAACTCGCGCATCGTGCTCTCGACGCGGCCCGAGGGCAGTTCGACATTCTGGCGCCGGATCGCGTCCTCGACTTCCTGCACCGTCACATTGCGGGCTGCCATGGCCAGCCGGTCGAGATAGACCCGCATCGCATAGCGCCGGGCGCCGTAGATGTTGACCGAGGCAACGCCGTTGACGATCGACAGCTGGTCGACGAGATAGCGGTCGGCGAAGTCGGTGAGTTCCAGCAGCGAAAGCCGGTCGCTGAACAGCGAGATGTAGATGATCGGGCGCGCGTCGGCCTCGGTCTTGGCGATGGTCGGCGGGTCGGCCTCGTCGGGCAGCTTGGCCAGCACCCGGCTGACCCGGTCGCGCACGTCGTTGGCGGCGGAATCGACGTCGCGGCTGAGGTTGAATTCGATGCTGATCGAACTCGACTCCTCGCGGCTGGTCGAGGTGATGCTGCGGATGCCCTCGATGCCGGCTACCGAATCCTCGATGATCTGGGTGATTTTGCTTTCGATGATCTCGGCCGATGCGCCGCGATAGATCGTCTGTACGCTCACTGCCGGCGGATCGATGTCGGGATACTCGCGCACCGACATTGTGCGCAGAGCGAAGAGGCCGAAAATGATCAGGACCAGCGACATCACGGTCGCGAAGACCGGCCGCTTGATGGATATTTCCGAGAGAATCATGGCTGCCGCATCCCTGTCCCGCGCGACTACGAGGCGGATTTCGGCACGTTCGGCTGCCCCGACATCGGCGGAGTCGCCGGCCGGACGCGCATGCCGTCGCGCAGCTGCTGCAGGCCGGTGACGGCGACCCGGTCGTCAGGCCGCAGGCCGCTGACGATCTGCGCCAGCCCGGGGAGGCGCTGGCCCACGGTCACGCGCGTGCGCGTCGCCTTGCCCTCGGAGATGACAAACACGAACTGCTCGCCGCCCTGGGCGATCAGGGCTTCCTCGGGCACCATGATCGCGTCGCGCACGGTGCCGACGCTGAGTGACACCACCATGAACATGCCCGGCTTGATCAGGTCGTCCGGATTGGGAATCGCCGCGCGCACGCGGACCGAGCGGGTGGTGGGGTCCACGCGGCTGTCGATCGTGGTGACCACGCCCTCGAACTTGCGGCCCGGCAGGGCGCCGGCCACCGCCGCCACGGTGTTGCCGATGGCAAGGCCGGGCAGCACGGTTTCGGGAATGTCGAATTCCAGCTTGATGGTGGAGGTATCGTCCAGCGTGGTGATCGGATCGCCGGGGCGCACCAGGGCGCCGAGGCTGACGCGCCGCAGGCCCAGCTTGCCGCTGAACGGGGCGCGGATCACGCTGTCGGAGAACCGCGCGCGTTCCGCGCTCAGCCGCGCCTCGGCGGCCTCGTAGGCCTTGGCCAGTTCGTCGACGCGGGCGCGGGCCACGCTGCGCGTCTCGAGCAGCTGCGCCGCCCGGTCATAGGCCAGCTTGGCGGCGTCGCGGGCGGCGCGAAGCTCGTTGATCCGCGCGCTGCTCTCGCCCGCCTCCAGCTCGACCAGCACGGTGCCGGCCCGCACATGCTGGCCTTCATGGAAGTTGATCTTCTCGACGATGCCGTTGGCCTTCGCCGTGATGGTCACCGCCTCGTTGGCCTGTGCGGTACCCACCGCATCCACGGTGCGGACCACATCCATGCGGCGGACCGCGGCGGTCTCGACAGGCAGGGGCGGCGGCCCGCCGGCCGACTGGGTCGCAACCCCCGCCTGCCGGCTGCCGAAGAAGGGAAGGCTGTCACGGAATACAAAAGCGGCCGCCGCGGTGGCGACGATCACGCCCACTACAATAACCTGACTCCATGGCTTCATGTGGAATCCGACTGCCCCCCGAATTGTCGTCTGGTGTGCCTCCTTGTGCGGAGGCGTTGCTGGACCCGGCAAACCCGTGATCTATTGTATACGTGCAAACTCGCCAGGTCCTGCATTTTTGCGCCCGGTATCAGACCGGAAACCGGGAGGAGCGGAATGGTTGCAATCCAGATCAGGCCTCGGAGGCGCCCAACCGGATCATGGTGACGGGGCTGTTCTCCCATTCGGCCTGTTTCGCCCATGATACGGGCGAAGGCCATCCGGAATGCGCGGAAAGGCTGCGGGCGGTGCTGGCGGCACTGGAGGCGGAGGATTTCGCATATCTCGACCGCCGCGAAGCGCCACGCGCCACCGCCGAGCAGCTGAGCCGGGTCCATCCCGGCGACTTCGTGGAGCGCATGCTGCAGGCGATTCCGGAATCGGGGCTGCGCTATGTCGACGGCGACACCATCGTCTCGCCGGGATCGGGCGAAGCGGCCCTGCGGGCAGCCGGTGCCGTCTGCGCCGCCATCGACGCCGTGATGGCCGGCGAACTGCGCAACGCCTTCTGCGCCGTACGGCCGCCGGGCCATCATGCCGAGCCGGCCCAGGCGATGGGCTTCTGCCTGTTCAACAACGTGGCCGTCGGGGCGCTGCATGCGCGCGACCGCTGGAAGCTGCGGCGCATAGCGGTGGTGGATTTCGACGTGCATCACGGCAACGGCACGCAGGCCGTTTTCGAAGCCGATGCCGACCTCTTTTATGCCTCCACGCACCAGTTTCCGCTCTATCCCGGCACCGGCGCGCGTCACGAGAACGGCGTGGCCGGCAACGTCGTCAACCTGCCGCTGCGGCCTTTCGCCGGATCGGCGGAGTTCCGCGAGGCGGTGGAGAATATCCTCCTGCCGCGGCTGGAAGCCTTCGCGCCGGAGCTGCTGCTGATTTCGGCCGGTTTCGATGCCCATCGGGCCGATCCGCTGGCCCAGTTGCAGCTGACCGACGATGACTACCACTGGGTGACCGAGCAACTTCTGGCCGTGGCACGGAAAACCGCTCAGGGCCGGGTCGTTTCCGCGCTCGAGGGCGGCTATGCGCTGTCCGCGCTGGCCAGTGCCTCGGCCGCACATGTGCGGGCCCTGATGCTGGGCTGACCGGCCCGCTGCGTTGCGCCGCCGGAGCGGTTTGGGTACAACTCAGGCCAACTTTTCCCTGATTTTTCAAGCCGGAGCGTAATATGGCGGCGTACCAGTATATTTACGTGATGAAGGGTCTGAGCAAGACCTATCCGGGGGGCAAGCAGGTCCTCAAGGATATCTGGCTCAGCTTCCTGCCGGGCGCCAAGATCGGCGTGCTGGGCCTGAACGGCGCCGGCAAGTCGACCCTGCTCCGGATCATGGCCGGTCTGGACACCGAATTCTCCGGCGAAGCCTGGGCCGCAGAAGGCGTCAAGGTCGGCTATCTGCCGCAGGAGCCGCAGCTCGATCCCTCCAAGGACGTGCTGGGCAACGTCATGGACGGCGTAGCCGAGACCAAGGCCCTGCTCGACCGCTTCGAGGAGGTCTCGGCCAAGTTCGCCGAGATCACCGATGACGACGAGATGAACGCGCTGATCGCCGAGCAGGCCGAGCTGCAGGAAAAGATCGACGCCGCCAATGCCTGGGATCTCCAGCGCAATGTCGAGATCGCCATGGATGCACTGCGCTGCCCGCCCGGCGATGCCGACGTGACCAAGCTGTCGGGCGGCGAGAAGCGTCGCGTCGCGCTCTGCCGCCTGCTGCTGTCGAAGCCCGACATGCTGCTGCTGGACGAGCCGACCAACCATCTGGACGCGGAGTCGGTCGCCTGGCTGGAACGCTACCTGCACGAATACACCGGCACCGTGGTGGCGATCACCCACGACCGCTACTTCCTCGACAACGTCGCCGGCTGGATTCTCGAGCTCGACCGCGGCTCGGGCATTCCCTGGGAGGGCAACTACTCCTCCTGGCTGGAGCAGAAGGAAAAGCGGCTGGAGCAGGAAGGCAAGGAAGAGGACGCAAAGCGCAAGACCCTGCAGCGCGAGCTGGAATGGGTGCGCCAGAGCCCGCGTGCCCGCCAGGCCAAGTCCAAGGCCCGCCTCAAGGCCTACGAGGAACTGCTGCAGGAGCAGAACGAGAAGATGGCCGATCAGGTGTCGATCACCATCCCCCCCGGCCCTCGCCTGGGCAATGTGGTGATCGAGGCCGAGGGCCTGACCAAGGGATTCGGCGACCGCCTGCTGATCGACAATCTCAGCTTCAAGCTGCCGCCGGGCGGCATCGTCGGCATCATCGGCCCGAACGGCGCCGGCAAGACGACGCTTTTCCGCATGCTCACCGGCGCCGAAAAGCCGGACAAGGGCGAGCTGCGGATCGGCGACAGCGTGAAGCTCGGCTATGTCGACCAGAGCCGCGAAAGCCTCAACGACAAGAAGACGGTCTGGGAAGAGGTCTCGGACGGCAACGACATGATCACGCTGGGCAAGCGCGAGGTGCCGAGCCGTGCCTACTGCTCCTGGTTCAACTTCAAGGGCGCCGACCAGCAGAAGAAGGTCGGCATGCTGTCCGGCGGCGAGCGCAACCGGCTGCATCTGGCCAAGATGCTGAAATCGGGCGCCAACGTCCTGCTGCTCGACGAACCGACCAACGATCTCGATGTCGACACGCTGCGCGCGCTGGAAGAGGCGCTGCTGGGCTTTGCCGGCTGCGCCATCGTGATCAGTCACGACCGCTGGTTCCTCGACCGCATCGCGACGCATATCATGGCCTTCGAGGGCGACAGTCATGTCGAGTGGTTCGAGGGCAATTTCCAGGACTACGAGGCGGACAAGAAGAAGCGGCTCGGTGCCGATGCCGACCAGCCGCACCGCATCCGCTACAAGCCGCTGGAACGCGGCTGATCGCGCCCCGCCGAGCGCCGGATGAACCGGAAAGACAGGCGGCGCCTGCAGAAGACCGGAGGCGGCAAGCTGCCGGTGCGGCCCGCAGTGCGCCGTCCTGCATCGGTCAGCGACATGCTGCTCGGTCTGGGCGGGGTAGCGGCGAAGCCCGTCGCCGTGCCGGTCGATGTCGCCGCGCCCGCCGATCCGGTGCATTCCGCCCTGGCGCAGCTGCGCCTGAATGAAGGCCTTGCCGCCGAACTGGCGAAGCGCGAACAGGCCCTGCGCGAACATCCGGATTCGGAATCCCTGCTGCACAACGTCGCCAAGCTGCAGCTGCGGCTGGACCGCCGCGCGGATGCACTGGTCACCTTCCGCCGGCTGCTGGCGCTGAAGCCCGATCATGCCGAGGCGGCACATATGGTCGGCGTGCTCTCGGGTGCTGCGCCGGCCATGCCCGACGCGGCCTATGTCGCCAATCTCTTCGACGCCTTTGCCGACAGCTTCGACGAGAAGCTGACGCAGTGGCTGGACTACAAGGCGCCGGCTGCCGTTGCCGGGCTTGCGCGCCAGACGCTTGGCGCCGGCCGGAAGGCGCAGCGTGCCATCGATCTCGGCTGTGGCACGGGCCTGCTCGGTCCGGAGATCCGCTCCGATGTCGTGCGGCTGGACGGCGTCGATCTTTCGCCGCGCATGGTGGAGAAGGCGAGGCAGCGCGGCTGCTACGACGACCTGCAGGTCGGCGAGATCGTCGCCTTCCTGAACGGGCGCGAGGGAGCCTACGACCTCGCGCTGGCTGCCGACGTGCTGTCCTATTTCGGCGACCTCAAGCCGTTCCTCACCGCCCTGCGCACCGCGCTCAGACCGGATGGTGTTTTCGTCGGCACGGTCGAGAAGGGCGCCGGCGGCCGCTATCAGGCGACGAAGACCGGCCGCTACCAGCACGGCGAGGCGTATTTGCGCAAGCGCGCCGCGGAGGCCGGTTTCGACCTGCTGGAGCTGAGCGAGATCGTGCTGCGGCAGGAGGAGAACCGCCCGGTCGAAGGCTTCGTCTTTGCCCTGCGGCATGACCGCGTGCTGGCCGCGGCCGCCACGGCCTCGGAAATGCCGCTGCAGGATCTGCTGGGCGAACTCGACGCGCCGGGTGCCGATCTGGTGCTCGCCGCGGCGCGGCAGGCGATCAGCGGCGATTTCGCAGTGGCCTGGGGCATCGATATCGGCGGCTGCATGGGCCGTCATGCGACGGAACTGCGCAGGCTGACGCAGCACCTCGACATGCTGACGCCCGATCCGGTGCGCTGCCGTCGCGCTTTCGAGGCAGGAATCTATGACGAGTGCGACAGCGATGCCGTCGTGCCCTTCCTGGAAGGCCGGCCGGATCATTACGACCTGATCATGGCGGCCGACCTGCGGCCCGGGGAGATCGACCTCCCCGCCTTCTTCTCTGCCGTGAAGATCGCCCTGGCGCTGGCCGGTGTGTTCATCGCCGTCGTCCCGACGGCTTCTCTCGATCCCGAGCAGCTGCGCGACATGGCGAAGGCGGAAGGACTGGTCGTGCTGGCTGTCGAGCCCGTTACGCTGCCCGGTGGCCCGGGCGTCTGCATCGTCGCCGAGAGCTAGACCCGCCGCTTCAGGCGGTGCAGGCAGTTCGCGGTCAGGATCAGCGCGCCGTCCTGGTTGAAACTGTCATGCCGCATGGTGACGATGCCGCGGTCGGGTTTCGACTGCGAGGCTTTCAGTGCGATCACCTCGGCTTCCGCATGAATCGTATCGCCGGGGCGAAGCGGCTTCAGCCAGCGGATTTCCTCCATGCCGGGCGAGCCTAGATTGGCGGCCGAGAAAATGCCCAGCCGGAAGAACAGTGAAAAGGACAGCGAGAGCGTCTGGAAGCCGGAGGCGATGAGGCCGCCGAATTCGGTCTGTGTTGCCGCCACGGCATCGATGTGAAAGGGCTGCGGATCGTAGACCCGCGCGAAATCCAGGATCTGCGTCTCGCTGATCGTGACGGCGGGCGTCACGAAGCGCTGGCCGGGATACAGGTCGTCGAAATAGAGGTCGGTCATGATCTGAGGCCCGAGCGGGTGAGAATCAGTCCGGCGATCACCACTGCGGCGCCGAACAGCTGTACCAGCGAGACCTGCTCGCCGAGGAAGGCGACGGCGCTGATCAGGGCGAAAACCGGGATGAGGTAGGAGTAGACCACCGAGCGCGCGACGCCGAGCCGCGCGATGCCCTCGTACCACAGCAGATATCCGAGGGCCCCGGCCAGGATCGCGGTGAACAGGAAGGCCGCCCAGTGCGAAAGCTCGATCGCCGGCCATTCGACTTCGGCGAATCCGATCAGCATGAAGGGGGCGAGCGCCAGCGCGCCGAACAGCATCGACCAGGCCGAGACATAGAGCGCGCCGAGGCGGGCGAGATAGGGTGGTGCGAAGACCGAATAGCAGGCCCAGCAGAAGGCGACGGTCAGGAACAGCAGGTCGCCGACCAGGCTGCCGCCGCCAAGGCGGATTTCCGTGATGCTGTTGTTGATGACGAGAAACACGCCGCCGAACGAAAGAATTATGCCGCACCAGGCACGGAGACCCGGTCGCTGGCCGCGCAGGCTGGAGATCAGCATCGCCCAGATCGGCGACACCGCGACGAGGATGGCGCCCTTGGAGGCCGTGGTGAGCGAGAGCGCGTTGGTCCAGAGCAGCTGCATCACCGTGATGCCGAGCAGGCCGAAGCCGATCAGCGGCAGGCAGTCCTGGCGGCGCGGCAGGACCAGACCCTGGCGCCAGGTCAGCACGATCATCAGCGTGACTGCCGCGAGCAGATAGCGCAGCGAGGCATAGACGGTCGGCGGCAGAACGGTCAGGACGTATTTCGCCGTCGGAAAGGTGTTGCCCCAGATGATGACCGTGAGCAGCAGCCAGGCGTCGCCGCGATCGGGTTTCAGTTTCATGCGCCGGTCCCCCGCAGCTCCACGCGCCGCAGCAGCAGTGCCAGCGCGCCGCCCAGCAGGCCGGCGGCCAGCAGCAGCCAGCGCCCGTCATCCCAGCCGCCGAAACGCGCGACCAGGGCGGCCAGCGCCGGCGGTCCGAAGAAGGAGCCTACATTCAGAAGCTGCGTCACCACGCCATTCACGGTGGCGATTTCGCTCGGCTCGCGGGCATGGACCGGCACGCTGGCCAGTACCGCGGCCGGCAGCATGCCGCCGATGCCCGAGGCGGCCATGGCGAAGGCGACCTTCGCGGTCACCGGCATCTGGCTGCCGAAGCTCAGGACGCCGAGCAGGCCCATGACGACCGGAATGGCGGCGATGATCAGCCAGCGCGGCACGCCGCGATGCATCAGGGCGGCGGAGGATGTGTTGCCGACCACATTGATCGCGACCACCAGGGCGCCGCCCAGTGCGATCCACAATTCGTCGCGCACGCCGCCCTCGCGCAGATAGGTCGGAATCCAGGTCACGATGGCGAACCACTGGGTAGTGTAGCAGGCGAAGCAGGCGGCGAGCAGCCAGGGGCCAGGTCGCTTCAGCGGCGCGGCCTGGAAGCGGCGGGGGGCGACGGGAGGCTGTGCCTTGCGGATGAGATGCCGGATGGCGATGGCCGAGCCGAGCAGCAGAATGCCGAGCGCAATCCACAGGCCGCGCCAGTCGAACAGGCGATCCACCGCCAGCGCGCCCAGCATGCCGAGCGTGACGCCGAGGGGCATGTAGGTGCTCCAGAAGCCCAGGGCGAGCTGCCGCTGGTCCGGCCGCGTCAGGGCGGTGAGCAGGCTCGGGCCGCCGACGACGGTCAGCACGAAGCCGAGCCCTTCGACGAGGCGGGCGGCGAGCAGCATCGCGGTGGTCGTCGCCAGCGCGCCGGCGACGCAGCCCACAGCGGTGATGCCGACGCCGAGAACCAGCGCGCGGCGGTTGCCGATGCGGTCGGAAGCGAAGCCGGCGAGGATGCCGATGGCGGCGCCGATCAGCATGAAGGAGGAGGCCAGCAGGCCACCCAGAACCAGGCCCATGTCGAACTCGGCGCGGAGCTGGCTGAGCAGCGGCGGCAGCTTGCCGACCTGTATCGAGACCAGCACGCCCGCCGAAATGACGGCGGCAACAGCGATCCAGTCCGTGCGGTCAGGCGCGGCAGGGGAGGGGGAGGCGGACATGGTCTTTTTGTATGGCGACAACAGAAAAGAAAAACGGCGGGGCAGGCCCGCCGTTCTCACTCTAGCAGCTTTTCAGCGGCCGATCACGGCATCATGCGTTCTGACTTCGGCGGCAGGAAGCTGCCGTCGAACAGCTCGTCCGCCTTGGGTGCGCGGGGCAGGCCGACGGCCTGGGCGACCGCGTCGGAGGAGCGCTGCAGACGGGCCATGTCGACGCCGCCGAAGCCGTTTTCCTTGACCCACTTGGTCAGCACGTTGCGCTCAAGCGACAGCTTCAGGCGGCGCATTTCCAGCGCTTCGTCGATCAGCCCGTCACGGGTCTTGGTCGCCTTGATGCCGATATCCGGATTGGCCGCGATCTCGCGCCAGGCCTTGACGGTGGCCTTGACGACGGCCTTCACGGCATTGGGGTTTTCCCTGATGAATTTCGGCGAGGCAATCACCGCGTTGCCGTAGAAGTCCATGCCGGCATCACCGTAGGGGAAGGCCATGACTTCGCTCTCCTTCACGCCGATCTTCTCCAGATCGAGGATGGAGGAGAAATAGTGGCCGCTGATGAAATCGACGCTGCCGTTCTTCAGGCTGGGTTCGCGCAGCGGCGGCTGCAGATTGATATGGGTGATTTTCGACCGGTCGATGCCGACCTTGGCGGCATAGGCGGGGAACAGCTTGAAAGAGGCGTCGAAGACCGGCGCGCCGAGCTTCTTGCCCTCAAGATCCTTCGGCGTCTTGATGCCCGAGGATTTCAGCGCATAGACGCCGAAGGGTGCGATGTCGTAACCCATCATCACGGCCTTCACCTGGCCGTCCGGGTTCTTCACATTGTACTCGATCAGCGCATTGATGTCGGCGTACCCCATCTCGTAGGCGCCGGTGGCGACGCGCTGCAGCGCGCCGGCCGAGCCCTGGCCGGCATCGATGGTGATGTCGATGCCCTCGGCCTTGTAATAGCCCTTCTGCTCCGCCAGCAGGAAAGCCGAGGTCGGCCCCTGGAACGCCCAGTCCAGGGTGAACTTGAGCTTGGTCTGCGCGTCGGCGGTGCCGGCTGCGCCCAGGCCGAGAGCCAGCGCAAGGCCGGCAACGGCAGGGCTGAAACTGCGTGCGAAAGTCATCGGATGGAGTCTCCCCGTAAGCGTGAATCGGCCGTTATGCGAGTCGTTTTCGGCGATGGTCGCGCAGTCTATGCCGCGGTCCGCGCACCCGCCAAGGGCGAATCGCATGCAGGCCCAGGACCGCCTTCATGCAATTCCGGGACCACGCCAGAGCGCCGCCAGACGGTGGATTGTCCCTCCGGCGACGGTGACAATGCCTGATTGGCAGTCATCCTGCCCGGTATTGCGCCAGACGGGGCGGAATCCGCAGGCATACGGCGTTGCGTTGCGGCAGGGGCGGACGTATGGTTCGGCCGCTTTTTCTCCCCATCCAACCGCGCCGGAGTCGCAACCCCCATGCCGTTCCTGTCCGATGCCCTGAGCCGCATCAAGCCGTCCGCCACGATTGCCGCGACCCAGAAAGCGCGGGCATTGAAGGCCGCGGGCCGCGACGTGATCGGGCTGGGCGCCGGCGAGCCGGATTTCGAGACCCCGGCCAATATCCGCGAGGCCGCCAAGGCGGCGATCGACCGTGGCGAGACCCGCTACACCGATGTGGACGGCACGCCGGCGCTGAAGCAGGCCATCATTGCCAAGTTCAAGCGCGAGAACGGTCTGGACTACAAGCCCGAGCAGATCAGCGTGGGCACCGGCGGCAAGCAGGTGCTGTTCAACGCCCTGCTGGCCACGGTGAATCCGGGCGATGAGGTGATCATCCCGGCGCCCTACTGGGTCAGCTATCCCGATATCGTGAATTTCGCCGGCGGCACACCCGTTTTCGTCACCGGCAAGGCGGAAGACGGCTTCAAGCTGCGGGCCGAGACGCTCGAGAAGGCGATCACGCCGAAGACCAAGTGGCTGATCCTGAACTCGCCGTCCAATCCGTCGGGCGCCGCCTACACGCGCGACGAGCTGAAGGCGCTGACCGACGTGCTGGTGCGACATCCGCATGTCTGGATCCTCACGGACGACATGTACGAGCATCTCGTCTACGACAATTTCGTTTTCACCACGCCGGCCCAGGTCGAGCCCGCCCTCTACGAGCGCACGCTGACCATGAACGGCGTGTCGAAGGCCTATTGCATGACCGGCTGGCGCATCGGCTATGCCGGCGGCCCGGTGCAGCTGATCAAGGCGATGGCGAACCTGCAGTCGCAGTCGACCTCGAACCCGTCGTCGATCAGCCAGGCCGCCGCGGTCGAGGCGCTGAACGGCCCGCAGGACTTCATTCCGAAGAACAACCAGGTGTTCAAGCAGCGCCGCGATCTGGTCGTCAGCATGCTGAACGAAGCCAAGGGCATCCACTGCCCGAAGCCGGAAGGCGCCTTCTACGTCTATCCGAGCTGCGCCGGCACGATCGGCAAGACTTCGAAGGGCGGCGTGAAGATCGGCAACGACCAGGATTTCTGCAACGCGCTGCTGGAAGAGAAAGGCGTCGCCGTGGTGTTCGGCGAAGCCTTCGGCCTCAGCCCGCATTTCCGCATCTCTTACGCTACGTCAACCGAGGCGCTGAAGGATGCCTGCGCGCGGATCCAGGAATTCTGCGCCGAGCTTTCTTGACGGTAACCGGTGACGGCCGTCACGCCGCCGCCGGGCGCCGCTTGGCGCCTTTCCGCGCCGATGCTAAGCACCCGACCCGGCGGCCCGCCCGGCCGCGCAGGTAACCGATGTCCATGACGGTGAAGAAACGCTCCGTCATGGTCGGCGGTCACCGGACCAGCATTTCCCTGGAATCCGCATTCTGGGACGCGCTGGTGCGGCTGGCGTCCGCCGAGGGCAAGACCATCACCGAGATGGTCAGCGACATCGATGCCGCACGGACGGGCAACCTGTCGAGCGCCATCCGGATCTGGGTCCTGGAGCGCGCCATGCAGGGGCTGCTGAAGCCGGAACAAGCCGCCGCAGAGCGGAAGCCGGACAGGGGTAAAGACGGGTAGCGGCCATCGGGGGGATCTCAGTCCAGCTCCGCCGGCCGCCGTATGAGGGGCAGGCAATGGCTGCACGCGCATTCTTTCTGAAAGCGATCGCTCCCGGTCTGATCGGCATCATGCTGGCGGCCTGCGACGCCGCCGCTCCGCCGCCCGAACCGATCCGTCCCGTCCGCGTCGCCACGGTGACCCCGGAGGTCTTCGAGGCCCGCTCCAGCTATACCGGCGAGGTCCGCGCCCGCTACGAGACGAATCTGGCCTTCCGCGTCGGCGGCAAGATCGTCGCGCGCTATGTCGAAATCGGATCGGAGGTGAAAAAGGGCACGCTGCTCGCCCGCCTCGACCCCGAGGATACGCGGCTTGCGATCCAGAATGCCCGCGCACAGGTCAGCGCCGCGCAGGCCAATTACAATCAGGCGAAGATCGAACTCGATCGCTATCGCAAGCTGTTCGACGGCAAGGTGGTGAGCCAGGCCGAACTCGACCGCCGCCAGAACACCTTCAACACGGCCGAGGCGCAGCTCGAGGCCGCGCGCTCGCAGCTCCGCGTGGCGCAGAACCAGATGGACTACACCGAGCTGCATGCTGATGCCGACGGGGTCATCACCGCCATCGGCATCGAGGCAGGCCAGGTGGTCGCGGCGGGCCAGACGGTCATGAAGCTGGCCCGGCCCGAGGAAAAGGAAGTCGTGTTCAACGTCGCCGAGAACCGGCTGGACGAACTGCGCCATGCCACCGGCATCGCGATCAGCCTCTGGGCCCAGCCGGACAGGGAATATGCCGGCGTGGTGCGGGAGATCGCCCCCGGCGCCGACCCGGTGACGCGCACCTATGCCGTGAAGGTCTCTGTGCAGGATGCCCCCTCCACGATGCGGCTGGGCATGACCGCGACCGTGACCATCGTGCAGCGCTCGGGCGAAAGCGTCGTGGCCCTGCCGCTGTCGGCGCTGTACCAGAAGGGCGACCAGCCGGCCGTCTGGATTTTCAGCGGCGACGAGGCGCAGGGAACCGTCGAACTGCGTCCCGTGCAGGTGGCCGCCTATGTCGAGCACGCGGTGCTGATCGCGGCCGGGCTGAAGCCGGGCGAGAAGGTCGTCACCGCCGGCGTGCATAAACTCGTTCCCGGCCAGGCCGTGCGGCTGCTGGCGGACGTGGCGGCGGGAGCGAATTCGTGACCGACACCACCGCGCCGGAGCAGGCCTCCGGCGGCGGCATCGGCCGCTTCAATCTCTCGGCCTGGGCACTGCGTCACCAGTCGCTGATCGGCTTTCTGATGGTGCTGCTGCTGGCGGCCGGCGCCATGTCCTACATCCAGCTGGGGCGCGCCGAGGATCCCGATTTCACCTTCAAGGTCATGGTGGTGCGCGCCAACTGGCCCGGTGCGACCGCGCGCGAGGTCGAACAGCAGGTCACCGACAAGATCGAGAAGAAGCTGCAGGAGACGCCGTATCTCGACCATGTCCGCAGCTATTCCAAGCCGGCGGAGTCGACCATCTTCGTCATGCTGCGCGACAGCACGCCGCCCAAGGCGGTCCCCGATATCTGGTACGAGGTTCGCAAGAAGGTCAGCGACATGCGCGCCACCCTGCCGGCCGGTGTGCAGGGGCCGTTCTTCAACGATGAGTTCGGCGATACCTTCGGAACGATCTACGCCTTCACCGCCGACGGCTTCAGCCATCGCGAGCTCAAGGATTATGTCGAGGATGTGCGCGAGGAGCTGCTGCGCATCCCGAATGTCGGCAAGGCCGATCTGCTCGGCGTGCAGCCCGAGCGCATCTACATCGAATTCTCGAACAAGAAGCTGGCCAATCTGGGCGTCAGTCCGCAGCAGATCCTGGATGTTATCCAGCAGCAGAATGCCCAGACGCCGTCCGGCGTGGTGCAGACGGCGTCCGACCGCATCGCCACCCGTGTCAGCGGCGACATCGAGACCGCCCGCGCCCTGCAGGAACTGTCGATCCAGGCCAACGGCCGCCTGCTGAGGCTGGGCGACATCGCCGAGATCAGACGTGACTATGCCGACCCGCCGGCGCCACGCTTCCGCTTCAACGGCGAGAATGCCATCGGGCTTGCCGTGTCGATGGCCAAGGGCGGCAACATGATCGAACTGGGCAAGGCGCTGGACGCGGCCATGACCCGGATCCAGGCCGACATGCCGATCGGCATCGAGATGCACCGGGTCGCCAACCAGCCCGAAGTCGTGCAGCGCTCGATTTCGGAATTCATGAAAGTGCTGCTCGAAGCCGTGGTGATCGTGCTGGGCGTCAGCTTTCTGAGCCTCGGACTCCGCAGCGGCGTCGTGGTGATGCTCTGCATCCCGCTGGTGCTGGCGATCACCTTCGTGTGCATGCAGATCTTTGGCATCGATTTCCACCGTATCTCGCTTGGCGCGCTGATCATCGCGCTGGGCCTGCTGGTCGACGACGCGATCATCGCGGTCGAGATGATGCAGGTGAAGATGGAGCAGGGCTTCGACCGGTTCCGCGCCGCCAGCTTTGCGTACACCTCCACGGCCTTCCCGATGCTGACCGGCACCCTGATCACCGCGGCCGGCTTCATCCCGGTCGGTTTCGCCAAGTCCTCGGCCGGCGAATACACTTTCTCGATCTTCGCCGTGGTCACGATCGCGCTGCTGGTTTCATGGGTGGTGGCGGTGATCTTCACGCCCTTCATCGGGTACCGCCTGCTGCCCACGCCGAAGCACGGCCTGGGCCATGACACGGATGTCTATCACCGCGGCATCTACCGGTATGTCCGGCCGGTGGTCGACTGGTGCGTCCGGCGGCGCTGGATCGTCATCGCCGCAACCATCGGTCTTTTCGTTCTGAGCGCAGCCGGTTTCGGCCTGGTGCAGCAGCAGTTTTTTCCGGCCTCCAACCGGCCGGAACTGCTGGTCGACCTGCGGCTGCCGCAGGGCGCCTCCATCGCGGCAACCGAGAAGGAGGCACTGAAATTCGAGGCGCTGCTGCAGGACGATCCGGATATCGTGAACTACACGTCCTACATCGGCAGCGGCGCGCCGCGCTTCTATCTGCCGCTGGATATCCAGCTGCCCAACGACAATTTCGCCCAGGTCGTCGTGCTGACCAGGGGCGATGCCGAACGCGAACGGGTGCGCGACAGGCTGATCACGGCTTTCCAGGAGGATTTCACGCTGCTGCGCGGCCGCGTGAACCGGTTGGAGAACGGCCCGCCGGTGGGTTTTCCCGTGCAGTTCCGCGTCAGCGGCCCCGACCCCATGGAAGTCCGCCGCATTGCTTTCCAGGTCGCCGACGTGATGCGCGAGAATCCCAGTACACGGGACGTGAATCTGGATTGGAACGAGCTGACCAAGGTCGTGAAGCTGGATGTTGACCAGGCCAAAGCGCGGCTGCTCGGAATCTCCTCGCAGGATCTGGCGACCACGCTGAATTCCATCCTCTCGGGGATAACGGTCACGCAGTATCGTGAAGGCCGTGAACTGATCGACGTGGTGGCCCGCGCCCAGAAAGAGGAGCGGCTCAGCCTGACCGGCATCAAGGACATCAATGTCGCCGGCGCGGAAAGCACCCGCGCGGTCCCGCTCGGCCAGGTCGCCGAGATCGGCTACGGCCTCGAGGAAGGCATCATCTGGCGCCGTGACCGCCAGCCGGTGATCACCGTGCGCGCCGATATCGTCGACGGCATCCAGGCGCCGGTGGTATCGAAGCAGATCGATCCGAAGCTGGACGCGCTGCGGAAGCAGCTGGCGCCGGGCTATCGCATCACCATGGGTGGCGCGATCGAGGAGAGCGGCAAGGCCAATGCCTCCATCGGCGCCGTGGTGCCGGTCATGATCGCCATCATGGTGACGCTGCTGATGGTCCAGCTGCATTCGGTTTCGCGCATGCTGCTGGTGCTGCTCACGGCGCCGCTGGGGCTGATCGGCGTCACTCTCGGCCTGCTGGTTTTCAACGTTCCGTTCGGCTTCGTCGCCATGCTGGGCGCCATCGCGCTGGCCGGCATGATCATGCGCAATTCGGTGATCCTGGTGGACCAGATCGAGCAGGACA
>NZ_DATGQG010000151.1:0-23617 GCF_035304305.1 Ferrovibrio sp.
GTGCACGACACCACGATCGGCTGGCGCTTCGTCAACAAGCTGATGAAGCAGAAATACGGCGTCGATTCCATGCCGGAGACGGCCGAGAATGTCGCCGAGCAGTTCCGCATCAGCCGCGCCGATCAGGATGCTTTCGCGCTGCGCAGTCAGCAGCGCGCGCTGAACGCCATCAAGCTCGGCCTGTTCGAATCCGAGATCACGCCCGTCACCATTCCCAGCCGCAAGGGCGACCCCGTCGTCGTGGACCGCGACGAACATCCGCGCGAGACCTCCATCGAGGCACTCTCGCGCCTGCCGACCCCGTTCCGCCAGGGCGGCACGGTAACGGCGGGCAACGCGTCCGGCGTCAATGACGGCGCCGCCGCGCTGCTGCTCGCCTCCGAACAGGCGGCGAAACAGCATGGCTTGACACCGCGCGCCCGGATCATTGCCACCGCGGTCGCCGGCGTACCGCCGCGCATCATGGGCATCGGCCCGGTTCCCGCGACGGAGAAGGTGCTGGCCAAGGCCGGCCTGTCGATCCGGGACATGGACGTGATCGAGCTCAATGAGGCTTTCGCGGCCCAGGCGCTGGCCTGCCTGCGGGAGCTGAAGATCCCCGATGATGCCACCTACGTGAACCCGAATGGCGGCGCCATCGCCCTGGGCCATCCGCTGGGCATGAGCGGCGCGCGACTGCTGACCACCGCGCTCAACCAGCTTGAGCGCACCGGCGGCCGCTACGGGCTGTGCACCATGTGCATCGGCGTCGGCCAGGGCATCGCCATGGTGATCGAGCGCGTCTGACGGAACGGTCTTCGCAGACAACAAACGCCGCTGCGGCTTCGGCCGGAGCGGCGTTTTCTTTTGTGCCGAGAGCTCAGGTCTTGTAGCCGATGCGAAAACCGCCCCAGTGGCGGCCGCGGATTGTGATCGGGGCCGACATATCCTTCATCAGAATGAAGACGCCGCCACCCATGTCGCGCCGGTAGCATTGCAGCAGATAGGGGTTGGTGTTGCGGCCACAGGCCAGTCCGACGGGGTCGTTGAACATGCGGCGGTTGCGGGAATTGGCCGCATTCCAGACCGGGTCCTTGCCCTGCGGCTGGCAGTATTTGAGGTTGTGCGTCGGCAGGAAGCCATTGCGGTCGACTGCGGCACAGAAGGCGACGCCCGGAATCGATTCCAGCAGCGGTTCCTGGATCTTCGGCAGGAAGGAATCCGTGAATTTCACGAAGCGGGTCATGAACTGCTGCGGATTGGTGCCCTGGATCGGCACGTAATTCTCGTCGAAGAAGTCCTCCAGGCTCATCTCGCCGCGGTCGATCGCGGCTTCGAAGGCAGCACTGATCTGCGCCGCCGCCTCCTGCGCGGCCAGCAGGAAGGGCCGGTCTGCCGGGGTAGTGATGAAGGCGATCTGGTTGGCGAGGTTGCCGACCTGCGCATCGATATCCTGGATTGCCTTGCCGGTGCGCTGCACGACGGAGAGATAACCGCGGGTCGCCGCATTCATCTCCGATATGGCCTGGCTGACCATGCTGACCCGGCCGGTCTGATCGGTGCTGGCCTGGCCGATCTCGCCCAGCTGCTGACCCATGGAGTCGATCGCCTCGACGATGCGGCTGAGCACCGTGCCGGTCTCGCTCACCAGGGTGACGCCGGATTTCACCTTGTCGTTCGACTGCTTGATGATCGCACCGATATCCTTCGAGGCGTTGGCTGAACGCTGCGCCAGGGCACGCACTTCCTGTGCCACCACGGCAAAGCCCTTGCCTGCCTCTCCAGCGCGTGCCGCCTCAACCGAGGCGTTCAGTGCCAGCAGGTTGGTCTGGAAAGCGATTTCGTTGATCAGCGAGGTAATCTCGGAAATGCGCTGCGACATCGCCGCCATTTCGTTCATCGCCTCGATCGAGCGGTTGACCACGTTGACGCCGTTCTCGGCCGCCGCGCGGGCTTCCTCGGCGCGCTGGTTGGCCCGCTTGGCCGCGGCTTCGTTAGCCTGGGCGGCCTCGCTCAGGCTCGCGGCATCGGCGGCCGTGCGGTCCAGATTCTCCGATTGCGCTTGGGCGCTGTCCGCCAGTCCCTTAGCCTCGCGGGTCAGTTCCACCGTCGCGCCCGAAATCGTGTTGGCGGCCTCGACGATGGTGCCCATGACATTGCCGAGCCGCTCGATCGCCTGCTCGGCCGCATCGCGTATGACGGCAAAGTCGCCGCCGTAATCGGTATGCATGCCGGCCGAGAGATCACCTTCGGCCATGCGCGCGAACAGCGCCTTGAGCTCGCCGACCACGGCATCCAGCGTTTCCGCCATCTGGTTGAAGCGCTCGGTGAGATTGTGGCCGGCCTCCTCGGCGCTGCCGGTGACGCGCTGGTGCAGCACGCCGCTGCCGATCGCGCCACAGAGTCGCGCCATCTCGTCCAGCACCGCGCTGTCGGCGCTGCGCACCCGGTTCAGTTCGGCTTCCAGTTCGGCGATGCGCGCTTCCAGCGCCTGCTGCCGGTCCTGCTGCGCCCGCCACTGGCCGTTCAGCTGCTGCAGGGCCTGCTGCAGGCGGCCCGGCAGGCGGACCCCGGCATCCTGCGCCGGCCAGCGTCCCAGCAGATCGGCCAGCGCATTGCCGCCGCTCGCCAGCGACAGGATCAGCACGCCGCCGAGAACCAGCAGCAGCAGCGCCGCGGCCAGAATCAGGTTGACGGGCGCGCCGGCCGCCTGGCTGGCAGTCCAGATCCATCCCAGCGCAGAAATCGCAAGGAACGCGATGGCGAGCCCGACGCGCAGACCTACCGGCAGATCAGCAAGAATCCGCATAATGCCTCCCCAGACGGATCGGGACGTTGCCCGTTTTCTTATTGCGGCTCAGGACTGCCGGGACTTCTTCCGCACCAGCAACCTGTCCGTGTTCCTGATCTTAAGCCCAATGATTCTAAAATGGGCTAACAAGAACGCTTATCGCACCAGCCGGGTCTTAAGACTTTAGTCGAAAGACCCTGGATTTTTCGAATTGCGGTTGTATTCCAGCGCCATCATCCGGCCATCCACACGGAATAGGATACGGGCAGGTGGGGCGCCCCGTGCAAGGCCCTGCAGGATCCGCGACATGATGCGGGAGCGCGTCGGATCGAGATGATGACAGCCATGCCCACCGGATCAACGGCCTCGCCTTGATCTTGAGATGAACGGCCCAGCCGCCGGCCGCCGCGGCAGCGGCACGCTGAACGGCAGCACGCGACCACAAACGCCATCGCGTGCAGGCGACTGGAGCAACTGCGGCCATTATTTCGACGAACGCATGCCGCGGCGTCCTTCGTCATCATAGACACGAAGAAGTATGGCGGGGTGCTCGGCGGCTCACGGCTTGAAGCGACCAGTTCGCCGCGGTTAAGCTCCTGATACGGAGCAGATGACGGAATGGCGATCACACGGGACAAACCGCGATTCATCAAGGCGCCGCAGAGTCTGCGGGAGCGCGCGGTGAATTTCGACACAGGGCTGGATCTTGAACTCAGCGACGAGGTCCGTGCCCGCATCGAGGGGGTCATCGCAGCCTCCTCCGATGCCTTCGCGTCCGAAGTGCTCGAGAAGCTGCGCGAGATGCGGCAGCAGGTGAAACAGGCCGAAGGCGACGAACTATCGCGCATCTTCATCATGTCGAAGATTTCCGAGCTGGCCTTCGACATCAAGGGCATGGGCGGCACCTTCGGCTACCCCCTGCTCACCCATCTGGCCAAGTCGCTGAAGGATTTTATCGCCAGGCTTGGCCTGCCCGACCTGGTCCAGCTCGAGGTAATCAGCATTCATATCGACGCGATGTATGTGGTGCTCGCCAACGGCATCCATAACCAGGGTGGCAAGACGGAGCAGCGCATGATGGAAGCGCTGCAGGCCGCTGTCGAGAAGGTCCAGCGCGCCTGAGCGGTTACACTTCGCTAACGAATGGCCGGCATTCTGGCCCGATGCAATCCGATGCCGATATCTGGCGAGCCGCCCGCGATCTGATCGCCGAACAGGGCGCTCGTCGCGCCGAGGCTTACGCCTATCGCCAGATGAACGAGATGACGACCGGCGGCAACTTCGCCGGCAGCCTGATCTGGCGCCGCATCCATCGCGCCATCAGGGGACTGAACGGCAGCGCCGCAAAGTCGGCGCCTTCCGCCGGTTCGCGGCGCTAGGCTCCTCCCGGACGGTCAGGTTTTCCCGTCGGCCGGTCCGCCGGCAGTCCGCGCAGCCCTTCCGTCAGCGCGCCGCGCAAATCCACATCGGTCAGATTCGCATACATCAGGTTGCATTCGCGCAGATCGGCGCAGACCAGCCTGGCGCCATGCAGGTTGGCATTCGACAGGTTGGCCCGGCGCAGATCGGCACCGTTGAGATTGGCCTGCGCCAGATGCATGCGCGACAGGTACCAGCCCGCCATCACCGCGCGGCGGCCACTATGGCCGTCGGAATCCACCCAGGCCTGGTGATCGCGCAGAACCTGTTCCAGCACCTCGGGCGCCACTTCCTGCGGCAGTTTCGCCCCCGTACCCTGCAGCTGCTTCATTATCTCCGCGGGAAAATCAGCCAGCGCGAAGCGGGCGTCGCGCAGCTTGGCATTCTTGAACTGGACATTGCTGAGCGTCGAATAGGAAAAATCGGCCCCCTCCAGATCGGCATTGTCGAGAATGCAGCCGTCCAGGATCGCGCCGACGAAGGATGCGCCCAGCAGCTTGGCCTGGCTGAGATTGGTATTGTGCAGCGTGGAATCGCTCAGGGACACCACGCCGCCCTTGCCATGGGGCGGCACCGGCGCCTCAGTCAGAGGACGCATGTCGGCATTCTCGAACCGAGTACCCCGCAGGATGGCGCGCGACAGGTCGGCGCCGCGCAGGTTGGCCCAGACGAAGCGTGCATTGCTCAGGTCGGCGCCGCTGAAATCGCAGCCGGTCAGCACGGCCTGGCTGAAATCGCTGTTGCGCAGATCGGCGCAGTAGAAGCGGCAGCTGCGGAAAACCGCGCGCTGCAGATTCATGCCGACCAGCTTGATGCCGGTGAGATCGGCGCCGACAAGGGTGAGCTGCTTGCCACGGGTGAGCTTGCCGAGCCGCCCCGACAGGAATTCCCCATGCGCCCTGATCTGCTCGTAGAGATCCTCGGGCCATGGTGCATGGACGGCACCAGTCGTCATGGTCATCCACCCTCAAGGCCGACCAGAAAAGGCGCGGCCGCTCCCTACCGATGTGGAATGCTAGTGGGCGGTTTTCAAGAATACGTTAACGCCCGGCCTCTCTAGTAGCCGGCCGCAAGCTGGGCCCGGTAGGCTGCGCCAAGGCGGGCATAATGCGCCGCGGCGTCATGGATATTCCGGAGTTCGTCCGCGTCCAGACGACGCATCAGCCGGGCCGGCCGGCCACCCCAGAGTTCGCCGCGACCGACCCGCTTGCCCGGCGTCAGCATGGCACCGGCAGCCAGCATGCCCTCGCTCTCGATCACGCATCCGTCCATGACGATCGCCTGCATGCCGACGAAGCAATTATCCTCCAGCGTGCAGCCATGGATCAGCGCGAGATGGCCGATGGTCACGCCCGAGCCGATCACGGTGCCGAACTTCGCCCGCGTGACATGGACGACGCAGCCATCCTGGATGTTGGTTCGTTCGCCGACGCGGATCGCGTTCACGTCGCCGCGCAGCACGCAGCCGAACCAGATCGAGGAGCCGGCGCCGATCTCGGTATCGCCGATCACGGTGGCATTCGGCGCGATGAAGACATCCGGTGCGATCACCGGATGCTTGTCGCCAAAAGGCAGGATGAAACTCATGAGACCTGATTACGGGAACAGCGCGATCTGTTCCAGCCCCATGGTCTCCGGCAGGCCGTACATCACGTTGAAATTCTGCACCGCCTGGCCGCTCGCTCCCTTCATCAGGTTGTCGATGGCGCTGAACAGCATGGCACGGCCCTTCACGCGATCGGCGAAGACGCCGATATGCGTCATGTTGGTGCCGCGGACATGCCGCGTCTGCGGCGCCACGCCCTGCGGCAGCACCTGTATGAAGGGCTCGTTGGCGTAGCGTTGCAGCAGCGTGGCGCGCAGGTCGTCAGCTGAAACGCCCGGCCGCGTCTTCACGTAGATGCTGGACAGCATGCCGCGGTTCATCGGCATCAGATGCGGCGTGAAGTTCACCACGATCGGCCGGCCGACCGCCTCCGACAGCATCTGCTCGATCTCCGGGCCATGCCGGTGCGACGCGATACCATAGGCATGGGTGCCTTCGGAGGCCTCGCAATAGAGCGAACCTTCCTTCAGCGCGCGGCCGGCACCCGAAACGCCCGACTTGGCGTCGATCACGATATCATCGGGGTCGATCTGGTCGGCCTGCAGCAGCGGGATCAGCGGCAGTTCGGCCGAAGTCGGGTAGCAGCCTGGATTGGCCACCAGGCGCGCCGCAGCCACGTCCTTGCGATACAACTCGGTCAGGCCGTAGACGGCCTCCTGCTGCAGCTTCGGCGCCCGATGCTCGTGGCCATACCATTTGGCGTATTCGGCGATGTCGCGCAGCCGGAAGTCGGCCGAGAGATCGACGATCTTCAGATGCTGGGGCAGGCCGGCGATCACCTCCTGCGTCGTGCCATGCGGCAGGGCGCAGAACACGGCATCCACGCCGCTCCAGTCGACCTCCTTGATGGTGACCAGTTTGGGCAGGTTGATACCGGTGAATTGCGGAAAGACCGTATCGATACCCTCGCCGGCTTTGCGGTCGGCGGTCAGGGCCACGATGCGGACGCGCGGATGGCGCAGAAGCACGCGGAGCAGCTCGGCTCCGGTGTATCCGCTGGCACCCAAAATCGCGACCCTGATGGCATCGGCCATGGCCATACCGCCCTCCTGTAAAATGTGTGTGGATGGGTATAACGCCCCCGCCCGGGGGGTCAAATGCTAAATTGTCACGGTTGTACTGGCGGTTGGCCACGGTCAATGGAAAACCACGTTATGGCCGGGCGTGAAGCCCGGCCATAACGCTGATACCAGTTCGCCTCAGACCCGGAACTGCCCGACCAGTTCGGCCAGTTCCTGGGCCTGACGGGCCATCGCCTGGGCCGAGGCGGTGGTTTCCTCCACCAGGGCACCGTTGCGTTGGGTCATCTCGTCCATATTGGCGACAGCGGTATTGACCTCCTCCAGTCCGACCGCCTGTTCGCGGCTGGCCGACGAAATCTCACCGACGATATCGGCCACCTTCTTCACAGCGGTGACGATCTCCGACAGCGTCTCGCCGGTCAGGTTCACCAGCCGTGCACCCTCGCGCACCTCGCCGGTGCTGGCCTGGATAAGCGTCTTGATCTCCTTTGAAGCATCGGCTGAACGCTGCGCCAGTGCCCGCACTTCCTGCGCCACCACGGCAAAGCCCTTGCCGGCCTCGCCGGCCCGGGCGGCCTCCACGGAAGCGTTCAGCGCCAGCAGGTTGGTCTGGAAGGCAATCTCGTCGATCAGGCCGACGATATCGCTGATCTTCTGCGCACTGTCCTCGATGCGGCTGACGGCGGAGACGGCGTCGCGCACCACGCTGCCGCCCTTCTCGGCGGTATCGCGCGCTGTCATCGCCAGCTGGTTGGCCGCTTCGGCGTTGTCCGCATTCTGCTTCACCGTGGCGGTGATTTCATGCATCGAAGCCGCGGTTTCCTCCAGGCTTGCAGCCTGCTGCTCGGTGCGGCCGGCAAGATCGTTGCTGCCAGCGGAAATCTCGGCCGCTGCATCGCGCACGGTTGCGGCAGCCGCCGTGACTTTGCCGATGGTCTCGGCCAGCTGCTCGGCGGTCTGGTTGGCATCCTGCTTCAGGCGATCGAACACCCCGGCATATTCGGCATTGATGCGATGGGTGAAATCGCCCCTTGCCATGGCCTCCAGCGCGTTGCCGAGGCTGCGGAACACGTCTTCCACCGTGCCGAGCAACGCGTTGACCCGCTCGCCAAGCCGCGCGGTCATGCCTTCCAGCTGTTGCGTATCGATGCGGGCCGAAAGATCGCCGCCGGCCGCCGCGCCGACCACCTCGCCTACGGCACGATCCAGCAGCGCCTCGCGCGCCAGCCGGGCTTCCTCGGCGCTCTGCCGGTTGGTTTCGACGTCGCGCTGCAGCTGCTCATTCTCGATGCCGTTTTCCTTGAACACCTGAACGGCGCGCGCCATGTCGCCGATCTCGTCATTGCGCTCGCGATCCGGAACCTCCGTCTCCCATTCGCGATTTGCCAGTCTTGCCATGGCGCCGGTCAGCTGCGTGAGCGGATCAGCTACGCGGCGGCCGATATAGAGCCAGCCGACCAGAGCCGCGGCGATCATGCTGCCGATGGCAACCGCCGCCAGGATCGTCTTGCTGCCCGTGCTGGTCAGCTTGGCGTCGGCGGCCGCACCGGTGACGCCCTGATGGGCGGCATTCACCACCTGTGCGGTCGCAGCCGCCAGCCGTCCGGCGGCCTCACGGCTTGCCTGCAGCTGGCGGCGGGCCTGGTCGATGGCCGACAGCTCCTGCTCGCGCAGGCTGATCACGCCGATGCCCGGGCTGCCGAAATCCAGCACCGCCACGGCCGCCTTCTGGACGTCCTTGTTGGGGAGGATTTTCTCGAGGCTGGTCAGGCCGCGTTCCACCTTGCTGGCCGACAGCTCGTAACGCCGGCTCAGTTTCTCGAGCTCAGCCATGTCGCCGGCCTGCGCGCCCACCGCGAGCAGGCCAACCGTGTTGTTGACCTCGGAAATCAGATTGGTCAGGCCCTGCAGGGCCAGCAGCTCGGTATTGGCGAGCTTGCTCAGGGCCTGCTCGATCTGCACCAGTTCACCTGCTGACGTGGCCGAGGTCATGTTCGAGGTAAGCTCGAACACCGCATCGTCAACCATTGGTGTGGCAAGCTGCAGGAATGTCGCGTGGACGGTGGCGAGCTTGGTCGTTTCGTCGATGCGGAACTGCGAGGTGCGGACCCGTGCGTCCACCACCTGCCGCAACTGCGCAATGCTGCTCAGCAGCGCCGCGGTCTCCTGCTCGATCAGTTCCACCTCGGGGCCGCTCATGGTGGCCTTGATCGTGTCGAGAACCGCCTGGATTTCCTCTTCCTTCACCTTGATCCCGGCGGTCAGGTCCTGGATGTCCTTTTCCGTGCTCGCAGTCACCAGATCGGGCGCCACGCCGGCAAGGCCGGCGACCTGCTCGGAAAGGCGGAGTGCGGCGATGACGGTGGGAACGCCTTCATCGGCGACATGGGTGAGAGCGTTGTCGACCCGGGTCAGGGCAAACCATCCGGCTGCGGCGGATATCAGGGCGAAGGAGCCGATCGCTCCGACTGCGATGAACAGGCGCTGCCGGATGCCCGTCCGCTTTGCGCCGCTGGCCTCATTCTGTGCCATACCGAACCCCCACTCCTCGTTTCCTCAATTCGATTGTTCTGCATTTTATGGAGTCGCAGCAATACAATGATTCTGCGGGGAAATCCGGTTAATAACTGGATAGCAGGCGAGCGGAAAATATCCGCTTTTAATCCTTTCGTTCTCTTTCTGTTTGACACTCCGCCCGCCCTGATTTAATCTTGGCTAAAGCATACACAATCAGGGCCTTCGGGATGTCTGCGCCTAAGCGACCCAATCCGCGTCGACCAGTCGACCGGCGCCGAGTCGCCCGACTCTGGGGCCGGCACCGATTTCAGCCTCATGGCGAGGCTGGTCGGCGTGGACGAGGCTCGCTTCTGGCGGCACGCAGCCCCCCCCCCCGCTTCCGCCGCGCTTTTGCCGATCTCGCCCTTGCCGAGCGTTACTCGGGGAGTTGGTTAACTTAAGCAGGGATAAGCAACAGATAAGACTCGAATAAGCTCGGATTGTTCGCGGCGGTGTCGTGGATTTGCGGTCCGGACCTCGTCCGGCCTGTCGCCGCCTCGTGAGGATATGCTAGTCTGCCCTGCAAGGTAGGCTAACATGCTCGTTCTCATCGATAATTATGACAGTTTCACGTGGAACCTGGTGCATTACTTCGGCCAGCTGGGGCAGCCGGTCCGGGTCTTCCGCAATGACGAGACCACGCCCGAGGCCATCCTGGCCCTCGGCCCCGCGGGGGTGATCCTCTCCCCCGGCCCCTGCGACCCCGACCGCGCCGGCATCTGCCTCGCCATGATCGCCAGGGCTGCCGAGACCAGGACGCCGCTGATGGGCGTCTGCCTCGGCCATCAGGCCATCGGCCAGGCTTTCGGCGGCAAGGTGGTGCGCGCGCCGCAGCCGCTGCATGGCAAGCTCAGCCGCATTCGCCATAACGGCGAGAGCCTGTTCGTCGGCCTGCCGCAGGATTTCCTGGCCACCCGCTATCATTCGCTCACCATCGATCCGGCCAGCGTGCCGAACTCGCTCACCGTCACCGCCCGCGCGGAGGACGGCGTGATCATGGGCGTTGCCCATCGCGAGCTGCCGATCCATGGCGTGCAGTTCCATCCGGAAAGCATCGCCTCCGAGCATGGGCTTGCGATGCTGGCGAATTTCGTGCGCTATTGCGGCCTTCCGGTAGCTGAAAACGCGGGGCAAGAACGGGCGGCATGAGCGCGGATGTAACGGAATTCAAGCGCCTGCTGGCGCTGGTCGCCGACGGTGCGCGGCTGAGTGTTGAAGATGCCCGCACGGCCTTCGACGTGATGATGTCGGGCAACGCCACGCCGGCGCAGATGGGTGGCTTCCTTATGGCGCTCCGGGTCCGGGGCGAGACCGTCGACGAGATCACCGGCGGCGCGATGACGCTGCGGGCCAAGGTACACGGCGTCACCGCGCCGCCCAATGCCATCGACATCGTCGGCACCGGCGGCGACGTAAAGGGCACCTGGAATGTCTCCACCTGCTCGGCCTTCGTGCTGGCGGGCTGCGGCGTGCCGGTCGCCAAGCATGGCAACCGCGCGGTCTCCTCCAAGACGGGCGCTGCCGACGTGCTCACCGCGCTGGGCGTCAACATCGACTGCGATTTCCGGCTGATCGAGAAGGCCATCGCCGAGGCCGGCGTCGGCTTCCTGATGGCGCCTCGACATCACAGCGCCATGCGCCATGTCGGCCCAACCCGGGTGGAGCTTGGCACGCGGACGATTTTCAACCTGCTCGGCCCCTTGAGCAATCCCGCCGGCGTGAAGCGTCAGCTGCTCGGCGTTTTCGACCGGCGATGGGTGCAGCCGCTGGCCGAAGTGATGGGCAAGCTCGGCAGCGAGAAGGTCTGGGTCGTGCACGGTTCCGACGGGCTGGACGAGATCACCACGACCGGACCGACCTATGTCTCGGAAACCGCCGGCGGCAAGCTGCGGCATTTCGAGATCACGCCCGAAGAGGCCGGCCTGCCCCGCGCGAAGCTGGAGGACCTCAAGGGCGACGAACCGACCGCTAATGCCGTTGCCCTCCGCGCCGTGCTGAGCGGTGCCCCTGGCGCCTTCCGCGATATCGTGCTGCTGAACACTGCCGCCTGCCTGGTGATCGCCGACCGGGCGCCGGACCTGCGGGCCGGCGCGCAGATGGCGGCAGAGGCCATCGACAGCGGCAAGGCGCGCGCCGCCCTGGCGCGCCTGATCGAAATTACCCATGAACCGCCGCCGCCCGATCCGGAAGCGGAGCAGAAGTCTGAGAAGAAATGAGTGACGTCCTCGCCCGCATCTGTGCCGACAAGCGCGACCATATCGCCCGCCGGAAGGCGAGTCTTCCCGTGGCCGCGCTGGAGCAGCAGGCCGGCGCCACGCCGCAGCCGCGCGGCTTCATCCGCGCCCTTAAGGCGGCGGCCGATGCCGGACGCTACGGCCTGATCGCCGAGATCAAGAAGGCGTCGCCCTCGAAGGGCCTGATCCGGGCCGATTTCGATCCGGCGGCGCTGGCGCGCGCCTATCTGAAGGGCGGTGCCACCTGCCTGTCCGTGCTGACCGACGAGCCCTATTTCCAGGGCAAGGACGAGTATCTGCAGCAGGTGCGCGCCACCGTGGACCTGCCGATCATCCGCAAGGATTTCATGCTCGATCCCTATCAGGTGATCGAGGCCCGCGCGCTGGGCGCCGACTGCATCCTGCTGATCATGGCGGCGCTGAGCGATGCGGAAGCCGCCGAGCTGGAGGCCGCCGCCGGCGAATACGGCCTCGACGTGCTGGTGGAAGTGCATGACGCCGAGGAAATGGATCGCGCGCTGAAGCTGAAGTCGCCGCTGATCGGCATCAACAACCGGAACCTGAAAACGCTTTCCGTCGATCTCGCCACGACCGAGGCGCTGGCAGCCCGCGTTCCCGCCGGCCGCATGCTGGTGGCGGAATCCGGTCTGAACACCAAGGCCGATCTCGACCGGATGGCGAAATGCGGCGCACGCTGTTTCCTGGTGGGCGAGAGCCTGATGCGGCAGCCCGATGTGGAGGCCGCCACCCGCCTGCTGCTCACGGGCAGGGAAGCGGCATGAGTGACAAGCCGGCCCTCACGCATCTGAATGCCGCCGGCGAAGCCCATATGGTGGATGTTTCCGGGAAGGCCGAAACTGTGCGCGTTGCCAGTGCCGGCGCGCGCGTGCGCATGCAGAAGGAAACGCTGCAGCTGATCCTGTCGGGCCAGGCCATGAAGGGCGACGTGCTGGGGACCGCGCGCATTGCCGGCATCATGGCGGCTAAGCGCACCCACGAGCTGATCCCGCTCTGCCACCCGCTGGCGCTGAGCCAGGTGACCGTGGACCTGACGCCGAACGAGGCCGACAGCGCCATCGACATCGTCGCGACCTGTCGCCTGACCGGAAAGACCGGCGTCGAGATGGAAGCGCTGACCGCGGCCAGCGTCGCGGCCCTCACCGTCTACGATATGGCGAAGGCGGTGGATCGCGGCATGCAGATCACCGATGTCAGGCTGCTGCACAAGTCGGGCGGCAAGTCCGGCACCTACGACGCTGCCTGACATGCTGTCGGTTGCCGAGGCACGCGAACGGATCGTCAGGGCATTGCCGCTCATGCCGGCCGAAAGCGTGGCCGTCACGGCGGCGGCCGGCCGCGTATTGGCCGAGGACGTCACCTCCCGCCGCACCCAGCCGCCCTTCGATGTCAGCGCCATGGATGGCTGGGCCTGCCGGCAGGCCGATCTCGCTACCCTTCCCTCCTTCCTGAAGCCGATTGGCGAGGCGGCGGCCGGCGGCCGGCATGAGGGTGTGGTCGGCCCGGGCGAATGCGTGCGCATCTTCACCGGCGCACCGCTGCCCGAAGGCGCCGATGCCATCGTGATCCAGGAAGATGCCGACCTACAGGGCGACGGTCGCCTGAAGGTGCGTGAGGCGCCGAAGCCCGGCCAGTGGATCCGCCGCGCCGGCCTCGATTTCGCTGCGGGAGAAGTGCTGCTCGCAGCCGGACGCCTGCTCGGCCCATCCGATGTTGCGCTGGCAGCGGCCATGAACGTGCCCTGGCTGGCGGTACGGCGGAAACCGCGTATTGCCGTGCTGGCGACCGGTGACGAGCTGGTCCGCCCGGGCGAGCCGATCGGCCCCAACCAGATCGTCAGCTCCAACAATATCGGCCTCGCGGCGCTGATCGAGGCGCATGGCGGCACGGCTGTCGATCTCGGCATCGCGCGGGACACCGAAGCCGATCTGCGCGGCAAGGCAGCCGCCGCGACCGGCTGCGATCTGCTGCTGACACTTGGCGGCGCCAGCGTCGGCGAGCATGACCTCATTCATAAAATCCTCGGTGGCGGCGGTGCGGGCATCGACTTCTGGCGCATCGCCATGCGGCCGGGCAAACCGCTGATGTTCGGCCGCGCCACGCTGGAGAGCGGATCGATCCCCCTGCTCGGTCTGCCCGGCAATCCGGTTTCGGCCCTGGTCTGCGGCCACAATTTCCTGATTCCCGCCCTGCGCGCCATGCTGGGGCTGGACTGGCAACCACAACTTGAGACGGCTGTCTCGGGCAGCGATCTGGCCGAGAACGACCGACGCGAGGACTATCTCCGCGCCACGCTGCGGCAGGACGAGGGCCGGTTGGTCGCGACCGCCTTCGACAGGCAGGACAGCTCCATGCTGCGACTGCTCAGCGACGCCGATTGCCTGATCATCCGCCCGCCGCTGGCTCCGGCACTGAAAGCGGGTGATGCTGTGCAGATCCTGCGGCTGCGTTAAGACATGCGCGTCACCCTGCTGGGTACCGGCTGCCCCCAGGTCTCGACCGAGCGCTATGGCCCGTCCAGCCTGCTGCGCTGGGGTGAACGCCACTTCCTGGTCGATTGCGGCTCGGGGGCAACCCAGCGCCTGCTCGGCGCCGGCAGCGCCGGCAAGCTGATCGACGCCGTGCTGCTGACGCATCTGCATTCCGACCACATCATGGACCTGTTCCAACTGATCATCTCCAGCTGGCACCAGGGCCGCGACCGGCCGCAGCGCATCTACGGCCCGGTCGGCACGCGACGCTACATCGACGGGCTGATGGCGCTCTGGAAGCCTGAGCTGGATCAGCGCATCGCCCATGAGAAGCGACCTTCGACCTCGGCGCTGGAACTCGAGGTGACCGAGATCGAGGCCGGCATGATCATCCGCGACGGGGACCTGACCGTCACTGCCGTGCCGGTGCGCCATCAGCCGGTCAAATCCGCCTTCGGCTTCATCTTCAGCGATGGCCGGCACAAGGTCGCCTTCAGCGGCGATACGGCCTTCTGCCCGGAGCTGATCGAGGCCGCCCGGGGCGCGGATGCTCTGGTGCATGAATGCTTCATCCATCGCGAGATGCTGCTGCTGCCCGGCGTGCGAACGCCGGAGACCCTGGCGAACGTGGCGGCCTATCACACGCTGTCGACCGAGGTCGGCAAGGTGGCGGCCCAGTCGGGCGCGCGCTGCCTGATCCTGAACCATTTCGTTCCGGTGATCTTCGACCGGGCCGCCCTGCTGGCCGATATCCGCGCCGATTTCGGCGGTCCGGTGCTGGTCGGCGAGGACCTGATGCAGTTCGACTGCAGCATCCGGACCGTCATCCATGGCACCGCTGCCATCGCCTTGCCCATGGCCTGATGTCCGCCCAGACCATCATTCGCAAGGCCGAGCCCGGCGATCTCGATGCGCTGGTTGCCCTGGAAAACCGCTGCTTCGACGGCGACCGCATGTCGCGGCGCAGCTATGCCGCAGCCCTGCGGAACCCCCGCGCCTCGCTTCTGGTTGCCATGGCAGGGATGCGGCTGGTCGGATCCGCCGTCGTGCTGCGGCGCAGCGACAGTCCCGCGGCACGCCTCTATTCCGTTGCCGTCGATCCCACCCTGCGTGGTCGTGGCCTCGGCGCCAGGCTGCTGGCGGAAGCCGAGCAGGCCGCCCGGAACAGCGGCGCCGCATCACTGCGTCTGGAAGTGAAGGATCGGAACCGGACGGCCCTCGCCCTGTATGGCAAAAGCGGCTATGGAATCATCGGCCGCATCGCGCAATACTATGCCGATGGTTCGGACGCCCTGCGACTCGAGAAGCCGCTGTAGCCGGGCCTGAGCCGAGCCATTTCACACACCGGGAGTCCTGCGTCCCGCCGTCATGCATATCATCATCGTCGAACGCAAGACTCACTTCCGCTACCGCAATCCGGGCTGTCTGGTCCTGAACAACCGGGAGTTCATCACGCGGCCTGATCTCGTCCAGGACAAGCGCGCGAAGATCATCAACCTGAGCAAGGATTATTCCTATCTCGGGTATGGGTATTACTGCTCGCTGCTCGCGGAGGCGCGCAGCCAGAAAGTAATCCCCTCGGTCAAGACGATCCTCGAACTGCGCGAGCGCAGCATCTACAGCCATGCCCTGCCGGAGCTTGACGAGCTGCTGCGTCAGCAGGTCAAGAAGCTGGTCATGCTGCCGACTGCGCCGTTCACCATGCACGTCTTTTTCGGCCGCACCGACGACCTGCGCTTCCCCGACCTGGCGCGGCGCGTCTTCGACGAATTCCGCGCTCCGATGCTGAAGCTCAGCATCTCGCCCGAGGACGGCTGGCATATCGCCTCGATCCGGCCGATGTCGCTGAGCGACCTCAAGCCGGAGCAGGAGGAATTCTTCGAGCACGCGCTGGAATCCTACACCCGATCCAGCTGGCGCACGCCGAAGGCCAAGCCGGCCGCCAAGTACAGCCTTGCCATCCTGCATAACCCGGCCGAGGCGCTGCCGCCGTCCGACCGCCGCACCCTGCAGAAGTTCATCCGCATCGGCGAGCAGATGGGCGTCGAGGTCGAGCTGATCGAGAAAAAGCATTATTCCGAGCTCGCCGAGTACGACGCGCTGTTCATCCGCGAGACCACGGCGCTGGACCACCACACCTACCGTTTCGCCAAGAAGGCGGAGAACGAAGGCATGGCGGTGATCGACGACCCGACCTCGATCCTGCGCTGCACGAACAAGGTATACCTCGCCGAACTGCTCAAGGCGAACAAGATCCCGACGCCCAAGACCGTGGTGCTCGACAACCGCGGCATCGAGGCGATCGAGCAGGAGATTCCCTATCCGATCATCCTGAAAATCCCCGACGGATCCTTTTCGCGCGGCATCGTGAAAGTGGAGAACCGGCAGCAGCTCGCCGATGCCGCTGCCCGCCTCCTGCGCGAATCCGACGTCATCCTGGCGCAGGAATATCTCTATACCGATTTCGACTGGCGCATCGGCATCCTGCGCGGCCAGCCGATCTATGCCTGCCAGTATTTCATGTCGCGCGGCCACTGGCAGGTGGTGAAGCATGGCGATGGTGGGCGGTTCACCGAAGGTGGCTTCCGCACGCTGCCGATCGAGGAAGCGCCGTCTGACGTGGTCAGCCTGGCGCTCAAGGCGGCCAACCTGATCGGCAACGGACTCTACGGCGTCGACCTGAAGCAGACCGACAAGGGCGTCGTCGTCATCGAGGTCAACGACAATCCGTCCATCAACCAAGGCGAGGAAGACGGCATCCTGAAGGACGAACTCTATCGTCGCATCATCCAGGAATTCATCCGCCGCCTGGAAGAGCGGCCCGGTACTCCCGATGCCACGCCGGCGGCCAGCATCGTCCCGCCGGCCGCCGCGTCCGTCACATCCGGCGCAGCGGCCACGCCACCGTCTCCGGCGCAGATCGCAGCACAGGTCGCCGCGAAGGTGTCTGCGGAGATCGCCGCCAAGATCGCGGCTGAAGTCTCGAGCCAGGTCGCTCAGGCCATGCTCGGCGCCACCCGACCACAGCTCGTCTCGCAGAGCGAATCGCCCCCTTCTGTGCCACCGCTGAGCCTGCCCTTCACACAGAAGTAAACTATCCTCGCAGGGAAGCTCCGCACCCAGAGTTGTTCTTGTTCCCCGTTATCCAATCAACTAGTATGGCCCTCAACGACATAAGGAGGAGGAAACATCATGCAGAATAGTATTCGCACCGGTCTCGCGGCACTCGTTGCTGTCGGGCTGGCCGGCGCGGCCCAAGCGGCCGACATCAGCCTCAAGGCCTCGCACCAGTTTCCCGGCGGCAAGGGTGACGTCCGTGACGAAATGGTGCAGATGATCGCCCGCGAGGCGAAGGCCGCGAATGTCGGTCTCGACATCAAGGTCTATCCCGGCGCCAGCCTGGTGAAGGCGACCGAACAGTGGAACGCGATGATCAAGGGGCAGATCGACATCACGTCCTTCCCGCTTGACTACGCCTCGGGCCAGCATCCGCAGTTCGGCGCCACCCTGATGCCCGGCCTGGTCAAGAATCACGATCATGCCAAGCGCATCAACACCTCGCCGTTCATGCAGGACATCAAGAAGATCATCAACGATGCCGGCGTGATTGTGCTGGCCGATGCCTGGCTGGCCGGTGCCTTCGGCTCTAAGGACAAGTGCATCCTGGAACCGGATGACGCCAAAGGCCTGAAGGTGCGTTCGGCCGGCGCGACGTTCGCGGAGATGTGGGCCGGTGCCGGCGCCTCGATCGTCTCGATCCCTTCCAACGAAGTCTACAACGCACTGCAGACCGGCGTGGCCGACGCAACCGATACCTCGTCGGGCAGCTTCGTCTCCTTCCGTCTGTATGAGCAGATCAAGTGCCTGACCGCGCCGGGCGACAACGCCCTGTGGTTCATGTACGAACCGGTGCTGATGTCCAAGCGCAGCTTCGACAAGCTGAACGACGCCCAGAAGAAGGCGATCATGGATGCAGCCAAGAAGGCCGAAGACTTCTTCGCGGCCGAATCCAAGAAGCTGGACGAACAGCTGGTTGCCGCCTTTACCAAGGCGGGCGTCAAGGTCGTCACCATGACCGAAGAGCAGGCCAACAAGTGGCGTGAAGTCGCCAACAAGAGCTCCTACCGCACCTTTGCCGACAAGGTTCCGGGCGGCAAGGAGATCATCGTGAAGGCTCTGCAGGTCCGCTGAGGAACCTGAAGCAGTCATGGAGCGTTTTGCAGCCCTGATCCGGTTGCTGTCGCGGATCAGCGGGGTGTTCGCCACCCTGCTGATCATCCTCAGCATCATTGTCGTCTGTCAGATGATCTTCCAGCGCGTCGTGCTGGGCCAGTCGACCATCTGGCAGACCGAGTTCGTTACCTTCGCGCTGATCGCCGCCACCTTTGTTGGCGCACCGTATGTGCTGCTGACACGGGGGCACGTCAACGTCGACCTCGTTCCGCTGATGCTGGGCCACCGTGCCCGGATCGTGGCTGCACTCCTGGCTTCAACACTTGCTCTGATCTTCTGCGCTATCGTTCTCTACCAGTCCGTCTTCTGGTGGCACGAGGCCTTCGTCACCGACCGCCTGACCAGCTCGATGTGGCGGGCGCGCGTCTGGATACCGTATCTCTCCATTCCGGTCGGGATGGGGCTGATCTCACTGCAATACGTTGTCGATATCTGGGCATTGCTCACAGGACGTGACATGCCGTTCGGCCTCAAGCCGGAGGAAGGCCTGTGAGCGAATTACAACTGGGCCTGCTGATCTGCGTTGTCACTATCGCAGTCCTTGCCACCGGCATTCCCATCGCTTTCGGTCTGGGCATTGTTGCCCTGATCTTCCTTGTCGCGATCGAGGGCTGGAGCAGCCTTGATTTCCTCTCGGAAACCCTGTTTGCCGGGCTCGAGGATTTCACCCTCGTTTCGATCCCGATGTTCATCATCATGGGCGCCGCGGTGGCCTCCTCGCGGGCTGGCGGCGACCTTTACGAAGCCCTGAACCGCTGGCTCAACCGAGTGCCCGGCTCGCTGGTAATCTCTAATCTGGGCGCCTGCGCGCTGTTCGCCGCCCTCACCGGCTCTTCGCCGGCCACCTGCGCCGCGATCGGCAAGATGGGTATTCCCGAGATGCGCAAGCGCGGCTATTCCGCTGAACTTGCAACCGGCGCCATAGCTGCCGGCGGCACGCTGGGCATCCTGATTCCGCCCAGCGTGACGATGATTCTCTACGGCATTGCGTCCGAAACCTCGATCGGTAAGCTGTTCCTTGCCGGCGTGTTCCCCGGTCTGCTGCTGACCGGCCTGTTCATGGCCTGGGCTCTGTTCATCAGCTGGAAAACCGGCGAACGCCCCTCGGATTTCGCCCAGCGCTATTCGCTGAAGGAGAAGATCGAGCTTCTGCCCAGGATCGTGCCATTCCTGGTGGTCATCGCCGGCGTGGTTTACGCCCTCTATGGCGGCATTGCGACCCCGTCGGAGGCTGCGGGTGTCGGCGCCCTCCTCTGCATCGTCATGGTCATCGTGATCTACCAGGTGTGGCGGCCAAAGGATCTCTGGGTGATCCTGCGTGACGGCATGCGCGAGTCCGGCATGATCCTCATGATCATCGCCACATCGATCCTGTTCGGCTACATGATGGCCAATCTGTATGTCACCCAGTCGATTGCGGAATGGATCGCCGCGCTGGAGATCAATCGCTGGGTGCTGATGCTGCTCATCAACATCCTGCTGCTGGTTGCCGGCTGCTTCCTGCCGCCGGCGGCGATCATCCTGATGACAACCCCGATCCTGGCACCGATCATCGCCAATGCCGGCTTTGACCCGGTCTGGTTCGGCGTCATTCTCACCATCAACATGGAACTCGGGCTGATCACACCGCCCGTCGGTCTCAACCTGTTCGTCATCAACGGCATTGCCCCGGATGTCAGGCTGCCCGCCATTCTCAGGGGAGCGGTGCCGTTCATGGGCTGTATGGTGCTGGCGATTGTCCTGATCAGTATCTTTCCGGGGATTGCCACCTGGCTGCCGGAAGTCCTGATGGGGCAGTAACGGAGTTCATATGCCCGTCGCCTGGCGCATTCTCGTCTGCGCCTGCCTTACCTATGTGATCAGCCAGTTCTACCGCTCGGCCAACGCGGTGATCGGGCCGGACCTGATGACCGAGCTTCGGCTCACGCCCGACGATCTCGGCATCCTGACCGGCGCGTTCTTTCTCACCTTTTCCGTGAGCCAGCTGCCGGTCGGGATCGCACTGGACCGCTGGGGGCCGCGCCGCACGATCCTGACCACGCTGGCGGTGGCACTGGTCGGCGCGCTGGCATTCGCCAACGGCCGCAACCTGTTCGAGTTGAGCGTTGCCCGCGTCATCCTGGGCTTCGGCTGCGCGGCCCTGCTGATCGGCCCGCTCGTGCTGTTCTCGCGCTGGTTTCCCGCCGACCGCTTCGCCCAGATCTCCGGCATCCTGATCGCAGTGGGGAATCTCGGCGTCATTGCCTCGACCGCGCCGCTGGCCTGGTTCTCCGCAACCTTCGGCTGGCGGGCGGCCTTCTACGTCACGGCGACGATCACCGTGCTGCTGATCGTGATGTCCTTCTTCGTGATCCGCGACCATCCCGATCCGCAGAAGGCAAAATCCGGGGCGGGCGAAAGCCTGGCCGATGCGCTGCGCGGCGTCGGCACCGTGATCCGGCATCCGGCCTTCCCGTATCTCTTCGTGATCATCTTCACCGCCTACGCGACCTTCATCACTATTCTCGGTCTCTGGGGCGGACCGTTCCTACATGACGTGCATGGGCTGGATTCCGCGGCCCGCGGCAACGTCATGATCTTCATGGCGGTGGGCGCCGCGGCCGGCTACTTCATCTGGGGGCCGCTGGACCGGGTGTTCAACACGCGCAAATGGCTTCTGGCAGCCGGCGTGGGCGGACAGGTCGTCTGCCTCGCCGTCATCGTCGCCATTCCCGGCCTCAGCCTCCTGAACATCACCATACTGTTCACGCTGCTGGGCATCCTGAACGGCTGCTCGGTGATGATCTTCGCCCATGCCCGCTCGGTCTTCCCGCCGGAGCTGGTCGGCCGCAGCATGACCACGCTGAATATCGGCACCATGGGCGGCGCAGCCTTCCAGCAGATCGTCACCGGCTATCTGATGACCTGGCAGACCCCGCCCGGCAGCAGTCCCGACGAAACTGCCTACCGCATCATGTTTGGCCTGCAGGCCGTCTGGCTTCTGGCAGCCCTGCTGTTCTATCTTCGCACCCCGGACGCCAAACCGAACCAGAGCGCATGACCGACCCCGTTCCTCCCCGTTTCAACATTGCCCGCTACTGCCTCGCCGGGAATGCCCGCCTGCGGCCAGACAAGACCGCGATGATCCTGGTCGGTGCGGAGAGCGAATTTCGCATGACCTTCGGCGAAGTCGACCTCGCCGTGCGCCGTCTGGCGGCCGGCCTGCAGAGCCTAGGCCTGCCGCCCGGCAGCCGGATCATGATCCGCATGGCGAACGATGCTGACTATGCGCTGACCTATTTCGCCACCATGGCGGCCGGCTATGTCGCGCTGCCCTCCAGCGCCCAGCTGACGGCCGCCGAAGCCGCCTTCCTGCTGGAAAATTCCGGCGCGGCCGCCGTGGCCGCCTCGGCAGAGCTGGCTCGCGACCTGGTGCCGCCGCCGGGCGTTCAGCTGATCGATCCGACGATGCTGCAGCGGCTGAAGCTGTTCGAGCCGCTGGCCGACTACGCCGATACCGCTGCCGACGATCCGGCCTACCTCGTCTACACTTCTGGCACCACCGGTAAACCGAAGGGCGTGCTGCATGCCCACCGCGCCGCCTGGGGCCGCCGCCCGATGCATCAGGGCTGGCTTGGCCTGCAGGAGAGCGACGTGGTGCTGCATGCCGGTGCCTTCAACTGGACCTACACTTTGGGCGTCGGGCTGGTCGATCCCTGGGCGGTGGGCGCGACGACGGTGCTCTACAACGGCCCGCGCGACGTGCAGGTCTGGCCCAAGCTGCTGGAGAAGTACCGCGCCACGATGTTTGCCGCCGTGCCGACACTGTATCGCCAGATCCTCAAATACTGCGACTTCTCGGCCTATGATCTCTCGGCCTTTCGCCATGGCGCCACCGCCGGCGAAGCGCTGCCGGCCGCCCTGCTGGCCGAATGGCAGGAGCGTACGGGCAAGCCGCTTTACGAGGCGCTTGGCATGTCAGAGATCTCGACCTACATCTCCACCGGTCCCGGCATGACGATCAAGCCGGGCAGCCCGGGCAAGCCGCAGCCCGGCCGCAGGGTCGCCATCCTGCCGGTCGACAGCGACAGCGTCGAGCCGCTGCCGCCCGGAGAAATCGGCCTGCTCGCGGTGCACCGCTCTGATCCGTCGCTGATGCTCGGCTACTGGAAACGGCCCGACGAGGAGGCCCTCGTCTATCGCGGCGAATGGTTCTACGGCGGCGACCTCGCCAGCATCGATGCCGACGGCTATGTCTGGCATCACGGGCGCAACGACGACATCATGAATGCGATGGGATATCGCGTCTCGCCGGTCGAGGTCGAGGCGGCGATTGCCCAGCATCCGGCCGTGGCGGAAGTCGCTGTGACCGAGTTGCGGGTCCGCGCTGACGTTTCGGTCGTGGCGGCCTTCATTGTCCTCCGCGAGGGCAAGAGCGTCTCCCGCGAGGAGCTGGCCCGCTTCGCGGAAGAGCGCCTGGCTGCCTACAAGGCGCCGCGGGAATGGCGTTTCGTAACGGCCCTGCCGCGCACGGCCAACGGCAAGGTGCAGCGCAAGAAGCTGGCGGAACTGCCCGCCGGCTGACTGGCATCCGGCTTGCAAAACCTCACACGGATAATCGTGTGAGGTTCCTATGAGCATTGCCACTGCAGCCAACGCGAAAGCCCTGTTCGGCGAGATGATGACGCCGCAGCAGAAGATCGCAGCGAATACGCCGACCACGGCAATTGCCGCGAGTTTTGCCGGCTTTCTTGTGGAAACCCTGCCGGCAAAGCCGGTGGGCGGTGCTTCCTCCACCCTGGCGCCGAGCCCCGAGCAGCTGGGAAAAACCCTCCTCTCCGATGCCTATGACACCTCCACCGGCAGCGTCCGGGTGGACAGAATTGCCGCCGCCACCGAGCGCCGCTCGGCAGAATTTGCCCAGCTGCTCCGGCGGACTCTGTCGGACAACGGCATCGACCCGAGCCTGCCCGTCGAGCTCAGCATCGGCGCCGATGGGCGGGTGATCGTCGACAACGGGCATCCTTTCGCGGCCGAGATTGCCAAGCTGTTCGAAGACAAGCCTGCCCTCGCCCAGACTTACCGGAACCTTGCGGCGCAGAACGATCATCTCGCCATGCTGCAGGCGGGTGCGGCCTACGTCAGGGACTGGCAGGCCGCAGACAGCGAGGGCGAGCGTCAGGCAGCCTGGCAGCGTTCCAGCGCCCTGATGGAACGGCTATCCAGCCTGTTCAGCGGCCGGATGACCTTCGGTGCGGGCGGCGCGATCGTCGAGAGCCAGCAGATCCTGCGCCGGATGGGTGTCGCCT
>NZ_DATGQG010000152.1:0-84886 GCF_035304305.1 Ferrovibrio sp.
ATCCTGGTGGACCAGATTGAGCAGGACATCCGTGCCGGCGAGCAGCCGTGGGACGCCATCGTGAATGCCACCCTGCGCCGGTTCCGGCCGATCGTGCTGACCGCGCTGGCGGCGATCCTCGGCATGGTGCCGCTGTCCACCAGCAACTTCTGGGGGCCGATGGCCTTCACGATCATCGGCGGCCTGCTGATCGCGACCCTGCTGACCGTGCTGTTCCTGCCGGCGCTTTATGCCGCCTGGTTCCGCGTCAGGCCGGCGGCGTGACCGTCACGTCGCGTCGTCCTTTTTCGCCCCGGTCGGCTGGATCGGCTTTTCCGTCCATTCCTCGCCGCCGGTGACGACGCAGGAGCGGCCGTCCTTACCGGTGATCAGGATGGTCCACGAACCGGATGCCGAAACCAGCAGTTCGACGACATTGTCGCCGGCCAGACCGGCGGCCTTCGGCTGCTCGGCGAAACGCTGATCCAGCATCCTGCCCATTTCATCGCGCAATCCGCAGATCATCTGGGCCTGGGCGGGCGCTGAAAAGGCGGGAATGGCAATCACAACGGCACTCGACAAGACGGCCTTACGCATGGCGGGCCTCCTTACCGTGCTGCGTCAACGCCTGGAGGATACCCGGCGAGACGCTTCAGCCACTGGAGAAAAGACGCGGCTTGCGGCGAAAAGGTTCCGTTCCGGAGGCGCGGCGAAGGCGAAGCCTCCGCTTACTGCCTGGTCACGGTCAGACGGTGGCCATCTCGTTGAGATGACAGGCCGACATGCGGCCCGGCGCGATTTCCCGCAGCGGCGGCGCTTCCGTTTTGCAGCGCGCCATGGCGAAGGGGCAGCGCGGATGGAAGTGGCAGCCGGTCGGCGGATCCAGCGGCGAGGGAATCTCGCCCTTGATCGGCGTGTAGTCGCGGCGTTCGGCCACCAGTTTCGGGGCCTCAGCCAGCAGCGCCTTGGTATAGGGATGGTTCGGCGCCGCGAACAGTTCCTCGGTCGGTGCGCTCTCGACGACGCGGCCGAGATACATGATCACCACACGGTCGGAGATATGCTCGACCACGGCGAGATTGTGGCTGATGAAGAGATAGGTCAGGCCGAGCTGCTCGCGCAGGTCCATGAACAGATTCAGCACCTGGGCCTGGATCGAGACGTCGAGCGCCGCCACCGCCTCGTCGCAGACGATGAACCGCGGCTGCACGGCCAGGGCGCGGGCGACGCCGATGCGCTGGCGCTGGCCGCCGGAGAACTGGTGCGGATAGCGGCGGCGGTAGCGCGGATCGAGGCCGACCTGCTGCATCAGCTTCTCGACATACTCGCCCATCTCGCTGCGCCGGATCAGGCCATGGGCCACCGGCGCCTCGCCGATGATGTCCTCCACGCGCATGCGCGGATTGAGCGACGCATAGGGGTCCTGGAAGATCATCTGCACGGCGAGCTTGTAGTCGCGGCGCTCTTCCTCGGTCATGGCCGAAAGTGCCTTGCCGCGGAAGCGGATCTCGCCCTCACTCGCATCCATGATGCCGGCGACGATGCGTCCGAGCGTCGACTTGCCGCAGCCGCTTTCGCCCACCAGGCCAACCACCTCGCCTTCGGCAATGCCGAGATCGACATGGTTCACGGCATGCACCGCGCGTTCCCGGATGCCGGCGCCGAGCAGGTTGGCCAGTCTCGACGCGAGATCGAGACGCCAGACGAAGCGCTTGGAAATCTGTCGCAGTTCGATCATCGGCGCAGTCATGCCGCACTCTCCGTCGGGGTGAGCGGCCTGGCGTCATGCGGATGGTGGCAGCGCACGCTGTGGTTCGGATGCAGCTCCACCAGTTCAGGCAGCGTATCGCAGAGCGTGTCGGCGCGGCTGCAGCGGGTCTTGAAGCGGCAGCCCGGAGGCAGATTCAGCGGCGCCGGCGTCATGCCCGGAATCTGGAACAGCCGCTTGCCGCGCGGCAGAACGCCCGGCACCGAGCCGATCAGGCCGCGGGTATAGGGATGCTGGGGCCGCTCGATCACGGTGGCGACCGGACCGGTCTCGACGATCTTGCCGGCATACATGACCATGATGCGGTCGGCGAGGCCGGCAACGACGGACAGGTCATGGGTGATCCAGATCAGCGCCGTGCCGGTGTCGCGGCAGAGCTTGCGCATCTCGTAGAGGATCTGCCCCTGGATGGTGACGTCGAGCGCGGTGGTCGGCTCGTCGGCGATGATCAGGTCCGGGCTGTGCAGCAGCGCGGTGGCAATCGCGATGCGCTGGCGCATGCCGCCCGAGAGCTGGTGCGGATAGGCGAGCAGGCGTTCTTCCGGCGCGGCGATGCCGACCGCCTTCAGGGTTTCGACGGCCCGGGCCCGGGCGGCTGCCTCGCTGACCTTCTCATGCGCCTGCACCGTCTCGATCATCTGGGTGTCGACGCGCAGGACCGGATTGAGCGTCATCATCGGGTCCTGGAAGATCATCGCGATGCGCGAGCCGCGCAGGCTGCGCATGCGCTCCGGCGACGCGCTGGTGATGTCCTCGCCCTTGAACAGGACGCGGCCGCCGGCGATGCGGCCCGGCGGGTCGATCAGGCCGAGGATGGAGAAGCCCGTGATCGACTTGCCGGAACCGGACTCGCCCACCAGGCCGAGGATCTCGCCCTCGGCGACGTCGAAGCTGACGCCGTCGACGGCGCGCACGATGCCGTCGCGGGTCGGGAAATGGGTTTCGAGGTCTTCGACCTGCAGCGTGGGAATGGTCATCGGTTCAGCGCTTCAGGCGGGGATTAAGCACGTCGCGCAACTGGTCGCCGACGAGATTGATGGCGATGATCACGAGCGTCAGCAGCACGCCGGGGAAAAGCGAAATCCAGTACACGCCGCTGAGCAGGTAATCGAAGCCGTTGGCGATCAGCATGCCGAGCGAGGGTTCGGTCACCGGCACGCCGAGGCCGAGGAAGCTCAGCGTCGCCTCCAGGGTGATTGAGCGGGCGATGTCGACGGTTGCGATCACGATCAGCGGCGGCATGCAGTTCGGCAGCAGGTGGCGCAGCAGCAGGCGGGTGCGGCTCAGGCCGAGGCAGCGCGCGGCCTCCACGTATTCCTTGTTGCGCTCAACCAGCGCGGCGCCGCGGGCGGCACGGGCGAAATAGGCCCACTGCACCGCGACCAGCGCGATGATCACCTTGTCGACGCCGTTGCCCAGCACGGCGAGCAGGATCAGCGCGACCAGGATGGCCGGAAACGACAGCTGGATGTCGACGATTCGCATGATCACGGTTTCGACCCGGCCGCCCACATAGGCGGCGAGCAGGCCGGCAAGGGCGCCGATCGCCAGCGCGAGCGCCACGGCGGTGACGCCGACGAAGAGGCTGATGCGCAGCCCGTAGAGCATCGCGCTCAGCATGTCGCGGCCCTGGCCGTCGCTGCCGAGCAGGAAGGTGAGGCCGGTGCCGGAGATTTCGCCGGGCGGCAGGCGGGCGTCGAGAATGTCGAGGTTTGCCAGGTCGTAGGGATTCTGCGGCACCAGGAAGGGCGCGAACACGGCGGCGATCAGGAAGATCACCAGCATGGCGAGCCCAAGCAGGGCCAGCCTGCTTTCGGCGAATTCCTGCCAGATCCGCTTCAGCGGGCTTTCGGTCTTCGCCGGCGCGGCGGGAAGGGCGGCGTCACTCATTTCGCATTCCCCAGCCGTACGCGCGGATCCAGCACGGAGTACAGGATATCGACCACCAGATTGATGATCACCAGCAGCAGCACCACGATGATCAGGTAGGCCACCACCACCGGACGGTCGAGCTGCACGATGGAGTCGATCAGCAGCTTGCCCATGCCAGGCCAGGAGAAGATCGTTTCCGTGATCACCGCGAAGGCGATCAGCGCGCCCAGCTCCAGTCCGGTCACCGTGGTAATCGGCACCATGATGTTCTTCAGGATATGCACGCCGATGATGCGCTTCTCGTTCAGGCCCTTGGCGCGGGCGAACTTGACGAAGTCCATCAGCATGACCTCACGCGCGGTCGCGCGGGCGAGCCGGATGATCAGGGCGCATTTCGACAGCCCCAGCGTGATCGCCGGCAGGATGATGTGCTTCCAGCCATTGGCCGTGAAGATGCTGAGATGCAGGCCGAGGACTTCCACCGTCTGGCCGCGGCCTGAGGCCGGCAGCCAGCCGAGCTGCACGGCGAAGATCATGATCAGCATCAGGCCGACCCAGAAATTCGGCAGGCTGAAGCCGAGCACCGACCCGGCCATGATGGTGCGCGCCGCGGTCGTCTCGTGGCGCAGGCCGGCATAGAGCCCGAGCGGCACGCCGATCAGCACGGCCATGACGGTTGCGGTGATGGCCAGCTCCAGCGTTGCCGGCATGCGCTCCAGCACCAGCTTCATCGCCGGCTGGCCGAACACGAAGGACTTGCCGAAATCGCCGCCGAAGGCCGAGCCGACGAAGCGCAGGTACTGTTCCCAGACCGGCCTGTCGAGGCCGAGTGCCCTGGCGATCTGCTCGCGGTCGAGTTCGGTGGCTTCGGGGCTGGCGAGGATCGCCAGCGGATCGCCGATCATGTAGATGCCGGCGAAGACCAGCACCGACATCACCGCCACAACGAGGGCGGCCTGCATCAGCCGTCGGATAATAAAAACCAGCATGCTGGGTCGGTTGCCCCGCTTGTCATCGGGCTCACGCCCATTCCCTGTCTGGCAAGGCTATAGCGGAAAGCCGGCCCGGCAGCCAGCCCGATCGGCGTTATGCAGCTATCAGCCGAGGTTATGGTTCTCGTCGCTCGCCGGCGTTTCCGCGGCGGGAGCGGCGGCGGCTTCGGCCGCGCGGGCCTTGGCGCGGGCCTCGCGCGCTTCACGCTTTTCCCGGTTCTCCCGGCGCTTCGCGGCGAGGATCAGCACGCGATCGAGTTCGGCCTGGCTGCACATGCCCAGACCGACGGGATCGCGCGGCTTGATGTTGGCATGATTCCAGTGCGTGCGGTTGCGCACGGAATCGATCGTCGCCTTGGTGGTGCCGAGCAGCTTCTGGATCTGCGCATCGGGCACTTCCGGATGGTATTTCAGCAGCCAGGCGATCGCATCGGGGCGATCCTGGCGCTTCGAGAGCGGCGTGTACTTTGCGCCCTTGGTTTTCTGGCGCTGCAGCGGCACGGTCGGCTCGAGCAGCTTCAGGTCGGCGGTCGGATCGGCCTCGCAGCGGGCGATTTCCTCCGCCGTGAGCTGGCCGTTCGCCACCGGATCGAGCCCGACGATCCCGACAGCCACTTCACCGTCCGCCACGCCCTTCACTTCCAGCGGATGCATGCCGCAGAAGCGGGCGATCTGGTCGAAGGTCAGCTTGGTGTTGTCGATCAGCCACACGGCGGTGGCTTTGGGCATCAGGGGCAATGCCATAGGGCAAATCCTTCCAGTGCGGCCGGCCGGCTTTACGGCCGCCCGCGGGTCAATTTACGAAATTGCGCGACAATATAGTGGAACGGCCCACCTGCGCAACCGCCCCGGATTTCAGCAATTTCCTGTTTATGATCAGGTGGTTAGGAGGATTTTGCCGACGTGGTCCGCATGGTCGATGCGGGCATGGGCCTCGGCGGCCTGAGCCAGTGGAAAACGGGAGTCGACGATCACCTTGAGGCGCCCGTCGGCGAAGGCCGGCCAGACTTTTTCCTCCAGCGCGCGGGCGATCGCCCCCTTGAACGCCACCGGCCGCGGCCGCAGCGTCGAGCCGGTCACGGTCAGGCGCTTGCGCATCACGACGCTCAGGTCGCCCTCGCCCTTGGGGCCGCCCTGGACGGCGATGATCACCAGCCGGCCTTCCTCGGCCAGACTCTTGATATTGGGCGCGAAATACTTGCCGCCGACCATGTCGAGGATGACGTCCACGCCCTTGCCGCCGGTCAGTTCGGCGATCCGGGCGGCGAAGTCCTCGGTCTTGTAGTTGATGGCCTTTTCCGCACCGAGACTTTCGCAGAAGCGGCATTTCTCGTCGGTGCCGGCCGTGGCGAAGATGCGCCCGGCTCCCAGCAGTTTCGCCAGCTGGATGGCAGCGACCCCGATGCCGGAGGCGCCACCATGGATCAGGATGCTTTCGCCGGCCCTGAGCTGACCGCGGTCGGCGATGTTGGTCCAGACGGTAAACCAGTTCTCGGGCAGGGCGGCGGCCTCCGTGATGTCGAGGCCCTGCGGAACGGGCAGGCATTGCTCGGCCGGTGCCACGCAGTAGGTGGCATAGCCGCCGCCGGTCACCAGCGCGCAGACTTTGTCGCCGACCTTCCAGTGCTGCACGTCGGGACCAAGGGCGGCGATCTCGCCGGCGACCTCAAGGCCGGGATAGTCCGGCGCGCCGGGCGGCGGCGGATACATGCCGGCGCGCTGCAGCACATCGGGGCGGTTCACGCCGGCGGCCGCCACCTTGATCAGCACCTCGCCGGCGCCCGGCCGGGGCATCGGGCGGCTGGCGGGTTTCAGCACCTCGGGGCCGCCGGGCTGGCTGATCTCGATGACGGTCATCTCCTGCGGCAGCATTCGTTTCCTCCTTGCGGTGCATCGGCATGTTTCAGGCGCGGGAGGATAGAGCTACTATCCCGCCCTTGCCAGTTGGAGACCGCCATGGACTGGGACGAAGCCCTGTCGCGCAAGCCACAGCCGCCCAAATATGACGTGATGTCAATCAAGGATCTTGAGGCCCGCATCGCCGAACTGGAAGCCGAGATCGAGACGATCCGCGATGTGATCCGCATGAAGCAGGATGCCCGCGGCGCGGCGGCGAGTTTCTTCAAGAAGTAGCGGCCGGTGTCAGGCTGCAACCGCCTGCAGGATCAGGTCGATGGCGGCCTTCGCCCGGGCGCGCCAGATGTCCGGCTCCAGATCGGCCGCCAGCTGCGGGTCATGGAAGCGGCCGATCAGGTCGTCGAGGGTCTGGGCCAGCCGCTCCGGCTGGTCGCTGCGGAAGGCGCCCTGCGCGATGCCCTCCGCCAGCAGCCCGGCCAGGTGCCGCCGCACATGGGCGCGATGCTGCTGGACCACCGGAGCGACCCTGCGCGTCACTTCATCCAGAACCTCCAGCAGGCTGGGATCGGCAAGATAGCGGCGGGCCGATTCGGCATCGGCCAGCAGGAAGGCCCCGAGGCGCTCGGCAGGCGCGGTTTCGTGGTCGCGGGCGATCTCGGCCAGCCGCGCCTCGTCCTCCGCCAGCCAGCGGGTCGCCAGCGCGGCCACCATGGCCTGCCTGTTCGGGAAATAGCGGTATACGGCCGTGCGGGCGACCCCGGCTTCGGCGGCGATGTCCTCGATTCGGGTCCGTTTGCTGCCCAGCCGCCGGAAACAGATCAGGGCGGCGTCGAGCAGCCGGTCGGGGACCGGGCCGGGTGACGCCGGTTTGGCGGGGTTGTGTGACATGGAGGGGGAAGATGTCATGGCCTGACCATACAGGACTCCCGGTGTTTCACGAAATCTTAAGCGGATGGCGCCAGACTGCCCTGCAGTTCCAGTTGGTCATAGTTTCCTCCCTGTTGAGTTGAACTGAGGCCGCCGGACCCGCTTCGGCGGCCATTTTTCTCCCCCGCGCCAGCCCCCGCACCGCCCTTCTTGACTTGAGGCTAGGGCGATGAATTAATCGCCCCGTTTCGAGCTTGAGGCAGAATTGTCGGGGTCGTCCCATCCATCAGGGAAGGGGCGGCCCGCTTTTTATGCCGGCCATGCGCCCGCATGGCTGATGCGTCCGGGGAGAATGATCATGCTGGGACCGAAATTTCTGCGCTTCGACACCCTCAGCCTGCATGCAGGCCAGCAGCCGGATCCGACCACCGGGTCCCGCGCCGTGCCGATCTACCAGACGACCTCGTATGTCTTCCGCGATGTCGACCACGCCGCCGCCCTGTTCAACCTGGAGCGCGGCGGGCACATCTATTCGCGCATCTCCAACCCGACGGTCGCGGTCCTGGAAGAGCGCCTGGCGGCGCTGGAGGGCGGCGTCGGCGCGGTCTGCACCTCGTCCGGACAGGCGGCCCTGCATCTCGCCATCGCCACGCTGATGGGGCAGGGCAGCCATATCGTCGCCTCCCGCAACATCTACGGCGGCAGCTACAACCTTCTCCATCACACCCTGCCGCGCTTCGGCATCACCACCACTTTCGTCGATCCGCGCGACCATGCCGCCTGGAAGGCCGCCATCCGGCCCGAGACGCGGCTGGTTTTCGGCGAGATCCTCGGCAACCCGGGGCTGGAGGTGCTGGACGTCCCGGCGGTGTCGAAGATCGCCCATGACGCCGGCCTGCCGCTGATGCTCGATTGCACCTTCGCCACGCCGTATCTGTTCAAGGGTTTCGAGCATGGCGCCGATCTGGTGATGCATTCGGCGACCAAGTTCCTCGGCGGCCATGGCGTCGCCATCGGCGGAGCGCTGATCGATTCCGGCCGCTTCGACTGGGAGAAGTCCGGCAAGTTCCCGACGCTGACCGAGCCCTATGCCGGCTATCACGGACTCGACTTCGCCGAGGAATTCGGTCCCTCGGCCTTCATCATGCGGGCGCGCGCCGAAGGCCTGCGCGATTTCGGCGCCTGCCTGTCGCCAACCAATGCCTTTCATATCCTGCAGGGCGTTGAAACGCTGCATCTGCGCATGAGCCGCCATGTCGAGAATGCGCGCAAGGTCGTCGCCTTCCTGAAGGATCATCCGGCGGTGGACTGGGTCTCCTGGCCGGAACTGCCGGAGCATCCCGATCACGAACTGGCGAAGAAGCTGCTGCCCCGGGGCTGCGGCGCGATCTTCTCCTTCGGGGTGAAGGGCGGCCGCGAGGCCGGCCGCGCGCTGATCGAGAACCTGCAGATATTCTCGCATCTCGCCAATGTCGGCGACGCCAAGTCGCTGGTGATCCATCCGGGATCGACGACGCACCAGCAGATGAGCGCGGCCGAGCTGAAGGCCGCCGGCATCGGCGAGGAACTGGTGCGGCTTTCGGTGGGACTGGAAGACGTGCAGGACCTGATCGATGATCTGAACACCGCGCTGCGCGCCGCGCAGAAGGCCGTCAAGGCCGCGGCCGAATAAACCGGGGGGATGTCAGTATGTGGCTCGATGTAGCGGGCAAACGCGTGTTTGCCGCCACCGGCGGCAGGGATTTCGACAACACGAAGCCGACGGTCGTGTTCATCCACGGCAATGCCGGTGACCATACCGTCTGGGCCTTGCAGACGCGCTGGTTCGCCTGGCACGGCTATTCCGTGCTGGCGGTCGATCTGCCGGGCAACGGCCGTTCCGAGGGTCCGATGCCCGACAGTGTCGAGGCCTTTGCCGACTGGATGCCGAAGCTGCTGGATGCAGCGGGCGTGAAGCAGGCGGCCCTGGTGGGTCATTCCATGGGCGCGCTGATCGCGCTGGAGACCGCGGCGCGCCATCCCGACCGCGTGAGCCGGATTTCGCTGCTCGGTTTCGCCTATCCGATGAAGGTCAATCCGGATCTGCAGGCGCTGGCCGACAGCGGGGCTTATACCGTCGTCGAGCTGATGAACGACTGGATGATCGCCAAGCGCAACCAGATCGGCGGCAACCGGGTGCCCGGTTCCTATCTGCTGGGCGGCAGCATCCGCCTGACCGACAACGCGCCGCGTGAATCGCTGGCGCTCGGTTTCCGCCTCTGTAACGCCTATGCCAACGGCAAGCAGGCGGTGGCGGCGGTGACCTGCCCGGCGCAGATCATTGCCGGCGAGCGTGACATCATGACGCCGCTGCGCGCGGCGCGCGGCTGGGCGGCCGAGTTCAGCCAGGGCCGCATTGACGTCCTGCCGGGCTGTGGCCACATGATGATGGGCGAGCGTCCCGACGAGACGCTCGACGCCCTGCGCAGTTTCATCGCCGGCTGACCATGGCTTCCAATACCCCGCGCACGCGGCTTTACCTGATCACGCCGCCGGTCATCGATCCCGCCGCCTTCGCGGAAAACCTCAAGGCGGCGCTGGATGCCGGCGATGTCGCGTCGCTGCAGCTCCGCCTGAAGGACGGCGAGCGGACGGCTTCGGAGAATGCCTTCCGCCGCGCGGCCGAAACGGTGCTGCCGATCTGTCACGAATACGACGTGGCGCTGATCATCAACGACCGGCCGGACTTTGCCGTGAAGTTCGGTGCGGACGGCGTGCATGTCGGTCAGGACGATGAATCCTACGCCGAGGCCCGCCGCATTCTCGGGCCCGACCGGATCGTCGGCGTCACCTGCCACAATTCCCGCCACCTCGCCATGGAGGCGGCCGAGGCCGGCGCGGATTACGTGGCTTTCGGCGCCTTCTTTCCGACCGAGACCAAGCAGCCCAAAACCCGGGCCGAACCGGAGATCATCGCCTGGTGGTCCGAGCTGATGGAGATACCCTGCGTCGCCATCGGCGGCATCACGGTCGAGAACTGCGTGCCGCTGATCGAGGCGGGCGCCGATTTCCTCGCGGTTTCGGCGGGAATCTGGAAACATCCCGATGGACCGGCAGCTGCCGTGAAAGCTTTCCATGCGGCAATTGCCAAGCATGGCCGCGGCTGATAGGGTCCGCCGCCTTTCCGGACGGACAATTCATTCATGGCGCTGAAATCCGCACTGATCAATGCGATGGGCAATGCTGCGCGCAAGGCGCAGCGCAGCCTGATCCGCGATTTCAATGAGGTCGAGCATCTCCAGGTCTCCAAGAAGGGCCCGGCGGATTTCGTCTCCGCCGCCGACCGCAAGGCAGAGAAGATCCTGCAGGGCGAACTGGCCAAGCTGCGTCCCGATTTCGGCTTCCTGATGGAAGAGGGCGGCCGGGTCGAGGCCAGGGACGGCAGGCATTACTGGATCATCGACCCGCTCGACGGCACCACCAATTTCCTGCACGGGATTCCGCATTTCGCCATCTCCGTCGCCGTGCAGCGCGAGGGCGAACTGATTGCCGGCATCGTTCTGGACGTGATCCGGGACGAGCTGTTCTGGGCCGAGAAGGGCGTTGGCGCCTACCTGAACGAGCGCCGGATCCGCGTCTCGGCGCGCCGCAAGCTCTCCGAGGCGCTGTTCGCCACCGGAATTCCGTTCCTCGGCCGCCCGGGCCATGCCGAATTCCGCCGCGAACTGGCCGCCGTGATGGGCGAGGTGGCGGGCATCCGCCGCATGGGCTCCGCCGCCCTCGATCTCGCCTATGTCGCGGCCGGCCGCTACGATGGCTACTGGGAAACCGGCCTGTCTCCCTGGGACGTCGCGGCCGGAATCGTGCTGGTCCGCGAGGCCGGCGGCATGGTTACCGACTATGCCGGCGGCGACCGCATGGTGGAGACAAGCGGGATCGTCGCCGCGAACGACGTCCTGCACGCGCCGCTGCGCAAGCTGCTCGTCCAGGTCGGCTGACCCACCCGCCCGCAACCGCTTGATTCTGCAATCCCCGGGTTGTTCCCGAGGGCTGCCTCCGCTATCGTTCCAGCCCAGATTTGGGGTGAGGGGGAAGGGTCCGATGGCTGCCAGGCCGCTGAGGTTCACACTTGCTGCTGCGATGCTGGCCGGCGGATTCCTGCCCGCCGCCGCAGGAGCGCAATCCCTCATCGACGGCAGCAATGTCCAGGTGAACCCGCAGGCGCTGGACCAGCTCGGCGCGCCCGCTCACGCCCGCCCCGCCCGGCCGCTGCTCGGCGGCGGCCAGTCCTTCAGCCAGTTCTTCGTTCCGCCGCCCGTTGCCGGCCGCCCGCCGCTGCCCGGAGAGGCCCCGGCGCCGCGTCCGCTGATCGGTGAGACCGGCAATCCGCGGTTTGCGACCCGGTCCCGGCCGGCGCGGCCCGCCGCGAAGGCTGACCGTCCGGCAGCGATATCGGTGGGCGAGGCGCCGCCCCGCAGCGAGACTCCGGCTGCCCAGACCCCTGCCACCCAGCCGCCCGCCGCCGAGGCTCCGGCGACCACTGCGCCGGCCGCATCCGCTGTCTCTGAAGCTCCGGCCGCCGCGCCGACTGCCGCCGCTCCGGCGGCCGAAACGCCGGCCGCTGCACCCGCCACGCCGGCGCCGGCCGCGCCCGCACCGGCTGCTCCGGCTGCCGAAGCCCCTGCGGTTGCGGCGCCTGCCGCGCCGGCCCAGACGCCACAACAGTCTTCGCAAACCCAGTCCGCGCAGGAACAGCCTTCGCCGGCTCCCTCCCGGCCGGTCGCAGTCGCGCCGTTGCCGGCACCGCCCGCGTCGACGGATCCTGCACCATCCAGTCCTGCACCGGCCCCTGCTGCTTCGGCACCGGCGCCGGCTCCCGCTGCGCCGGTGACACCGGCGCCTCCGGCAAGCGAGCCGGCGGCCCCGGCTGCCACCTCACAGGCGGCGCCGCAGACGGCCATGGTCACACCGCCGCCCGTACCGACGCCCGCACCGGCATCGCAGGGCGGCATCGTTACCGTCGCTTTCTCCGGCGGCCAGAGCGAACTGCCCGGCGACTCCATTCCCGCGCTGGATACGCTGGCGCAGCAGATGGCCAATACCGAAGACCGTCTGCAGATCCGCGCCTATGCCGCCAGCAGCGGCAGCGATGGCGGCAGCGGTGCGCGGCGGCTGGCTCTGAGCCGGGCCCTTGCCGTGCGCGCCTATCTAATCGATCGCGGTATCCGCAGCACGCGGATCGACGTCCGTGCACTCGGCACACCCACCGATGGCAGTCCGGTTGATCGCGTCGAGGTTGCGCCTGTCGGCCGCTGAGCGTCGTCAGCCCGTTTCGTCCGCATTGTCCGGCCCGGTTTCGGGCGCGATCATTCGCCAGTGACTTCCGGATTCGGAAGGTGGCAGAGGGGGATTTCATCGCGGAGGTGCCGCGAAAATGCCGTATTCCGTGCCTAGGCAGGTTCTCGAAGGAAGGCATGCATGACTAAACCGGGGCGTTTCCTTTTCCGCATGGGCGTGTTCCTTGCGGCCGTGGGCGCGGTGATCGCCGTCCTGCACCAGCCGCTGTTGCGCGCTTTCATGGCCAATCCGGCGCTGAACGGCTTCATCCTCGCGGTGCTGCTGATCGGCATCGTCTACGCCTTCCGACAGGTGATCCTGATCGGACAGGAAGGCGCATGGGTCGAGGCATGGCAGCGCGCCCAGCGCACCGCCACGCAGGTCCGCGTCGGCGAACCGGCGCATCTGCTTGCGCCGCTCGCCAAGATGCTGGAGAGCCGCGGCCCCCGCGGAACGCTGTCCGCAGTCGGAACCCGCGCCCTGCTCGATTCCGTCGGCGCCCGCCTGGACGAGTCGCGCGAGATCCTGCGCTACCTTATCGGCCTGATGGTCTTCCTCGGCCTGCTCGGGACCTTCTGGGGCCTGCTGGAAACCATCTCCTCGGTCAGCGACACGATCAATGCCCTCAATCTCGGCGGCAGCGAGGACATCACGGCGCTGTTCGACAAGCTGAAGGGCGGTCTCGAGGCGCCGCTGGCCGGCATGGGGCTGGCCTTCTCCACCTCGATGATGGGCCTGGCCGGCTCGCTGGTGCTTGGCTTCCTCGATCTGCAGGCCGCCCAGGCGCAGAACCGCTTCTTCAACGATCTGGAGGAATGGCTGTCGGGCTTCACCCGCTTCGCCGGCGGTGCCGTCGCCGATGGCGACCAGTCCGTGCCCGCCTATGTGCAGGCGCTGCTCGAGCAGACCGCCGACAGTCTCGACAATCTGCAGCGCACCATGGCGCGCAGCGAAGACAGCCGCAATTCCACCGGCGCGGCGCTGCTGCAGCTGAACGAGAAGCTCAGCCTGCTGGCCGAGCAGATGCGCGCCGAGCAGGGCCTGCTGCTGAAGCTCACCGAGCACCAGATCGAGATGAAGCCGATCATGGCCAAGCTGGCGCAGAATGCCGAAAGCGGCGGCTTCGATGCTGCCAGCCGCGGCCACCTGCGCAACATGGACATTCTTCTCACCCGGCTGCTCGACGATGCGGCCCAGGGCCGCGCCAAGCTGGTCGATGAGATGCGCGCGGAGATCAAGCTGCTGTCGCGCACCATGGCCGCGATGGCCGACAGCCAGCGGCGGCACGGGTAGGGGGCGGGATGGCAAGACGCCGCAGCGAAGCCCATGGTCCCGGTGCCTGGCCCGGCTATGTGGACGTACTGTCCACGCTGCTCATGGTCATCGTCTTCGTGCTGGCGGTGTTCATCCTGGTGCAGTTCTTCCTCGCCAATGCGATCTCGGGACGCGACCGCGCGCTGGCCGACCTGCGCAGCCAGCTTTCAGGCCTGGTCGAGCAGCTCAATCTGGAACGCAGCACCAGCGCCGGGCTGCGCACCGAACTGGGACAGCTGCAGGCCACGCTGAGCAGCACGCGGGCCGAGCGCGACCAGATTGCCGCCGTGCTGGCCGAGGTGCAGGCACGCAGCGACGAAACCGAGCGGAAGCTGGCCGAGCAGCAGCAGATCGTCATCGACCTGCAGGGCAAGCTGGTATCCAGCGAAGGGCAGCTAGAGGATGAGAAGAAGCTGACCGCGGAGGCGCGCAGCCAGGTCGATCTGCTGAACCGGCAGCTGCTGGCGCTGCGCGAGCAGATGGCGCAGATCGAGCGCATCCTGAAAGAGAGCGAGGAGAAGGACAAGGCCAACCAGGCGCAGATTACCGACCTGGGGCGCCGGCTGAACGCGGCGCTGGCGCGCAAGGTCGATGAGCTGACCAACTACCGCTCGGAATTCTTCGGCCGCCTGCGCCAGGCGCTGGGCAACCGGCGCGACGTGCAGATCGTCGGCGACCGCTTCGTCTTCCAGTCGGAGGTGCTGTTCGACAGCGCCCAGGCCGATCTCAATCCGCAGGGCCGCGAGCAGATGGCCAAGCTGGCGACCACGCTGGTCGAGATCGCCAACAGGATTCCCGGCGACCTGAACTGGGTCCTGCGCGTCGACGGCCATACCGACCGTGTGCCAATCAGCACGCCGCAATTCCCCTCCAACTGGGAACTCTCGACCGCGCGCGCCATTTCCGTGGTGAAATTCCTGATCGCGCAGGGCGTGCCGGCCGACCGCCTGGCCGCCACCGGCTTCGGCGAATACCAGCCCCTCGATCCCGGCAACGACGAGATCGCGCTCCGGCGCAACCGCCGCATCGAGCTCAAGCTTACCGAACGCTGAAGGCGATGCGCGCCGTCCTGCTTGCCGCGAGCGTCCTTCTGCTGGCCGGTTGCGCCGCTGCGCCGGCCTGCCGCAACCACACGCAGCTGTACTTCGGCGCCGCGATCGGCGAGGACGGCGAGCGCGTGGACGAAGCGGCGTGGCGCGCTTTCGTGGAGCGCGCGATCCTGCCGCGCTTTCCCGACGGCTTCACGGTGATGGACGGGCAGGGGCTGTGGCGCTCGCCGTCAACGGGCCGAGCCGTGTCCGAACCGACCCGCGTGCTGCTGGTGCTGCATGCGGATGACGCGGAAAGCCATAGCCGCCTGGAGGCGATTGCCGCCGATTACAAGGCCCAGTTCCGTCAGGAAAGCGTGCTGCGCGTCGACCAGTGCAGCGCCTACGGATTCTGACTCAGCCGGCGTCGCGCATCCGGGCGGGATCGATCCGGCAGTCGAGGATGCGGTTGTCGAAGACCGCGCCGATCAGCACGCGGCCCTGGTGATGCGCGGCGGTGCTGGCGGCCGACAGCAGTCCGCCGGGATCGCCGAACGCCTCCTGCACGCGCATCGAACCGCGGCCATCGCGGCCGATCCGCAGCACCTGGCTGGGCGCCTGCTTCTCCGCATTCCGGGCATGGCCGATGAAGGCGAAGCTGTTCACATGCACGGCGGCCCAGAGGTCGCCGGCCGCATCGCGGTGGATGTTGTCGACGCCGCCCGGCATGGCCAGGCTGCCGTTGCGGACCAGCGCGCCGCTGCGGGGATCGCGCGCATAGGTCAGCATCATGCGCCACAGCGTCGAGCCGACCAGCAGCGTACCGCCGTCGGCCGAAAGCTCGACGCCGTTCGCGAAGGCGATGTCCTCCGCCACCACCCTCGCGCCGCGGCCGTCATGATAGATGACGTTCGAGCGCGTGAGCTGCAGCAGGTTTTCCACCATGTGCATCCAGCGTGGACCCGAGCCGCGGTCGTTGGTGAGATAGAAGGCTTCCGGCCCGGCGGCGGCGATGCCGTTCGGATGCACGAAGAGCCCGCTGGCCACGCTGCCGCGATGGTGCAGCAAGGGCACGCCCCCATCGCCGGCCTGGAGCGTGAAGATCTCGACGGTATGGCGGTCCTCGCTGCGGTGGTTGATCACCTGGAGGAAGATCTGCCCGTCATGGGCCCGGTATAGGGCGATGCCATGCGGATGGAAGGGAAAGCTGCCGGGCGTCTCGAGGCGGGTGAAGCGGCCCGGCGTTTCCCGCAGGTCGTAATACCAGAGAGCGCCCGGGGCGGAGCGGTCGCGGCGGTCCTGCGCCGAAACGATCGCCGCGCTGCCATCGGGCAGCATGACGAGGTCTTCCGGTCCGGCCGGCGCGTCGACCGGCAGGCATTCGCCGGCCACGAAGGGCTCGACATCGCGATAGGCGCCGCCGAGCCAGGCCGAGTAGCCGACATAGACCAGCAGCGCCACCAGGATGAAGCGCCACCAGAAACGCATCAGGCGCCGCTGCAGCGGCTTTTCGTTCCGCCGTCTACGCCGCATCGGCTGGCGGTCCTTCCGGGTGGTTGCTCATGAACTGAAGACGCGCGAGGCGGGCATAGAGGCCGCCTTCCGCCATCAGGCTCTCGTGGCGGCCCGCCGCGACGATGCGGCCGTGATCCATCACCACGATGCGGTCGGCCTTCTGCACGGTGGCCAGCCGGTGCGCGATGACGAGCGTCGTGCGTCCCTGCATCAGGCGCTCCAGCGCCATCTGCACCTTGCGTTCGGATTCCGCGTCCAGCGACGAGGTCGCTTCGTCCAGCAGCAGCACCGGCGGATCGCGCAGCAGCGCGCGGGCGATGGCGATGCGCTGCCGCTGGCCGCCGGAGAGCCGCACGCCACGTTCGCCGAGATAGGTGTCGTAGCCCTGCGGCAGCGTCTGGATGAAGCCGTGCGCCGCCGCCGCCTCGGCGGCAGCCCGCACTTCCGCGTCGCTCGCCTCCGGCCGACCGTAGCGGATGTTGTCGGCCACCGAGGCGCCGAAGATCACCGGCTCCTGCGCCACGAGGCCGATATGCTGCCGCAGGCGCACCGGGTCGAGCTGCGTGATGTCGATGCCGTCGAAGCGGATGCAGCCGGAGGTCGGATCGTAGAAACGCAGCAGCAGCTGGAACAGCGTCGTCTTGCCGGCGCCGGACGGGCCGACGATCGCCACCGTCTCGCCGGCGGCAATGTCGAGTGACAGGCCGTCCAGCGCCCGGGTGTCCGGACGGGCGGGGTAGCGGAATTCCACGACATCGAACTGCAGTGCGCCGGCTGGCCGGGCGGGAAGCGCGAGCGGCTTTTCCGGCGCCCGGATGCCCGGTTCGGTGGCGAGCAGCTGCATCAGGCGTTCGGCGGCGCCGGCCGCGCGCTGCACGTCGCCCCAGACTTCCGACAGCGCGCCGAGCGCCGATGCGCCGATCACGGCGTAGAACACGAAGGCCGAGAGTTCGCCGGCCGACATCTCGCCGGCAAACACCGCCTTGCCGCCGATCCACATCACGCCGTTCACCGCGCCGAAGACCAGCAGCATCACCAGTGCGGTGAGCCATGCGCGAGCCCGCGTGCGTCTGACCGCGGTGGCGAAGGCCAGTTCGGCGTTGTCGCCGAAACGGGCGGCCTCCCGGGTCTCGAAGGTATAGGCCTGCACGGTGGCGATCGCGTTCAGCGTCTCGCCGGCCTGGGCCGAGAGATCGGCGATGCGGTCCTGGCTTTCGCGCGACAGCCGGCGCAGCCGGCGGCCGAGGATGACGATCGGCAGCACGACGAACGGAATCACCAGCGCGACCAGCAGGCCTAACCGCGGCGAGGTGATGAAAAGCAGGGTGGCGCCGCCGAAGAACAGCAGCAGGTTGCGCAGGGCGACGGAGACCGAGGAGCCGACCAGCGTCTGGATCAGTTCGGTGTCGGTGGTCAGCCGCGACAGCACTTCGCCGGTGCGCGTGGATTCGAAAAATGCCGGACTGAGCCGCAGCACATGGCTGTAGACCGCCTTGCGGATATCCGCGACGACGCGTTCGCCGAGCCAGGTGACCAGGTAGAAGCGCGCAAAGGTCGCCAGCGCCAGCACCACGACGACGCCGAACAGCGCGCCGAAATAGAGGTCGAGGTAGGTGCCGTTGCCGGCGCCGAAGCCGACATCGATCACGCGCCGGATCGCTTGGCCGATGCCGAGCACGGCGCCCGCGGCGACAACCAGCGCGACACCCGCGCCGACGGCGACCCAGCGGTAGGGCGCGACAAACACCAGGACGCGGCGGAGCGCGCCGAGGGAAGGGCGCCGGGAATCTGACGGTTGGGGCATTTTTGTCCGGTCAGCCAAGAATATCGGGCGGTTATAGCGACCGGGGGCGACCGGGACAATGCAGGCCGGAGCCTGCCGGCCGTAATGCGCCGCGGCGGAGGGGCGCTGCCGAATGGAGCCGTACCGGCCCTTTTTGGGCCGTCCATTGCCCTTGCAGGGGGGGAGGCTTCTGGCTATAACCCCGCCCGACTGAGAAATTGACGGGGCGCGGTGCGCGCCCGGGAGACGCGTTATGAAGCCGGATATCCATCCCGACTACCATGAGATCAAGGTCCAGATGACCGACGGGACCGTCTATACGACCCGTTCGACCTGGGGCAAGCCGGGTGACACCCTGGTGCTGGACATCGATTCCAGCTCGCACCCGGCCTGGACCGGCGGCCCGGCCCGCCTGAACGAGGCCGGCGGCCAGGTGGCGAAGTTCAAGAAGCGCTTCGGCAATTTCGGCCTGAAGAAGTAAGCATCTCCGGATACGATCCGACGGGGCGGCCCCTGCGGCCGCCCTTTTTGTTTGGGGCTTTCAGCGTACTGTGCGCCCGCAGCAGTTGAATTGAAGCCGCTGCTGCTTTACGTGGCGCCAGCCGCATCCTGCCTGCTAGTTTAGGCCCGCGAATCGGCTCCGGGGGGAGCCGCCAGACTAGCGCGACGCCGATGGCCCAAACCTATCAATCCGCTTCCTTCAAGCTGGGCGATGAAGTGATCACGGTGATTTACGTCGCCTATGCATCGATTGCCACCAACGAAATGGCGACAAAATCGCTTGCCGCCATGCGACCGCTGTTCAAGAACAGCACCGTCGTGCTGGCCGCCCAGGGGGTCAACCTGGCGCCGGAATATGTCGGCCCCAAGCACGTGGTGGATTTCCTCCGCGGCCGGTCGCTGTCCGATTTCAAGTGGTTTCCGGTCTCGATCGGCTGAGCGCGAAAGGGCGCATTTTCCGGCCTCTTGAACGGGGTTTTTCCGCTTCCTAAATGCAAGGCGTACCGGATGCCCGGATGGGGTCCGGTGGAACCGCGGTCTGGCGATGTCTCCGGGACGGAGGATGCGGGCCGCTCATTGAACGCTTCATCGCTTTAGGAGGATGAACCATGCGTGCTTTCGATTTCTCTCCCCTGCTGCGCTCCAGCATCGGCTTCGATCATGTGAACCGCCTGTTCGATCTGGCGAACCGGATTGACGACGCGGCGGCTTCCTACCCGCCCTACAACATCGAGAAACGCGGCGAAGACACCTACCGCATCACCATGGCGGTGGCCGGTTTCCGCCCGGACGAACTCGACGTCACGGTGAAGGAAAACAGCCTGATCATCTCCGGCAAGGCTGCCGAGCAGCCGAAGCCCGAAGAGCAGGTGACTGTGCTCCATCGCGGCATCGCCCGGCGCGCCTTCGAGCGCCGCTTCGAACTGGCCGATACCGTGAAGGTGACCGGCGCCGAGCTGAAGGACGGCCTGCTGCATATCGCGCTGAAGCGCGAGGTGCCGGAAGCCAAGAAGCCGCGGCAGATCCCGATCACCACGGCCGCCAATGCCGGTACCGTCATCGAGGCGCAGCCCAAGGCGGCGTAAGTCTCTGAATCTTCAGAGGAAGCCCGGATGCTCCGCATCCGGGCTTTTTTTGACCTTGCATTGTTCCTCTAATTCCCCTCAAATACTCTCATAAGACGTGCATCAAATTGTATGCACTACCGGAGGAGTTAATGGCGGGCCGGATTGCTTTCAGACCGGGAAAGGACTGGGAGGACGCGCTTATGGTGGCGACCCTCCTCGATCTGGTCACGTTGCGGCTGGCGCGCTTCTGGACCCGCTCCCGTCTGCGCCGTCTTTTCTTCACGGCGATAGAGATCGACGGGGATCCGCTCGACTACCGCGGAAAGCCGCACGAACTGCTCGTCGGCTTCGCGCTGTCCTTCTGCCTGCTGGCGCCGGTCGCCGCGGGAGCGGCAGCACTGCTTGCTGTCGCTGAGGCCGAAGCTGCCGGTTCCGTCCTGCTGGCTTATGCCATCTGCGGGGCGCTCGCCTTCGGCTACGGCGTCGCGGGATATGCCGCGCGCGGATATCTGCTGTCCCGCCTGGCGTGGCGGGGCGTCACCGGCCGGCAGGATGGCAGCATGCTGCAGTTCGGGTTTCTGTGGCTCTCCTGGGCCGTGGCGTTTCTGCTGTCCGCCGGTCTGTGTGTACCCAGGGCATGCCGAGCGCTCGCGGCGTACCGGTGGCGCTTCACGCGATGGGGCGGACTGCGCGGCGGCTTCACCGGCAGGGCCGAGCAGCTGGAGCCGGAATGGCGTCGCATCTGGCTCGTGCATGTCCTGCCGCTCTACGCGGCGGCATTCTGGGTCCTGTTCGAGCGGGACTGGCACCCTGCCGCGCTGCCATGGGAGCTGGAACTCGCTTTCGACGAGATGGTGCGGAATGAAGCCGGACTGATCCTGCTCTGGGTTGCCGGAGGCCTGTGGCTCTATTCGGGACTGATGCAGTTCCGCATCGCCTGGCTGCGCTGGCTGGTGAATGGCTGCGCTCTGGGTCCGATCCGGTTCTATTGCCGTCTTGATGGCGCCTATGCGACCCATCGCCTGCAACAGGGCATCCTGTGGGTCGAAGGTCTCGTCTGCGCAGCCTTCCTTCTTCTCCTTCTGACCGGCGGCGCCGAGACCGGCTTCTTCGGCGAACTGGGCTACACGTCCTTCGTCTGGCTTGCCTCGGCGATGATTTTCGCGGCCTGGCTTGCCGCGCGATACCTGCATCTGCGGTTCGTCTTCTGGCCGCTGATGGAGCAGCTGCTGCCATCGGTCGCGGTGATCAATGTCACGGCGGCAGAACAGGCGGGCGGCGAGGACCGGAAGCAGGTGGCCTTTCCGGCCGGGATTGCGGACCTTGGTTATGCCCACTTCCTCTGAGCCCGTGCGCTGCCTTGCGCAGTATTTCGACGGCGTCTCCGCGAAACGGATTTTCGCCGAGGTGACGGCCATGCCTTCGGGTCTGACCATCGCCCTGCCTGACGTCATGCTCTTCTGGCCGCGCGGCGGCATTGTGGTGGAACCTGCGGCGGGGGCCGGCTGCGACCGAATTCTGCGCCGCACGGATGGATCCTCAGCCCGGCTGCGTGTGGCCGCCGGCGAGCTGGCCAGGCTCGGTCCCGCGATCGGGCGGCCGCATCTGCGGTTCCGCCTGCGCGAGCTGTCGCGATATCTGGCGGCCGTTGGCATGCTCTGTCTTGGTGCCGGCGCCGTCTTCGCGTGGCTTCTCCCGACTTTGATCAGCGAGGCGAGCGGCATGCGCTCGGTGCAGCAGGAAGTGAGGGAGTCCGAGCGCCGCTTCGAACGCTTCGTCGAAAGAAACAAGCGGCGCAGTTCCGGACGGCTGGAATACTGCGTGCACCAGCCGGGGCGCGATGCGCTGGAGCGGCTGGTCGGAACCCTGGTGCAGGATGCTTCGCTGACGTTCGAACCCAGAATCATCGTGATCAGCAGCCTGATCGACAATGCCTACAGCCTGAGCGGCGGCTATGTCGTGCTGACCAGCACCATGCTCGACGAACTGAAGAACCAGACCGAGCTTGCCGGCATCATCGCGCATGAGATCGGCCATAACGAGCAGCGTCACCATACCCGTTTCGAGATGGAGGCTGCCGCCTGGCTCGCGGTCATGGGCGGCCTGTTCAATACGCCGCTGACGAACTGGAACTACCTGCTGACAGGGACACGGAGCGGTCCGGCGCTGCGTAGCCGGGAGATGGAGCGCGAGGCGGACCGGTTCGCCGTCGCCATGCTTGCGAGGGCCCGCATGGACCCCGGCGCTCTGGGACACTACATGGCGCGCAACAGCGGACTGGAGGGCGACGTCGCCTTCTTCTCCAGCAGTCATCCGAGCTATGCCGAACGGGCAGCCTTCTTCGCGGCGGCGCGGCAGCGCGGCCGGGAGGTGCTCAGCCCGGAGGAATGGCGGGAGGTTCGCGCGATCTGCCGCAGGCGAACGGAAAAGGCCCCTGCATTTCTGCAGGGGCCCGATGAGGTGCAGCAGAACTGAGGCAGCGACTTACGCCGCCTTGAATTCCTGCTCCAGCTTGGCTTCATACTTGCCGGAAGCCGCCAGGCTGTTGAGGCGGGCGCGGTGCAGGAAGCCCTTCTGCGCATTGGCGACATTCGCCGCCTTGCCGCCCCAGAGCTTCAGCGGCAGGGCCTGCAGGGCGCGGCCGTAGGAGAAGGTCAGCTTCCAGGGCAGGTTCGGATTGCGCGCATTCATGGCACCGAGATGGGCCGAGGCGTCCTCGTCCGACTGGCCTCCGGAGAGGAAGGCGATGCCCGGCACCGCGGCCGGCACGGTGCGCAGCAGCACCTTCACGGTCGCATCCGCGCATTCGTCGACGCTGGCCGGGGTTTTGCAGCTCTCGCCGTGGATCACCATGTTCGGCTTCAGGATCATGCCCTCGAAGGCGACGTTATGCAGCGCCAGCTGCTCGAACACGGTATGCAGGGTGCGCTCGGTGGCGCGGAAGGCGACGTCGATGCCGTGCGCGCCGTCCATCAGGATTTCCGGCTCGACGATCGGCACGATGTTCTCGGCCTGGCAGAGCGCGGCATAGCGGGCCAGCGCCTCGGCGTTGGCGACCAGCGCCTGGCGCGACGGCTTGCCCGCCGCTTCGTCGATGCTCAGTACCGCGCGCCACTTGGCGAAGCGGGCGCCGAGCTGGTGGTATTCCTGCAGCCGCTTGCGCAGGCCGTCGAGACCCTCGGTGATCTTCTCGCCGTTGCTGCCCGGTAGGTCGACGGTGCCCTTGTCCACCTTGATGCCCGGCACGATGCCCTTCTTCTTCAGGATCTCGACGAAGGGGGTGCCATCCTTGGCCTTCTGGCGCAGGGTCTCGTCATAGAGGATGACGCCCGAGATGTATTTCTCGCAGTCCTGCGTGGTGAACAGCATCTCGCGATAGTCGCGGCGGTTCTCTTCCGTGTTCGGCACGTTGATGCTGGACAGGCGCTTTTCGATCGTGCCCGTGCTTTCGTCGGCGGCGAGGATCCCCTTGCCCGGCGCCACCATCGCTTCTGCGATCTGGTTCAGTTCCTTGAGATTCATGGTGTCAGCTCCCGATGCTGTCCTGTTAGTCTTTTCCGGTCGCCCGGTCTTCGCACGTGACAATTTGGGGGCCGGCTATTTCGCCAGCGCCGCAACTCCCGGCAATTCCTTGCCTTCCAGCCATTCGAGGAAGGCGCCACCTGCCGTGGAAACATAGGAAAACTCTTCCGCCACGCCGGCATGGCGCAGCGCGGCCACCGTGTCGCCGCCGCCGGCCACGCTGAGCAGCCGGCCAGACGCGGTCAGCGCCGCCGCCGTGCGCGCCACCATGACCGTGCCGGCATCGAAGGGCGGCGTCTCGAAGGCGCCGAGCGGGCCGTTCCAGACCAGCGTGCGGCAATCGGCCAGCAGGGTGCCCAGCCGCGAGGCCGAGACGGGGCCGATATCGAGGATCATCTGGTCGGCCGGGCAGCGGTCGGCGGGAACCACCTTGCTGGCGGCACCGGCCTTGAATTCCTTCGCCACCACGACGTCGTCGGGCAGCAGCACGGCGCAGCCGCGCGCCACCGCCTCGCGCAGGATGTCGCGTGCGGTATCGGCCATGTTCTTCTCGCACAGGCTCTTGCCGATCTCGCGGCCCTGCGCGAACAGGAAGGTGTTGGCCATGCCGCCGCCGATGATCAGCTTGTCGACCCGGCCGAGCAGGTTGCCCAGCAGTTCCAGCTTGGTCGAGACCTTGGCGCCGCCGACCACCGCCGCGACCGGCTTCTCGGGGGCGATCAGCGCCGCCTCGAGATGCTTCAGCTCGACTTCCATGTTGCGGCCCGCATAGGCCGGCAGCAGATGCGCCAGCGCTTCCGTCGAGACATGGGCGCGGTGGGCGCAGGAGAAGGCGTCGTTGACATAGATGTCGCCGAGCGCCGCCATTTCCTTCGCCAGGGCAGGGTCGTTCTTTTCCTCCGCGGCGTGGAAGCGGGTATTCTCCAGCATCACGATGCCGCCGGGCTTCAGTTTGGCGATCGCCTCCTTCGCCGGCGCGCCGACGCAGTCCTCGGCAAAGGCGACCGGCGAGCCGAGCGCGGTGGCCAGCGCGGCGGCCACCGGTTTCAGCGACATGTCCGGCACCGGCTTGCCGTCCGGGCGGCCGAAATGCGACAGGACCACCACCCTGGCGCCCTTGCGCGAAAGCTCGTGCAGGGTGGGCAGGATGCGGCTGATGCGCAGATCGTCGGTGATCTTCCCGTCCTTCATCGGGACGTTCAGATCGACCCGGGTCAGCACCACCTTGCCGGCGACATCGGCATCGTCGAGCGTACGGAAGCGGGGCATCTGGGCAGCCTGCTTACAGCTTCGCCATCGCGATCGCGGTGTCGGCCATGCGGTTGGAGAAACCCCATTCGTTGTCGTACCAGGACACGACGCGGACGAGGTTGCCCTCCATCACCTGGGTCTGCCGCAGGTCGAAGGTCGAGCTGGCCGGGTTGTGGTTGAAGTCGCTGGAGACCAGCGGCGCGTCGTTGACGTCGAGAATGCCCTTGAGCCGGTTGGCGGCGGCCCGCTTGATCGCCTCGTTGACCTCCTCGGCCGTGGTGTTCTTCTTCGCCACGAACTTGAAGTCGATCAGCGACACGTTCGGCGTCGGCACGCGGATCGACGAGCCGTCCAGCTTGCCCTTGAGGTCGGGCAGCACCAGGCCAACGGCCTTGGCGGCGCCGGTGGTGGTCGGGATCATCGACAGCGCCGCGGCGCGGGCGCGGTAGAGATCCTTGTGCAGAGTATCCAGCGTCGGCTGGTCGCCGGTATAGGCATGGATCGTGGTCATGTAGCCCTTCTCGATGCCGATGGCTTCATGCAGCACGTAGGCGACCGGGGCGAGGCAGTTGGTGGTGCAGGAGGCGTTCGACACCACGGTGTGCTCGGGCTTCAGCTTGTCGTGGTTGACGCCGTAGACGACGGTGAGGTCGGCGTTGGTGGCGGGCGCCGAGACCAGCACCTTTTTGGCGCCGGCGGTGAGATGCGCGGCGGCCTTGTCGCGGTCGGTGAAGATGCCGGTGCACTCCATCGCGACGTCGACGTTGAGTTCCTTCCAGGGCAGCTTGGCCGGGTCGCGCTCGGCAGTGACCTTCATCCAGCCGCGGCCGACATCCATCGCGCCGTCCTTGGTCTTCACCTCGCCGTTGAAGCGGCCGTGCACGCTGTCATAGCGGAACAGATGCGCGTTGGTTTCCACCGGGCCCAGATCGTTGATGCCCACCACCTCGATATCGGTCCGGCCGCTCTCGATGATTGCACGCAGCACATTGCGGCCGATGCGGCCGAAACCGTTAATCGCAACCCGAACCGTCATTTTCTCGTTCTCCGATGGGATGGGGTGGCAGACAGCGGGGCGCGGGAATGCCCCGGAACAAGTTTTGCGGCTGATTTAGCCCCTTTGGGGCTGAGTCGCAAGACGACCACGGTCTGGTCACCGCCGGCGGGGCGATGCGGCCCGAAACGGGCTGGCAGGTGGTCCTCATGGCTGGCTCATCAGGCCGAACGGGAAGGGGGTCCAGAGGCCGACTGGAAGGGCCGCGGCCCGCAGCGCCGCGCCGATCCATTCGTTGCAGGTGCGGATCGGGCTGTAGCGGCCGACCGCTTCGTAGAAGGCATCCGTGCCGCTGTAGGCGGCGCCGGAAATGGGGCGCGGCCGGCCGTTGCCGCCCAGCGCGAAACCCTTCCGGATATAGGCGACCAGGGCGTGGTACTGCAGCAGATCGGCCTCGATGCGCCGGACCGAGCCCGAATCGGCATCCGGTTCCGGTACCCGCATCACATGCATCGCGGCGGGGCCGCGGCCGAGCAGGGCCGCCACGGCAAGGTTGGGACGGAAATCGGCCGGCCGGCGGGTATGAAGATAGAAGTCCCGGTCGCCCCAGCCGAAGGCGATGTAGTCGCGGCCGCTGACATCGGCGGCGAAGTCGGTTTCCGGCAGCCATGCGCGCCAGTCGACCGCGCTTTCGCCCTCGCCATGCCGCAGCGGCAGGGCGAGCCAGACATGCCAGCCATTGGACAGGAGGTAGACCGGAACGCGCTCCTGGCCGGGCAGCGGCTCGCGCCAGGGCGCCTCGATCATCCCCAGCGCCAGCGCTGCCGCGCCATAGAGGGCGGGGACGGCAAGGATCAGCAGGACAAGGGAGAGGAGGATGCGGCGGAGCAGTCGCATGGCGGGCTTCCTGCCGCAAAAATGTGGCGAGATTACAGCGGGGCTGTTCCATTCCCGGTATCAGGCTTGGCTTAACCCCTTGCCGTGGCTAGTATTCGGCTCTGCCGGCGTGCTCTGCCGGTGCGCTTTCCGGGGGGGAATTCCGACAATGCGTAGAGGCGTTTCCGTAGTCGCGCTGCTGGTGGCGGCCCTGCTGGTCATTCCGTCTGCGGCCCGGGCCGATGACCCGGCCTTCCTGGCGCTTTCGGCCGGCTATTACGACATCAATGACAATTACGAGGCCGCCGAAGCCCGCATCGAATATCGCCACGACAAGAAGTTCTGGATCTTCAAGCCCTTTGCCGGCGTGATGGCGACCACCGACGAGGCGGTGCACGGCTATGCCGGCGTGCTGGTCGACATCTATTTCGGCCGCCGCTGGGTGCTGACCCCGAGCTTCGCCCCCGGCCTCTATCGCGAGGGCGACGGCAAGGATCTCGGCGGCACCATCCAGTTCCGCTCGCAGCTCGAGCTGAGCTACCGCTTCGACAACCGCTCGCGGCTGGGCCTGAGCATCAACCACATCTCGAATGCCAGCATCTACGACAGCAACCCGGGCACCGAGAGCGTGGCGCTGACCTACGCGATCCCGCTCGGCCACTGAACGGGCGGCTTCTTCACCCGATCCGAATGCCCGGGCCTGTCCCGGGCATTCTTTTTTCAGGCTGGCCGAACCCCCGACCGCGCCGAAAACCATGCCCGGACGCCCCTTTTTCGGCCAACCCGCTGATTTTCCTGAGCCCGACAGAGCCGGTTCGATCCCGTTCGGAGCCAGTTGAGTCCCGTTGGGAGCCAGTTCAGTCCGGTTCAATCCCGTTGAGGGCCAGTTGAGTCCCGTTCAGTCCCGTTGAATCCCGTTGAGTCCCGTTGGGACAGCCGGTGAAGCGCCAGCCATGCCGGGTCTGGCATACGGTCGTATGTCATCCATCCGATTCACGATGTCCGACAACGGCAGGACGCCAAAGCGGCGGCAGGAACATAAAGAGTACAATCGGCCTGCGCCAATGTCAACCGCCGGCGTCCCGGTCAGGCTGAATCCCCGCCTGGCGCCAGACCTCAGCCGGCGTGATACCGGCTGCGCGCAGGTCGCGCAGGCGCGGCGCGTTGCGGCGTTTGGCCAGCCGCTCGCCGCTCTTGTCCAGCAGCAGCCGGTGATGGGCATAGGCAGGCACCGGCCAGTCGAACAATGCCTGCAGCAGCCGGTGCAGATGCGTGGCGGCAAAGAGATCGCTGCCCCGCGTCACCAGCGTGATGCCCTGCAGCGCGTCGTCGTGGGTGACGCAGAGATGATAGCTGGCCGGCGTTTCCTTGCGTGCCAGCACCACGTCGCCGAAACCGTCGCGCAGCAGGCCTGGCGTCACGCTCTGGATGCCCTCGCTTTCGTCCCGCCAGACGAGCGGCCAGCGACCGATCTGCGCGCAGGCCGCGGCGATGTCGAGTCTGAGCGCATAGGCCTCGCCGGCGGCGATGCGCGCCTCGCGCTCAGTCGTGCTCAGGCTCCGGCAGGTGCCGGGATAGACCTGCCCCTCGAAGCCGTGCGGGGCATGGCCGGCGGCGGCGATCTCCGCCTGGATCTGTCTGCGCGTGCAGAAGCAGGGATAGAGCAGGCCGCGCTGCTTCAGTGTTTCGAGCGCGGCGGTGTAGTCGCTGAAATGCTGCGACTGGATCCGCACCGGCTCCTCCCAGCGCAGGCCCAGCCAGGCGAAGTCCTCGAGGATCGCGGCGGTGTATTCCGGGCGGCAGCGCGTGACGTCGATATCCTCGATGCGCAGCAGGAAACGACCGCCGGATTCTCTGGCGCGCGCATGGGCGATCCCTGCCGAATAGGCATGGCCGAGATGCAGATAGCCGGTCGGGCTTGGCGCGAAACGTGTGACGATGTCAGACTGCATGGAAACCCGACCACAGCTTAGGAAGGCCGCCCCGTGTTGTCATCCGCGGCCGCCGGTTTGTTGCGGCCACCACGAACAGGAGATGCCATGCTCGACGGCCCCAGACTGCCATCTGCCAGCGGCAGGGCGCGCTCGCTGGTCGTGCTGCTGCACGGCTATGGCGCGGACGGCAACGACCTGATCGAACTCGGCGCGCAGTGGCGCCAGCTGCTGCCGGATGCGGCGTTTGCCGCGCCGCATGCCCCGTCGATGATTCCGGGCTTTCCGCCCGGCATGGGCGGCGGGCGGCAATGGTTCGCGCTCGACCAGTATGATCCGAACCTGCTGCGCCGCGATCCGCAGCAGGCCGCCGGCATCTATGCCACGATGCAGGCGGGCGCCGAGCAGGCCGCGCCGGCGCTGCACGCCTTCCTCGATGCCGAGCTGGCGACGCATGGTCTCGACGGCAGCCGCCTCGCCCTGGTCGGCTTCAGCCAGGGCACGATGATGGCGCTGCATGTCGGGCTGCGCCGCTCGCCGGGTCCGGCGGCGATCCTCGGCTATTCCGGCGCCATGCTTGGCGCCGATGCGCTGAAGGACGAGATCCGCTGCCGGCCGCCGATCTATCTGATCCATGGCGATGTCGACGACATCGTTCCCGTGGAAGCGATGTTCGCCGCCATCCATGGCCTGAACGCTGCCGGATGCCCGGCGCGCTGGCATGTCTCCCGCGGCATGGCGCACGGCATTGCCCCGGACGGCCTGCAGATCGGTGGCGCTTTTCTGGCCGAATCGCTCCGGGCGAAGGGCTGAAGACGTGCGCAAATTATGGTGGTTGTCATGAAGCCGTCACCCCGCATATTGTAGTGTTCAGTGACGCAACCTGGTCCGGGAGTGTGAATGACCCCTGAGTCCTGTCCGGCGTTGGTGCTGAATGCGGATTATCAGCCGCTTTCCTATTTCCCGCTCTCGGTCTGGCCGTGGCAGGAAGTGGTCAAGGCGGTCTGCATGGAACGCGTCACGATCCTCTCCGAATACGACCAGGAAATCCGCTCGCCCAGCTTTTCCATGCGTCTGCCCAGCGTGGTGGCGCTCAAGCGCTACATCGCGCCGGCGCGGCGTCCGGCGTTCACGCGATTCAACCTGTTTCTGCGCGACCGTTTCACCTGCCAGTATTGCGGCAGCCGCCAGGAACTCACCTTCGATCATGTCATCCCGCGCTCGCGCGGCGGGCTGACCCGCTGGGACAACGTGGTTGCCGCCTGTGCGCCCTGCAATCTGGCCAAGGGCGGCCGCATGCCGCATGACTGCAACATGCATCCGCGTACCCGGCCCCATATGCCGACCGTACAGGAACTCCAGCGCAACGGGCGGGCCTTCCCGCCCAATTTTTTGCACGACAGCTGGCGCGACTTCCTTTACTGGGACAGCGAACTGGAGCCCTGACCTTGCATTGCAGCCGGCCGCGCTGCATCGTCTGTCCGACATCTGCCGGGAGACGTGTTCATGGTTTCTGCAATTCCCGACGGCTTCACCGCCGTCACGCCCTATCTCACCATCACTGACGCCGCCAAGGCGATTGACTATTACCGGCGGGCCTTCGGGGCGGAGGAGGTTTACCGCCTGATGGCGCCGGATGGCGAGCGGGTCGTGCATGCCGAACTGCGGATCGGCGATGCCCGGCTGATGCTGGCCGACAGTTTTCCCGAATGGAACACTCCCGCGCCTGCGCGCGACGGCGCCGGCGTCGGCGTGCATCTCTATGTCGAAGACGTCGATGCGGTGATGGCGGCGGCCGAGAAACACGGCGCGCGCATCCTGATGCCGCCGATGGATGCCTTCTGGGGCGACCGCTATGGCAAGCTGCTCGACCCCTACGGCGTCACCTGGGGCGTGGCGACGCATATCCGCGACATGACGCCGGACGAGATCGCGAAAGCCGCGAAGGAAGCGCTGGGAAACTGAAGGATAGCCCTCACCCTCCCAGCCGAAGCAGCGGGAGTGTGAAGGGGTTAAATCCGCTCCGACAGCCAGATGGCGGTGCGGGTAATTGCCTTCACGCCCTTCGAGAACAGCTCATAGGCCGGCGCCTCGGCGGCGCCCTCGGCGCGCGCCGTGTCGCGATGGGCAATCTCGTCGGCACGGAACTGCGCGATGGTTTCGCGCAGCGCCGGCTCGGCATCGCCGAGCTTTTCGATCTGCCGCGCATAATGCTGGTCGATGACATCCTCGACGGCTTCGGTGCAGGCCATGGCGGCCTTCTCGCCCATCAGCGCGGATACCGCACCCAGCGCGAAGCCGCCGACATGCCAGAGCGGCGAAAGCAGGGTCGGGCGCACCCGGCGCTGCGGCAGCAGACGGTCGAAGGCGTCGAGATGTTCCTGCTCCTGCTGCGCCATGTGGCGGATGGTCGGCGCCGACGGCGAACGGCCGAGCACGGCAAGCTGGCCGTCATAGATGCGTTTGGCTCCGTATTCGCCGGCATGGTCCACACGCAGGATGCGTTCAACCAGCTGGCGCGGATCGGGATCGCCGGCGAGGCGGCGGCGCGGCTTCGTCATCACGTCGTCTCCGCACGGGCGCGCTTCGCGGCGAACAGCGCGAAGCCGCCCAGGACGATCGACCAGAGCACATTCCAGCCGGCCATGGAAAGGCCGAGAAAGCGGAAGGCGGCCTCGTCGCAACGCACCACCGGCGCCGTCAGCAGCTGCGCGCGCAGCGCCTCGATGCTGTTCGGCGTCGGCGCGGCGGAGCAGCCCGGCAGACCCTGCCACCATTTCTCCTCGACGCCGACATGGAAGACGGCGATGCCGCCGCTCACCAGCACGCTGAGGCCGGCCAGCGCCAGCAGGGCCGGGCGCAGCTTCGGCATGACCAGGGCGGCCAGGGCGAAGATTATCGCGGCGCCATAGGGCCAGCGCTGCCAGAGGCAGAGTTCGCAGGGGGCAAGGCCGAAGCCGTATTGCGACAGGAAGGCGATCCCGAGCGTCAAGGCGGCGAGTGCCGCCACCGAAAGGCCGGCGCGGGAAGGCTGCAGGGCGAAATCCGCGTTCATGGCGCGGATCATATAAAGGAATGGAAGGGCGGAAAACGCCCGGCGGGAAACTGCGGCAAAATGCCGGTGCGGTGCGGGCGGGAGAAAGTGACGGCGGCCGGAGCCTGCAGCGCTCCGGCCGCCGTTCGAAAGAGTCCGGTCAGTGTTTCCTGACCGCGTCGCGGATCGAATCCTTGGCACCGCCGACGGTGTTCTGCACCTTGCCTTCCACCTTGTCGGCCTTGCCTTCAGCCTGCAGCTTGCTGTCGCCGGTCATCTTGCCGAGCGCGTCCTTCACGGCGCCCTTGGCCTGCTTGCCGGCGCCTTCCACACGATTCTTGTCCATGAGGTCCTCCTCTGCTGTGGCCAGCACCAACAGGCGGGGAGGATTCCGGTTCCCTGCCGCTGCTAGATCAGGTAGCGGATCGCCAGAAAACCGCCGATCAGCGCGATCAGAAAAATCCAGCTCAGGATGGTGAGTCGCTTCTCGATGAAGCTCTGGATCGGCGGACCGAACTTCCACAGCAGGGCGGCGAGCAGATAGAAGCGCAGACCGCGGGTGATGACCGAGGCTATGATGAAGACGCCGAGGCTGAAATGCGCGGCGCCGCTGGCGATGGTGACAAGCTTGTAGGGGATCGGCGTCAGGCCCTTGACCAGGATGATCCACAGGCCCCATTCGGCGTAGGAGGCCTCGAACGCGTCCCAGGCCGCGCGCAGGCCGTAGAGTTCGATGATCCAGGCGCCGAGCGTCTCGATCAGGAAATAGCCGATGCCGTAGCCGAGCAGCCCGCCGAGCACGGAGGCGATGGTGCAGATCAGCGCATACTGGAAGGCGCGGTGCGGCGCCGCCAGGCACATGGGGAGCAGCATAACGTCAGGTGGGATCGGGAAGACCGAGCTTTCCAGAAACGAGACGACAGCCAGCGCACGCGGCGCATTCGGCCGGCGCGCCTGGCGCATGGTCCAGTCATAGAGGCGGCGAAACAAGACGGGCGGGCTCCGGCCGGCAGGAAAACGTCAAAGCTGTATGCCGGAGGGTGGCCGCAGTGTCCACCGGCGGGCCGGTGACGGCTTGATGACCGCCGCCTGTCCGGCGGCCGGCGATGGGTGGCTGGTCCGGAATCACCGGCGGTCAGCTGAATCGCGCGGGCCGGGGGAGGCGGCGGTTGCAAGGGGCAGGGCGAGAAGCTAAAAATCCGCGGCGCTTAGCTCCGGCGGCAAACCGGGCCCCAGTGGTGGAATTGGTAGACGCGGCGGACTCAAAATCCGTTGCCCTCGCGGGCGTGCTGGTTCAAGTCCGGCCTGGGGCACCATCCTTCGCGCTTCGATGCGCAGACAGCCCGAAGCGCTTCCCTAGGCCTTCCTCACGAATTCCGATTTCAGGTTCATCGCGCCGATCCCGTCGATCTTGCAGGCGATGTTGTGGCCGTCGGCGCCATCGGTGAGCCGGATATTCTTGACCTTGGTGCCGACCTTGACCACCAGCGACGAGCCCTTGACCTTCAGGTCCTTGATCACGGTGACCGTGTCGCCGTCGGCGAGCTGGTTGCCGTTGGCATCCCGCACGATCCCGGCATCCTCGGCCGCGGCGTCCGCGGCGGCCATGTCCTGCGACCATTCATGGCCGCATTCGGGGCAGACCCAGAGGCTCTGATCCTGATAGGCATGCGCACCGCCGCATGCCGGGCATTTCTCGTCTTCACTCATGGCTGCTCCCGCTGTTCGCGGGGAGCCTATAGCAGCAGCGGCCGGAATTCCAACCGTCGGGGGCGCAACGCCGTCACGCCGCGGGAACGGATGACGCGGCGTGATGCCAGGTCCAGACCGGCATCCGGCCTGCGCGGCCGCGGATCGGTTGCGGCGGCAGCGCGACGAAACCCTCGAGCAGGGCTTCCCTGCCGCATTGGCGGATCATCGCGACCACCGCGTCGGAAATCGTGATCGTGCTGTCAGCGGAGCGGGTCAGGCTTTCCAGTCGCGCCGCGACATTGACGGTGTCGCCGGCGGCGGAGAAATGCATCTGCGTCGCGCCGCCGAGCCGGCTGATCACCACCGGCCCGTAATGGATGCCGACGCGGATGGCCAGCGGTGCTCCGCCGCGCGCTGCCAGCTGCCGGCTCCACCCCGCCGTGGTTTCCACCAGCCGTTTCGCGCAGGCCAGGGCGGCGGCGGCATTCGCCGCGCCGGGCTGCCCGACGCCGAAGATCACCATGGCGCCGTCGCCGAGGAACTGGTCCAGCACGCCGCCATGGGCCAGAACGGCCCGCTCGATATGGCCGTGGAATTCACGCAGGAAACGGGCGGCGGCTTCCGGCGCGAGGCTTTCGCTGCGCGCGGTGAAGCCCGCCATGTCGACGAACATGATCGCCGCCGGCTGGAGCCGCTCGGCCGCCTCGGGCCGTTCACGCGCCAGCAGCTCGGCGATCAGCGGCGAGTGATAGCGCGACAGGTTCGTCTTCTGCTGCCGCTCCTGCATGACGCGCGTGACGGCGACCGCGCCGGCATTGAGCAGGATGGCCGCGGCTGGAAAGGTGAGGTTGAGCCAGAGCCGTTCCGCCTGGAACGCCCATTGCGCGGCAAAGACCAGGGCCGCGAACAGGGCGCCCACGGCGAGGCTGGCGGCGGGCGGCGATGGCAGATGGCCGAGCAGGAAGGCGGCGGCGCCGAAGCCGACGATCAGCGTCAGGTCGAGCCAGGAAAGCGCCGCATGGCGCTGCAGAAGACGGCCGTCGAGCAGGTTGGCCAGCATGGTCGCCAGCGCCTCGACGCCGGGCAGGCTGCGGCTGAAGGGCGTGACGAAGGTATCGCCGGTTCCGGTGGCGGTCGCGCCGATCAGCACGACGCGCCCGGCAAGTTGCTCTGCCGGCAGCCGGTCCTGCAGCAGATCGGCCAGGGACCAGGTCGGAATGGTTTTCGGCGGACCGTAATAGTTGAGCGGCAGCCGCAGCTCGGCATCGGTGCGCACCATCCGTTGCCCGAGTTCCAGGCCGCGTCCGGTCAGCAGGATGATCTCGCCTTCCGGCAGTCCCAGATGATGCCGCGCCAGCGCCACCGGGAAGGCGGGGACATGGCGGCCGCCGACCGGAACCGCGAGATGGATCTGCCGCAGCACGCCATCCTCGTCGGCAAGCACGTTGACATGGCCGAAACCGGCCGCGCTGCCGCGGAAGGGCTCGGCCGGGATCAGCGCGCCGGTGGCGGCGAGGCCGGGGGTGACGGTCGCGCCGGCGCCGTCGCGATGCACGACCGGCAGGGCGGCCTGGCGGATCAGCCGCACCGCATCCTCGCCGATCTCTCCGTCGGGCCGAAAGGTGAAGGCGATCGGCAGTACGGCCGGCTGCAGGGCCAGGGCTTCGGCGAGCGCGGCATCGTCTTCGGGAGTGCTGTCATCCAGCAGCAGGAGATCGAGCCCGACGGCCCGCACGCCGGCGGCATGCAGGCGCCGCACCGCCTCGGCCAGCAGGCGCCGCGAAACCGGCCAGCGGTTTCCCGCCGCCATGGTGGCATCGTCGATGGCGAGGATCGCGACATCCTCCGGGGCCGGAATGCTGCCGCGGGTCTGGAACCGCCAGGTCAGGGTCTGGCCTTCGATGGCGCCGGGCAGGGCGGCATCGCGCCACAGCAGATAGGCGGTACCGAGCATGATCGCGAGGCCGACGGCCAGAAGCATCTGCCAGCCGGGCAGCCGGAAGATCCGCTTTCCCCGCCGCGTCGCCATGATCAGGGATCGTCCGTGCGCTGCAATGCCTGCTCGACCCGCGCCGGCCCCCAGCGTACCGGCTCGCGGGGCGCCGCGCCGGCGGCGACATCGGTGCCGAAGCCGGCTGGCAATACAACCGTATGCTCGCGGCCGGGGCTGCTCACGGCCACCTCACCGGCGATGACGAAGACTGCGGTGCTGGCGGAGCCGGCTTCCGTGATCCAGGCGGTGGAGCGCGCGGCGGCGACGGCGGTTGGCGTGCGCAGCTCCAGCCGGTCGCGCTGGAACTGCGGCGCCAGGCTGATGCGGAGGATGCCGCCGATCAGGTCGATGATGGAGCGGCTGGCGCTTCCGGCCTCGCCGATCATGCGCATCGAGATGCTGGTATCGGCGCCGATGGTGACCTCGACGCCGTCGCGGCAGGCGATCTTCAGCCGCGCGCGCCTGCCGGTGACCAGCTGGTCGTCGCCGCGCAGCGCCGTGCCCGCCTGCGCTCGGATCGTGTTGCCATCGCGCAGGATCATCGCCGGACCGCGCAGGGCCGCCACCGCGCAGCCTTCGGGCGACTGCGCCGCAACGGAAAACGGAAGCACGCATCCCAGCACGGCCATCACGGCCAGCAGGATGCGGCTTCCGGACTGTCTCTGCAGGGCCGCCAAGGCATGCCCCCTCGTTTATGGCCGGGCGGCCCTCACCGCCCGGCGGCTCGTCAGGCCATCGCTTCCACGCGATGGCCACCGCTGGATTTGCGCGGCCGGCTCGGAACCGGCGTCATGACCTGCTCCACCTGTTCAACGGGAACGCCGCTGGCCACCAGCTGCTCGGACAGCAGCGCCTTCAGCCGCGCCAGTCCGTCCGCATCCGCCGCCTCGCAGCGGCCGACCAGGACATTCTGGGTGTTGGAGGCGCGCAGCAGCCACCAGCCGTCCGGCGTGCTGACCCGCACCCCGTCGATGTCGTTGACATCGGCGCCGCTGGCGCGCAGCCGCGCCTTCACTTCGTCGATGATCCGGAACTTCCGGCTCTCATCCACCTCGATGCGCAGTTCCGGCGTGTTCAGCATCTTGGGCAGCTTGTCGTTCATGTCGGCCAGGCTGCGGCTGCTCCGTGCAACGATGTTCAGCAGGCGGACGGCCGCGTACAGTGCATCGTCGAAGCCGTAGTAGCGGTCGGCGAAGAAGATGTGGCCGCTCATTTCGCCGGCGAAGACCGCGCCGGTTTCCGCCATATGGGCCTTGATCAGGGAGTGGCCGGTTTTCCACATGATCGGCTTGCCGCCCATGCGGGTAATGGCATCGAAGACGGTCTGGCTGGTCTTCACGTCGGCGATGATCGTGCTGCCCGGCTGGCGGCGGAGGATTTCCTCCGACCACAGAATCATCAGCTGGTCGCCCCAGAGAATATTGCCGCGATTGTCGACCACGCCGAGGCGGTCGCCGTCGCCGTCGAAGGCGATGCCGAGATCGCAGCCCTCGCTCAGCACGGTGGCGCGCAGCTGTTCCAGCGTCTCGGGCAGGGTGGGGTCGGGATGATGGGCCGGGAAGGTGCCGTCGACCTCGCCGTTGAGGACGATATGCCGGCCCGGCAGGTGGCGGGTGATGCTCTCGACCACATTGCAGGCCGCGCCGTTACCGGGATCCCAGACCACCGACAGCGAGCGGGTAAGCTCGGCGTCGCGCATCAGCCGCCGCACATAGGCGCCGATCACAGAGCGGCGGATCGAGCGGCCGCGGCCCTGGGCGAACTTGCCGCTGCGCATGATGCTCCCGAGCTTCTGGATGTCGGAGCCGAAGAAGCTGCGGCTGTTCATCACCATCTTGAAGCCGTTGTAGTCGGGCGGGTTGTGCGATCCCGTGACCATGATCCCGCCGTCGGCGCCGAGATGCTTGGCGGCGAAGTAGAGCATGGGCGTGGGGCCGATGCCGATCCGCAGCACGTCGATGCCGGCCGCCTTCAGTCCCTTTGCCAGGCCGTTCGCCAGCGAGGGCGAACTCAGCCGGCCGTCCTGACCGATCACCACGGTGTGCCCGCCGTTGGCGGCGACAAGAGTGCCGAAAGCCTGCCCGATCGCCTTCGCGTCGCGCACTGACAGGGTGGTCCCGACGATGCCGCGAATATCATACTCGCGCAGTATGCTGGCATCGAACTGGTGTCCGGGCATGCGTGCTTCTCCTTCGGGCTCCGAAACGTTTCCGTTCCCGCCGTGATCGAACGGCGTCGCGTTAACCACGACTGCCGGTCCGTCCCGCGGCGGAAATGCAGACGCATACAAATCAAAGAAGCCACGGCGGCTGTGTGGTAATTGCGTGGTCAGGCTGTGTCACGTGATGGAAGCGGGACATAAACGGGAGCGCTGTGACTTTTCCGAGGCGCAGTCATCGATCAGCCTCTCTGACCTTGAACGTTCGCCCAGCGCTCGTAATATCCGCCCGGTCAACAACGTATCCGGATCCTGATCGTGCGGTCCGCGTGTTGATGTCTTCAGTATCGCTCGCCCAGCAATGGGTAGAGCCAAGCCCGAAGGGCCTTCTGCACGGGGGAAAGCTTGAGAACGGTCACAGCCGCACGCAAAGCGGACGGTAAAGGACGAACAGTGGGGCGAGATCGAGCGTATGCCGAATGGCGCTTCTTCACCGACTGCCTGCTGCACGCCTGCGGTAACGCGTGGCCGTGCTTCATGGCCGCCGCGTCTGATCGCCGCCGGTTCGATCCTTCTGCTGCTCGTCGCGTGCGAGACTCTGCCGCTTCCCGGCCTGTCCGATACCGGCGAAGCGCGAACCAGTTCCAGTTCCCAGGTCAAATCAAAAAAACCAAGGGCGGCCATGAGCGGCACGTCCGGTTCCGCTGCATCCATCTCCGCCAGTGCAGCCAAGGCGAAACCGGTGGCGGTCACCAGGCCGACGGATACGCAGGACCCGTTATCGACTGGCGTAACCGGGCAGCAGATTCAGCTGTCCGGCCTCAGCGAGCAGGAACTGCGCAATCTCTACGGTGCGCCAAGCGAAGTCGAGGACAGGGCGCCCGCCAGGATCTGGCGGTACCGCAAGGACCAGTGCGCCCTGGCAGTTTCTCTGTATCCAGATGTTCAAACCCGCGTCTTCCGAATCCTAAGCTACGAGGTGACAGGCTATGACGGTACTGATCAGCGAAACCACCAATGCTGGCCCGAACTACGTTCCGGTGCCCAGCCGCGGTGATGTCAGTCGCGGTGAAACCAAAGAGATCCGGGTTGTCCTTGTTGATGATGATGACGATTTCCGCGAGGCGATCAGCGGCGAGCTGAGCGACGAAGGTTTTGACATGCGCGGCTTCGGCGACGGCACCGCCATGTTCGACTATTTCAGCGAAGGGGGTTCCGCCGACGTCATCGTGCTCGACTGGCGTCTGCCGGGCACCTCCGGCCTCGATCTGCTCGGCCAGCTGCGGCGTCGCGGCATCATGCTGCCGGTCATCTTCCTGACCGGCATGCCGGCGACATCCTACGAAAGCGCGGCGCTGGACAACGGTGCGCTCGACTTCGTCAACAAGTCGCGCGGCGCATCGATCCTGGCGCGCCGTATCCGGCTGATCATGAACGCGGCAAAGAACCCCCCGGAGCAGCGCCGGCAGGAAGTGCTCTACTGTGGTGATCTTCTGCTGCGCCCGCAGGTCAGTCGCGCGATGTGGAAGGGTCATGACGTCAACCTGACCGTGGTCGAGTTCAACATCGTGTCGCTGCTGGTGCAGAACGCCAGCGAATATGTGACCTACAGGGCGATTTACGACTGCGTGCACCATGCGGGCTTCATCGCGGGGAACGGGGAAGATGGATACCGGACAAATGTACGATCCTCAATTAAGCGGATCCGCAACAAGTTCCGCGCCATCGACCCTGAGTTTTCGCAGATCGAAAATTTCCTTGCCTTCGGCTACCGCTGGCGCGGCGCCCCAGTCGAGCGAGCCTGATGCCCAGCGAGTGATGCGCCGCCTTGGCGCATCACTCACCCTCAAGCTGGTCGGGCTCGTCGGCGTCTTCATTGCCCTGCCTGTCGTTCTCTACGGTCAATTCGAAAGCGCCGACGCGCAGCGCCGCGAACTGGTGGCGCGTGGCATCGAGCATCGCAGCTGGCTGATCGTCCAGGCGCTCACCCCGCTGCTCGATCGTCCGGACTCCGCGCGACACAGCGACCTGAACGCCGAGCTGCAGCGCTATAACGACGGCCGCTCGATCCTGAAACTGATGTACTCGCCCGACAACACGGGTGGCGAGCGGCAGTTCTATTATGTTGCCTCCTCGCCGAGGACCGGCCTCGACGAGATCGGGCCTGAACTGGAGAGTCTTGCCGAGCGCGGCATCCTGCAGCGCCTGTCGCAGAGCTGCGAAGGGCCGACATCCTTGGATGTGCGTTACCGCCAGGCCAGCGGGCGCGAAGACATCCTGACATCCGTTCTGCCGATCCAGACGCGCTGGGGCTGCTGGGTTCTGATCTCGGCCCATCCGACCACCGAATTCCTCAATCTGTCGATCGGCCGCTCCTACTGGCAGACGCGCGAGATCCGCATCGCGGCGGCGATCTACTTTGCCTTCGCGCTGCTGGCCGGCCTGATCGCCCTCAGTGTATGGCGCAACCTGCATCACTTCCGCCGCGTTGCCCGCGAGATCCGCCAGGGACGCGCGAGCGCCAAGAGATTCGCCGACCACAACATCGTGCCGGAGCTGACCAGCGTGGCGCAGGATTTCGACCAGCTGGTCGCCGATCTGCGCAAGGTGGCGAAGGACATCCGCCAGGCGGCGGAGGACAATGCGCATTCCCTGAAGGCGCCGATCTGCACCATCCAGTCGTCTCTGGAACCGCTGCGGCGGATCGTGCCCGAGGACAACCAGCGCGCCAAACGCGCGGTCGTGCTGATCGAGTCCTCGATCAACCGTCTGCATGCTTTGGTCAACGCGGCCCAGCGGCTGGATTACAACACCGCCGATCTGATCGACGCGCCGCGCGAGGCGGTCAGCGTCACCCAGGTGGTGGCCGACATCCTCTACCGCAGCCGCGAGGTAATCGCCGAGCGCCAGATCCGCCTGGTACGCGTGTTGGACGACAACGTCATTGTCCGTGCCGGCAAGGGCGTGCTCGAGGTCGTGGTCGAGAACGTGATCGACAACGCCATCAGCTTTTCTCCGCCGGACAGCACGATCACCGTAACGCTGACGAAGGATCGTAAAAATGTCACGTTGCGGGTTGATGACGAGGGGCCGGGCATCGATCCGCAGAAGGTCGAACACATCTTCGAGCGGTATTTCTCGCTGCGGCCTGCAAAGCAGGCGGCAGAGGCGCTCGCGAACCGCAATCTCGATCATTCCGGGCTCGGATTGTGGATCGTCCGCCGCAATGTCGAGGCGCTCGGCGGCCGTGTCGCGGCGATGAACCGCATCACCGGTGGACTGAGCGTGCAGATCACGTTGCCGGCCGCGGAATAGCGCCGACTTCTGCCGACTCCCGCAGACACAGGATGATCACTGGTGGCTCGCAGGTCGCGTGGCCATAGTCGCAGGGCTTCCCCATTACCTGTCGACGAGGCTGACGATGAATGCCGTGACCGAGACCAGTCGTTTTCTGGATCAGGATAGTTTCAAGATCCATCCAGTCATTCTCGCCGGCGGATCCGGGACGCGGCTGTGGCCGCTGTCGCGGGCGGTTTACCCGAAGCAGCTGCTCGCGCTCACCTCGGAGCGCACGCTGCTGCAGGAGACCATCGAGCGCAATCTCAGCGATGCGGGCTTTGCCGCACCGATCGTCGTCTGCAACGACGAGCACCGTTTCCTGATCGAAGAGCAGATCGAGGAACTGGGCGTCCGTCCCGGCAAGCTGATCCTCGAGCCGGTCGCCCGCAACACCGGTCCGGCACTGGCTGCCGTTGCCGTCTGGCTCAGCCGGCGCGATCCGGAAGCGCTGATGCTGGTGCAGCCTGCAGACCATTCGATCGGTGCCGCGGCCGCCTTCCACCGCGCCGTGCAGAGCGGCATCGGCGCGGCGGAGAAGGGGAAGCTGGTCACCTTCGGCATTGCCCCGACCCGGCCCGAGCCGGGCTACGGCTACATCAAGCTCGGGCCGCTGCTGGACGGCTCCGACCAGGCGCGCCATGTCGACCGCTTCGTCGAGAAGCCCGATCCGGACACCGCGAAGCGTTATGTCGAGAGCGGCGCCTTCTGCTGGAACAGCGGCATATTCCTGATGTCGGCACGGCATCTCATCGCGGAACTGCAGCGCCTGCATCCGGCGATCCTGGAAGCGGCCGAGCGTGCGGTGGACAACGGCGAGGAGGATCTCGGTTTCTTCCGTCTCGATACCGCGGCCTTTGCCGATGCGCCGGCACTCTCCATCGACCGTGCGGTGATGGAGCATACCGAGCATGCCGCCGTCATTCCCGTCGACATGGCATGGAGCGATCTCGGCTCCTTCCAGGCTCTGCGCGATGCGGCCGATCGCGACGGCGACGGTAACGTCGTCAGGGGCGACGTGCTGACGAAGGATGTCCGCAATTCCTATCTGCGCGCCGAGGACAAGCTGCTGGCCGTGATCGGCATGGATGACGTTGTGGTCGTCTCCACCGACGATGCCGTGCTGGTCGCCAAGGCGGACCGCGTCGACGAGGTCTCGGCCATCGTCGCCCAGCTCAAGCAGCGCAACCGGCAGGAGTCGGTCACGCATACCACCACCTACCGGCCCTGGGGCTACTACCGTTCGGTCGATCTGGGCGAGCGCTTCCAGGTCAAGCGCCTGATGGTCAAGCCGGGCGCCAAGCTGAGCCTGCAGAAGCATTTCCATCGCGCCGAGCACTGGGTGGTGGTGCGAGGAACGGCCATGGTCCAGCGCGACGATGAGCAGATACTGCTGCGCGAGAACGAGTCGATCTACATCCCGGTCGGGGCCGCCCACCGGCTGGAAAATCCCGGCAAGCTGCCGCTGCACCTGATCGAGGTGCAGTCCGGCTCCTACCTCGGGGAGGACGACATCGTCCGCCTGGCCGACAATTACGGCCGGTGCTGACATGGCTCTGTTCGACGGAGCGGAAAACCGCCCGGCGCTGCTGGTCACCGGCGGCGCGGGCTATATCGGCAGCCACGTCTGCAAGGCGGTCGCGGCGGCCGGGTTCCTGCCGGTCACCTACGACAACCTGTCTGCCGGCCATCACTGGTCGGTCCGCTGGGGGCCCCTGGAATGCGGTGACCTGATCGATTCCGGGCGCCTCGACGAGGTCATGCGGCAGTACCGCCCGGTGGCTGTTATCCATCTGGCAGGACTGATTATTTCCAGCGAATCGGTGAGCGATCCGGCGCAGTATTACGACAACAATGTCAGCGGCACGCTCAATCTGCTGGCGGCCATGCGGCGGAATGCGGTCGACCGGATCGTTTTCTCGTCCAGCGCGGCGGTTTACGGCGAGCCGGAAGTCACCCCCATGCCGGAGAGCCATCCCTGCATCCCGCTCAACCCCTACGGGACCAGCAAGCTCATGATCGAGCGGGTTCTGCAGGATTATGCCCGGGCCTACGGTCTCCATTCGGTCTCCCTGCGCTACTTTAACGCGGCCGGGGCCGATCCGGACGGGGAGACCGGGGAGGCCCATCCCGTCGAAACCCATTTAATCCCGCTTGTACTAGATGTTGCGGCCGGTTATCGTCATTTCGTCGCAATCTTTGGAGCGGATTATCCGACCCGGGATGGCACTTGTGTGCGCGACTACGTGCATGTTTGCGATTTGGCGGAAGCCCATGTTCGGGCGCTTCGCTACCTCGACACGTCCGTCGGGGCCCATGTGTTCAACCTGGGAAATGGCAACGGAGCCACCGTGCGAGAGGTTGTAGAGCTTGCAAGGCGGGTTACCGGGAGGCCAATTCCCGTCAGGGTGGAACCGCGTCGCCCCGGCGATCCGGCCGTCCTGCTTGCAGATTCGAGCCGTGCGCGGCAGGTGCTGGACTGGAAACCGGCGCTATCGGATCTCGAGGCCATGGTCGCAACTGCATGGAGTTGGCACCGGAGGGTGTCGTCCCGCGCACAAGCCGCCCAATAACGGGCGGTCGCCAGCGGGCCGGTTGGATGAGTCGCCAAGTGGGGGTCAATGTCTGTCCGTAAGTCGTCTGTCCGTCATCTGGGCGTCAGTCTGCTCGCCATTTCCGCTTTCGCCGCTACCGGAGCTTTTGCGCAAACCACTCCCCGGCCGAGTCAGCCGGTGGACGAGGTCGTCCGGGGCGCAACGGTGACCGAGCGCTCCCGCCCGGATTACGATCCGGTCGGCGTCCGGCTCGGCGGCTTCTTCCTGCTGCCCGCGCTGTCGGTGCAGGAGAGCTACAACAGCAACATCTTCGCCACCGAGAGCAACGAGGAGAGCGATTTCATCACCTCGATCGAGCCCAAGCTCGATCTGCGCTCGAACTGGAACAACCACGCGCTGAACCTGCATGCCGATGCGCGGGTGGTGCGGTTCGCCGATTTCGATTCGGAAGACTTCGAGGATTACACCCTGGCGGCGGACGGCCGCGTGGACGTGCAGCGTGACCTCCGCCTGTTCGGCGGTGTGGCGCACATGCTGCGCCACGAGCAGCGCTCTTCGCCTAACGATCAGGGCGGCCGGGAGCCAACGGAGTACGAAGTCAGCACGATCAATCTCGGCGTCGAGAAGCAGTTCAACCGCCTCTCCACCCGGCTTGACGCCAAGCGCGACTTCATCAGCTACGACGACGTCCGCACCGGCGCCGGCGGTACCATCGACCAGGGCGACCGCGACCGCGAGCAGACCGAGATCGGGCTGCGCGCCGGCTACGAGATCGCGCCGCTCCGCGAGATCTATGTCCTGGGCCTGTACAATTTCCGGGAATATGACCGCACCACGGACCGCAACGGCTTCCGGCGCGACTCCGACGGCTACACCCTGGCGGTCGGTGCCGAGTATGACCTGTCGGGTGTGACCTTTCTGGACGCCTATGTGGGCTACACCCAGCAGGAATACGACGACGCGCGGCTCGGTGACCTGAGTGGCTGGACCGCCGGGGCCAAGCTGACCTGGAACGTCACCCAGCTGACCACCGTGACCGGCACGCTGTCGCGCGAGGTCGAGGAAACCATCCTCAGCAACGCCTCGGGCTACTTCGCCACGCGGGCGGAAATCCGCGCCGATCACGAGCTGCTGCGCAACCTGCTGCTCAATGCTTCGATCGGTTACGAGAATGACGAGTTCGAAGGCATTTCGCGCGACGACGATTACTATCTCTTCGGCATCGGCGCGAAATATCTGATGAACCGCTACCTGTCGGTTTCGGGCGGTTACGGCTATCGCACGCGGTCGTCGAACCAGCCCAACGCCGACTTTGACGAGAATGTGGTCTTTCTGCGTCTGACCGGCCAAATGTAAGCGATTAACCGGCCTTTATCGGCCGGTTGTTGCCTCCGCTTGGTCACACCAGCCCGGCGTCTTTGTTGCTAAGTGTTTGACCCGCGCGGTCGCTGAATGCGGCCCGCGGGTTTCACTTTGCTCAGAGAAGCCGAAGCATGATGCACTCCAGAAAATCCGGTTCTGCTGTCGCGGCGTTCTGCCGCCGTGTCAGTGTTGCTGTCGCATTCTGCGCCGCGCTGATCCTGGCCGGCGGCGCAGGCGCGCAAACGGCCAGGTCCGGCGCGGCGCCGATGCCGCAGCAGAGCGCCGCGCAGACGCCGGGCATGCCGGGCGCACAGCCACAGGTCGACCTGGGTTACCGCCTCGGTTCCGGCGATCGCGTCCGCATCACCGTCTACGGCCAGCCGGAACTGACCGGCGAATACCAGGTTGATGGAACCGGTCAGCTGGCATTTCCGCTGATCGGACAGGTACAGGCCGGCGGGCTGACCGGCCAGGGCCTGGAGCAGGCGCTGGTCGACAAGCTGAAGCCCGACTACCTGAAAAATCCGAGCGTCAGCGTCGAGGTGCTGACCTATCGCCCCTTCTACATCGTCGGCGAGGTCAAGCAGCCCGGCAGCTACCCCTATGTCACCGGCATGTCGGTGATCAATGCGATCGCGCTGGCGGGAGGCTTCACCTACCGCGCCCGCGAGAGCTCCTTCTACGTGAGCCGCACCGGGCCGAACGGCGAAAAGACCCGGCTTGATGCCACACCCGAAACTCCGGTCATGCCGGGCGACGTAATCACTGTTCGCGAGCGGTACTTCTGATGGCACTCCCTGATCGCTTCCAGCCGTATTGGCAGCCGGCACCCTCCCATCCTGGCCAGGTTCCCGGCATGGCCGCCCCGCCGGTCTATACGGCCCCGCAGGAGGCGCCCAACTTCCTCGATACCCTGCGCAAGCTGTGGCGGTACCGCGGAATGATCCTGATCGTGACGGCGGTCTTCGCCGCCATCTCGGTCGTCGTCGCCAAGCAGATCCCCTCGACCTATATCGCGGAATCCCGCGTTCTGGTCGGCATGCCGAGCGTGCGGGCGCTGAATATCGAAGCGATCATCAACGAGCTGAGTCCCGACGCCGAGCGGGTCCAGAACGAAAGCTTCGTCATTCTGTCCCGCGACGTGGCGCGCCAGACGATCGAGCGCCTGGGGCTGTCCGAAAATCCCGAGTTCAATCCCTTCATTCGCACCGAGCCCGCCTGGCAGCGGTATCTCGGCTATCTCAATCCGCTGCGCTACATCCCCGCCGAGTGGCTCGGCGATTTCGGGGAGGACGAAAAGCCGCTCACCCCCGAGGAGCAGGCCGAGTTCGAGATGAACGTCATGATCGATGTTCTGCTCGACAAGCTGGATGTTGCCACGCTTGGCCGCAGCCATGTGCTGAGCATCCAGGCACGCTCGCTGGACCCCAACACGGCGGCGCAGGTATCGAACACCATGGCCGAACGCTACCTCGCGAAACAGCGCAGCGAGAAGATCGAGGCGACCGAGGAGGTCGAGAAGTTCCTCGCAGAACGCATCGCTGCCCTCCGTGAGCAGGTCGACCGCTCCGACCGGGCGGTCGAGGAATACCGGCGCGCCAACGGCCTCTACAAGGGCGCCAATACCGGTGTTGCGGTCCAGCAGCTGACCGAACTGAACACCCAGCTGATCGCCGCGCAGACGGCGAAGGCCGAAGCCGAATCGCGGCTGAACGAGGCGATGGCACTGCGTCGCACCGGGGTATCGGGCGAAAGCGTGCCGGAGGTGCTCAACTCTCCGGTGATCTCCTCGCTGAAGGCGCAGGAAGCCGTGGCCACGGCCCGCCTGGCCGATCTGTCCGGCCAGTTCGGCAACCAGCATCCGCGCATCATCAGCGCCAATGCCGAGATCGCCGACATCCGCCGCAAGATCCAGGCCGAAATCAACAGCATCATCGGCGGCCTGCGCCACGAGGCGCGCACCGCTGGCGCGCGTTACGAAGCGCTGCGGCAGAATTTCGAGCGCCTGCAGAACCGCCTCGGCGGGGTGAACGAGAAGTCGATCAAGCTCGACGCCCTGGAGCGCGAGGCGCAGGTCAACCGCAACCTGCTGGAGCAGATGCTCGGCCGTGCCAAGGAGACCATCGGGCAGGATCGCCTGCAGAAGCCGAATGCGAAGCTGATCTCGGCCGCCGCGCCGCCCACCGCGCCGGCCTTTCCGCCGAAGAAGCTGATCGTCTTCCTCGGCGTGCTGGCCGGCGGGCTGATCGGCGTGGTGATCGCGCTGCTGCGTGACGGCGCCGACCACACCTTTCGCCGCGGCGACCAGATCGAAACCATGACCGGCCTTCCGGTGCTGGCCCTGGTGCCGGCCATCCGCGGACGCATGGAGCCGATCGTGCATGTCCTGCGCAAACCCGTCTCGCCCTATACCGAGGCATTGCGCAAGCTGCATATCGGGCTCGAGCTCTCCGAGGCGGCACAGTCGCCCAAGACCGTGCTGTTCGGCTCGGCCGTTCCGGGCGAGGGCAAGTCGGTGCTGGCGAGTTCGCTCGGTCGCATGCTTGCCAGCCAGGGGCGCCGCGTCCTGCTGATCGACTGCGACTGGCGCAATCCGCGCCTGCACCAGCTGTTCCGCTGCTCCAACACCAAGGGACTGGCGGCGCTGCTGCGCGACGAGGAGGACGACATCGAGAAGGTGATCTTCACCGACTCGCTCTCCGGCGTGGACGTCATTCCGGCCGGCATGTTCAGCCCCGATGCGATGCGCTATCTGACCTCGGACCGCATGCGGCTGATCCTCAATGCGCTGGCGCCGCGCTACGACCTCATCCTGCTGGATGCGGCGCCGGTTCTGGTCGGGGCCGAGGTGCTGACCCTGGCCCGCATGGTGGACAAGGTGTCCTTCGTGGTGCGCTGGGGCGATACCCGCCGCGAAACCGTGCTCGAGGGCCTGAAGGAACTGGTCGATGTGAAAGCCGATATTGCCGGCATCGTCTTGACCCGGATCGATCCGAAGCAGTACCGCAAATACTCGTACAGCCAGCTGAGCTACGAGTATGAGCGGCCGATGCTGGTGAAGACGACCGACTGGGCCTAGCGGATGGCCGATCCCGTACTTCTCGTTACCCAGCATTACCGGCCAGAAGTCATCGGATCCGCCTCCTACTGCACCGATCTGGCCGAATGGCTGGCGGGGCAGGGACGTCCCGTCACGGTACTGACCGGCCGGCCGCATTACCCCAACCCGGACGACTTCGCGGATTTCAACGCCCGGGCGCCGAAACGTGAAGTCACGGGCGGCATCGTGGTCGAGCGGCTGCGCAGCTGGGCGCCGCGGCGGCGCTCCGCCGCGCTCCGGATCCTCAGCGAATGCCTGTTCCTGCTGGCAGGACTGTTCGCACTGCTGAGCGGGAGGGTGAAGCGGCACGGGCTCGTCGTTTCACTCTGTCCCTCGATCTTCGCCGTGATGCTCGGAATCCTGGCGACCCGGCGGGGCGGACGGCATGTCGCGATGGTGCACGACATACAGTCCGGCCTGGCTGCCGGCCTCAACCTGGTCCGTTCCGGTCTGCTGCTGCGCGTCATGCGCTGGTGCGAGCGTGTGACGCTGAACCGGCTGGATGCGGTCTGTGTGCTGACCGCCGAGATGAAGGTGCAGCTGCGTCGCCTCGGTGTGACCGTCCCCATCGAAATCCTGCCGATCTGGGTGGATACCGACCGCATAACCCCGCAGCCCCGTGACAGGGCCGGATCGCCTGTCCTGCTCTACAGCGGCAATCTCGGTCGCAAGCAGGGGCTGGAGCAGATCCTGGCCCTGGCTGCCACCCTCGCGAAAATCCGCCCGGAGGTGAAGATCGTTCTGCGCGGCGATGGCAGCGAGAAGACGGCGCTCATGCAGGAAGTCGCCCGCCTAGGTCTGCAGAATGTGGAATTCGCCGGCCTGCTGCCGCGCGAGCGGCTCAACGAGGGGCTGGCGCTAGGAGACCTGCATCTGGTGCCGCAGAAGCCCTCGGCAGCGGACTTCGCCATACCGTCGAAAATCTACAGCATCATGGCGGCCGGCCGGCCCTTCATCGCCACCGCCCATCCGGGTTCCTCGCTCTCGCGGCTGCAGGAAACGACCGGAGCGTTTCTCTGCGTGCCGCCGGAAGATCCTGCAGCCTTCTGCGAAGCGGCACTGGCCTTGCTGGACGATCCGGCCCTGCGGGAGGAGATGGGACGGAAAGGCCGCAGCTTCATCGAGCAGAGCCATGGCCGCGCCGCGGTGCTGGCGGCCTTCACTGCGTCGCTGGATGGCGCCGGCATGGCAGCCCGAAGGCAGGTAGTGTTTCTCGAGCCTGACCGGGATGGCCATCCGCGCGAATGGGTCCAGCACCTCATGCGCTACACCATGCAGCAGCAGGATATTGCGCGGATCTGGTTCGTGATCGCGCCGGAAATCCGTTCTTCGCTGCTGGCGGAAATTCCCGAAGACCTGCGCGATCGCGTCCGCATGATCGCACTGACCGAGGACGAGCGCCGGATGTGCACGCATCGCCGCCTTGCCATCAGCGGTTTTTCCCGCTGGTGGGTGATGCGGCGTTATCTGAAACGCACCGGCGCCCGGGCTGGCTATTTCCTGTCGCTGGATCATCTCTCTCTGCCGCTGGCGCTCGGACTGGGTGCGGCGGGCCGCAAGCTGGGTGGTATCCTGTTTCGTCCTTCGGTGCATTACGGCCGGCTCGGACCCAACCATCCGACATGGGCCGAACGCCTGCGGGATCTGCGCAAAACCCTGCTGTATCGTCTGATGCTGCTCAATCCGGCGCTGCATGTCGTACTGACGCTCGATCCCTTCTTCCCGGATTACGCGGTACAGCACTATCGCGGCGGCCATAAGGTCCACGCATTGCCCGACCCGGCGCACCCGCCGGTGCGTCCGGCCGGACCCGGCGCGGTTCCGGTCGCCATTCCCGAAGACCGGATCGTGCTGCTGCTGTTCGGGGTGCTGACCGCGCGCAAGGGCATCCTGCATCTGATGGAGGCCTTGCAGCTGCTGGGCCCGGGGGTTGCATCCCGCACGGCCGTCGTCGTCGCCGGCAAGGTTGCGCCGGAAATCAGCGCGCCGCTGAAGGCACAGGTCGAACGGCTGCAGCGTCACCGGCCCGACCTGTGGTTCCATATCGAGGACCGGTGGCTGGACAGCGGCGAGATCGGTGCCCTGGTCGAGCGCTGCGACGTCGTACTCGCGCCGTACCAGCGCTTCGTCGGTTCCAGCGGCGTGCTGCTCTGGGCGGCCGGCGCCGCCAAGCCTCTCCTCACGCAGGATTACGGCCTGCTGGGCAGACTGGTGCAGGATCACAGTCTCGGGCTTGCCGCCGATGTCACCCGGCCGGAGCAACTGGCGCGGGCAATCGAGGAAATGGTGGTCGAAGGGCCGCAGCGCTACATCGATCAGAAGGCCGCACGCAGCTTCGTTTCCGACCGTACGCCAGAGGCTTTTGCTGCGCAGATTTTCGGCAGTCTGCGAGCACTTTAGCGAGTCACGATGGCCTCAGCTTGATCACAACACGCTTGCGCGCTGTTGTGGCACATCCATCGCACTTCAGCCGCGCCGCCCGGATTCCGTTTCGGTTCAGCACATGCGCGCTATGCCGGACAGATGGCCAGAGAGGGATTTCATGTCACTCGACATCCTATCCAAGCCTGAGCTGGACTCCCGTTCCGAGGTGATTCATTACCCCGTTGAGCGCGAGGCCGCGGCACTGCCGCCGCCGGCCGCCATGCAGGCGCCGGCCGGCCTTGTCGAACGGCAGATGGTCGTGCCGGCGGAACGCCGGCGGATTTCGCTCGAGATCGTCGCGGGATTGCTGCGCGGATTCGACGTCATGGCGGCGCTCGCGGGCAGTCTGGCGGCCTATGCGCTTGCCACGCCCGATTTGCCGATGGCGCCGGGCTATTATGTCCTGGTCACGCTGCTCGGAAGCCTCGTGCTGGCCAATCTCCTGCATCTCTGCGGCGCCTACAGGAAAGACCAGCTGCCCGAACTCGGCCGCTCCCTGAGCCGGGTGCTGCTGGCGTGGTCGATCACCGGGCTGCTCGTTTCGGCCGTCCTCGCGGTCAGCGCGGGTTCGCTGATGGCAAACAAGACCTGGCTGGTGCTGTGGCTGCTGTTCGGCGCCGCTCCGGTACTGCTGGCACGCGGCGCCCTTGCGGTCTGCATCGACAGCTGGCGCCAGAACCAGGTGGTGCAGCAGCGGGTAGCCATCGTTGGCAGCGGTCCGCTCGGGCTGCGCCTGCTGCGGCGGATGAATGCGGCAAACGATCCCGACGTCATCGTCACCGGCGTTTATGACGATCGCCTGTCCCGGCTGCCGGAGAGCTGCATGGGCCACAAGATCTGCGGCTCGGTCGACGATCTGGTGGCCGATATCCGTCGCCACGGCATCGACACGGTGATCGTCGCGCTACCGCTCTCGGCCGAACGGCGGATCAGCGAGGTGATGAACCGGCTGCGCGAGGTGGCGGTCGACGTGCATCTCTGTCCCGACCAGTATGGTTTCAACCTGGCGCGCGCGGAGGTGGAGCGCATCGGCGGCGTCACGCTGCTGAATGCCGAGCAGCGGCCGCTGCGCGCCTGGCGCGGCGTGCTGAAGGAGGTCGAAGACCGGGTTTTCGCCGGTCTGATCGTACTGCTGATTTCCCCGCTGCTGGCGGCGATCGCGCTGGCGATCAAGCTGGACAGTCCGGGACCCGTTTTCTTCCGGCAGAAGCGGTACGGCCTGAACAACCAGCTCATCGAGGTGTGGAAGTTCCGCACCATGTACCAGCATGCCACCGACCACAATGCCGAGCAGCTGACCCGGCGCAACGATCCGCGGGTAACGCGGCTGGGCGCCTTCCTGCGCCGGACCAGCCTCGACGAGCTGCCGCAGTTCTTCAACGTGCTGACCGGAGACATGTCCGTCGTCGGGCCGCGCCCCCATGCAACGGCGGCGAAAGCCGGCGGCCTGCTCTACCAGGACGCGGTCAGCAACTATTTCTGGCGTCATCGCATGAAGCCCGGCATCACCGGCTGGGCGCAGGTCAACGGCTGGCGCGGCGAGACGGAAACCGTCGAGCAGATCGAGAAGCGGGTCGAGCATGACCTGCATTACGTCGAGAACTGGTCGCTCGGCCTGGACGTGATGATCATCCTGCGAACCGTCTTCGGCGGTTTCACCGGCCGGCAGGCCTATTAGAGGCAGCGATGCGGAATGCCATGCGATGTCTCTGGCTCACCTGGGCCAACCCCGAACCGCGGCATAACGGTCAGTTCATCTATACCGGCGGACTGATCGACGCCATCGCGGGGGCCGGCGCCGCCGTGGAGGTTCTGGCCCTGGCGCGCCCCGGCGAGGCCGCGAGCATGGGGAGCACGGATGGCGCCGTGCGCTGGTGGCTGGCGCAGCATGAATCGCGGCCCGGCTGGACCAGCCTGCTGTCGCCACTGCCCCGCATCGCCCATCGCGGCGCCACCCGCGCGCTGCGCCGCATGCTGGACCGCCAGCTGCAGGAATCCTGGGACATCATCATTCTGGATGGCATTTCCGCCGGCTGGGCTTTACGGCAGGTGCTGCGCTCCTTCCGCGGCCGCAACCCGCGACCCAAGCTGGTCTATGTTTCCCATAACCACGAGGAAAGCCTGCGCCGGCAGATCGCCGGCGAGCAGACCAACCCGCTCAAGCGCCTGGCCCTGATGCTGGACGCCGCCAAGGCCGCCATGCTGGAACGCGCCATGGTGGATGCCGCCGACCTCGTGACCGCGATCACCGAGGAGGACCGGCTGCTTTATCTGGAGCGCCGGCCGACCTGTCGCGTCGAGGTTCTGACGCCCGGCTATGACGGACCGCGCCTCGACCGGCGCGAGATCACGCCCGCCGTGCCGCGCCGCGCCATCATCGTCGGCAGCTTCGACTGGATTGCCAAACGGATGAATCTGGAAGAATTCGTCGCGGTGGCCGATCCCCTGTTCGCGGCCCAGGGAGCGGAGCTCCAGGTGGTGGGCAGCGCCGAGGAATCCTTCCTGGACCGCATGCGCCGCAAGACCGCAGCGACCCGCTTCACCGGGCGCGTCGAGGATGTCGACCCGTTCATGCAGCAGGCGCGCGTAGCCCTGGTGCCGGAACGCCATGGCGGCGGCTTCAAGCTGAAGGTGCTCGACTACGTCTTCAACCGCATGCCGATCCTGGCGCTGGACGGGTCGGTGGCCGGCATGCCCCTGCGCCATGAGGAGAGCATCCTCTTCTACCCCGATTACGAGGCGCTGGCGCGCGGCGTTCTGCGGGTCATCGATGACTGCGATCGCCTGAACCGGCTGCAGGAGCAGGCCTTCGGCGTCTGCCGCGATGCCTTCGACTGGCACAGCCGCGGCCGGCAGCTCATGACCGCGGTGGCCGCGCTATGATGGTCCGGCCGGCCGCACCGCCCGCGACCCAGCGGCTCGGCTGGGTGGACATGACGCTGGTGCTGATCTTCCTGATCGGCATCTATCTCGGCGTCAACCTGCCGATCACCAGCTCGATCCCGTTCCCGTCTGCGCCGGCGGGCATCGCCGGCATCGTCCTGCTCTGGCGGCGCCGCGACGCCATCGAAACCCGTCATCTGGCCGTCTTCCTCGGCGTCCTGGTGGTCTATATCGCCTCCGTCCTTGCCGCGACGGACTACGCCTTTCTCGGCAAGCGCTTCACCGGTCTGGTGCAGCTGGTCTACTCCCTCATCATCGGCTATGCCCTGTTCCTCACTGTTCTGCAGGCCGAGCGGCGGCAGATCGCGCGCCTGTTCTTCTGGATGAGCGTGATCATCCTGATCGGCTGCATCCTCGAGACCCATGCCGGTCTGGCCGCGGTCAGCGACCGGGTGCGCGCCGCGATCTACGACCACGGCGTCTACATTTCCGACCGCCGCGACCTGCTGCTCTACGGCAAGGTGCGGCCGAAGTTCTTCACCTCCGAACCGTCCGCCGTGACGTTCGGCTACACGCTGTTCGTCTTCTGCTGGTTCCTGGTTTCAGGCTATCGCTGGAAGCTGTTTCTCTATGTTGCCCTGATCGGCGCCGGCATGATTGTCATGCCCGGTCCGACCCTGCTGCTCTCGCTGCTGCTGATCGCGCCGTACTACTACTTCATCATCCCGGCCTCGCAGCCCGGCAACCGGCGCAACACCATGTACCGGGCTGGCATCCTGATCTTCGGCTCGTTGCTGCTGATAGTTTTCGCCATCGTCGGTTCGGTGGCCTACAGCGAGCGCCTGAACCAGATCTTGCATGGTGGCGGTGATCCGAGCTTCTTCTACCGCGTGATCGGCCCGATGCTGGTGGCGCTCGAGATCTTCAAGGTCTATCCCGTCGCTGGGGCCGGCCTGACCGGCGAGCCCTTCATCCACGAACTGGCGACCAACACCTATGCGCGGTCGTCCTTCTATTCCACCGACTGGGGCTTCAGCAAACTCTCGGAAGTGCTGACCAATTACTTCTGGCTGCACTGGATCTATCTCGGCGCGATCTTCGGCCTCGCCGTACTGGCCGCGATCACCTACTGGATGCATGTCCTGCGGGTGCCGAGCATTACCTTCTGCTGGATCGTCTGGATCATCTTCGGCCAGGCGTCCGGTGCGTATGTCGGCCCGAAAACCTGGACCGTTCTGCTGCTGCCGGCCGCACTGAGCGTTCTCTACTGCCGCAATGCCGCGCGGGTCGTGGTTCCTCTGCCGGAGGCGCAGCGGCGGATCCAGAGCATCCGTCTCGGCAACCGGCTGCGACAGCCCGGCCTGGTGTCGCAGCGCTGATGGCCATGGACCGGCGGAATCTCTTCACGATGGGCGGCGGGGTGGCGGCCGCCGGGCTGCTTGGCTCCGCCGGAGCGCCGGCGCTGGCGCAGGCAGGCCGGACCCTGTCGGCGGCCGAGTTCGGCATCCGTGGCGATGGCCGCACCGATGACGGACCGGCGCTGCAGAAGGCGCTCGACGCGGCCTTCGAACAGCAGGCCGTCCTGCTACTGCCGCCGGGCGACTACCGCATCCGCCGCACCCTGCGGGTCGAGCCGCGCACCCATGTGACGCGGCAATGCGGCATCATCGGGACCGGCGCGCGCCTGGTATCGGAGATCGGTGACGGCGCCAACGTCATCGAGGTGATCAGCCGAACGACCTTCCGCTTTCTCCTGCTGCAGGGACTGGACATCAAGGGATCGGGCCGCGACGGGCACGGCATCCTGCTGTCCTGCGACGTGCCCGGCGGGCAGTATCTCTATAACTTCTGCCTGCGCGACATCGTGGTGCAGGGCTGCGGCGGCGACGGCTGCCACATGATCGGCAACGTCTTCGAAGGGCAGATGATCAACTGCTATTTCCGCGACAACGGCGGCAATGGCGCGACCTTCGCCCACAGCCGCAACAAGGGTATCCTGTCGGCCATCCATGTCTTCGCCAGCGTGTTCGGCCAGAATGGCGGCCATGGCGCCGCGCTGCTCAACAACTGTTATGACGTCAGCTTTCACGGCTGCTATTTTCTGCTCAACCGCGAATTCGGGGTCCTGGCCGACAATGGCTGCACCCTGCTGTCAAACTGCGGCTTCGAGAACAATCACCAGGGCGCGCCGGATTTTGCCAATGGCGATGCCGGCATCCTGCTGAAGAATTTCGGCACGCTGATCGGCTGCACGGCCTACTCGATCTACAAGCAGACGCACCTGATTCGTGCCTTCGTCGTCCGCGAGCTGGTCATGGTCGGATGCACCGGCCATGGCGGCGGTCGCGCCAAGGAGGCGGGGCTGGCGCGCCTGCGCGGCGCCAGGGAGAAAGCCCATGTCACCCTGGTCGGCTGCACCGGCCGGGTGAGCGAGGAGGGCGGGCTGGAGGCCATCGAGGTAGGTGGCGATCACGGCGGCCTGCGCCTCGGCGCGGACTGGCGCAGCCGGAACCTGCCGCAGCTGGGCGACTACCGCCTCTGGGTCGATCGCCGGGGGCAGCTGCGAATCAAGAAGGGCAGGCCGGAGTCTGACGACGACGGCCGGCCCGTCGGAGTCTGAGAAGAACAGGCACGAAAAAGCCGCCAGCGATGACTGGTGCACCGCCGGCGGCCCTCTCCGGGTCAGTCAGGCGCTGGCGACCTGCCGTTCATGCTCGGGCGCCACATGCTCCACATACCAGGCATAGGTCTGGCGCAAGCCTTCGCGCAGCGGTGTTTTGGCTTCCCAGCCGAGATCGCGCAGGCGGCTGACATCCATCACCTTGCGCGGCGTGCCGTCCGGCTTGCTCGGATCGAACTTGAGAGTGCCCGAAAAGCCGACGATTTCGCCGATCATTTCCGCCAGTTCGCGGATCGTGACCTCCTGACCGGTGCCGAGATTGATGAATTCCTCGTCAGAGTAGTGCTTCATTGCATAGACGAGGCCGTCGGCGGCGTCGTCTACGAAGAGGAATTCCCGCAGCGCCTTGCCGGTGCCCCAGACCTCGACCTCCGACATCTTCTGCTGTCTGGCGCGATGGAATTTCGCCATCAGCGCCGGGGCCACGTGGCTGTAGAGAAGGTCGAAATTGTCGCCCGGACCGTACAGGTTGGTCGGCATGGCCGAGATGAAGTCGCAGCCATACTGCCGGCGATAGGCCTGGCACAGCTTGATGCCGGCGATCTTGGCGACGGCATACCACTGGTTGGTGGGTTCCAGCGGACCGGTCAGCAGCGCCGACTCCTGGATCGGCTGCGGCGCCATGCGCGGATAGATGCAGGAGGAGCCGAGGAAGAGCAGCTTCTCCACCTCGAAACGGCGTGCCGCCTCGATGACATTCGCCTCGATCATGAGGTTGTCGTAGAGGAATTCGGCCGGCCGCACGTCGTTGGCATGGATGCCGCCCACCCGGGCGGCCGCCACGAACACGGCCTGCGGCCGGTTTTCCTGCATCCAGGCATTCACCTGCTCCGGCGAGCGCAGATCCACCGTCCGGCGGTCGGCCGTGAGGATGGTGCAGTCTTCCGAAGCCAGCCGCCGGACCAGGGCCGAGCCGACCAGGCCGCGATGGCCTGCGACCCAGACCCGCTTTCCGGCCAGTGAATAGTCGATCCGCTTAGAAGGCATTGGCGTACTCGCTGCGCTGCAGACCGATGCGATCAGCCTCGACCATCTCGGCCACCAGCTGCTCGAAGGTGGTCTTGTGCTGCCAGCCGAGCTGCTTTTTGGCTTTTTCCGGGCTGCCCAGCAGGAAGTCGACCTCGGTCGGGCGGTAATAGATCGGGTCCACGGCGACGAGGACATCGCCGGTCTTGTTGCAGATGCCCTTTTCCTCGGTGCCCTTGCCCTCCCAGACGATCTCGCGATCGATGTGGCGGAAGGCGAGCTCGACGAATTCGCGGACGCTGTGCACCTCCCCGGTGGCGAGAACGTAATCGTCCGGCTTCTCCTGTTGCAGGATTCGCCACATGCCCTCGACATAGTCCCGGGCATGACCCCAGTCGCGCTTGGAGTCGATATTGCCCAGATACAGGCATTTCTGCAGGCCCTGTTCGATGGCCGCCACCGCGCGGGTGATTTTGCGGGTCACGAAGGTTTCGCCGCGGATGGGCGATTCGTGGTTGAACAGGATGCCGTTGGAGGCGTGCATGCCATAGGCTTCGCGATAGTTGATCGTGATCCAGTAGGCATAGAGCTTGGCGACGGCATAGGGGCTGCGCGGATAGAAAGGCGTGGTCTCGCGCTGCGGCGTCTCCACCACCTTGCCGAACAGCTCCGAGGTCGATGCCTGGTAGAAGCGGACCCGGTCTTCCATTTTCAGGATGCGGATCGCCTCCAGCATGCGCAGCGTGCCGATCGCGTCGGTATTTGCCGTGTATTCCGGCGTCTCGAAGCTGACCTGGACATGGCTCTGGGCGGCGAGATTGTAGATCTCGGTCGGCTGGATCTCCTGGATGAGGCGGATGATGTTGGTCGAATCCGTCATGTCGCCGTAATGCAGGAAGTAGCGGACGCCGGGTTCATGCGGGTCGCGGTAGAGGTGGTCGACGCGGCGGGTATTGATCGAGGAAGAACGCCGCTTCACGCCATGCACGATGTAGCCCTGCTGCAGCAGGAATTCGGCGAGATAGGCGCCGTCCTGCCCGGTGGCTCCGGTGATAAGTGCGACCTTGTCGACCATGATCTGTCCTCTGTGGTTGATCGGTTCTGGGGCTTGCTGTTTTTGTTGCGGGTGGCAGATGCTCAGGCGTAGGCGATTTTCCGCGCGGCGATCTCCCAGGAGTAGGATTGCAGAACATGCTGCTGCCCGCTCTCGCCCATATCGGCGAGCCGCTGGGGATCCGAAAGAGCGTCCAGGATCGCCTCGGCGAGCTGCTGCGGGTCGGCGTCATCGATCATGAAGCCGTGGCGTCCATTCTCGGTGATCTCGGGCAGACCGTTGCGCCGCAGGCCGAGTACAGGAGTGCGGGAGAGCAGGGCCTCGAGATAGACCTGCCCCCAGGGATCGTTCAGCATCGGCTGGGCCAGCAGGCTGGCCTCGCGGAACAGCCGCTGCAGCTCGGCCAGCGGGATATGGGCACGGAACTCGACCTGGAGATCGGCCGGAATGTGGCTGCGGCTGCGTTCGTCTCCGACGATCGTCAGCACGATGTCCGGCCGTTTCTTTCTTGCGATCCGCAGCGCTTCAAGCAGCAGATTTCCGCCCTTTGCGGCGAAAAGATGCTTCGCCACGAACAGCAGGCGGGGCCGGGTGTAATCCTTGGGGCCGTAATAGGGCTCGATATCGCCCATGCCCGAGCCCACTGCGGTGACGCGCTCCGCCGGGATGCCATAGTGGGAAACAATGTGATCGCGGACATAGGTTCCGAAGGTGAAGACATGCTCCGCGCAGGCCAGCGAATCCCGCTCGAGAAGCTCGAAGGCCTCGATCGCGCGGGCGCTGTAGCTCGCGATGTCCGGACGGTGCAGCAGGGAAAGCGCCCAGGTATGGTCGCAGTAGATGTAATGCTTGATCTTCGGGGCGATCGCCGAGGGCAGCATGTCCAGACTGCCGGTATGCAGGACATGACCGATATTCCGCTGCTTCAGCACGGTGGCCAGCCGGTCAGCGGCCCGCCGCCGCGCTGCGGCAGTGCGCAGGACAGCCTCGCTGCTCCGTGGCGTACCGTAACCGGACAGGCTGTAACGCGAGGCGAGGAAGGCGAGTTCGCCGCGACTGCCGCCGGAATGGATGCCCTCCACTTCGATTCCGAAACTTCTGAAGCAACGGGCAATGTTGAAGGGGGCTGCCGACCAGGTCCGCCGGTCGAGCGGATTGCCGAAGACGCTGCTCACCGCGATACGGTCGAAGCGCAATTGGGGCTCACCAGAGGGTTGCACGACCGTTTCGGCCGGCTCGGCAATCGCAATCACGTCAACCTCGATGGAATTTGCGGTCGGCGTGATAGAACCTCAGCAACTCGCGCCCAGCCAGTGATCAACCTGTGACTGGGTTTGCGCCGATTTTCCTTCCCGAATGCCTACTTGCCGCGCGCCGGGCACAGCTTGATCACAGCCAACCGAGGCTGCCGCCCGCGTAGAATGCGTCCTCTGTGGCGTGCAGTGGCAGTCATGACGATATCACGATGAAAACCGTCCTCCTCCTGACGCCAGACATCACCGACACCAGCAGCACCAAGCGCGGCGAGGCACTGGTTGGACTGGGATGCCGGCTGCTGATGGTCGGGTTCCGGCGCGAGCGCTACAACAAGGACTTCCGCCCCGAATGGCCGTATCTGCTGCTGGGGCGTACGGAAGACGGCAATTACGCGCAGCGATTGTGGACGCTGCTGCGTGCCCTGGTCGTGCTGCTGCTCAACCGCAGCTTCATCAGACAGGCCGATGTTATCTACGCCCGCAACGTCGACCAGATGATGCTGGCGCTTGTCATCCGTCTGCTGGCGGGGCGGGCCATTCCCACCATTTATGAAGTGCTCGACATCCAGCCCGCCTTCGTCGGTCGGAGCCGTGTTTCACGCATGATTCGCGCCGTGGAGCGGTATGCGCTCCGACATGTCAGCCTTCTGGTGCTCTCCTCGCCGGCGTTTCTGCGCCACTACTTCGCGGCCATGCAGGGATATGACCGCGCATGGTTTCTCCTCGAAAACAAGTTGCCGGCGTCGGTAACAAGAGATGCGGCAGCACTTACGAGGCGCAAACGGCCCCGGAACCGGGAGGGATATCGCTGGGTGGTGGCCTATTGCGGGCTGATTCGGGGACAGGCCACCTTCGACCTGATCGTCCGCCTGGCCGAACGGCTGCGCGGCCGGGTGATGTTCCGCTTCCACGGCGTACTGACGACCGTCGATCGGGATAGATTCGAGCGGGCCGTGGCCCGCCTCGACAACCTGGTTTATGACGGACCCTATGTGAACCCGCGCGATCTGGCGAAGATCTATGCCGATGTCGATTTCGCCTGGGCCATCGATCTCGAGAACGTCGAGCATAATTCCCGCTGGCTGCTGCCCTGCCGCTTCTACGAGGCCGGCTTCTTCGGCGTGCCCTGTCTGGCAGCGCGCGGTTTCGAGGTGGGCGCTCTGGTCGAAGAGCAGGGCATCGGCTGGAGTTTTGAAGCCCCGTATGAGGACTCGCTTGTCCATTTCCTCTCCACCCTGACCGAACAGGATTACGCCGAGCGTCGGCGGAGGCTGCTTGAGCTGCCGGCCAGCCGCTTCGCGGGCAACGAGGATATGGCCGCTCTGCTCGAGGCATTGGAACGCGCGGAGAAGAGGCAGGACAGCATCCGCGCCGGAGAGCTGTCTCCGACTCCTGCGAATGATGGGGCGCCTGTCTCCGCCGTTACGCCGCAGCCGACGGGTGTGGATTACCGGCCAGCGGTGCCCTGATGTACCCGAATGTTCCGGCGATGACCCTCTTGCAATGATGTGAGTGGGACGGGGCCGAACATAAAAGGTTGCGTCACAGCCGATGCTTCCTATCTAGGAAGCTCACGCCGACGACAAGCGCCGATTGCCGCTATACTCCATCAGAAATTGGAGCAATGCCGCTTATTCGATGTTTTTCACTGGCGTGCCCGGAACACGCAAGGTGGAGACTGTCATGTGCGGATTCAGCGGCGAGGCGAGGTTTGATTCCGGCCAGTCGGATGTCGCTGCCGTAGCCAGGATGACCGAATCCATGGCTCCGCGCGGACCCGACGCGATGGGGCTGACTGCGCAGGGCCGCATGGCGTTCGGACATCGCAGGCTCAAGATCATCGACCTGAGCGAGCGTGCACAGCAGCCGATGGTAGATGCGGAACTCGGCCTGACGCTCGCCTTCAACGGCTGCATCTACAACTACAGGGACCTCCGCCGCCAGTTGCAGGAGAAGGGCTATCGCTTCTTCTCCGATGGCGACACCGAAGTCGTGCTGAAGGCCTGGCATGCCTGGGGCACGGAGGCCCCGAAGCGCTTTCACGGCATGTTTGCCTTCGCCGTCCACGAACGGGATACCGGGCGACTTGCCCTCTGCCGGGACCGTCTGGGCATCAAGCCGCTTTATTTTTCCGAACGGGGGGGGAAACGCCTTCGCTTTGCCTCTTCCCTGCCCGCCCTGCTGGCAGCCGGCGACATCGATACCAGCCTCGATCCTGTCGCTCTGCATCATTACATGAGCTTTCATGCGGTCGTGCCGCCCCCCTTCACCATGCTCAAAGGGGTTCGGAAACTTCCACCGGGCAGCATTGCGGTCTTCGAGGCCGACGGCCGCCGGCGCGATCACGTCTACTGGACGCTGACCTTCGATCGGCAGGCGGATGACATCGCCTGTTCCGCCGAAACCTGGGAACGGCAGGTGCACGCAGCACTGGCGAAGGCGGTCGAGCGCCGCATGGTATCCGACGTGCCTGTCGGCGTGCTGCTGTCCGGCGGCCTCGATTCCAGCCTGATCGTCGCATTGCTCGCCGAAGCAGGACAGAAAGGGCTGAAGACCTTCTCCATCGGCTTCGAGGAGGCCAATGGCGAGAAAGGAGACGAGTTCATCTACTCCGATCTGATTGCGAGGCATTTCGGCACCGAGCATTACAAGATCTTTGTCCGCTCCCGTCGTCTGCTGGATGCGATGCCGAAAGTCATATCGGCGATGTCCGAGCCGATGGTGTCATACGACAATGTCGGATTCTTCCTTCTGTCCGAGGAGGTATCCCAGCATGTTCGAGTCGTGCAGAGCGGACAGGGGGCGGACGAGGTGTTCGGCGGCTATCACTGGTATCCGCCGCTGATGAACTCGAACGACGCCGTTGGCGACTACGCAAAGGTGTTCTTCGACCGCGATCACGCGGAGTTCGCCGAGGCCGTCCATCCGGACCTGGTGGGCGAGGATTATAGCGCGGCATTCGTTGCCCGGCATTTCGGGCAGCCGGGCGCCAGCCATGCCGTGGACAAGGCCCTGCGGCTCGATACCACGGTGATGCTGGTGGATGATCCGGTGAAGCGCGTCGACAACATGACCATGGCCTGGGGGCTGGAGGCGCGCGTTCCTTTTCTCGATCACGAACTGGTCGAACTGGCAGCCCGGATTCCGCCCGAACACAAGCTGCGTGAAGGCGGCAAGGGTGTGCTGAAGGATGTCGGCCGTCGCATGCTGCCGGCGGAGGTCATCGACCGACCCAAGGGCTACTTTCCCGTACCGGCACTGAAATACATCGAAGGTCCGTATCTCGACATGGTGCGGGACGTTCTGCACAGCCGGCGCACCCGTGAGCGCGGCCTGTTCCGGGAGGAATATGTCGAAAAGCTGCTGAGGGATCCGAAGGATCACATCACGCCGCTGCGCGGTTCCAAGCTCTGGCAGGTGGCCGTGCTGGAGATGTGGCTGCAGGCCAACAACATCTGAGAAACGCACAGAAAATCGCACCGGGAGAGACGCCATGGCAACCAGCGGATCGCTGTCGACAAATTCGGACCGGAAGATGCTCGGGCCCGCCGAAACGCCCGTGTCGCTGCAGCAATGGGGCGCGCCCCCGCGCGCCGTGCGCCGGCGGGCGGCTGCCGTGGATTGCGGCTGGGGCCGGCTGCTCTTCGGGCAGACATTCGATTGCCCCGAACAGCTGGTCGATCGCCTGCTTGAGGAAGCAACCGGCGAGCGCGACATCGCCTTCTATGTGCGCGAGCCGCATGTCGTGCTCTCGATCGCCCCGCAGGCCCTGTTCCTCGATCCGTCCAATGCCTTCCGCCTGCCTCTGGAGGCGGCCATGCCTGAAGAGGGCGACACGGCAGTGCGGGTCCGCCTGGCGCGACCGGCTGACGAATCCGAGATCAACCGCCTCTATACTTCGCGCGGCATGGTCCCCCTGCGGGAGGGCTACTGCGCCGATCTGCATCCCGCAGTGGAGATCCTGGTAGCCGAGGCACCCGGCGCCGATGGCCGGCTGCTGGGCGTCGTGATGGGCGTGGATCATGCCCGGGCATTCCGCGACCCCGATAACGGTGCCAGCCTCTGGGCATTGTCCGTCGATCCGCAGGCTTCTCCTCCCGGGATCGGGCGCGCCTTGACCCTGGAGCTTGCACGGCGCATGCGAAAGGCCGGCCGGGCGTTTCTCGACCTGTCCGTGATGCATGACAACGAGCAGGCAATCGCTCTCTACAAGCAGCTCGGATTCGTGCAGATCCCGGTTTACTGCATCAAGACGCGGAACTCGATCAACCAGAAGCTCTATATCGGCCCGGCCATCGACGGCGAAGTGAATATCTATGCCCGCATCCTGATTGACGAAGCGCGCCGCCGGGGCATCGGCGTGGAAATCGAAGATGCCGCGGCGGGAATTTTCAGCCTGCAGCACGGCGCACGCAAGGTCTGCTGCCGCGAAAGCCTGAGCGACTTCACCACCGCGGTGGCGATGAGCCGCTGCGACGACAAGGCGCTGACCAGGCGGCTGCTGGCGAGGGCAGGCCTCGCGGTGCCCGACCAGCAGGATATCAAATCGCCCGAGGATGCCGTGGCGTTTCTGGAGAAGCACCGCCGGATCGTGATCAAGCCCGCCCGGGGCGAGCAGGGCAGGGGAGTCTTCGTCGACCTGCGCCGCCGCAGCGAGGTTCTGGTTGCCTACGAGACGGCCCGGCGCCATGACAGTCATGTTATCGCTGAAGAATACGTCGTGGGCGACGATCTGCGCGTGATCGTGATCGACAGCGAGGTGGTGGCCGCCGCCATCCGCCGCCCGGCCACGATTATCGGCGACGGCGTGCACAGCGTGATCGAGCTGATCGAGAAGCAGAGCAGGCGCCGGGCGGCGGCAACCGGTGGCGAGAGCCGCATTCCGCTGGACGAGGAAACCGAGCGCTGCGTGCGCTCCGCCGGTTTCGGCTTCACCGACATTCTGGGGCAGGGCGAGAGCCTGGCGGTGCGCAAGACCGCCAATCTGCATACCGGCGGCACCATCCACGACGTGACCGAGCATCTGCATCCGGCGATCGCGGAGGCAGCGGTCAAGGCTGCCGCCGTCCTGCACATGCCGGTGGTCGGTTTCGATTTCATCGTGCGGGCGCCCGACCAGCCCTATTACCGCTTCATCGAGGCCAATGAACGGCCCGGCCTCGCCAATCACGAACCGCAGCCCACGGCGGAGAAGTTCATCGACTTCCTGTTTCCGGAAACCAAGGCAGCCTGGGCGCATGCCGGAGGAAGGGGATGAAGAATCTCGTCATCGACCGCGACTACATGCTGAACATCCTGCGCGGGCTGCTTGCCATTCCGAGCCCCAGCGGGATGACCGACGCGGCAGTCGCCTTTGTCTGCGCCGAACTGGAAAGTCTTGGCATTCCCTATGAACTGACGCGCCGTGGCGCCATCCGCGCCGATCTGAAGGGCCGGCGCAATTCACCCGACCGTGCGATCGTGTCGCATCTCGATACGCTGGGAGCCATGGTCAAGGGATTCTGGCCCAATGGCAGGCTGGAAGTGGTGCCGATCGGCACCTGGTCGGCGCGTTTCGCCGAAGGGGCGCGCTGCCTCGTACATACAGACGCCAATACCACCGTGCGCGGCAGCATCCTGCCGCACAAGGCGTCCGGCCATGTCTATAACGAGGAGGTCGATACCCAGCCGATCGCCTGGAGCAATCTGGAAGTGCGGCTCGACGAGCGGACTTCGAATCCCGAGCAGACGAAGGCGCTGGGTATCCATGTCGGCGACACGATTTCCATCGATACCGCGCCCGAATTCCTCGATAACGGCTTCATCGTGGCGCGGCATCTCGACGACAAGGCCGGCGTCGCGGCGATGCTGGCAGCGGCCCGCGCCATATGCGAGGCGGAGGTCACCCTGCCGATCGACTGCCATCTGATCTTCACGATTTCGGAGGAAGTCGGTGTCGGCGCCTCCACGGTACTGCACGGCGATGTCGCCGAGCTGGTCTCGATCGACAACGGCACCATCGCGCCGGGGCAGTATACCAGCGAGTTCGGCGTCACCATCGCGATGCAGGATTCCAGCGGTCCGTTCGACCGCCACCTGACCCGCAGCCTGCTCGACCTCTGCGCCCGCTACCGCATCGAGCATGCCCGCGACGTTTTCCGCTACTACCGCAGCGACGCGGCCTCCGCGGTTGAAGCCGGCAACGACATCCGCACCTCGCTGGTCTGCTTCGCGCTGGATGCCTCCCATGGCTATGAGCGGACGCATGTCGAGTCGCTCGAGGCGCTGGCGCGGCTGCTCTGCCTCTACATGCAGTCCAAGCCGCTCTTCGCGCGCGATGACCAGGCACTCGGACCTCCGGGCGACCTGCCGCCCACGCGCGCCGACCTGATCCCGGTCGCGGAGTAGCTTGCCCCCGGCTTGCTTGCCATGCAAATAATTGTACGGGCAAACTATTGCGGGCCGGCGGGAGGAACTCATGCGGATCTGCCGCTTCGATGGCAATCACATCGGCGTGGTCGAGGGCGACAGCGTCTACGACGTCACGGCGCTGTTCGATCTCAAGCCGACATGGCCGCTGCCGCAGGGCGACTGGATCATGCGGCAGCTGCCTGATCTTCTCCCGAGGATCCGGGACCAGTTCCGGACGTCAAAGGCGGCGCCGCTGCAATCCGTGCGGCTGGAAAGCCCGGTTGCCAATCCCGGCAAGATCATCGGGGCGCCGATCAACTACCGCGCCCATATCGACGAGGCCAATGCCGACAGGGACATCAACCACGGCAAGACCTTCACCTCGCTGGACCAGTATGGCCTGTTCATCAAGGCGAATTCGGCCCTGATCGGCCCGAGTGACGAGGTACAGCTGCGGTTTGACGATCGCCGCAACGATCACGAGGTCGAGCTGGCCGTCATCATTGGCAGGGAAGCCCGGTTCGTGCCGCGCGAGCGGGCGCTCGACCATGTGCTGGGCTACTGCATCGGGCTCGACATGACCGTGCGCGGGCCGGAATTCCCCGGCTTCCGCAAGTCGCTGGACACCTTCGCCGTACTGGGGCCATGGCTGGTCACCAGGGACGAGATCGCCGATCCGAACGATCTGGCGCTCAGCATCCGGGTGAATGGCGAAACCCGGCAGGATTCCAGGACCAGCTATCTCATCTTCGACGTGCAGAAGCTGATCGAATATGCCTCACGCTTCTACACGCTGCATCCGGGCGACGTGATCATGACCGGCACCCCGGAAGGCGTCTCCCAGGTCAATCCGGGCGACGTGATGGACGCCAGCATCGAGAAGATTGGCAGCATGCAGGTCAGGATCGCGCGCGACTGGGCTCGCCCCTGAGCGTTCAGTCCATGGCGCAGAGCGGCCGCGCCACGTCTTCCAGCGCCTTCCGTTCGGCGGCCACGCCGAAGACCGCCTGGATGACGCCGGCTGCGATCATCAGCGCAGCGCCGATCAGGTAGCCAACCAGCACCGCTTCCCGCAATCCGGTGTCGATCAGGGCGCCGAACAGGAAAGGGGCAACCACGCCGCCCAGCCCGGTTCCCACGGCATAGAAGATGGCTATGGCCAGCGCGCGCATTTCGATGGGGAATGTCTCGCTGACTGTCAGGTAGGCCGAACTTGCCGCCGCGGAGGCAAAGAAAAAGATCACCATCCAGGCGATGGTCTGGGTCCGACTGTCGAGCAGTCCCTGCTGGAACAGCAACCCGCTGACAGTGAGCAGAATTCCGGAAAGAATAAAGGTGATGCTGATCATCGGCCGGCGTCCCACCGTATCGAACAGCCGGCCCAGCAGGATCGGGCCGAGCACGTTGCCCAGTGCGAAAGGCAGGATGTACCAGCCGACCTGTCCGGCGGGCACGTCGTAGAAGTCGGTCAGCACCAGCGCATAGGTGAAGAAGATCGCGTTATAGAAGAAGGCCTGCGCCGTCATCAGGCTCAGACCCACCAGGGTGCGGCGGCGATGCCGGTGCAGCAGGACGGCGGCGATTTCCGCGAAGGACGCGTGGGGCCGCTGCCGGAGCTGCAGGCCCGGCGCCGCGGGTTCGCCCAGGCGGTGGCCCGCGGCGCTGAAGCGGCCCTCGATGTCTGCCGTGACGGCGTCTGCCTGCGCGGCACGGCCATGGGTGAGCAGCCAGCGGGGGCTTTCCGGAATCCACGCGCGCATCGCCATGATCGGCAGGGCCAGAATCGCACCGATCAGGAAGCAGCTGCGCCAGCCCCAGTCCTCGGGGAGGATGGACGGATCGAGCAGCAGGATGGAACCGGCAGCCCCGAGGCCTGCGCCCATCCAGAAGCTGCCGTTGATCACAAGATCGGTCCAGCCGCGCACGCGGGCGGGGATGAGTTCCTGGATTGTCGAATTGATCGCGGCATATTCGCCGCCGATTCCGGCCCCGGTCGCAAAGCGGAAGAGCGCAAAGCTCCAGATGTCCCAGGAGAAGGCAGTCGCCGCCGTAGCCGCAGCGTAGAGAATGAGGGTGACGAAAAAGAGAAGCCGGCGTCCCAGCCGGTCGGCCAGCCAGCCGAAGAACAGCGCGCCGATCACCGCGCCGGCCAGATAGGCGCTGTTGGCCAGGCCGACTTCGGTGTTGCTGAGGCGCAGCGCCGGGCTTTCCTTCAGGGCACCCGCCACCGATCCGGCCAGGGTCACTTCGAGGCCGTCCAGGATCCAGGTAATGCCGAGGGCCGCGACGACCAGCGTATGGAAGCGCCCCCAGGGCAGCCGGTCCAGCCGCTGGGGAATATTGCTGGTCACGAACTGTCCGGAAGGGCGGTGATCTGCCATTCTTCATCGACACCGGAGGTGCCTTTTTGTGCCGGTGAAAGGGTCTTGCCTCCCCCGGGCAGAATAGTTATGGTCCATAACAATTATTGAACCAACGCAATTCCGATGCATCTGAATCCGATCGAACGGTCCGACCATTCCCTTCTCAACCTGCCCGCCACGCTCGGCTTCGAACTGGAGGACGGCATCGGCATCCTGCGGCTGACCCGGGCGGAAAAGCGCAACGCACTGGACAATGCGACCATCCTCGGTCTGCACCGGTTTTTCGCCAATCCGCCGGACGGCGTAAAGGTCGTCATCATCGATGGCGAGGGCGAGCATTTCTCCGCCGGTCTGGACCTGAGCGCGACCCAGGAATTGTCGGCCACCGAAGGGGTCGGCCATTCCATGATGTGGCATGAGGCCTTCCGGCATATCCAGTTCGGCCGCGTGCCGGTCATCTCGGTCCTGCATGGCGCGGTGATCGGCGGCGGGCTTGAACTGGCTGCGTCCACGCATATCCGTATTGCCGAGGCGAGCAGCTTTTACGCCCTGCCCGAGGGCCAGCGCGGCATTTTCGTCGGCGGCGGCGGATCGGTGCGGATTCCGCGGCTGATCGGCGTGGCACGCATGATGGACATGATGCTGACCGGCCGCGTGTATGATGCGGAAGCCGGCCATGCCATCGGCCTGTCGCAGTATCTTGTCGGTCGGGGCGAAGGCATGCCGAAGGCGCTGGAGCTTGCGCGCAAGATTGCCGGCAATGCGCCGATGACGAATTTTGCGGTGATGCACGCGCTGCCGCGCATCGCCGAGAGCAGTCCGGAATCCGGCTACATGATGGAGGCGATGATCTCTTCCATCGCGCAGGCCGATATTGAAGCGAAAACCCGCATCCGCGATTTCCTGGAGAAGCGCGCCGGGAAAGTCGCCAAATAACCGACGGTCCGGCGGGACCGCCGGCCAGGCCGCTGGGAGGAAACAGAAATGCCGCACCCGCATCGCGAGGTTCGGTTCGGACGTGCCGATACGGAGCTGACCCGTCGAGCCGACGGAACCATCCTGATGCGCTCGCCGGAGCCGCTCGGACCCTATCCCGACAAGCTCACGGAACGGCTGCTGCACTGGAGCAGGGTGGCTCCCGATCGCATCTTTGCCGCCCAGCGTGACGAGACCGGCGGCTGGCGCGAGCTGACTTATGCCGAAACCCTGCGACAGGTGCGTGCCGTCGGACAGGCGTTGCTGGATCGCGGGCTTTCCGCCGATCGGCCGGTGGCCATTCTCTCCGACAACGACCTCGAGCATCTCGTCCTCTGCCTGGCCGCACAGCATGTCGGCATTCCGTCGGCGGCGATCTCGCCCGCCTATTCGCTGGTTTCGACCGACTACGGCAAGCTGCGCCACGTTCTTGGCCTGCTGCAGCCGGGCATGGTTTTCGCCGCGGATGGCGAGCGCTTTGCCAAGGCCATAAATGCGGCAGTGACGGGTGAGGCCGAGATCGTCACCACCCGGCATGCCGTATCGGGCCGTCCCACCACGGAATACCGGACACTGCTCGCCACGGAACCCACCGATGCGGTCGAACGCGCGCATGCCGCGGTCGGTCCTGATACCGTCGCCAAACTGCTGTTCACGTCCGGCTCCACCGGCATGCCGAAAGGAGTGATCAACACCCAGCGCATGCTGTGCAGCAACCAGCAGATGATCCTGCAGTCGCTGCCGGTCTTCGGCGAGGAGCCGCCGGTGTTCATCGACTGGCTGCCCTGGAACCACACCTTCGGCGGCAACCATAATGTCGGGATCACGCTTTACAATGGCGGCACGCTCTATCTGGACGACGGCAAGCCGGTGCCGGCGTTGATCGAGCGGACGGTGCGCAATCTGCGCGACGTCGCGCCCACGGTCTACTTCAACGTTCCAAAGGGCTTCGAGATGCTGCTGCCCTACCTGCGGGCGGAAAAGCAGCTACGCGAGACCTTTTTCAGCCGGCTGAAGATGATCTTCTATGCCGGAGCCGCATTGTCACAGCATGTCTGGAGCGCGCTGGAGGATCTCGCAATCGAAACAATCGGCATGCGCATCCCGATCATCAGCGGATTGGGGGCGACCGAGACAGCGCCATTCGCCATATGCGCGAACTGGCCGGTCGACCGTTCCGGCGTCATCGGTCTCCCCGTTCCGGCCCAGGAACTGAAGCTGGTGCCGAACGGGCGCAAGCTGGAAGTGCGGGTCCGCGGCCCGAATGTCACGCCCGGCTACTGGCGGATGCCAGAGATCAGCGCCAGGGCCTTCGACGAGGAAGGCTATTACCTGATGGGAGATGCCGCCTGCTTCATCGATCCCGAGCGGCCGGAAAAGGGGCTGCTCTTCGATGGGCGCATCTCCGAGGATTTCAAGCTGACCAGCGGCACCTGGGTCAGCGTCGGACCGCTGCGTGGCCGCTTCATTGCCCATTGCGCGCCGCTGGTGCGCGACGTCGTCATCGCCGGCCATGACCGCGACGCCCTCGCCGCGCTCGTTTTCATCGATGTCGAGAACTGCCGTGCACTCTGCCCCGACCTCCCGCCGGGTGCCGATGTTGCGGCGATCGTCAATCATCCCGTCATCCGCGAGCGTTTCCGCGAGATGCTCGGCCGCTTTGCCGCCCAAGCCACGGGCAGTGCCAACCGGATCACCCGCATCGCACTGGTGGACGAACTGCCGTCGTTGGATGCCGGCGAGGTGACCGACAAGGGCTCGATCAACCAGCGCGCCGTGCTCGACCACCGGGCCGACCTCGTGGACGATCTTTACGCCGAAAGCCCCTCTGACCGAGTCATCATAGCTGCAACAGGACTGGCCCATGTCGCATAAGCCCGCAGGATTGACCATTTCCTTCGACGATATCTGGCTGCTGGACGGCGTGCGCACGCCCTTTGCCGACTACATGGGGCCCTTTGCGGAAGTCTCGCCGATCGATCTCGGGATCAAGGCGGCCCGCGAAGTCCTGAAGAAGGCGGAGGTCGAACCGCAGGAGGTTGGCACCGTCGTGGCCGGCAACATGGCCCAGGCCTCCTATGACGCCTATATGCTGCCGCGCCATATCGGCCTGTATTCCGGCGTGCCGATTGAGGTGCCGGCCCATATGGTGCAGCGGGTCTGCGGCACGGGCATCGAGGCCGTTATCCAGGCCTCCACGGCGATCAGGCTGGGCCAGACCGAAGTTGGCCTCGTCGTGGGTACGGAGTCGATGAGCCGCAATCCCGTCGCCGCATACACCCACCGCAACGGCTTCCGCATGGGGCAGGTCGAGTTCAAGGATTTCCTCTGGGAAGCGCTGATCGACACCGCTCCGGGCATCATGATGGGCGACACCGCCGAGAATCTGGCGCGTGAATACCAGATCACCCGCGAGGAGGTGGATGCCTACGCCGCCGAGAGCTTCGACCGTGCCTGCAGGGCGAAAAAGAGCGGCTTTCTGGCTGGCGAGATCGCGCCGGTGACCAGCGAGGAATTCGAACTCCCGGGCTACAACAAGCGCGGCATCAGGCTCAGCCGCAAGGCGCCGGAGGTAACGGAAGACACCCATATCCGGCCGTCTCCGGTGGAGGTGCTGGCGAAAATCCGGCCGGCTTTCGGCGGCGTGCAGACCGGCGGCAACAGTTCCGGAGTGGTCGACGGTGCCGCGGCGGCCATCGTGGTGTCCGGAAACTATCTGAACGGCAGCAGGAAGAAGCCGCTGGCACGCATCGTCGCCGGCGCCAGCGTCGGCGTGCGGCCGGAGGTAATGGGGATCGGACCGGTGCCGGCGATCCAGGCGGTCTGCGACAAGGCCGGCATCGCCGTCGAGGATGTCGATCGCTTCGAGATCAACGAGGCCTTCGGCGCCCAGGTGATGGCCTGCATGCGGGCGCTGAACATTCCGCGCGACAAGCTGAACGTCAATGGCGGCGCCATCGCCATCGGCCATCCGCTGGGTGCCACCGGCGTGCGGCTGGCAGTTACCGTATCACGCGAATTGCAGCGGTCGGGCCTGCGCTATGGCATTGCCTCGGCCTGCATCGGCGGCGGACAGGGAATTGCGCTGCTGGTGGAAAATCCTGCGGCGGCCTAGCCGAGGCTCGCGAGCTTTTGCAGCAGATCCAGAAGCTGTCGCTTGCCGGTCTCGCCGAGAACTTCCTCCAGGCGCCGCTCATGCTTCGTCTGCAGATGCTGCAGCGCTTCTGCCAGGAAAGCTTCACCTTGGGGCGTAAGGTACAGCGCATTGGAGCGCCGGTCATCGGGCGATGGCGCCCGGCGCGCCAGATTGCGATGCTCCAGTTCGTCGAGCAGCGCCACGAAATTCGCCCGGTTGATGCCGAGCGCCTCGCTGACCTGCGACTGCTTCAGGCCGGGATTCGCCTGGATAATCGCCAGCACCGAGAACTGCGCGGGGCGCAGCGCGAAGTCTTTCATCTTGACGATGAAATCCTGGAAAACGGCAAGCTGGGCGCGGCGCAGACTGTAGCCGACGAGTTCCGCCAGCGGGCCGAGGTGGACACTGGTGCCATCGCCGACGGGTCTGTCTTCGGCGGCCGAAGCCTTCGACGCGGTTGGTTTCATGGCAAGGGCTGTAGAAGATATCGCAGGAAGGTGCAACCGCGACCGGCGGGAAGGTGCGGAATTGACGGCATCCGGCCACCCCGATAGAAACAGGAAAATAGTTTGAGGACAAACTAATGAAAACCAGCATCTACCGCCTGACGGTCGAATGGGGCGATGCCGATCCGGCGCGGATTGTTTTCTATCCGAAGTATTTCACCTGGTTCGATGCCGCGACCCGCCACATGTTCACCAGCGCGGGTCTGAAGGTGCCCGACATCTATGACCAGCATGGCGTAATCGGCATGCCGATCGCCGAGGCGAATGCCAGGTTTCTTGCGCCCTCGAAATTCGCCGACGAGCTGGAAGTCCATAGCGGCGTCTCGGAATGGAGCGACCGCTATTTCGTGGTCAGCCACAGGATCTACAATGCCGGGGTACTCAGCGTGGACGGCTACGAGCGCCGGGTCTGGGCGGCACCGCATCCCGAGAAGCCGGGCCGCCTGAAGGCTTTGCCGGTTCCCGACGAAATCCGTGCCAGGCTGTCCTGAACTCAGGACATCGCCATGCGGATGCCGTCGGCAGCGTAGAGCAGCGGCGACAGAAAGCGCTGGCGCATCTCCTCGGCGCTGACCCGGGACACATGGCCGCTCACGTTCATCGCCGCCAGCACCCGTCCGGCCTGGTTGCGGATCGGCACGGCGATCGAGCGCAGGCCGATCTCCAGTTCCTGGTCCACCAGCGCATAGCCGTTCTGGCGCACCTCGCCGATGACACGGCGCAACGCGTCCGGTTCCGTCACCGTGTGCGGCGTCAGCGGCGCGAGACGGGCACGGGCGAGATAGGTGTCCAGTTCGGCCGGACGCAGGTCAGCCAGCAGCACGCGTCCCATGGAGGTGCAGTAGGCCGGCAACCGGGTTCCGATGCCCAGAGCCACCGACATGATCCGCTTGGTCGGCACGCGGGCGACATAGACGATGTCGTCGCCCTCCAGCACCGAGATGGAGCAGGATTCGTTCACCTGTTCGGTGAGCCGCTCCATGAAGGGTTGTGCCCGCTCCCAGAGATGCATTGAGGTGAGAAAGGCATAGCCGAGCTGCAGCACGCGCGGTGTGAGCCGGAAATACTTTCCGTCGCCGGTCACGTAGCCGAGTTCGCAGAGCGTCAGCAGATAGCGACGGGCGGCGGCGCGCGTCATGTCGGAGCGGCGCGCCACGTCGCTCAGGGTCATCTCGGGATGATCGCGGTCGAATGCGACAATGACGCGCAGGCCGCGGGCCAGCGAGGTCGAGAAATCGCGCGCGGCAATCCCGGTTGACACAGTCAGGTCCACTTATTCTAATGTTCGATATACAAATCTTTGTGCGGTAAACGCACTGAGTCAAGGGGAGGGTCATGACGCTAATTGGATATAAAAGGGCGGCTGCCGGCACGCAGCCTGCCTATCTGCATCCGCCCTATCAGTCCTCCGTGAAGCGGGCGCCGAGCCGGCCGCTGATCCTGCTGCCGCATACGCTGTCGGAAGTGACCGGGCCTGTTTTCGGCCATGAGCGGATCGGCCCGAACGACAACGACCTCACCAAGCAGCATGCCGGCGAGCCGATCGGCGAGCGCATCATCCTGAGCGGCCGGGTGCTGGACGAGGATGGTCGCCCGGTCCCGAACACGCTGATCGAGATCTGGCAGGCCAACTCAACGGGCCGCTATCGCCATGACAGGGACCAGCATGACGCGCCGCTGGACCCGAACTTCACCGGCTACGGTCGCACGGTTACCGACGACCAGGGGCGCTATCGATTCATCACGATCCGACCCGGTGCCTATCCCTGGCGAAACCACCACAATGCCTGGCGGCCGCAGCATATCCATTTCTCGCTGTTCGGCCCGAGCTTCCTGACCCGGCTGGTCACACAGATGTATTTCCCGGGCGATCCTCTGCTTCCGCTGGATCCGATCTTCAACTGCGTCAGCGATGCGCGCGCGCGCGACAGCATGATCAGCAGCTTCGATCTGGAGACGACGGTGCCGGAATTCGCGCTCGGCTTCCGCTGGGACATCGTGCTGCGCGGACGGGACGCCACCCCGATGGAGAACAACTGACCATGGCGCTCATTCCTACTGCTTCGCAGACCGTGGGTCCCTATCTGCACCTGGGCCTGACAAACATCACGTTTCCGGACATTGCCAAGGATGCGTCGAAAGGCGAGGTCATCCTGATCAACGGGCGGGTTCTGGACGGCGAGGGGGAGCCGATACCGGATGCGCTGCTCGAATTCTGGCAGGCCAATGCGGATGGCAAATACGCCCATCCCGAAGACAGCCAGGACAAGCCCCTGGATGGCGGTTTTATCGGTTTCGGCCGCGTGCCGACGGACGGATCAGGGCGGTTCAGCTTCCGCACCATCAAGCCCGGCCGGGTGCCCGGCCCGGGCAACAGCCTGCAGGCTCCGCATATCGTCGTCTGCCTGTTCATGCGCGGCATGCTCCGGCATCTCTATACGCGCATCTATTTTTCCGACGAGGCGTCGAATGCCGAGGATCCGGTGCTCGGCCTGATCGAGGATGCGGCCCGTCGCGATACACTGATCGCGCAACGGCAGAGCGGAAAGGCGGAATACAGCTGGACCATCGTGATGCAGGGTGAAGGAGAGACGGTCTTTTTCGACTGCTGAACCATAAGGGCCGGAACGGCCCGCGAGAGGAGGAAACGATGAAACTCAAGCACCTGTATCTGGCTGCGGCCGCAATCCTGGGCCTCTCCATGCCCGCCACGGCGCAGACCGTTGAACTGAAGATCCAGCATTTCCTGCCGGCCGGCGCGCCGTCGCAGAAATCCCTGATCGAACCCTGGGCGAAGGCCGTGGAAGCGCAGTCGGGCGGCCGCATCAAGTCGCGGATTTTCCCGGCCATGCAGCTCGGCGGCAAGCCACCCGAGCTCTACGACCAGGTGCGCGACGGCATCGTCGACGTGGTCTGGACCCTGCCGAGCTACACGCCTGGCCGCTTTCCGATGATGTCGGTATTCGAACTGCCGTTCATGATCAGCGATGCGAAGGCGACCACCAAGGCAGCCTGGGAATTCTACCAGACCTACGCCAGGGACGAATTCGCCGACATTCATCCGCTGCTGTTCCATGTGCATGCCCGCGGCGTGATTCATACCAAGGGCAAGGCGGTGCAGTCGGCGGACGACCTGAAAGGCCTGAAGCTGCGCGCACCCTCGCGTCCCGTCGGCGACGCGCTGGCGAAATACGGTGCCACGCCGGTCTTCATGCCGGTGCCGCAGGCCCCCGAGGCACTGTCGAAGAATGTCGTCGAAGGCATCGTCGTGCCGTGGGAGGTCACCGTCTCGCTGCGTCTCTACGAGCTGACCGACCATCATACCCAGGTCACCGGTCCGCGCGGCCTCTACACCTCGGTCTTCCTTTACGGCATGAACAAGAAGACCTATGAGGGGCTGCCGGCCGATCTGAAGAAGGTGATCGACGCCAACTCCGGTGCGGCACTGACCGACAGGATCGGCCAGGCCTGGGAAGATGTTGAAAAGCCCGGCCTCGAGGCGGCGCAGAAGCGCGGCAACAAGATCCTGACCATGCCGGCCGCGGAAGCCGCCAAGCTGCAGAAGATGGCGGAATCGGTCGCGGCCGACTGGGTTGCGGAAATGAACAAGGCCGGCAAGGACGGCGCCAAGCTGCTGGCCGCTGCCCAGGCCCTGATCGACAAGCATGGCGCAAAGACCAACTGAGGCCGGCGTGAGCGCGGCAGCGGCTGACAGGCCGCTGCCCGCCTTCGACCGGTTCTGCCGCTGGCTGGCAACGGCCGGCGGCTTCATTCTTCTGGTGGCGGCGATCGTCACCGTTGTCAGCGTGCTCGGCCGCTATTTTCTTAACGCGCCGATCCCCGGCGATATCGAGATCGGCGGCTTCCTCATGGCCGCGGCCATCGCACTGTTCCTGCCCGAATGCCAGTTGCGCAAGGGCAACGTGATCGTCGACGTCTTCACCGTTGCCGCGCCGGTGAAGATGCAGGCGGCGCTGGACGCCGTTGCCAGCCTTACCGTGGCAGTGGCCGCCGCCGTGATCGCGTGGCGGATGGGAATCGGCATGGTGGAACTGCGCGCCGCACGCGACGAGACCATGGTGCTGCGCCTGCCGACCTGGATCGGCTTCATCGTCGTGGTGCCCTCGCTTGTTCTGCTTGCCGTTGCAAGTCTCATTGCGGCCTGGCGCGACGCCGGCATTTTCCGCCGCTCCGGAGCATCCCAGTGACCAGTCTTGCCGTCGGCGGCCTTTTCATTGTCGCCATGATCCTTCTCATGGTGCTGCGCGTGCCGATCGCGCTGGCAATGATTCTTGCCGGCGCCGGCGGCTACATCTCGCTGGCCGGCTGGCTGCCGTTCCTGAACCGCCTCAAGACCGGGCCCTATTACACGCTGTCCTCGGAAAGCTTTTCGGTCATCCCGCTTTTCCTGCTGATGGGGTATATCGCCTCGCGCTCGGGGATCAGCCGCTCGCTGTTCATCGGGATCAATGCCTTTCTCGGCCATGTGCGGGGCGGCCTGTCCATGGCTGCCGTCGGTGCCTGCGCGCTGTTCGGTTCGATCTGCGGCTCGTCGCTTGCCACGGCGGCCACGATGGGGCAGGTCGTCCTGCCGGAGATGAAGCGCTACGGCTATCACGGCGGCCATGCTACCGGCACGCTGGCGGCCGGTGGCACGCTCGGCATCCTGATCCCGCCCTCCATTCCTCTGATCGTCTACTGCATTCTGGCGGAGCAGAACATCGCCAAGGTGTTCTTTGCGGCCATGCTGCCGGGCGCCCTGGCGGCGCTTGGTTACATGCTGGCGATCGCGGTCTATGTGCGGGTCAACCCTGCCGCCGGCCCGGCCTGCCCGCGAAGCGACTGGCGCGCGCGGCTGCAGGCTCTGCGCCACATGATTCCGATCCTGGCGCTGTTCGTGCTGGTGCTGGGCGGTATCTATACCGGCGTGTTCACGCCGACCGAGGCGGCCGCCTTCGGTACGATCGGCGCGCTGTTCATCGCCATCTTCCTGAACGGCATGCGCCTGCGCGGGCTGGTCGAAAGCCTGCAGGAGACCGCCATCAGTACCGGCATGATCTTCATGATCCTGATCGGCGCCGACATCTTCAACTCCTTCATGGCGCTCAGCGGCGTGCCGCAGGCTCTTGCCGATGCCATCGGCCAGAGCGGCCTGTCGCCCATGATGGTGCTTCTGCTGATCCTGCTGGTCTATCTGGTACTCGGCTGCCTGATGGACTCGCTGAGCATGATCCTGCTGACCCTGCCGATCTTCCTCCCGGCCGTCATGGCGCTGGATTTCGGCCTCACCGCTGAGCAGACCGCCATCTGGTTCGGTATCCTGATCCTGATCGTGGTTGAGGTTGGCCTGATCACGCCGCCGGTCGGCATGAATGTTTTTGTCATCAACAAGCTGGCGCGGAACGTGCCGATGGGCCAGACTTTCCGTGGCGTGGTGCCTTTCCTGATTTCGGACGCGATCCGCGTGGGCCTGCTGGTCGCCTTTCCGATCCTCACCTACGGCCTGCTGGAATGGACGAATTGGCGATAGCCGGACCGGATCTGCTCGGACCTCTCTTCTACGGCGAAACCGCGCCGCGGCTGTTCAGCGATGTGGCGCGCCTGCAGGCCATGCTGGATTTCGAGGCCGCGCTGGCCCGGGCCGAGGCAGGGGTCGGCATCATCCCGGCCACCGCTGTTGAACCTGTTGCGGCCCAGTGCAGGGCAGAGCTGTACGATATTGCGGCACTGGCGCGGGCCACGGCGACGGCCGGAAACCCGGCCATCCCAATGGTCAAGGCGCTCACGGAGAAGGTGAAGGCGCGCGACGCGGAAGCCGCGCGCTACGTTCACTGGGGGGCCACCAGCCAGGATGTCATCGATACCGGCTTGGTGCTGCAGCTGCGGCAGCTGCTCGATCTCCTGGAGGCCGATCTCGGCCGGCTTTCGGCTGCGCTGGCGAAGCTGGCGGACGAGCATCGCCGGACGCCCATGGTCGGTCGGACCTGGCTGCAGCATGCATTGCCGGTAACCCTTGGCCTCAAGGCCGCAGGCTGGCTTGACGTGATCGAGCGTCATCGTCTCCGACTGCAGGAGATCCGGCCCCGGCTGCTCGTGCTGCAATTCGGCGGCGCGGCGGGAACCCTCGCAGCACTGGGCGACAGGGGCCTCGCCGTTGCCGATGCGCTTGCCGTGGAATTGAAACTGGCGGCGCCGGTCCTGCCTTGGCATACGGCGCGCGACCGGCTGGTGGAATTCGGCTGCTGGCTCGGCCTTCTGACCGGCAGTCTTGGCAAGGTGGCCGGCGATGTCGCGCTCATGATGCAGACCGATGTGGCCGAAGCCTTCGAGCCGGCCGGCCCCGGCCGGGGGGGATCTTCCACCATGCCGCACAAGCGCAATCCGGTAACGGGCGCGGTGGTGCTGGCGGCCGCCACCCGGGCGCCGCAGCTCGTGGCGACGCTGCTGGCCGGCATGAACCAGCAGCACGAGCGGGGACTGGGCGGCTGGCATGCCGAATGGGTTGCGCTGCCCGAGGTGGCGCAGCTGACGGCCGGCGCTCTCGCGCATATGGCCGAAACCATGACCGGTCTGGAGATTGATGCGGCCCGGATGCGCAGCAATCTGGACGCCACCAATGGCCTGATCATGGCCGAAGCGGTCATGATGGCGCTGGGTGCGAAAATGGGCAGGCTTGCCGCCCATGACCATGTGGAAGAGTGTTGCCGCCGGGCCGCATCGGAAAATCGTCATCTGCGTGACGTGCTCGCCGGCGATGACGAGATCATGAAGCATCTCAGCGCGGCGGAGCTCGACCGGCTGTTCGACCCGCTGAACTACATCGGGGCGGCGCCGGATATGGTCGAGCGCGCACTCGCCGCCCGTCGGAAACAGGATTGACGGCCATGCCCTATCTCGCCTGCCAGGATGGTGTCGAACTGCATTACCGTCTCGACGGTGACGACGCCGCGCCGGTACTGGTTCTCTCGAATTCGCTCGGCACAAATCTCGGTATGTGGGAACCGCAGATGCCGGCGCTGAAGCGGCACTTCCGTGTCCTGCGCTATGACGCCCGGGGCCACGGACAGTCCGGCCTGTCGCCGGCACCCTATCAGGTGGACCGCCTCGGCAAGGACGTTCTGGTGCTGCTTGACGGGCTCGGCATCGACAGGGCGCATTTCTGTGGCCTCTCCATGGGCGGCATGACCGGGATGTGGCTTGGCGTGCATGCGCCCATGCGCATTGATCGTCTCGTCCTGTGCAACACCGCCGCGAAGATCGGCACGCCGGACGTCTGGAACACGCGCATTGCCGCCGTGGAGAAGGGCGGCATGGCCGCGGTCCAGCCCGGAGTGATCCAGCGCTGGTTCACGGAAGCTTTCGTTGCTGCCCAGCCTGAGGCTGTTAACCGCATTGCCGCCATGCTGCTGGGGACCGCCCCCGAGGGTTACATGGCGGCCTGCGGTGCGGTGCGCGACATGGACCAGCGGCAGGCGATCACAGCAATCCGCCTGCCCACGCTGGTGATTGCCGGCAGCCACGATCTGGCGACTTCGGCGGCGGATGGCCGCGCCGTTGCCGATGCCATCCCCGGCGCGGAATATGTTGAACTGCCGGCGGCGCATCTCTCCAACGTCGAATGCGCCGAAGCCTTCACCGATGCGGTGGTCCAATTCCTGACGAAGTGAGCGGGGCCGATTATGGATGAGAAAGAACGCTACGATGCCGGCATGACGGTGCGTCGCGCCGTGCTGGGTGATGCCCATGTCGATCGCTCCCTGACCCGCCGCAACGACTTCAATACGGAATTCCAGGCGCTGATCACGCGTTATGCCTGGGGCGAGATCTGGACCCGGCCGGGGCTGGAACGCAAGACGCGCAGCTGCATGACACTGGCGATGATGATCGCACTGAACCGCGCCGACGAATTCAAGCTGCATGTCCGTGCCGCCTTCAACATCGGTCTGACCCGTGACGACATCAAGGAAGTGATCCTGCAGGCGGCCGTTTATTGCGGCGTGCCCGCCGGGAACAGCGCGATGCACTGGGCCGAAGAGGTTTTCGCCCAGATGGAACAGGACAAGGCATAGAAAAACGGCGCCCGAAGGCGCCGTTTCCGTCCATAATCCCGATGCTCAGCCGGCCTGGGCCTGACTGCGACCAGGATTGCCATAGCTGTGGTTCTGGCCCTGCCGCTGGTTGCGCGGCTTGCCGAAGCGGCGGTTGCCCGGCTTGCCGTTGCGGGCCTGCTGCGGCTGGCCGTTGCGGTGGCCATCGCCGCGCTGTCCCTCGCTGCGCTGGCCGCGATGATGGTTCTGCGGCTCGCGCGGCGGCCGCACATCCTTGGGTTCGGCGGCACTGGCCGTCGCAAGGGCGGCGTCGCCGCGGCGATCGATGGCGGGAATGCGCTGCCGGGTGGTGCGCTCGATGTCGCGCAGATAAGGCCGCTCATCCTGCGCGCAGAGCGAGATCGCCTGGCCGGCCGCGCCCGCGCGGGCCGTGCGGCCGATGCGATGCACGTAGCTTTCCGGCACATTCGGCAGCTCGAAGTTGATCACATGGCTCACGCCGGTGACGTCGATGCCGCGGGCGGCAATGTCGGTGGCGACGAGTACGCGGATGCGACCCGACTTGAAATCGGCCAGCGCGCGCTCGCGCTGGTTCTGCGACTTGTTGCCATGGATTGCATTGGCCGGCACACCGCCGCCGGTGAGGTGCCTCGCCACGCGGTCGGCGCCGTGCTTGGTGCGGGTGAAGACGAGCGCCCGGGTGATGGCGGGGTCCTTCATGATCTCGGCCAGCAGCGCGCGCTTGCGCTCGGTCTCAACGAAGATGATCTGCTGCTCGACCCGCTCGGCCGTGGTCGCCACCGGAGTGACTTCCACCTTGATCGGGTCCTTCAGGAAGCCCGCCGCCAGCTGGGCGATGTTCTGCGGCATGGTGGCCGAGAAGAAGAGACTCTGGCGCTGCTTCGGCAGCAGGGCGGCAATGCGCTTTACTGCCGGCATGAAGCCCATGTCGAGCATCTGGTCGGCTTCGTCGAATACCACGACCTCGACCCGGTCGAGGCGCAGCGTGTTCTGCTGCAGATGGTCGATCAGGCGACCCGGCGTGGCAACCAGGATGTCGACGCCGCGCGCCAGCATCTGGATCTGCGGATGCATGCCGACGCCGCCGAAGACGGTCGCCGTGGTCAGCTTCAGCTCTCGGCCGTAGGAGCGGAACTTGTCTGCGATCTGGCTGGCCAGTTCGCGTGTCGGGCTCAGTACCAGCACGCGGCAGGTCTTCGGCGCCGGTCGCCGGTTATTCTCGCCCAGCCGGTGCAGGATGGGCAGGGCGAAGGCGGCGGTCTTGCCGGTGCCGGTCTGTGCGATGCCGAGCAGGTCGCGGCCGGCAAGCACCGGGGGAATGGCCTGGCTCTGGATCGGCGTCGGCTGGGTGTATTTGCCGAGCGCGAGCGCGTTGAGCAGCGGCTGCGACAGGCCGAGGTCTTTGAAAGCAGTCAAAACTGAATCCTTTGGGATAAGCGAACGACGGCGCCAGGCGGATCGCCTGCAGCGCAACGGTCGGACGCGGGTCCGGAACAAACGTCCCCGCGTGACCTGGGTCGTGAATGAGAAAGCGAAGGCGTCCGGCAGGACGGAACGGCATTAGCGTTCCGCTCACGCGGCCAGGACGCGAGAGGTCGCCGAAGCGACAGCGGCTATATGGGCGTCTTTGCCCCAAAGGTCAAGCGGTATGACGGTAACCTGGCCAGAAACCGCAAAGTTCGGCCGGATTGCTCATCAGGACCTGCGGCGATCGACCTCCGAGGCGCCCGGTCATGCGGGTGTACATGCCGGCCGCCTAGGCGACGCGGTAGCGGTCGATCGCGGCGTGATCGGGTTCGAAGCCGATACCCGGTGCGTCGGGAACCCTGATCCAGCCATCTTTCGGCAGCGGGATGTTGCGGCCGGAAAAAGCCTCCGGCGCGACATGGAGGACCTCGAACAGACCGATGTCATCGAGATGTGCCGCCAGCTGGAGTGTCGCCCAGTAGCCGGGACCGAAATAGGGCGAATGCGGCATGAGGGTTTTCCCGGCAGTGCGGGCGAGGCGCGCCACCTTGAGAAATTCGCTGATGCCGCCGACCTTGGTGACGCTCGGCTGCGGGTAAGTCAGCGCCGGGATCAGACGTGCGAATTCCACTGCGGTGCAGGCATTCTCGCCGGCCGCAAGCGGCACGCCGAAACGGCCGAGCTGCTGCAGAGTTTCGTAACCCTCCGGCGGGAAGACCGGTTCCTCGACCCAGAAGAGGTCGAGCGCCTTCAGTCGCGGCAGGATCGCTTCGGCTTCCGGCACCGACCAGACGCAGTTCACATCGGTGGTCAGGCGGATGTTGCTGCCCACCGCCTCGCGGCCGGCGGCAATATTCTCATGGGCAATCTCGTGTAGTTTCACGTCGGCGTAGCCCTCGGCCACGGCATGGGAGGCGACGGCCCTGATCGGTTCGGGTGCGCCATACCGGACCAGGCTGGCATAGGCCGGGATGCGGTCGCGATGGCGGCCGCCGAGATGGGCGGCCAGGCTCCTGCCGCTGCGCTTTGCGGCCAGATCCCAGAGCGCGATGTCGAGCCCGGACAGCGCGAAAAGGGTGACGCCGTAGCGTCCCCAGATATGCAGCTCCTTCTGCAGTGCCAGGCTGAAGGCCGGTATGTCCTCGACGGTCTGTCCCGCCACCAGCGGCGCGACCGTGTCGGTCAGCATGGCGCGGACGGAGGAGGCGCAGCTATAGGCGAAAGCCTCGCCCCAGCCGATGCTGCCGTCATCCGCGGTGACCCTGACGAGGACGGTGTCGAACTGCGTCCAGCCGCGAGGCTTGCGCCGCGGCCCCGCCCAGAGATCGCCGAACGGTATCTTGAGAGTGATCGCTTCGACATTCCGGATGCGCATGGCTCAGGACAGTTTCTTCAGGGCAGCGAAATCGCCGTCGAATTCCTCGCTGCAGAACGGGCTGCCGCCCTGGAAATAGTCGCCGATCTCGTCCTTCGGCAGCTTCTTCTGCGCCTCCAGCGCCGCGGCGGCGAAATCCTCGGATCTGCCGGCCGGCCTGTAGCCGAGCTCCAGTGCGCGGGCATTGTCCCACCAGGCGCGCCGGTTGTCGGACATGCCGTAGACCACTTCGTAGACCAGATCCGGCTTCTCGAGTCCGATGCGGATCAACTGCACGAGATCCTCCGGTTTCAGCCAGATCGCCAGCCGCCGCTCGTCCACCGGCTGGTCGCCAACATTCCCGATGCGGATGCTGAGGACACCGATGCCATGTTTGTGCGCGTAAAGCGCCCCGAGCCCTTCGCCGAACAGCTTGCTCAGGCCGTAGCGCGAATCGGGTTTCGGCACCGCCTCGACGCCGATCCTGGTCTTGCGCGGATGGAAGCCCATGACATGGTTCGAGGAGGCAAACACGATCCGCTTCACGCCCTGGCGGCGGGCAGCCTCGAACAGGTTGTAGCAGCCGATGATGTTGGCATTGAGGATGGTTTCCCAGGGGCCTTCGACGGAATGGCCGCCCAGATGCACGATGCCGTCGATGCCGCTGCAGATGGCCTCGACGGCGGCCATATCGGTCAGATCGGCGGCAACGAAGGTCTCGTTCGAATGCAGATCGGCAGGTTGCCGGATGTCGCTGAGAACAAGTTCGGGATAGATCGGCTGCAGCAGGACGCGCAGGCGGGTCCCGATTGCACCTGACGCACCGGTGAGCAGAACGCGTTTCATCGCCGGTCCTCCTGCTCCTGAGTATATCCGAGGAAAAGACCGGTCTGCTCCATGGCTGTTCTCCAGCGGTCAGGCGACGCCGCTTGGCTGCAGCGTCCGTTCCATCGCCCGGCGCAGGCGTTCGCGGCTGTTGCTCAGATGCAGCCGCATTGCCGAGCGGGCGGCATCGGATTCCTGGCGCGCAATGGCCTGATAGATGTCTTCATGCTCGCGGTTGACGCGCAGCAGGTATTCCGTCCGGTCATCGGCGAAAAGGCGGAAGGTCTGCACCCTGGTGCGCGGGATCATCAGCGCTCCGAGATAGTTGAACAGATGGATGAAATGCGGATTGCCGGTGGACTCCGCGATCAGCCTGTGAAAGTCGAGATCCGAGGCGACGGCGTCCTCGGAGGCGGCGATTGCCGCTTCCATGCGGTCCAGCGCCGCGCGCATCTCCCGGACATGTTCGGGGCACCGCCGCTGGGCGGCGAGGGCCGCCGCCTCGGTTTCGAGCGCGATGCGCAGCTCAAGCACGCTGACGATCTCCTTGAGCAGGTCGAGGCTGCTCTCATCAATGCGGAAGGGCTCGGCCGGAGCCTGCAGCACGAAAGCGCCCACCCCCTGTTGTGTGGTGACCAGGCCGGCGGCGCGCAGGGACGAGATCGCCTCGCGCACCACGGTGCGGCTGACGTTGAATTTCCCGCTGAGTTCCTGCTCGCTCGGCAGCTTGCCGCCCGGCTTGATCCGGCCGGTCACGATCCACTCGGTGAGGGATCTGATCAGCTGGGATGTCAGGGTTTCGCGTCGCTGCAGGGCCGTCACCGTGCGTCCTCCATGCAGTGTGATGTAGCAGGAGGCTAGTTGTATGACAAGTT
>NZ_DATGQG010000153.1:0-8932 GCF_035304305.1 Ferrovibrio sp.
GCGGTGGCCACCGACGAGCCGTTGATGGCGGCAAAGCCGGCACAGGCGCAGACGGTCGCCATGGCCAGGCCGCCGCGGCGATGCCCGAGCCAGGCCTCGCCGGCGCGGAACAGTTCACGGCTCATGCCCGATGCCGTGGCGAAAGCGCCCATCAGGATGAACATCGGAATGACCGCCAGATCGTAATCGGTCGCCACCCGGATCGGCGACTGTGCCAGCAGGTTGAGGGCCGGATTGACCGCCGCGAGGAGGCCGAAGCCACCCACGCCGACGATGCCCATGGCGACGCCGACCGGCACGCGCAGCACCATCATGACGAAAAGCGCGACGAAACCGCCGATGGTGATGAGATCGCGATCCATCTAGTCTCTCTGCCCGACGATCAGCCGGATCAGCCGCAGCAGGAGCAGCAGGGCCGCCAGGGCGATGCCGAGAGCCGCGACGGCATGGAAGGGCCAGACCGGCAGCCGCAGGTCGAAGGTCTGCTCATTGCTGGCATAGACGCTCAGTACCTTCGAATGCAGCATCCAGGCAAACAGCGCGAAAAAGCCGAGCGTGACCAGCGTGGCGAAGATATCCATCCCGCGCCGCGCCCAGGACGGGCAGATCTCCCAGAGGCCATCCACCTGGATATGACGGTTGTGGAAGCCCGCCAGCGCGATGCCCCAGAACATGGCCGTGCCGAGCAGCAGGCGGGAAAAGTCAAAGGCGTCGGGAATGCCGTAGTTGAACAGCCAGCGCGCCATCACCGCGCAGAAGGTCAGCAGCGCGATGGCGCCGAGCAGCAGCCCGGCGATCAGCTCGACCTTCTCGATGAATCGGGTCATGGCAGCAGCTTAGCAGCGGTACACGATGACGGGATATAAAGAAGGCGGCCGCCGGTGTGGCAGCCGCCCTCCCTTCCCCCCGGACTCAGAACGCGGCGGCGTTCCGCTTCTTGAGCTCGGCCTTGAGCTCGCTCAGGGCCTGCTCGCCGTTGACGCCGACCTTCTTGACGTCCTCGTACCAGGCCTTGGTCATGTCCTCGGCCAGTTTGTTCCAGGCAGCCATGTCGGGCTTCACGGCTTCATGCCCCGGAAGCGCCAGCATCTTGGCCTTGCCCGCGGCTTCGGCATCGGACCACCCGGTATTCACCTTCTCCGACCATTCCGAGGTGCAGTGCTCGTCCATCGCCTTCTTCTGGCTGGCGGAGAGCTTCTCGTAAGCGGCCTTGTTCATCGCCAGCACGAAGTTGCTGATATAGAGCGGCGCATCCATGTGATACTTCACCGCCTTGTCGATGCCGAAGATGAACAGGCTGTCCCACGGGAAGGTGAGCGCATCGGCCAGGCCACGTTCCAGCGCATCGCGCGCTTCCGGCGCCGTGACCTGGATGTTGGTGCCGCCCGCCATGGTCACCAGACGCGCCACGGTCGCATTGCCGGGACGGATCTTGAGTCCCTTCACATCGTCGGGCTTGGAGATCTTCACCTTGCCGTGGAAGGTGCCGGGATCATGTACGAAGGCCATGCAGACTTTCACGTCTGGCATCTCCTTGGGGGCATATTTCCGGTACCAGGCATCGATCGCGGCCGAGCCGCTCTTGCCGTTGGAGAACAGGAACGGCAGCTCGCTACCGGCGATCACCGGAAAGCGGCCCGGCGTGTAGCCCGGATTCACGTATGTCAGGTCGGCCACGCCGTCGCGCGCCATGTCGTAATGGTCCTTGGCGGCGCCGAGCTGCTGCGCCGGGAAGATCTGGATCTTCAGCGTGCCGTTGGTCGCCTGCTCGAGAGACTTGCCCCATTCCTGCCAGGCCGGATGCAGCGGATGCGCCGGCGGCAGCCAGTGTCCCAGCCGCAGCGTGACGGTCTTGTCCTGCGCGACAGCCGGTGCAGCGCCGAGGCCAAAAGATGCACCCAACCCGAGCAGGGCGGCGCAGGCAAGAAGATGACGTGTGATGGTCATGGTTGTTTCCTCCGCGTCGTGGGCTGCCTCTTGTTTTTCTGGCGGGCCGCCCTGTGCCGCAAACCTATCAGCGGCATCCGGAGGTGTCCAGACGATTTCGTTTGAAGTCCAACTAATCATTGACGCCTGCGGGTATCGATGGGAGACTCCGCCACCTGGGAGAAACGCCATGGAACGCTCTTTCGCGAAAGAGATCGAAAGTCTGCGGCTGAAAAGCGGGGAAATCTTCCGGGGCGAAGGCATCCTTGCGGTCACCAAGGCCCTGCTGCAGTCCGGCGTCTCCTATGTCGGCGGCTATCAGGGCGCACCGGTCTCGCACCTGATCGACGTTCTGGTGCAGAGCCAGGACATTCTCGACGACCTCGGCATCCATCTCGAGACCTGCACCAACGAGGCCTCGGCCGCCGCTCTGCTCGGCGCCTCAATCAACTATCCCGCCCGCGGCGCGGTAACCTGGAAGGCCATCGTCGGCACCAACGTGGCCTCCGACGCGCTCAGCAACCTCGCTTCCGCCGGCGTGATCGGCGGCGCGCTGATCGTGGTCGGCGAGGATTACGGCGAAGGCGCCAGTGTGATCCAGGAACGCAGCCACGCCTATGCGATGAAATCGTCGATGTGGCTGCTCGATCCGCGCCCCGACCTGCCGACCATCGTGCGCTGCGTCGAACAGGGCTTCGAGCTCTCGGAAGCCTCCAACACGCCGGTGATGCTGGAACTGCGCATCCGCGCCTGCCATGTCACGGGCGAGTTCGTTGCAAAGGACAACATCGCTGCAAAGGTCTCGCGCAACAGCCCCCTGCCCGATCCGGCAACTTTCAACTACGACCGCCTTGCCCATCCGCCCGCCACCTTCATGCAGGAACGGCTGAAGCTGGAGCAGCGCATGCCGGCGGCGCGCAAATTCATCCTCGAGCGCGGCCTGAACGAGGTAATGCCGGGCGATCTGTCGGAGATCGGTATCATTGTCCAGGGCGGCCTCTACAACGCGCTGAACCGCGCGTTGATGAATCTGGGCCTGAGCGATGCCTTCGGCAACAGCCGCGTGCCGACCCTCGTTCTCAACGTCACCTATCCGCTGGTGCCCGAGCAGCTGTCACAGTTCTGCGCCGGCAAGCGCGCCGTGCTGATGGTCGAGGAAGGTTCGCCCGACTACATCGAGCAGGCCCTCCACGCCACCCTGCGCAAGGCCGACATCAACACCCGCGTGCACGGCAAGGGCATGCTGCCAGCCGCCGGCGAATACACGATCGAGGCGCTGACCCGCGGCCTCATCGCCTTCATCAGGGCCGAGCAGCCGCAGATCGACCTGGCCGCGGCCGAGGCCGCCTTCGGTCAGGCGCTGGAAACCCGCAAGGCGGCGCAGGCGCTGATCGGCCCGAACCTGCCGATGCGGCCGCCAACCTTCTGCACCGGCTGCCCCGAACGGCCGGTCTTCACCGCCATCAAACTGGTCGAGCGCGATGTCGGCAAGCTGCATGTCGCCGCCGATATCGGCTGCCATGCGCTGGCGACCTTCGCACCGTTCAGCCTCGGCAACTCGATCCTCGGCTACGGCATGTCGCTGGCCTCCGCCGCCGGCGTCGGGCCGCTGTCGAGCAAGCGCCCGCTGGCGATCATGGGCGATGGCGGCTTCTGGCATAACGGCGTGCTCAGCGGCGTCGCCTCCTCGATCTTCAACCGCGGCGACGGCGTCCTGGTCGTCATGCAGAACGGCTATACCTCGGCGACCGGCGTGCAGTACCTGCCGTCCTCCGCCGGCAACCGCCTGGATTCCAGTCCCGGCGGCTCGGATATCGAGACGACGGTGAAGGCGCTCGGCGCCCGCTGGGTCCGGCGCATCCGCAGCTACAGCCTGCCCGAGATGGTGAAGAGCCTGCGCGAGGCGATGACCACGGCGCAGAAGGGCCTGAAGGTGATCATCGCCGACGGCGAATGCCAGCTGGCGCGCCAGCGCCGGCTGCGCGGCGAGGAAGCCGCGGCGCTGAAATCCGGCGCCCGCGTGGTGCGCACCCGCTTCGGCGTGGATGACGCGATCTGTACCGGCGACCATTCCTGCATCCGGCTTTCGGGCTGTCCGTCGCTCACCATCAAGCCCAATCCCGATCCGCTGCGCACCGATCCGGTGGCAAGCGTGAATTCGGGCTGCGTCGGCTGCGGTCATTGCGGCGAGGTGGCCCATGCCGCCGTGCTCTGCCCGTCCTTCTACCGGACCGACATCGTGCATAACCCGGGCTGGTGGGATCGCCTGTCCGACCGCATCCACCGCACCCTGATCGGCTGGCTGGGCGGCAAGGCTGCTCCGGCGCCGCAGCCGGCAGCGGGAGAGTGAGCATGGCCGCGACGTGCCCGATCTGCATCCTGATCGCCGCCATGGGCGGCGAAGGCGGCGGCGTGCTGACCGGCTGGATCACCGGCGCGGCCCAGCGCGAAGGCTACCCGGTTCAGGCCACCTCGATCCCCGGCGTGGCGCAGCGCACCGGCGCTACTACCTATTACATCGAGATCTGGCCGGAGAAAACGGCGCAGCGGCCCGTCATGTCGCTCAATCCCGCCCCGGGCCAGGTCGACGTGATGATCGCCAGCGAGTTCGTCGAGGCCGGCCGTGCCATCGCCAACGGCTATGTCACGCCAGACCGCACCCTCCTGATCGCTTCGACGCATCGCGTCTTCGCCATCGCCGAGCGCAGCGCCATGGGCGACGGCCGCTACGACACCGGCAAGCTGTTCCGCGCCGCCCGCGACTTCTCGCGCGACCGCATCCTGTTCGACATGGACGACGCCGCGAAGGAATCCGGCAGCATCCTGAATGCCGTACTGCTCGGCGCGCTGGCCGGCTCAGGCGCCCTGCCCATCCCCGTTGACGCCTTCGAGGCCAGCATCCGAAGCGACGGCAAGTCGGTGGAGAGCAATCTGGCCGGCTTCCGCTTCGGGCTCAATCACGGCGGCGGCCGTGCCGAATTGGCTCCCGTGCCGGCCACGCCGATGCAGCGTTTCGCCGATGAGGGCGTGAAGCGTCTGACCGATTACCAGGACGAGGCCTACGCGCGGCTCTATCTGCAGCGGCTCGAAACCATCGCGGCGATCGGCGACGAGGCGCTGACGGCGGAAGTCGCACGGCACCTGGCGCTGCGCATGAGCTTCGAGGACGTCATCCGCGTGGCGCAGCTGAAGATCAAGCCCGAGCGCTTCGCCGCCATCGAGCTCGAAACGCGCGTAAAGCCCGGCCAGCCCTACGCGGTGGCGGATTTCGTCAAGCCAGGCATCGAGGAGATCGCCTCGCTGCTGCCGCCGAAACTGGCGCGTGCGATAATCGCTCTCAGCGTCCGGCGCGGCTGGATCGACAGGGTCCATTTCGGCATGCAGGTGCGGTCGAACCGGCTGGGCGGGTATCTGCGCTTCCGCCTGCTGGCCGGCCTGCGCCGCTGGCGGAAACACAGCTTCCGCTATGCCGAGGAGCAGCAGCGCATCGAGGAATGGCTGGACCTGATCCGCAGGGCCGCCGCGCTCGACCTCCACCTCGCCCGCGAAATCACCGAATGCGCTCGCCTGATCAAAGGCTATGGCGATACCTACAGGCGTGGGCTCGGCAACTATCTCGCCATCCGCGATAGGGTGATCCTGCCGGCATTGTCGGGCCGCATTGCGCCCGACGCCGCGGCCGATGCCGTCGTGCAGGCGCGCACCGCGGCACTGGCCGATCCGGACGGCGAGTCACTTGCAAAAACACTCGCGGCCTTTACGGCCAGCCTCGCCGCGCTGCCGCAGGCAGCGGAATAATCCCGCCGGCAGTTGGACGCGCGACCGGTCTGAGGCAAGATCGGCGCGCCGTGCAGAAAGAGATCCTGGATTACATCCGGTCGCCGCGCCTGCGCCGACTGGCCGAGACCTGGTTCGCCCGACGGGGTGATGCCCGCGTCACGCGGCGCGAGGATATCGGCCCGGCCGATTTTCCCGCCCTGCTGCCGCATGTCTTCCTCTACGACTTCGAGCCAGAAACGCGACGCCTCACCCTGCGGCTCGCCGGCGAGGAAATCCGCAACCTGATGCCGAAGGCGGCGCGCGGCCTGACGCTGGAGGAGATCGTGCCGGAAGCCGCCCTGGAAACCGTGCGCGGCCGCTATCTCCGTGTCTGCGAGGAACCGGCAATCATGCATGCAGCCGGCCGCGTCTTCCTCGACCCCCAGGCGACCGGCAGCGGCGAACGTCTGCTGCTGCCACTGGGCGACGCCACGGGTGCGGTGCGGCAGATGATCGGCGCCACCATCTATGTGCTGCCCGACCTGCGGCGCGACGACAGCGTCTTCGCGCATGAAGAGGTCGAGACCACCTTCTTCCCTCTGTGAGCGCTACAGCCGGAACGAGACGCTGAGCGCGCCGAACTGGTCGGTGTGAGCCTGGCCCTCGAACTCGCGGCTGCGGACCACATGGGTGTAGGCGAAGCGGACGTCCTCGATGATGACCGCCAGGCCGAACTGCACGTCGCCGACGAAGGGTTCCTTGTCGACGCTGCGACTGTCGGCGAAGGTGTTACCGTCGAGGAAGATGTTGCGCGCCACCGCGCGACCGTCCACGCCGCCGAACAGATACCAGCCGACGCTGCCGCTCTCGCGCTCGAAATAGCCCGAGCCCGGCAGGCTGGGCTGCACCCGCGGCGGGCCGTAGTCCACGGGCAGGTTCTGGCCCAGCCGCAGCGTGAGGCCGCCATTGGCATAGGTGAAGACATTGCCCAGCGCGATGCCGGCATGGGGCGTGGCATCCATGCCGAATCCGAACGGCATTTCGATGCGCGGCGACTGCCAGCTGCGCTGGTAGGTGAACTGCAGCGTCGGCTCGTTCTTCAGCTGCGTGTCCCAGCCCTCTGCCAGCGGTGAGTCGACGATGCGGTGGATGAAGTCCTGCGTCTGGTGCGCCAGCGAGGCCGGACCGACAACGCCAAGGCTGAGCGAAGCCTGGTCGAGCACCGGGCCGGTACGCGCCACCACGCCGGCCGAGGCGTAGAGCCAGCCGGCATAGGGGCGCTCGCCCGGCGGCGGATCGGCGAGGCGCTTGTCGCTTGCCGTATACATGCTCTGGCCCAGCGTCAGCTCCACCCTGAGGTCGGTCTCGTCGTCGAACATCGGCAGATGGCTGGCCGCATCGCGCACGAATGCCGGTTCGCGCCCCTTCGGCGTCAGGTAATTCACCTGCACGCCGCTCGTGTAATGCTGGTCGGTATCGTAGAAGAGATCATTCTCCATCACGAAGCTGAGGACGCCCTGCGGATCCTGGTCCGGATCACGCTGCGCCTGCGCATGAGCCGGCGCGGCAAGGCAGACGGTGCCCGCAAGCAGCAGGAGAGAATGACGGAAACGGAGAGACTGCATTTTTTCGGTCGTTGATCGGAGAGAACGTCTGGCTTTTGCGAAAGCATTGTGGCGGCGATGCGGCACCTGCTGCCATTTCCTCATGACGAATTGTAACCGGATGTTAATCGAATCCCGGTTTCGACTGGCGCAGGCCCTTGAGGACGCCGCGCCGGGTCTTCGCATCCAGGCGCCGCCGCTTCGAGCCCAGCGTCGGCCTCGTCGCCCGCCGCGCCTTCGGCACGATTGCCGCCTGACGGATCAGTTCGCTCAGGCGGGTGATCGCATCCTCGCGGTTGCGCTCCTGGCTGCGATACTGCTGTGCCGTCAGCACCAGCACGCCATCCGACGTCAGCCGCCGCCCGGCCAGCCGCTCCAGCCGCTGCTTCACGCTTTCGGGGAGCGACGGCGAATTGCGCACGTCGAAGCGCAGCTGGACGGCGCTTGAGACCTTGTTGACATTCTGTCCGCCCGGACCCGAGGCGCGGATGAAGCTGAAGGCAAGCTCGCTCTCGTCGAGGCTGATGCGGGACGTGACGGGAATCATGGCGACACCCTAGCGGCCCGCCCGCTCCCGTCCAGTGCGGAAGTCCGGCGAAATGCAGGGCGGAACGCCGCCGGGCGATAGCGGGTTTTTCCGCCATGACGCCCCAGATCGCCACCATCATCGGCTTCCTCGCCGCCCTCTGCTCCACCGTCAGCTTCGCGCCCCAGGCCTGGAAGATCATCCGCTCCCGGCGCACCAAGGACATCTCCACCCGGATGTATGTCATCACCGTGCTCGGCTTCGCCTTCTGGCTCGCCTACGGGATCATGCTGGCGCAATGGCCCCTGATGCTGAGCAACGGAATCTGCCTGCTGTTGTCGGGCTTTATCCTGGTCATGAAACTGTCGCCGCAGCATCTGAAGGAAGAGATCGCCGATACGGTCGACCCGACCGCCTGACGGTGATCACATGCTGCATCCCGAGCTTATCCGGAGCTTATTTGAGCTTATTTTCTCTTAAACGGCCCTACGCGTCCCTGTTCTGCCTCCTTATCCCGCAACCCAGGTCGCCTCCGACAACCCGCCGCTCGAAGAATGAGAACATATCATGATCATGCCGGCGGGTCAATCCGGCCCGGCGCCCGGCTACCGCCAGCCGGTCGACGGCACGGGTCGCCCGGTGGTATTTATCCACAGCGGGCCTGTCGGTAGGCCCGTCTTTCTGCGAAGCCCACCTGCAATGTCCGACGCCCTTCTCGTTCTCGCCTTCTTCTACATCGGGGTTCCCGGCGGAGTCTGGCTGTATCTGCAGATCCGCGCCGCCCAGAAACGGGCGCAGACCGCCTATGACTGGAGCCGCGCGGAGATCGTCCGCCGCACCAAGATGCTGGAGGAACGGGAAAAGGCTGCCGTGGAGATCAAGACCGCGATCGGCAAGCTGATGCAGGAGGTCACCGCCCTGCAGGCCGAGCGCGGCCGTCTGGAGCAGCTCGTCGAGAAGTCCGGCCTCTCCCCCGAAACCGAAGCGTCGAGACAGACCTGACGCGTTTTCCCGCATGACAGTGCGCGCAGGCGATGGAGTCGGCCATGATCTCGTCACGGGCGATCTCGTCAGATCTGTGCGGGAGAGCCGTTCGGAAGTGGCGACCCCTACGGGA
>NZ_DATGQG010000154.1:0-13076 GCF_035304305.1 Ferrovibrio sp.
TACGACAACCTCGGTTTCCTGCAGTACTCCTTCATCGAAACCGTTGAGGCGATGCATCCCTTCTATGTCATCCGGGCGACCGGCGGAATCCTGTTCCTGACCGGCGCGCTGCTGATGGCCTACAACCTGTGGCGCACCGCCCGCGGCGACCTGCGCGACGAACCCATCCTGCAGCCGCGGCTGCAGGTGGCGGCAGCCGAGTGAGAAGACGCATGTTCATCAAACACGCCACCATCGAGCGCAACACGATCCTGCTTGCCGCCCTGACGCTGCTGACCGTGGCGATCGGCGGCCTGGTCGAGATCGTGCCGCTGTTCACGATCGAAACCACCATCGAGCGCGTCGAGGGCATGCGTCCCTATTCGCCGCTCGAGCAGGTCGGCCGCAACATCTATGTCCGCGAGGGCTGCTATGTCTGCCACAGCCAGCAGATCCGTCCGCTGCGCGATGAGGTCGAACGCTACGGGCATTACAGCCTGGCGGCGGAAAGCATGTATGACCATCCGTTCCAGTGGGGCTCGAAGCGGACCGGCCCGGACCTCGCCCGCGTCGGCGGCAAGTATTCCAACGAGTGGCATGTTGCGCATCTGATCGACCCCCGCGCGGTGGTGCCGGAATCGATCATGCCGTCCTACGGCTTCCTCAGCCGCAAGCTGGTCGACGATTCCGACATCGCGGATCACCTGAGGGCGCTGCGCGTCGTGGGCGTTCCCTACAGCGACGAGATGATCGCCGCGGCGGCGAAGGACCTGCGCGCGCAGGCCGATCCGGAGGCCGACACCGAGGAACTGCTGCAGCGCTATCCCAAGGCTCCGATCGGCGACTTCGACGGCGATCCGGCGCGGCTGACCGAGATGGACGCTCTGGTGGCCTATCTGCAGATGCTGGGCCGGCTGGTCGAGTTCGACAAGACCCAGCCCGGCGGCCTGCGCCAGTGAGGATGCCATGAGCGCACTCATCGAAAATTATCCCTGGCTGCGATCGCTCTGGACGGTCTGGTTCTTCCTGCTGTTCACCGGACTGATCGTCTGGGTCATGTGGCCGAGCCGGCGTCAGCGCTGGTCGGATTACGGCACCATTCCGCTGCGTGAGCGGCAAGAGGACTGACGATGACTGACAGAACCGAAGAACGTCCGACCGGGATCGACAATACGACGGGCCACGAATGGGACGGCATCCGGGAGCTCAACAACCCGCTGCCGAAATGGTGGCTCTACGTCTTCTATGCGACTGTGGTGTTCTCCATCGTGTGGAGCGTGCTGTACCCGAGCGTCCCGGGGCTCAACTCGTATTTCGCCGGCGTGCTCGGCTACACACAGCGCGACGAGGTGGCTGCCGACATCGCGCGGGCCGCGGCCGGCCAGGCGGCGTTCCGCCAGAAGATCCGCGAGCTCGATGTCGCCGCCGTCAAGGCCGATCCGGAACTCAACCGCTTCTCGGTGGCGGGCGGCCGTGTGCTGTTCGCCGAGAACTGCGCGGCCTGCCACCAGGCCGGCGGCACCGGTGCGCCGGGCTATCCCAGCCTCGCCGATGACGACTGGCTGTGGGGCGGTACGCCTGCCGATATCGAGCACACCATCAGCGTCGGCATCCGTGGCCAGCATGACGAAACCCGCCAGTCGCAGATGCCGCGCTTCCTGGCCGACGGCATGCTGACGGCGCCTGAGGTCGAGGCCGTGGTCGATCACGTTCTTTCGCTGACGGGCAAGGCGCCCGCCAACGAGAAGGGTGCCCAGATCTTCGCCGAACAGTGCGCTTCCTGCCATGGCGAGGATGGCAGCGGCAACCGCGAACTCGGTGCGCCGAACCTGGCCGACCAGATCTGGCTGTATGGCGGCGACCGCGCGGCCGTGCGGCAGACCGTGGCCTATTCGCGCAACGGCGTGATGCCGGCCTGGGCCGGGCGCCTCGACGAGGCGTCGATCCGCATGCTCGCCGTGTATGTCCATGCCCTCGGAGGCGGAGAGTAGGCCGGTTGTGAACGCGAGGCCCGAAATGCCGGAGGATCGCAGTGCGCTGAAGGAGACGGACAGCGTACTCGGCATCTTTGCGCCGTCACTCTATGCCGATCGGGTCAAGGTCTATCCCCGCGCGGTGCGCGGCCGGTTCCGCAACATCAAATGGGCGGTTCTGACCTTCTGCCTGGTCATCTATTACGGATTGCCCTGGCTGCGCTGGGATCGCGGCCCGGGCGCACCCGACCAGGCGCTGCTGCTCGATATGTCGGGCCCGCGCGGCTATTTCTTCAACATCGAGATCTGGCCGCAGGAGGTCTACTACATTACCGGCCTGCTGATCGTCGGTGCGCTGGCGCTGTTTCTCGCCACCGCGCTGTTCGGCCGTGTCTGGTGCGGCTATGCCTGCCCGCAGACGGTGTGGACCGATCTCTTCATGCTGGTCGAACGCTGGATCGAAGGCGACCGTAATGCCCGTATGCGGCTCGATCGCCAGCCGACCAGCGCGGCAAAGGTCCTGCGCAAATCGGCCAAGCATGCCGTCTGGCTGCTGATTGCCGCCGCGACCGGCGGGGCCTGGATCATGTATTTTCAGGATGCGCCCACGGTGGTGCGCGAGATCTTCACCGGTTCGGCTTCAGGCGCCACCTATTTCTTCTTCGGCCTGTTCACCCTGACCACCTATGGGCTGGCCGGCTGGGCGCGCGAGCAGGTCTGCACCTATATGTGCCCCTGGCCGCGGCTGCAGGCCGCCATGCAGGACGAGCATTCGCTGATCGTCACCTATCAGGGCTGGCGGGGTGAGACGCGCGGCAAGCACAAGGCCGGCCAGTCCTGGGAAGGGCGGGGTGACTGCATCGACTGCGGCGCCTGTTTCCATGTCTGCCCGACCGGAATCGACATCCGCAACGGACCGCAGCTCGAATGCATCGGCTGTGGCCTCTGCATCGATGCCTGCGATGACGTGATGGGCAAGGTCGGACGTCCGCTGCGCCTCATCGATTTCGTCTCGCTGGAGAATCTCCAGAACCGAGCCGCGAGACGGCCGGAGCGGCTCAAGCTGCTGCGTCCGCGCACCGTCCTGTATGGTGTGCTGCTGCTTGTCGTCGCCGCGATCATGGCCGCCGCACTGCTCCTGCGCGACACGCTGGAACTGTCGGTTCAGCAGGATCGCAGCCCGCTCTATGTGACGCTGTCCGACGGCAGCCTGCGCAACGGCTATACGGTCAAGGTCTCGAACAAGACCCGGGACACCATGTCGCTGCGTCTGACCCAGGATGGCCTGTCCGGAGCCAACCTGTCGATTGCCGGCTCGCCGGACAGCCGCGATGCCCTGTCAATGGTGATCGAACCCGACTCGCTGGCGGAGTATCATGTGTTTGTCCGCCTGCCCGCCGACCGGGCCGGCCGGCAGACGACGACCTTCGATTTCGTTCTCACCGATGAGAGCGGCAGGGAAGTCGAGCGCGTCCATACCCAGTTTGCCGCTCCTGCCGGAGGACGCTGATGACCACCATGGCCGACGACCGCAGCAGCCGCTGGATTCCCTGGATTTTCGTTCTCGGCTTTGCCGTGATCATCGCGGTGAATGCGACGCTGATCGCCTTCGCCATCGAGAGTTTCAGCGGCCTCGTGGTCGAACATCCCTACCGCAAGGGGGTCGAATACTCCCAGACGCAGGAAATGCTCGACCGGCAGCGGCAGCTTGGCTGGGAGTACGAACTGCGTGCCGAGCCGCATGCCGATGGCGACGTGAATGTCGCCGTGGCCTGGCATCACGACGCCGCGCCGCTGAATGATCTGCAGGTCAGCGCGGAGTTCATCCGCCCGGTTGAGAATGCCGCGCCGCTGACGGTTTTCCTGCAGCATCGCGGCAACGGCGAATATGCCGCCTCCGTCCGCCTGCCTGCCGCCGGCCTCTGGGATGTCCGGATTACTGCCGAACGCCGTGAGGAGCGTTTCGTCGCTGCCGAACGCCTGGTACTGAGATGAACACAGCCGTTGCCTCGCTCGCCGGCAGTCCTGCCGTCGCGACAGGCAAGGCCGAGGCCCTCTGCCTGCATTGCGCCACCCCGGTCGCGACCGGTGAGCGTTTCTGCTGCACCGGCTGCGCGGGTGCGCATGCCCTGATCCGCGGGCTCGGCCTCGACAGCTACTACCAGCTGCGTGCCGCCGGGCGCCCGGTCGGCGAGATCGAGGACGAACGCATCGCCTGGGGCGAATTCGTCCAGGTCTCGGAGGGCCGCTGCCGGGCCGAGCTGATCGTCGACGGCATGCATTGCGCCGCCTGCCTCTGGCTGATCGAGCATGCCCTGCGGGCGCATCCCGCCGTGGTCAGGGCGCAGGTTTCGGCGACCACGCGCCGGCTGGTACTGGAATGGAAGGGCGATGCTGGCCTGATCGATGAACTGGCCGGAACGGTCAGCCGCCTCGGCTACCGCTGCCTGCCCCTGACCCCCGATGCGGTGGAGCAGGCGGGCATGGCGGAGGAAAAGAGCCTGCTGCGCGCCATGGGAGTGGCGGGTTTTGCCGCTGCCAACATCATGCTGCTCTCGGTCTCGGTCTGGTCCGGCCATGTCGGCGACATGGGCACCTGGACCCGCGACCTGATGCATGCCGTTTCCGCGGTGATCGCCATTCCCGCCATTGCCTATGCCGGCCTGCCATTCTTCCGGTCCGCCGCTTCCGCCCTGCGCCGGGGCCGCAGCAACATGGATGTGCCGATCTCGATCGGCGTCATTCTCGCCACCGCGGTCAGCCTGGCCGAAATGCTGCAGTCGGGCCCGCATGCCTATTTCGACGCCGCGGTCACGCTGCTCTTCTTCCTGCTGATCGGGCGGTATCTGGAAACCCGGGCTCGCGGCTATGCACGCCGCACCGCGCAGCAGCTCCTGGCCTGGACCGCCCAGCCCGTCTCGGTGGAGACCGATGCCGGCGTCGTGCAGCGGCCGGCCCAGCGTGTTGCCATCGGCGACCGTGTCGTCCTGGCGGCCGGTGAGCGGATTCCGGTCGATGGTTTCGTTCTCTCCGGCCAGTCGGCCATCGATGCCAGCCTGGTGAGTGGCGAAACGCTGCCGCAGCCGGTAGCACCCGGCGACCGCGTCTTCGCCGGCGCCATCAACATCGATGCGCCGCTCAGGCTGCAGGTAACGGCGACCGGCGCCGCGACGCTGATCGGCGGCATCGTGCGGCTGATGGAAGCGGCCGAACAGGGACGCAGCCGGTTCGTGCGCCTGAGCGAGAAGGTGGCCCGGTATTACGCGCCCGTGGTCCATCTGACTGCGCTGCTGTCATTCCTCGGCTGGATGCTGATCGGCGATGCGGACTGGCGCAGCGCCCTGCTGATCGCGGCGGCCGTCCTGATCATCACCTGCCCCTGCGCGCTGGCGCTCGCGGTACCCGCCGTCCAGGTTGCCGCCAGCAGCCGGCTGATGAAATCCGGAATCCTGATGAAATCCGCCACGGCGCTGGAGCGTGCCGCGGCGATCGACACCATCGTGTTCGACAAGACCGGAACGCTGACGGTGGGCCGGCCGCGGCTGGTGAATGCGGCGGGAGAGGACGGCGAAAATCTGCAGCTGGCCGCCCGCCTCGCCCTGCGCAGCCGGCATCCGCTCTGCCGCGCGCTGGTGGCCGCGGCAGGCCCGGGCGTCCTGCCGCTGGAAGGCGTCGAGGAAGTGCCGGGACAGGGCATGCGGTGGATCGGCGGGGACGGGGAATGGCGGCTCGGTCACGCCCGCTTCACCGGCGCGACTGCCGCCATGTCCGATGGCTGCAGCGAATTGTGGTTCAGCCGCCCGGGCGCGCCGCCGCACCGGTTCCGCTTCCAGGACGACCTGCGGCCTGACGCGACCGAGACGGTCGCGGAGCTGAAGCGCCGCGGCCTGAAGCTTCTGGTCCTCTCCGGCGATCGTCCGGATGCGGTGCGCAGCGCGGCCGAGGCCACCGGCATTGCCGACTGGCGCGCCGGCGTCGACCCGCAGGCCAAGGCGGATGCCATCGCCGGGCTCAAGGCGTCCGGCCATCGCGTGCTGATGGTCGGCGACGGCCTGAACGATGCCGTGGCGCTGACGCTGGCCGACGCATCGCTGTCGCCGGCGTCGGGCATCGATATCGCGCAGAACGCCGCCGATGCGGTGTTTCAGGGCGACCGGCTGGCGGCCGTGCCGGAATTTCTTGATGCCGCCTGCGCCAGCCGCCGGCTGGCGATCCAGAATCTGGCATTGGCGCTGGTCTACAATCTCATTGCCGTGCCGCTGGCAATTGCCGGTATGGTGACGCCATTGGTCGCCGCCATCGCCATGTCGGGCTCGTCGTTGCTGGTGGTGGGCAACGCGCTGCGGCTTGGCCGGCTCCGTCTCGGGAGAGGATGATGTCGATACTGCTTCTGCTCATACCCGCGGCTCTGGCGCTCGGACTGCTCGGCATGGCCGGCTTTCTCTGGGCGCTGAAGCGCAATCAGTTCGAAGACCTGGAAGGGGCGGCGCAGCGCGTGCTGTTCGATGACGCCGATGCCGCCCTGCGTGCAAGGAGACAATGACGATGGACAAAAATCTGGGTTACTGGATCATTTCGGCGCTGGTGGTGCTGCTCGGCTTCATCGGGCTGTTTCTCGCCGGCGGCGCCTGGGATGCCGGGATCACGAGCTTCGGCCTGGCGCTGGTGGCGTTCGCGGTGCTGTTCGTTTTCTTCGCCATTCACCGCACGCACCGCGACGGCTGAAGCCGCCGCGGTCGCCAGCGCGCGTTACGCTGCGGCGTGGCGAACGCCCTCGACGGCCGGGAGATAGCTGTCGAAGGCGCTGCAGATCTGCCGCAGCAGCAGCCGCGCCGCCGGCGGTACGGTAATCCGGCCGCCATCGATGTTCACCAGACCCGCATCGGCGATCGGCTTCAGCGCCGCGAGATTGTCATGCAGCGGCCGTGCCGGCAGCCGGAAACGCGCGGCCACCGCATCCAGATCGACGCTGAGGTGGCACATCAGCTGTTCGATGACGGCGCCGCGCATCCGGTCCTCGGTGTTGAGCGGCAGCATGCGTTCCACCGGCAGCTCGCTTCTGCCCATCTTCCGCCGCCATGTCGCCACGCCGCGGATGTTGGCGGCATAGCCCTGTTCAAGCTGGCTGATCGCCGAGGCGCCGAAGCCGATCAGCGTGCCGGCATCGTCGGTCGTGTAGCCCTGAAAGTTGCGGTGCAGGCGTCCTTTGCCGGCGGCAACCGCCAGCTCGTCGCCCGGCAGGGCGAAATGGTCGAGGCCGATGCTGGCATAGCCGGCTTCGTTCAGCATTCTCTCCGCCAGCAGGAACTGTCGCACCCGGAGCTCGCGGTCGGGCAGCACGGCGGTGTCGATCAGCTTCTGGTGCGCCCGCATCCAGGGCACATGGGCATAGCCGAACAGCGCCAGTCGCTCGGGGCGAAGGCCCAGCGCCTGCTCCACCGTCCTGGCAAGGCTCGCCATGTCCTGGTGCGGCAGACCATAGAGCAGATCGAAATTGACGGATGTGAGGCCGGCGTCGCGGAGCAGCTCCAGCGTCCGGCGCACATCCTCCAGCGGCTGGATCCGGTTGATCGCCTGCTGCACCACGGGATCGAAGCTCTGCACGCCGAGGCTGGCCCGGTTGACGCCGCTTGAGGCAAAGCCCTCAGCCAGCTCGGCGTCGAAGCGGCGCGGGTCGACCTCGACCGCGATCTCGATATCCGGATCGAAGGAGAACAGGCCCGCCAGCCGGTCCGTCACGCGCTGCAGGCCCGCGGCGCCGATGATGGTCGGGGTGCCGCCACCCCAGTGGATATGGGCGATCCGTGCCTGCGGCGGGAGATACTGCGCGGTCAGCGCGATCTCGGAGAGCAGGGCATCGACGTACTGTTTGACCGCGTCGTCGCCCTTCGCCACCTGGGTGCTGCAGCCGCAATACCAGCACATGGTCCGGCAATAGGGGACGTGCAGGTAGAGGGACAGCGGCGTCCCGTCCGGCACCGCGGCGAGCCATTCGGGCAGTTTCGCATCCTCGCCGGCCGGGCGGAAATGCGGCGCCGTGGGATAGGAGGTGTATCGGGGGACTTCCCGGTACTGCCCGATCAGGGACGATATCAGGGAAGCGCGATCGCTCGAACTGTCGGTCATGCCGCGAATCCGGGTTCAGTGCCGCAATCGGTCGAAGCGCTGCGCATTCGGGCAGAAGCGCCGGTAATCGTCGCCAGATGCGCCGGCATCGAGCCACTGGCGGCATTCGCTGGTATGGCGGCAGAAGGCGCAGGCCCGGGCCGCCCTGCTCAGCTGGGTGCCGAGGGCGATATGCGACGCCTTCTCGATATCGACGCCGAGCGTATCCATCATCCGGTGCATCAGGCCGCTCCGGCGGTCGAGTGCTGCAAAGAAGTTCATGGCCATCTCCCGGCGGTGGTTGTTTCGGATGCCGCGCTGCGCCGCAGGCTGGCAAAGGTGTAGGCGTTGGGGCAGAAGGCGGGCCAGCGGGCCAGCGAGGCCGCTTTGGCCTGCCATTCCCGGCAGCGCCTGTGATGCGGGCAGAAGGTGCAGACCCGCTGCATGTCGCGCAGAACCTCCAGGGGATAGGAGGTGTGCCGCAGGGCCGGGCGGGACAGCAGGGCGAGCAGCTCCTCGCTGTCGTTGCCGGTGCGCATCGCGGCGGTCATCTCGGCATCGCTGATGCCGACATCGGCGGAAACCTGGCGACGATCCTCATCCGACAGGCCGTCCCATTCCAGTTGCCGGTCCAGCCGTGCGGCGGCGGCGCGAAGCCAGCGCGCCGTTCCCGAAAGGACCCGGCCGGCACCGGCCGAAAGAGGGTTTCTGGTCATTGGACGTGCCTTCCGATCCATCTTGTGCCGTGACCATACCGCCCCCCTGCGGCATGTCATTGCGGTAGGTCAAAGAGCCGGACGGGTGGCCGGGGCGCGCGTCTGATCCGCCCTTCCGGCACCCGGTATCGGGGGGCGACGGACCGGTTTGCCCTTACGGAATTCTCTCCTCGCGTTTCCGCGGAAAACCGGAACGATTCCATTCTGCCTGTGTTCGACCCCGAGCGGAAAAGAGCTTCGGGGCATCATGCATCCTTCACCGACATCCATCGCATTCGGCCAGAGGCGCCCGGGAGGCACCGTCCGCCGGGGCGGTGCGGCGCTGTGGTGGGGTGTCCTGCTCACGGTGGCCGTCGCGGGCGGCGCGCTCTTCGCCCTGGCCCAGACCGGCCCCCTGGCGCGGATGATGGCCGGTCATATCCTGCTCATGAATGTCGTCGCGCCGCTTCTGGCCGTCCTGCTGCGCGGCCGACGTCCGGCGGGTGGCCGGACATTGCTGGCTGCTTCCCTGCTCCAGCTGGCGCTGCTCTGGGCGACCCATCTGCCTGCGCTCACGGCATTGCTTCATGGCCCGATGATGCTGGTTCCGGCCGCGCTTCTGTTTGCGTCGGCCCTGTGGTTCTGGCGTGCGGTGCTGGGGCAGCAGGGGGCGCGGCGCTGGCGCGGCCTGCTTGCGCTGCTGCTGACCGGAAAATTCTACTGCCTGCTCGGCGTGCTGCTCGTCTTTGCGCCGCGGCCGCTCTATCCCGGCCAGGCGCCTGCACCGCTGCTGCTGGCCGACCAGCAGCAGGCCGGTCTGCTGATGACGGTCGCCTGTCCGCTCAGCTACGTGCTGGCGGCGGTGATCATCGCGGCCGGCTGGGTGGCTGCGCTGGAGACGGGGAGCAGCGATCGCCGCCCGGGCCCGGCCAGCGCGGCGGGTCAGGCGGCGATATAGATGCGGCGCTGGCGCCTGTCATTCGGCGCTCTGCGCCTCCGCCACATCATGGCGACCATCTTCATTCTGGCATTCCTCGGCGGCATCGGCGCCGTCCTTGTCGCCTGGTCCGGCGCTTACAATGTCGCAGCCAGCCGCGGCCATTGGCCGATCACCAACTGGTTCCTGCACTTTACGCTGCGCAATTCGGTCGAAACCCACAGCCTGGGCATCCGTCCGCCCGGTCTGGACGATCCGGCGCTGATCCGTCTCGGCGCCGGTCATTTCGCCGCAGGCTGCGCGTTCTGCCATGGTGCACCGGGCGACCCGCCCGGAATCGTGGTGCGCCACATGCTGCCCAAGCCGCCGGATCTTTCAAACGCTGCGCGTGAATGGAGGGCGCAGGAGCTGTTCTGGATCGTGCAGAACGGTTTCAAGTTCACCGGCATGCCGGCCTGGCCGGCCCGGGGGCGCGATGAGGAGATCTGGGCAATGGTGGCGTTTCTGCAGGCGTTGCCGGAACTGAAGCCGGAGCAGTACCGGCAGCTGGCGGGCGCCGACCGGACGGCTTCCGATCCGCTGTCGGGTTGTGAATCGTGTCACGGTTCGGGAGGCGATCGTCCGGCCAGTGCACTGGTGCCGTCATTGCCTGGCCTGCAGCAGGGCTATCTGGAACGCGCGCTGGCAGAATATCGCTCGGGGTTGCGGCAGAGCGGCATCATGCAGCAGGCGGCCTCCACGCTGAGCGATGCCGACATCGTGCGGCTGGCGCGCCACTATGCCGCCCTCCCCATACGGCCGGCGCCGGAACCGGCGGAAGAGGCGGACCGGATTGCCCGGGGACGCGAGATCGCCGAACGCGGACTGCGTGAAGCCGGCGTACCCGCCTGCCTGTCGTGTCACGAGCGGCCCGGCAGTTTGCTCTTTCCCCGTCTCTCCGGACAGCAGGCCCGCTACATCACGGGCCAGCTCGCGGTCTGGCGCAACGGCATGCGGCGGCTCTCGGCGCCCGGCCAGATCATGGCAGTGATCGCCACGCGCCTGCCGGCCGACGCGGCCGCGGATGTCGCCGCCTATTTCCAGGCGCGCGATGCGACGGAGGTGTCGCAATGAGAGGCGTCGGACGCATCCCCGCCTGTCTCCTTCTCCTGCTGCCGGCGACCGCCTGCGCCGATCTGCAATCGGCGTTGTCGCCGCGCGGTCCCGAAGCCGGCAGCATCGCGCTGCTGTCCTGGATCCTGTTCGCCGGCGGCACAGCGATCTTCGTGCTGGTGATGATCGCGGCCGCGGTTGCGCTGTTCGGGCCGGTGCGCTGGCGTGCCGTCATGGCGAACGAGCGGTGGATCATCGGCGGCGGAATCGTTTTCCCGGCGGTGACGCTCGCTGTCCTGCTGGTCTACGGGCTGATTCTGATGCGCCCGGTGCCGGCGGATGCCGGCGGCGAGCCGCTGCGCATCACGGTGATCGGCGAACAATGGTGGTGGCGGGTGATCTACCGGGACGGCGAGCCGGTCGAGTCCGCCAACGAACTGCGCGTGCCGGTGGATGTGCCTGTCGAACTCAGTCTCGAAACCGCCGACGTGATCCACAGCTTCTGGGTCCCGAATCTGGGCGGCAAGGTCGACATGATTCCCGGCCGTACCAACCGCCTGCGCCTCACCGCCGGCGAAGCCGGCATAAGCCGCGGGCAATGTGCGGAATATTGCGGCGGGGCGCATGCGCTGATGTCGTTTTTCGTCGTTGCGCTGCCGCCGGAGGAATACCGCATCTGGCGCCAGCGCGAGGCGCAGCCTGCGCGGCCGCCATCCGATGAAGCGCGAGCCGCAGGTCTTGAACTCTTCCTCGCCGGTGGCTGCGGCGCCTGTCACGCGATCCGTGGCACCGAAGCCCGCGGAACCATCGGCCCCGACCTGACGCATCTCGGCAGCCGGCATTCGCTGGCGGCGGGAACGCTGCGCAACGACCGCGCGTCCATCGCACGCTGGATCGCGGAAAGCCAGCATGTGAAGCCTGAGAACCTCATGCCGCCCTACGGCATCTTCACCGACGCCGAACGGGATCTCATCGCCACCTACCTGGCAGGCCTGGAATGACAGATTATCCGAATACGCTGCCCAGGCCGCCCGGCGAAAAAGACGATCTGCTGCGGATCTGGGCGACGCCGAAGGGCTTCCGCATCGTCACTGCCGTCAACAACACGGTGATCGGGCTCATCTATATCGGCGCAGCCTTCCTGTTCTTTCTGTTGGCCGGGGTGCTGGCGCTGCTGATGCGCACCCAGCTTGCAGTCAGCGAGAACGACTTTCTCACCCAGGATCTCTACAACCAGCTCTTCACCGTGCATGGCACGACGATGATGTTCCTCTTTGCCGTTCCGGCCATGGAGGCTCTGGGCGTCATGCTGCTGCCGCAGATGCTGGCGGCACGCGATCTGCCCTTTCCGCGCCTGAGCGCCTTCGCCATCTGGGCCTATATCGTCGGTGGCCTGGTCTTCTTCTCCACCGTCTTCTACGACCTCGCGCCCAAGGGCGGCTGGTTCATGTATCCGCCGCTGACCAACGCGGAATATTCGCCCGGCGACAATGCCGATTTCTGGCTGCTCGGCATCGGCTTCATCGAGATTTCGGCGATTGCCGGCGCGGTGGAGATCGTCGTCGGCATCCTGCGCACCCGACCGCCCGGCATGTCGCTGGACAAGATGCCGATCTTCGCCTGGACGATGCTGATCTTCGCCGGGATGATCATATTCGCCTTTCCGGCGGTGATCCTCGCCACCATGCTGCTGGAGCTGGAGCGTGCCTTTGGCTGGCCTTTCTTCGATGCCCGTCTCGGCGGCGACGCACTGCTCTGGCAGCACCTCTTCTGGTTCTTCGGCCATCCGGAGGTCTACATCATCTTCATCCCGGCGGCCGGCCTGGTCTCGATGATCGTGCCGACAATGGCGCGCACGCCGCTGGTCGGCTACCGGCTGATCGTCGTCGCGCTGATCGCCACCGGCTTCTTCAGCTTCGGCCTCTGGGTGCACCACATGTTCACCACCGGCATCCCGGCGCTGAGCCTCGGTTTCTTCTCGGCGGCCAGCATGGCAGTGGCAATTCCTTCCGGCATCCAGGTTTTCTCCTGGATTGCCACGATTGCGAAGAGCCGCGGCCGCTTCCGCATCACCACGCCGTCGCTCTTCGTGCTCGGCTTCCTGTTCATCTTCACGCTCGGTGGCTTGACGGGCGTCATGGTCGCGCTGGTGCCCTTCGACTGGCAGGTTCATGACAGCTACTTCGTGGTGGCGCATTTCCACTACGTGCTGATCGGCGGCATGCTGTTCCCGATGTTCGCCGCCGCCTACTACTGGCTGCCCGTGGTCTCGGGGCGCAAGCTGATCTTCGGCCG
>NZ_DATGQG010000155.1:0-29284 GCF_035304305.1 Ferrovibrio sp.
GCGCCCGAACCTGCTGCAATTGCGACAATTTCGCGCTTGCCAGCCGGGGAATCCGGCCCTAATTTCCGCCTCGCCTGCCGGGTGCTGACCTGCCGGGCACCAACATTCGTCTCGTGTCACTGATGTCCGCCGGGTGTCGACCTGCCGGACGAGAGAAAGAAGGCTTCAGATGGCGTATAAGGTCGCTGTCGTCGGCGCCACCGGTGTGGTGGGCCGCGAAATGCTCAATATCCTTCACGAACGCAAGTTCCCCGTTTCCGAGGTCGTCGCGCTGGCCTCCCGCCGTTCGGTCGGCCGGGACGCCCATTTCGGCGACAGGAAGATCAAGGTGAAGGCGCTCGACGATTACGATTTCAAGGGCGTCGATATCGCCCTGTTCTCGGCCGGCGGCGCCACCTCGAAGGAATGGGCGCCGAAGGTTGCCGCCCAGGGCGCGGTGGTGATCGACAATTCCAGCCAGTGGCGCATGGATCCCGACGTGCCGCTGATCGTGCCGGAAGTGAATGCCGACGCGCTGGCCGGCTACACCAAGAAGGGCATCATCGCCAACCCCAACTGCTCGACCGCGCAGCTGGTCGTGGCGCTGAAGCCGCTGCATGACCGCGCGAAGATCCGGCGCGTCGTCGTCTCGACCTACCAGTCGGTGTCGGGCGCCGGCAATGACGGCGTCGTCGAGCTGGAACGCCAGACCAAGGCGATCTTCGTCAACGACCCGGTCGAGAAGCAGAAGTTCACCAAGCAGATCGCCTTCAATGTGATCCCGCACATCGACGTCTTCCTGGACGACGGCTACACCAAGGAAGAATGGAAGATGACGGCGGAGACGAAGAAGATCCTCGATCCGAAGATCAGGCTGACCGCCACCTGCGTGCGCGTGCCGGTCTTCATCGGCCATTCGGAAGCGGTGAACATCGAGTTCGAGGAGCCGCTCTCGGCCGACGAGGCGCGCGAGATTCTCGCGGAAGCGCCCGGCGTGCAGGTGCTGGATCGCCGCGAGGACGGCGGCTACATCACGCCGCTGGAATGCGCCGGCGACTACAACACCTTCGTGTCGCGCATCCGCGAGGACATCACGGTGGAGAACGGCCTCGCGATGTGGGTGGTTTCCGACAACCTGCGCAAGGGCGCGGCGCTGAACGCGGTGCAGATCGCCGAGGCCCTGGCTGCCCGCCATCTGAAGAAGCAGGCGGCCTGAACCGTCTTTCCCGCGGAAACCGGAACGGGCGCCGTCCGCGGCGTCCGTTCTGCTTTATCCGTCGCGGAGCGACGGCCTAGCGCACCCGCTCGATATCGGGCAGATAGCGCGGGCTGTGCAGTTCCTCCTGCATGGCGGCCAGACGCATCTCAGGCGAATTCCGGCTGAGCGCATCGCGCAGCAGGCCATAGGTGCCAGCCATGGCGAAATGCAGCGCCTTCTTCGGCGTGCGGCCCTTCAGCAGGCGTGCAAGGAAAAGCGAGGCGAAGACATCGCCGGCACCCTTGGGCAGAATCTCGCCGAGATCCGGCACTCCGCAGAGCCAGGCGCCATCGCCGTTGACCAGCAGCGCCTCCAGCATGCCGCGGCCGCCATCGCGCCGCTTCAATGTCGTGGCGATCACCGTGCCGGGACCGGCCGCCCGCAGCCCGTCGCAGGCTGCCAGCGCCGAGGGCAGGTCGTCGACCTTCCTGCCGGTGAGGAATTCCAGCTCGAAACCGTTCGGGGTGACGATGTCCGCATGGGGCAGCAGCTGGTCGCGGATCACCGGCGGCAGGGCGGCATCGACATAGAGGCCGCAGTCGTTGTCGCCCATCACCGGGTCGCAGAGAAAGATGGCGCCCGGGTTGGCGGCCTTCACCGCCAGCGCGGCACGGGCGGCGGCTTCCGCAGTGCGCGGACTGCCCAGCCAGCCGAGCAGCACGGCATCGATCTGCCGCCATTCCGGACGCGTCTGCAGCGCCATCATCCAGGCATCCATCTCGCCGGGCTCGGTCGGCCGCATTGCCGGCGGGCCGTAGGAGGGATTGAAGGCCAGGACGGCGGTCGGCACGGCCCAGGTCTCGACACCCTGCCGCTGCAGGGCGAAGACGCCGGCATTGTTGCCGACATGGCCGTAAATCACCTGGCTCTGGATACTCAGCGCGCGCATGGAACCCCCAATTGGTCGAAGCCCGGCTCGCCGCCGGCACCCGCCGCGGCGGAAAGCTTGCCACTTCATGGTCCCCGCTTATAGTGGCGCCCCACCATAATATTGCATCGCAACATTCAGGGAGGTTGATGCATGCCTGCCACTGCCCGTCCCCGCCGCAGCGTCCTCTACATGCCGGGGTCCAATGCCCGGGCGCTGGAGAAGGCGAAGACCCTCCCCGCGGATGCGCTGATCCTCGACCTCGAGGACGCGGTCGCGCCCGACATGAAGGCCGCGGCGCGTGACCAGGTCTGCCAGGCGGTGAAGAGCGGCGGCTACGGCCAGCGCGAACTGATCATCCGCACCAACGGACTGGACACGCCCTGGGGCCAGGATGACCTCACCGCGGCGGCCAAAAGCGGTGCCCATGCCGTCCTGCTGCCCAAGGTGGAGAGCGCCGCCCAGGTCAGCCGGGCCGAGGCGCTGCTGACCGCCAATGGCGCGCCCGAGGACATGGCGATCTGGTGCATGATGGAGACGCCCAAGGGCATCCTGCATGCCGAGGCGATCGCCGCCTCCTCCGCACGGCTCGGCGCGCTGGTGATGGGCACCTCGGACCTGGTGAAGGACCTGAACGCGCAGCATACGCCGATGCGCCTGCCGGTGATCACCGCGCTCGGCCTCTGCCTGCTGGCGGCACGCGCCTACAATCTCGCGATCCTCGACGGCGTCTATCTCGATCTCGACGACGATGCGGGATTCGAGGCGAGCTGCCGCCAGGGCCTGGAGCTCGGCTTCGACGGCAAGACCCTGATCCATCCCAAGACCATCGAGACGGCCAACCGCGTCTTCGCGCCGACCCCGGAACAGGTGGCCCATGCGCAGAAGATCATCGCGGCCTTCGAGGCGGCGATGAAGGAAGGCAAGGCCGTGGTGCTGGTGGACGGCAAGCTGGTCGAGAACCTGCATGTCGAGCAGGCGAAGCGGCTGGCCGCGCTGGCCGCGCAGATCGAGAAGCTGCAGGCCTGACATGTCGAAGACCAATCCCGGCAACTATTTCGAGGATTTCCGCCTCGACCAGGAACTGCGCCACCCGACGCCGCGCACGGTGACCCAGGGCGATGTCGCGCTCTATACGGCGCTTTACGGCCCGCGCTTTGCCGTGCAGTCGGCCGACAGCTTCGCGAAAGCCATCGGCCTGAAATCCGCCCCGGTGGACGACCTGCTCGCCTTCCATGTCGTGTTCGGCAAGACCGTCCCGGACGTGTCGCTGAATGCCGTCGCCAATCTCGGCTATGCGCAATGCCGCTTCCTGGCGCCGGTCTTTGCCGGCGACACCCTGCATACGGTGTCGCGCGTCATCGGCCTGAAGGAGAACTCGAACAGGAAGACCGGCGTCGTTTACGTGCGCAGCATCGGCTATCGCGGCGAGCAGCCGGTGCTGGACTACGTGCGCTGGGTGATGGTGCGCAAGCGCGACGAATCCGCGGTGACCGGCGAAGAGCAGGTGCCGAAGCTCGGCGAGCGCGTTGCGCCGGAAGAGCTTTGCATTCCCGCCGGACTGGATTGCAGCCGCTACGACTGGCAGCTGGCCGGCTCGCCCCATGCCTGGGAGGACTACCAGCCGGGCGAGAAGATCGACCATGTCGACGGCATGACGATCGAAGAAGCCGAGCACATGCTGGCCACCCGGCTGTACCAGAACACCGCGAAGGTGCATTTCGACCAGTTCCGCCAGGGACAGGAGAAGCTGGGCCGCCGCCTGATCTATGGCGGCCATGTTATCAGCCTGGCGCGGGCGCTCAGCTTCAACGGCCTTGCCAATGCCTGCTTCGTCGCCGCCATCAACGGCGGCCGGCATGTCAATCCGACGCTGGCCGGGCACACCATCTATGCCTGGTCGGAAGTGCTGGAAAAGGCCGAACTGGCGGGCCGCAGGGATCTCGGCGCGCTGCGCCTGCGGACCCTGGCGCTGAAGGACCAGCCGGCGGCCGGCTTCCCCGATCGGGACGAGGCCGGCAAATACCCTGACAGCGTGGTCCTGGACCTCGATTACTGGGTTCTGATGCCTCGCCGGGCCTGATTGCCTAAATTTTAGGCAATTTCTGAATTGGGCGGCTGGCGCGGGATCGCGTCGGGCCGAGACCACCCGAATCGGCGCTCACCTCCAGGCTCATGGCCGAGGCTGCGTCTCCCCGTGTGCCCTTCCACCGTTCGCCGGCGCGCGCTGAGAGCGGCCGTCCCGCCCAGCGATTCGCCGCGCGTCTTTCGCTGCGTCCGAATGCACGATCCGCACCTCAATAAGAGCATCAGTGCGGAAGAATTCCAAACAGCGGGGCGATCTCGCGGTGAATGGAGAGTAGAGAGCAACTGCGAGACAGTCGCGGGTTTCGTCTCAGACAGTCTGCGACAGCGATACGCCTTGCCGCCGACGTACTTAACTGGCTAAAAACTAAGACAGGCCAAACATTGACTAAGCGGTCGCCGGGACTAGTATCGGCCCGCTTTCGGGGCGCCGTTCAGGAAAAGTATTCCGCTGATCCGCCGGCGCGCCGTCCCCACCTGAAGGCGCACAATGGCGAACGTCGAACGACCGCTCTCCCCCCACCTGCAGATTTACCGCTGGCCGATCACCATGGTGCTGTCGATCCTGCACCGGGTCACCGGCGTCGGCCTTGGACTCGGCACCCTGCTGCTGACCTGGTGGCTGGCCGCCGCGGCCGCCGGCCCCGAGCATTACGCGACCGCGCAGGCCGTGCTCGGTTCCTGGTTCGGCCGCCTCGTGCTGTTCGGCTTCACCTGGGCGCTGTTCCTGCATCTGTGCAACGGCATCCGCCATCTCTTCTGGGACATGGGCTACGGCTACGAGATCAAGACGGCCGACCGCACCGCCTGGATCGCGCTGGCCGCCTCGCTGGTGCTGACCATCCTGGCCTTCGCGCTGGCCTATTTCTGGTACTGAGGAGCGCGCCATGGCGAAACCGCACAAGACGATGAACACGCCGCTCAAGCGCGTCCGCGGCCTCGGCTCCGCCAGGGGCGGCACGCATCATTTCTGGATCCAGCGCGTCACCGCCGTGGCGCTGATTCCGCTCAGCCTGCTGCTGATGTGCACCGTGATCCGCCTCGCCGGCGCCGATCACGCCACCGTCAAGGCCGCGTTCGGCAATCCCCTTGTCGCCCTGCTGGCGCTGCTCACCATCCTGGCCGCCTTCTGGCATTTCAAACTGGGCAGCCAGGTGATCGTCGAGGATTACGTTCACGCCGAAGGCGCCAAGCTGGCCACCCTGCTCGCCATCACCTTCGCGATCTTCGTGGTGGGCGGCATTGCCGCCATCGCCGTGCTTAAACTGTTTTTCGGAGCCTAAGCCCATGCCTGCCAGCTACCAGGTGCATGAACACGTCTATGACGTTGTCGTTGTGGGCGCCGGCGGCGCCGGCCTGCGCGCCACCATGGGCCTCGCCGCGGCCGGCCTGAAGACCGCCTGCATCTCCAAGGTCTTCCCGACCCGCAGCCACACCGTTGCGGCCCAGGGCGGCATCTCGGCCGCGCTCGGCAATATGGGCGAGGATGACTGGCGCTGGCACATGTACGACACCGTCAAGGGGTCGGACTGGCTCGGCGATCAGGATGCGATCGAATACATGTGCCGTGAGGCCGTGCCCGCCGTCATCGAGCTCGAGCATTTCGGCGTGCCCTTCAGCCGCACCGAGGAAGGCAAGATCTACCAGCGCGCCTTCGGCGGCATGACCAAGAATTTCGGTGAGAGCCCGGCGCAGCGCACCTGCGCCGCCGCAGACCGTACCGGCCATGCGATGCTGCACACGCTGTACCAGCACTCGCTGAAATACGACACCGAGTTCTTCATCGAGTATTTCGCCCTCGACCTGATCATGGACGAGGACGGCGCCTGCCGCGGCGTGATGGCCTGGAACCTGGCCGACGGCACGATCCACCGCTTCCGCGCCCATATGGTGGTGCTGGCGACCGGCGGTTACGGCCGCGCCTATTTCTCCTGCACCTCCGCCCATACCTGCACGGGCGACGGCGGCGGCATGGTGCTGCGCGCCGGCCTGCCGCTGCAGGACATGGAATTCGTGCAGTTCCATCCGACCGGCATCTACGGCGCCGGCTGCCTGATCACCGAGGGTGCCCGCGGCGAGGGCGGCTATCTGGTCAATGCGGAAGGGGAGCGCTTCATGGAGCGCTATGCGCCTTCGGCCAAGGATCTCGCCTCGCGCGACGTGGTCAGCCGCGCCATGACGATGGAGATCCGCGAAGGCCGCGGCGTCGGCAAGAACAAGGACCACATCTTCCTGCACCTGGATCATCTCGATCCGAAGATCCTGCATGAGCGCCTGCCGGGCATCTCGGAAAGCGCCAAGATTTTCGCCGGCGTCGACGTGACCAAGCAGCCGATCCCCGTGCTGCCGACCGTGCACTACAACATGGGCGGCATCCCGACGAACTATCACGGCGAGGTCGTCACCCTGAAGGACGGCAACCCGGATACGGTGGTGCCCGGCCTGATGGCGGTGGGCGAGGCCGCCTGCGTTTCGGTGCATGGCGCCAACCGCCTCGGTTCGAACTCGCTGATCGACCTGGTCGTGTTCGGCCGCGCCGCGGCGATCCGCGCCGCGCAGATCGTCGAGAAGGGCGCCAAGCATCGCGACATGAAGAATGCCGGCGAGGAGGCGATCGCCCGCCTCGACCGCTTCCGCCATGCCAAGGGCGCGGTGCCGACGGCCAAGATCCGCGACCGGATGCAGCGGACCATGCAGAACAACTGCGCGGTCTACCGTACCGGCGACGTGCTGAAGGAAGGTGTGCAGCTCATCGACGAGGTGTACCGCCTGATGCCGGACATCGCAGTGAGCGACCGCACGCTGGTCTGGAACACCGACCTGGTCGAGACCCTGGAGCTCGACAACCTGATCCGCCAGGCCGTGGTCACCATGCATTCGGCCGAGAACCGCAAGGAAAGCCGCGGCGCCCATGCCCGCGAGGACTACGCCGAGCGCGACGACGCCAACTGGATGAAGCACACGCTCTCCTGGCTCGGCGACAAGGGCGACGTCGCCATCGATTACCGCCCGGTGCACACCTACACGCTTACCAATGAGGTCTCGTATATCGAGCCCAAGAAGCGCGTTTACTGAAGGATCGCGAGACGATGGTCGCTTTCACGCTGCCGAAGAATTCGAAGATCACCGAGGGCAAGACCTACAAGCTGCCCGCGGCCAAGCCGGGTGAAGAGCGCAAGGTGCGCACTTTCCGCATCTATCGCTGGAACCAGGAAGACGGCCAGAACCCGCGCATCGATTCCTACGAGATCGATATGAACGATTGCGGCCCGATGGTTCTGGACGCGCTGATCAAGATCAAGAACGAGATCGACCCGTCGCTGTCCTTCCGTCGCTCCTGTCGCGAGGGCATCTGCGGCTCCTGCGCCATGAACATCGACGGCGGCAACACGCTGGCCTGCACCAAGGCCTGCGACGACATCGACGGCGATGTGAAGATCTATCCGCTGCCGCACATGCCGGTGGTGCGCGATCTCATTCCCGACCTCACCAATTTCTATGCCCAGTATGCGTCCATCGAGCCCTGGATGAAGACCCAGAGCCCGGCGCCGACGCGCGAGCGCAAGCAGTCCCCGGAGGAACGCGCCAAGCTGGACGGCCTGTATGAGTGCATCCTGTGCGCGTGCTGCTCGACGTCCTGCCCGAGCTACTGGTGGAACTCCGATCGCTATCTCGGTCCGGCCATCCTGCTGCAGGCCTATCGCTGGATCGCGGACAGCCGCGACGAGATGACCGGCGAGCGACTCGACAATCTGGAAGATCCGTTCCGCCTGTATCGCTGCCATACCATCATGAATTGTGCGCAGACCTGCCCCAAAGGCCTGAACCCGGCCAAGGCAATCGGCGAAATCAAGAAACTGATGGTAGAACGGCAGGGCTGACCCCGGTAAACTGCGGCTTCCGAGTCCCGGTTCTTTCTTCATTGCATACAGGCCGCACAGCGTATGGGCGACTTCTCCCGCGGAGCACCCGCGCATCTGACCAAAGTCACGGCAGAAAAGCTGCGTGAGGTGCTGCGTGAACATGAAGCGCATCTTGCCGGTCGCTCCGACGCCGCCCCGGCCTCGCTTGCCTATGCCGACCTGTCCGATGCCGACCTGGCCGGCGCCAACCTGACTCTTGCCGACCTCACCGGTGCCCGGCTGCATCGTGCGCGACTGGATGGCGCACGGCTCTCGATGTCGAAATGCGGTGGCTCGGATTTCCGCAACGCCACGCTCGACGGCGCCGACCTGCGCTGGGCCGACCTGCGCGGCGCCTGCCTGCGCGCCGCCGGCCTGAACGACGCCAATCTTTCGGAATCGAACGGCGGCGAGGCGCTTGCACCGGTTTATGACGCGGACGGTCAGGCGGCGAGCAGCGGCCCGACCCGGCGCGCCATCGACCTCTCCGGCGCCTCGGCACAGCGTGCCGACCTGTCCGGCGCCCAGATGCCGAAGGCGTTCGCGCTGCATGTCGATTTCGCCGACGCCAATCTGGGCGACAGCAATCTCAACGGCGCCGACCTGCGCAAGGCGCAGATGACCTCGGCCCGGCTGGAGGGCGCCGACCTGAAGGGTTCGGATTTCTCCGGCGCCAACCTTGCCGGCGCCAGCCTGCTCGGCGCCAAGCTGACCGGCGCGAATTTCGCCGGCGCCGATCTGCGCGGCGCCATCGTCGATCCGGGTACACGCACGATGCCGGAGCTTGCCGGGGCCATTTTCGCCGCTGCCTCGCGCCATGCGCCGGAAGACCTCGCCAAGGTGCTGCGCCTGCACGAGATGTGGGTCCATTCGGAAGGCCGGCAGGGCCAGCGCGCCGACCTGAGCGATTTCGATTTCAGCGGCCGGGATCTGCAGGGTATCAACCTGATGGGCGCCCTGCTGGAGCGCGCCTGCTTTGCCGATGCCAATCTGGTCAATGCCAATCTGGCGCTGGCGCGGCTGAACTTCGCCGACCTGCGCGGCGCGGTCCTGACCAGGGCCAATCTGCGCGGCGCCAGTCTCGCCCGCGCGATTCTCGATGGCGCCGATCTCAGCCACGCCAATCTGGCCGCGATCAAGGACGACGGCACCAATACGCGGGCGGCCCGCACCAATCTGGGCGCGGCAAAGCTCAAGAAGGCCCTGCTGGTCATGACCAATCTGAGCGGCGCCAGCCTGATCGCCGCCGATCTGCGCGACGCCGATCTGCGCCAGGCGGACCTGAGCGGCGCCGACCTGACCGACGGTCGCTTCGAGGGCGCCAACCTCCTCGGCGCACAGCTCACCAACGCTCGCCTGGACCGCGCCCGCGATCTGCTGCTGCCGAACTGAACCCTGGCTCAGGCCAGCGCTGCCGCGCGGCCGGCAGGCACGGCGCTTCCGGCGGGCAGCAATCCCAGTTTCTGCATTCTGGCGCGATCCTGTTTGATGAAACGCAGGCCGATATCGGTCCGGTAGCGCAGATTCGGGATCGCCACCTTGGACGCCAGCCGATAGGCGTTGTCGCGCGCCCGCTGCACGGTGTCGCCGCGGCCCGTCGCCACCATCACATAGCCGATACCGCCACTGGTGACGAGCTGACCGTCCTGCAGCATCACCTCGTCGAGATGCAGGTGTCGCTGCTCCTCCGGCTGCACGCGGGTCCGGAAGAAGACCGGCAGGCCGCGTGAGAGCTCCGGCCTGTCCTGCTGGTGCGGGAAGGGCGGCACGGTCAGCACGATGCCGACCGCATAGCCGGGCGCCGTGCGGAAATCCAGGCGCGTGCGGTGGATCATACGATGGAACAGATCGTCCCAGCCCTCGATATGCAGGGCCGATAGAATAGCGTATCCCGGATAGCCGAAGCGGCATGTGAATTCGAGCGGCCAGATGCCCTCCTCGTTCACGATCGTGTTGAGGTTGATGTACCCGACATAGCCATGGGCACGGAGATCCGGCGCCATCCGCCCCAGGGTCGCCTCGAACAGCGGCCCGGCATCGCGGTAGGTCACCAGCGTACCCATCTCGCCGGTCAGCTCGCCCAGATCCCCCGGAAAGAAGCGCTTGTGCTCCCAGTCGAGGCAGACCGGCTCCATGAAGCACTCGCCGTTGAAATAGGCTCCGACCCCCACTTCCACGCCGCTGAGATGCTGCATGAGGATGAAGCTGGGCCGGTGCGGTCCGCGCCAGGTTCGCTGCATCTGGCGCAGCAGGGCCGCGATGTCGCGACCATCCTCCATTTCGCCGACATAGTTCAGGCTGGAAGAGTGCAGTCCGCCATTGAGCTTGAAGACGTAGCGCCCCGGCTGCTGCCCGACAAAGGCGGCGGCGGCAGCGAAGTCGTCGAACTCACGGGAAGCAGCAATCTGCATGCCGGCATCGCGCATCGCCGTCTGGCCGAACAGGCGGTCATTCTCGAGCCGGTCGCCATAGGCGCAGCCGCCGATCACGTTGTAACCCTCGCGGCGCAGCTCATCCTGCAGAGCACCCGCATGGGCGGTCTCGAAAAGCAGGATGCCGTCCCCTCCGGCTTCGCGGATCCAAGGAAGCATCGCCCGCCAGTCATCGATCCGCTCGACGAGATTCCCGAGCACGTCATGGCAGGCGGCATTTCCGACAAAGACCTTCACTTCGTGACCGGCCGCCATCAGCTGGCGGTACAGATCACCGAGGCTGTTGTCGTCACCGATGCCGAGAAACCGCATGTCCTGCCTGCGCCGGACGGCGCCCCTTCGCATGGAGGAACAATGTCGCCCTGCAACTGTTCCGGCGAGGATGGCAAACGCCGGAGAGCAGGCAGCATTGGTGGAGCTGGGACGGGCCTTGCTGGCCCGTGACTACCATTTCATCACGCCGACCCCGGAAACCCATCGACGGGTCAATGCGCGCTCCGAAAACCAGATGGCGCAGGACCTGCCGGGCGTGTTCGGATGGAGCCGGCCCTTCACGCCGGACCTGCTGCCGGATGCACTTCTCGATCTGATGGAGCGCGGCAACATCCTGTACCGGGACGGCAATCGCCTGCGCAGCCTGGCGCGCTTCTCGTCGCTCGACGGACAGCTCTTCATCCATTCTTCGTATCCGACCGTGGAGAACGACGCCGTCTTCTTCGGTCCCGACACTTATCGTTTCGCCCGGCTGCTGCGCAGCCTGCCCCGGCCGGAGAAAGCCGGCCTCCGCGTCGTCGATATCGGAGCAGGCAGCGGGGCGGGCGGACTGGCCATCGCCGCCCGCTGGGGCGGCGAGATCGAGCTGGTTCTTGGCGATATCAACGAGAAGGCGCTGCACTACTGCGGGGTCAATGCCCGGCTGAACGGCGTGACGGGGGCCACGACCTGCTGCAGCGATATTCTTTCCGGCGTCGAGGGCAGCGCCGACCTCATCATCAGCAACCCGCCCTATCTGGTGGATGAGGGCAGGCGCCGCTACCGCCATGGCGGTGGCAATCTCGGCTGGGATCTATCGCTGCGGATCGTGGAGGAATCCCTGCCCCGCCTGAATCCCGGCGGCCGGCTCGTGCTCTATACCGCCAGCGCGATCGTCGCCGGCGAGGATCGCTTCCGCGCCGCCCTCGTCCCGCTGCTGCGCGCCTTCCGGGGAAGCTGGCACTACGAGGAGATCGATCCCGATGTCTTCGGCGAAGAACTGGACACGACACCCTACCGCAATGCCGATCGTATCGCCGTGGTGGCGCTGATCGCTACCGCAGAGGAAGAAGCTGCATGACCCTCCAGCCTGAACCCGTCGCCCATCCCGACTTCGAACGGCAGCAGCATGCCTTGGCGACATTCAACCATGGCCGGCTCGCGCCGAAGCTCAGCGATGCGGCTGACCGGATGTCGCCGGCCGACGAGGCGGTCTGGCGGCAATGCGAGATCGACTTCGTCGAGGCGGCGCGCGCCGGAATTGCGCCGCTGCTGGTACGCCTGCCCGCAGATGCCGATGCCTTCATCCGATGGTACGAGGCCCTGAAGGACACCGGCCCCGGACAGGGAGACGCCCTGTTTCCCTGGCTCGCGGAATCCGCAACGGCCGGGCAGATGCGCTGGTTCATGCAGCAGGAAGTCGCCGGTGAAGCCGGCTTCGACGACCTCGTGGCGCTCACGCAGCTGAGACTGCCGGTGCGGCCGAAACTGGAGATGGCGCGCAACTACTGGGACGAGATGGGCCGCGGCAACGAGAAGGGCATGCATGGCCCGATGCTGGAACGCCTCGCCGCGCACATGAATGTCGCCGCCGAAACCGGCGAGATCGTTCCCGAGGCCCTTGCGCTCGGCAACATGATGATGGCGCTGGCGACCAACCGGCACTATGCCTATCAGGCGATCGGCGCACTCGGCGTGATCGAACTGACGGCGCCGACGCGCGCGGTCTATGTGAACGCCGGCATGAAGCGGCTCGGCGTACCGGCCAGGGCGCGCCATTACTTCGCCCTGCATGCCGTTCTGGACGTGCAGCACTCGGCCAGCTGGAACCGCGAGATCCTGCGCCCGCTTGTGGCGGAAGATCCGCGACGCGCCCGGCCGATCGCGGAAGGGGCCCTGCTGAGGCTGGTCTGCGGCGCCCGCTGCTTCGAGCGGTATCGCCGGCATTTCGGCCTGACAGATCAGGCTGCGCTGTCCGCCTGATGCGGCAGGCTGCGGTAATCCTCGCTCTGCATCTCCATCAGCCGTGAGACGCAGCGCTGGAACTCGAAGGCACCGTCGCCCTCGGGATAGATCTGCTCCGGCATGGCCTCCGCCGTGGCGACCAGCTTCGCCTTGGCTTCATAGAGCGCATCGATCAGGGTGACGAACCGCTTCGCTTCGTTGCGCTTGGCCGGACTGAGCAGCGGAATGCCGTCGATCATCACGGTATGGAAGCGGCCCGCAATGGCGAGGAAATCGGCCGGGCCGAGCGGCTGCTCGCAGAGATCGGCAAAGGAAAACCGTGCCACCCCCCGCGCCTGGCGGGGAATCGGAAGCTTGCGCCCGAGCAGCTCGATCTCCGCCGGCGCGCCCTCCGCCTCATCCGTCAGCAGGGCCCAGGCGCGATCCAGCGCGCGCGTTGCCTCATCCCCGGGCGGCGCGAACCAGACCGGCGACCGGCTCAGGCGCTGCAGCCGGTAATCCTTCGCCGCCGCGAGATGCAGCAGGTCGAGCTTGTCCTTGAACAGGGCAATGAAGGGCAGGAAAAGCTGGCGGTTCAGGCCGTTCTTGTAGAGCTCGTCGGGATGGCGGTTGGAGGTAGCAACGATCACCACGCCGCGGTCGAACAGCTTCTCGAACAGACGGCCGAGAATCATGGCATCAGCCACGTCGGTGACCTGCAGCTCGTCAAAGCAGAGCAGCCAGGCGGCCTGGGCGATCTTCTTCGCCGTGGGGCGGATCGGATCGTCGCCGCCCTTCTTCCGCTCGGGCGAATCCTCGGGCAGCTGGCGGTAGCGGAAGATTTCCGCATGCACTTCCTGCATGAAGGCGTGGAAATGCACCCGGCGCTTCTTCTCCACCGGCGCGGCGGCGAAGAACAGGTCCATCAGCATGGACTTGCCGCGGCCGACATCGCCGTAGATGTAGAGGCCCTGCGGCGTCGGCTCGCGCTTGCGCCCGAAGCTGAGCTTCTGCAGCCAGCTGTCCTCGCCGCCTGGCGTGTAGTGCTTCAAACGCCGGCTGAGCAGCTCCAGCTTCTCGGCCGCGAGCTCCTGGGCCGGATCGCCGGACAATTCGCCGCTGCGGATCTTGCCGCGGTAGGTTTCAAGCAGACTCATGGGATCACAAAAGCAGCGGGCGGCAGGGATGCCTGCCGCCCGTGATGTTTCCGGATAACCGGCGTCACTTCATCGTCGGAATGTTGAACTCGGCGCCGGCGCGGATGCCGGTCGGCCAGCGGGCGGTGACGGTCTTGATCTTGGTGAAGAACCGCACGCCTTCCGGACCATGCTGGTTGGTGTCGCCGAAGGCCGACTTCTTCCAGCCGCCGAAGGTGTGGAAGGCCAGCGGCACCGGGATCGGCACGTTGATGCCGACCATGCCGACCTGCACCCTGGCGGCAAAGTCGCGCGCCGCGTCGCCGTCGCGGGTGAAGATCGCCACGCCGTTGCCGAATTCATGCTCGGTCGGCAGGCGGGCAGCCTCCTCGAAGCTCTCCGTACGCACGACGCTGAGCACCGGGCCGAAGATCTCTTCCCTGTAGATCCGCATCGACGGCTTCACGTCGTCGAACAGGCAGCCGCCCATGAAATAGCCGTTCTCGTAGCCCTGCAGTTTCAGATTGCGGCCATCGACCACCAGCCTGGCGCCTTCCTGCACGCCGAGATCGACATAGCCCTTCACCTTGGCGAGATGTTCCCTGGTCACCAGCGGACCCATCTCGCTGTCCTTGTCGGTGCTGGGGCCGACCTTCAGCGCGCGCACCCGCGGCGCCAGCGCCTCGACCAGCTTGTCCGCCGTGCCCTTGCCGACCGGCACGGCCACCGACACCGCCATGCAGCGCTCGCCGGCCGAGCCGTAGCCGGCGCCGATCAGCGCATCCACGGCCTGATCCATGTCGGCATCGGGCATGACGATCATGTGGTTCTTGGCGCCGCCCATGGCCTGCACGCGCTTGCCGTTGGCCGCCGCGGTTGCATAGACATACTGCGCGATCGGGGTCGAGCCGACGAAGCTGACTGCCTGGATGCGCGGATCGGTCAGCAGGGTGTCAACCGATTCCTTGTCGCCGATGACGCAGTTCAGCACGCCCGGAGGCGCGCCGGCCTCCAGCATCAGTTCGGCCAGGCGCAGCGGGCACGACGGATCCTTCTCCGACGGCTTCAGCACGAAGGTGTTGCCGCAGGCGATCGCCACCGCAAACATCCACATCGGCACCATGGCCGGGAAGTTGAACGGCGTGATGCCGGCCACCACGCCGAGCGGCTGGCGCATGGAATAGACGTCGATGCCGCGCGACACGCTGTCGGAATACTCGCCCTTCAGCAGATGCGGGATGCCGCAGGCGAATTCGACCACTTCCAGGCCGCGCTGCAGCGAACCCTTGGCGTCCGACAGCACCTTGCCGTGCTCGTTCGAGATCAGCAGCGCGATCTCGTCGGCATGCTTCTCGCAGAGCTCCTTGAACTTGAACATCACCCGGGCGCGGGCCAGCGGCGAGGTGGCCGACCATTCGGCGAAGGCGCGCTGGCTGTCGGCGATGGCGGCCTCAACCTCGGCTTTCGTCGCCAGCGGGGCCCTGGCGCCCACTTCGCCGGTGCTCGGATTGTAGACGTCGAGGAAGCGGCCCGACTGGCCCGCCACTTTCTTGCCGCCGATGAAGTGATGCAACTCTTTCGCCATGGTTCGCTCCCTAAGGCCGGCTGCGCCCCATACGCGCCAGCGTTCTACAGACCGGCAGACTCTAAAGAGCCCCCCGGGGATGGCAAGACCCGGGGGCCGCTCAGAGCCCCAGCCGGGCCGTCGCCTGCAGGGTTTCCCGGGCCTCCTGCATCACCCGCGCAACGATGGCCGCGGCGGGTTCGGCCCGCGCCAGCCGCGCCGCCTGCCCGGCCCAGAGCGACTGGTACTCGGTTCGGCCGGCTCTGGAGGCGGCCGACCGCATGCCGCGGCTCATCGCATTCGCCACCGGGAAATCCGGTATCAGGTCGTCGTGCCCGGCGAAGCGGTCGAGGAAGGCATTGCGGATACCGCGGGCATGGCGGCCCGAGAAGGCCCGGGTGAGCGCGGTCTGTTCCGCCTGCTCGCTCTGCAGCTGCGCGCGGTATCCGGCACCGAGGGCCATCTCTTCGGCCAGCAGGAAGCTGGTACCGAGCGTGACGGCGGAAGCGCCCAGGCAGAGCGCGGCGGCCACGCCGCGGCCGTCGCCGATGCCGCCGCCGGCAATCACCGGCAGTTTCACCGCCGAGACGATCTGTGGCACCAGCGCCATGGTGCCGACCAGGCTGTTCTCGACGCTGTCGAGGAACGTGCCGCGATGGCCGCCGGCCTCGGCGCCCTGGGCGGCGATGGCATCGACGCCGAGCTGCTCGAGTGCCCGCGCCTCAGCCACCGTCGTGGCCGTGCCGATGACCAGAATGTTGCGGCTCTTCAGGGCTGCGACCTGGTCGGCCCCGGGCATGCCGAAGGTGAAACTGAAAACCGGCGGGGCCTCCTCCAGCACCGCCGCGAGCTGCGCGTCGAAATCCTCCTGGTAGCTGTTCGGCAGTTCGGGCGCCGGCAGACCGAGCGCCTCATGCGCGGCGACGAGCTCCCGGCGGTAGGCGGCGACCTTGTCGGGATCGGCCTGCCATGGTGTCGGCGCGAAGAGATTCACGTGGAAGGGCCGGTCCGTGCCGGCGCGGATGGTGCGGATGGTCTCGCGGATGGTCTGCGGCGCCATATAGGCTGCGCCGATTGAGCCGAGCGCGCCGGCATTGGATACGGCAACGGTCATCGCCGGCTTGGCTGTCTCGCCGGCCATGGGCGCCAGAAACAAGGGGTGCCGGAGGCCGAGGCGGCGGACGAAGTCGTTGGGCATGGTTTTTTCTCTCCCCGAAGGTCTGCGCCCAATCTGATCCTCTCCATGCACGAGGCCAAGCTGCCCGCGCAGAAAAAACTCTTGAAGCCTGCCGATTAGAATATTATTCTAGAATTATATTCTAGACTTTCTCACATGCTCAGAACCCGCACGCCTCCCGGTGACAGGTCGAACCGCCCCCGCGCTGCCGCGGGCAGCCGCCAGCGCGCCCTCGATGCGGCACTGGCGCTGTTCGAGGCGCAGGGCGTCGCCAATACCACCATTGAGGAAGTGCGCGACCGCTCGGGAGTGTCGATCGGCAGCCTGTATCATCATTTCGGCAGTCGGGACGGTCTGGTCGCTGCCCTGTTCGACGACCTGCTGGCGGGCTACCGCGCCCATATCATGGCCGCTCTGAAGGACAGTACCGATGCCCGCGCCCTGCTGGAGGGTTTCGTCGCCGCCCATATCGGCTGGGCAGTGGCCCATCCCGCCGCGGCACGCTTCCTGAGCGAGCAGCGGCGCAATCCCGTGATCACCAGAGGCGAAGCGAAGCTGCAGCAGGGCACCGCGGAGTTTCTGCGCCCTCTCCTCGCCCGGCTCAGGCCGGCGATATCGGCCGGCACGATCCGCAGCCTGCCGCCGGAACTGCTGCTCAGCCTGGCCATCGGCCCGGTGCAGACCTGGACACGACTCTGGCTCAACGGGCAGACCGCCCTGAAGCCGGAAACCGCCGCCAGGCGCCTCGGGGAGCTCGTCTGGGCCGCCATCGCGGTGCCGTCGACCTATCCCGGGAGAAAATCATGACGGCGGCATCGGGCCGGAGCGGCATCCTGCAGCAATGGCGGCGCTTCAACGCTTTCCCCCTGGGCCGGAAGCTGTTCAACCGCCTGGTCGGCTTCACGGTGCCCTATGCGGCATCCATACAGCCCGACATCCTCGCGATAGAGCCGGGGCTGGCACGGGCGCGCATCCGCGACCGGCGTCGCGTGCGCAATCACCTGCGCTCCATCCATGCGGTTGCGCTGATCAATCTCGCCGAGATGACCGCCAACATGGCGATGATGAGCATCCAGCCGGGTAACGGTCGCTGGATCGTCACCGGACTCGATGCAGATTTCGTGAAGAAGGCGCGCGGACCGATCACGGCGGAATGCCGGGTCGCGGATCTGGACTGGTCGACGCCGCGGGATGTCGGTGGCGAGGTGACGCTGCGGGACCGGAGCGGCAATCTGGTGATGACCGCCAGACCGCGCTGGCGCATCGGGCCGACGACCAGCTGAGGCAAAGCAAAAGGCGGCGCGTTTCCACGCGCCGCCTTCGCTGAAGATACTGCTAGCGCGGCGTGCTGCCGCCGGGCGGTACCGGACGCGTCGGCGTGCCGCCGCCCGGGGTCATGCCGGGCGGATTGTTCGAACCGCCGGAGCCGCTCGCATCACCCGTGCCGGTATTCCCGGCGCCGGCGCCGCCCGTGGTGCCGGCCGCGCCGGTCCCGGGACCGCCGGTAGTCGAGCCGCTGCCGGTTCCGGCGGCGCCCGTCGTTCCGCTGGGTCCGGCGGCGCCGCTTCCGCCGACGCCGCTGCCCGTGGTGCCTGTCGTATCGGACGGGCTCGTGCCGCCTGTCGCCCCTGCGGCTCCACCGGTGCCACCCGTGGTACCGCTGCTGCCGCTTGTTCCGCTGCTGCCGCCTGATCCGCCACTGGCCTGGGCGAGCTGGTATTCACCGCCCTTGGAGGCCTGGGCATGATAGTCGCAGGCGGCAATGGCCGCCGGCGAGGCAACCAGGGCACCCAGGGCCAGGACACCTGTGGTGAGAAGGCCTGGAGTCATCTTCTTGTCTGTCATGGTGCATCTCCTTCGATGCAGCGCCGGAACGCTGCGTTGACCGACTTGCGAGACGGGTTGGGCCAAGAACGGATCGTCAGCACGGAAGTTCCGTTCTCGACCGGTTACGCCCTATTGCTTCTGCATGCTGCCGCCGCTGCGCGCTCCACCGCTCTGGCTGTCGCTGCCGCCCATCGTTCCGCTGCCTCCGGCACTGAAGACTTTGCCCTTCTGCGCGGAATCGCTGTACTGGTATTCCGGCATATTCTTCAGCTGCTCCTTGGTCATGGTGGTGGTGATTGCCTGGCCGTTGTCGGCGACCTGCAGATCGTTCCACGACAGGGCGACATCGCGGGACCCGATGCCCAGAAAACCGCCGACCGAGACGATGATGTTGCTGACCATGCCGCTGGAATCGACCTGAACCGCTTCCACCTCGCCGATGGTCTCGTTCTGGGCGTTCTTCACATCGGCGCCGAGCAGTTCCTGCGCCTGCGCCTGGTTCATCTTGCCGGCGCCGCCCATGGAACTGCCCGTGGAACTGCCGGTCATGCTGCCGCTGCCGGAGGTGCCGCCGGGTGTGGCCGTATCGCTCGCGCCGGTCTGGCCGGAGCTGCCCATGCTGCCCTGACCGGTGGCCGACCCGGCCTGAGCCAGTGCGACGGCCGGAACGGCCAGCATCAGCGCACTGAACGTGAATAGGCTTGAGGTCTTCATGGTGATCTCCTGTTTTTGTGAACACCCGCACGGCTGCCACCGTGCAGGGACCTACCTAACCTTTCGGCCAGCGCGATGTTCCGGTGACGCGTGCAACGCTTCGTGATCACGCAGCCGACGATGAATGCGGGACGAGACCCGAAAATTGCGGAAAACCCGACAGCGTGATTGTTCCGCAATGCCTGGCGGCGTGAGATGATCGCCTGCATTCGCACCTGCCTGCAGAGAGGATCAGAGATGCAGATCGGATTGCTGCTGTTTCCGAAGCTCACCCAGCTCGACCTCACCGGCCCCTTCGAGGTGTTCGCGCGCATGCCCGGCGCGACGGTGCATCTCGTCTGGAAATCCCGCGAGCCGATTACCTGCGACCGCGGCCTGACCATGATGCCGACGATGGATTACGCCGGCTGTCCGCAGCTCGACGTGATCTGCGTTCCGGGCGGCCCCGGTCAGATTGATCTCATGCCCGACGACGAAACGCTGGATTTCCTCCGCCGCCAGTCGGAACGGGCACGATGGGTGACCTCGGTCTGCACGGGCGCGCTGGTGCTGGGCGCCGCAGGCCTTCTGAAAGGCTATCGCGCGACGACACACTGGGCATCGCATGATCAGCTCGCCCTGCTCGGCGCCATTCCGGTGCAGGAGCGCTGGGTGATAGACCGCAACCGGGCGACCGGCGGCGGCGTCACGGCGGGCATCGATTTCGCACTCAGGCTGGTCGCCGAGATGGCGGGAGAGGCGACTGCCAAGGCGATCCAGCTCGGCATCGAATACAACCCCGCGCCGCCCTTCGATGCCGGCCTGCCGCAATCGGCAGGTCCGGAGGTGCTGCAGCGGGTGCAGCCCGCGATGGCGCCAATGCTGGAAAAACGTCTCGCCGCCACGCGTGCCGCGGCCGCGAGACTCTGACCGTTACTCGGCGGCGCGGGCCCGGGTTTCGGTGAAGGCCTGCTCCATCTCGCGGCGGAACCGCACCGCGGCATCATCCGCGTCGAAGGCAACGTCCTCCCAGCGCAGAGGCTGGCCTTTCGCGACCGGACGCCTGAGCGAAACGTTGTGGGCAAGACCGATGGGCAGACCGCCGATGCGCAGCGAGTCCGCCGCCGGCATCAGCCGGCCCCAGACCGTATAGCCGCCCTCGCCGTCGAGCCGCTCGCCGGCCGCCAGATGGCGCTTCGCCGTGGCGACGACATCGCCGCGGAAACCGTCGGGACAGCCGGTCGGTTCCTGCCTAAGGGCGGCCGAGAGAACAGAAATCGAGAGTTCAAGTCCGATCAGGTGATAGGGCTTGAACATCGCGCTGTAGCGGCCGCTGTCATCCGTCTTCAGGCCATACTCTGCGAAGCAGCGCTTCACATAGTCGCTGGGCGCCTCGAAGGTGACATAGACGCCCCAGCGCAGATCACGGAAGACCGGCCTGCCGTCGCGCTCCAGAGAAGAGATCACCTCCACCTGCCCTTTGTGATGCAGCTGGCCGCCGTCGCTGCGCGGGCGCAGCACCATCGGCAGGTCGTCGACGCCGCAGGGTGGAAAGGCAAGGCCGTCCGGTGCCGGCGTCAGACCGCAGGCATTGGCAACCGCCGCCATCTCGATGCCGGACTTGGTGCCGTCGAGAAACGAATTGAACATCTGTGCATTGAAGTCGCCGGACGCCACCTGCTCGTCCGTGAAGCCGTAATACTTCCAGACCGTCTGCGGCGTCGCGGCATGATAGACCGGCAGATACTTGGTGCCCTTGCCCGCGGCGACGACGTCGAAGCCGGCCGCCCGCGCCCAGTCCACCATCTCGGCGATCAGGGCGGGCTGGTCGCCATAGGCAAGCGAATAGACGATGCCGGCTTCTTCCGCCTTTCTCGCCAGCAGCGGTCCGGCCAGCGCATCGGCCTCGACATTGACCATGACGATATGCCGGCGGTGTTCGCAGGCCAGCAGCGCGTGACGGATGCCGGCCGATGGAGAACCGGTGGCGTCGATCACCACCTCCAGTCCGTCAGCCCTGATCAGGGCCGCGGCATCGTCGGTGACATGCGTCGCGCCGGATTTCACTGCGGTGGCAAAGTCCGGCGCGCCGATCTGCTCCTGGGTCCAGCCAGCCCGGCCGAGAGAGGCCCGGGCGCGCTCCGGCGACAGATCGGCGACGCCGAGGAGATGCAGGCCGTTCAGCCGGCGTGCCTGCGCCAGGAACATGGTGCCGAATTTGCCGGCCCCGATCAGGCCCACCCGTACCGGCCGGCCGGCGGCGGCGCGTTTCTGCAGCAGCGTGAAGAGATTCATTCCGCCGCCTCGCGCTTTTCGCGGACCAGCTCCATCAGGCAGTCATCGGCCAGCGGCTCGATCGGCGTGAAATCCCGGTGCGCGATCCAATCCGGCCGGGTCGGCCTGCGGATGTGGTTGGAAACGGCGCAGAGCGTGAGATAGACGATCTTGCGCGGATAGGGCGTGATGTTGCCCGCCGAGCCGTGCACGAGATTGCCGTGGAACATGAGTACCGTGCCGGGCTTTCCGGTCGGCGCGACAATGCCGCCCTGCTCCACCAGCGTCGTCACGGTCGCCTTGTCCAGCGTCCAGAGGGGATAGGATGTGGTCTCGAGATCGTGGCCGGCATTCAGCACGCCGTGGCGGTGGCTCTTCGGGATGAACATGAGCGGGCCGTTGATCGGCATCACCTCATCCAGAAAGACGGAGATGTTCATCGCGCGCGGCTCGGGCATTCCGTCGTCGCGCGCCCAGGTGCCGTAATCCTGGTGCCATTGCCAGACCTCGCCCTCGAAGGCCGCCTTGGCGTTCACCTTGTACTGATGCATGTAGAGCTTTTCGCCGAAGACCTGCTCGACGGGCTCGATCAGGCGCGGATGACGCCCCAGTCGCCGGAAGGCTTCGTTGTAGGTATGGGCGGCGAAGGCCGTGCGGGGCGCGCCTGATTTCTCGCGCCAGATCTCCTGCCGGTCGAGTCTGTAGATCGCTTCGCCCTCGCGGCGCAGCAGATCCACCTCCTCGGGCGAGAAGCAGTCCGGAATGATCAGGTAACCCTGCTCGTGGAAGGCCTCGATCTGGTCCTGGGACAGACGCATGACTTCCTCCCATGGGCTCTTCGGGAGGAGGCTAGACCTTACCCGTGCTTTGGCAAGACAAAATCAGCGCTGCGCCATTTGCCGCAGCAGCTGCTCGGTCGCCTCGTCGGCCGGCAGGAAACTCTCGATGCGGAGATCCTGGAGGGTCACGTCCTGCGGCGTGCCAAAGGTGGCGATCATGGTCACCAGATTGATCACGAGGCCGTCCTTCGCCACGGAAAAGGTGATCAGCGGCTGCGGCTCGCTGTCCCAGTCGACCCTGCGCCAAAGCTCGTCCACATCCGGATAGCGCCGCACTTCCGCCAGCACGGAAGCGGCCGCCGGACTGTCCATCGCCTCGCGCTGCAGCCGGTGCAGCAGCGCGGATGCGACTTCCGGCCAGTTGGTGATGAACGGCCGCGCGCCTTCGGGATGCAGCGGCAGCTTCATGAAGTTGGCCGGCTTCGACGGATCGAAGCGCGGACCGAGAAGGAAGGCGATCATGCGCTGCGCCGCCTGGTTGGCGAGCTGCAACGTCCAGCCGGCATCGACGACGACGGCGGGAAACGGCTCCTGCTGCTTCAGCAGCAGGTCCAGTGCATGTCTTGCCGCCTTCAGCTGCGGCTCGTCCAGCCGGCTTTCGCGGTAGGCGCCGGCATAACCCGCCGCGTTCAGCAGGCGGTTGCGTTCGCGCAGCGGCATGTCGAGCAGTTCTCCGAGATGCAGCGCCATCTGGCGGCTGGGGCGGGCGCGGCCGGATTCGAGGAAGCTGATATGGCGCTGCGAGACGCCGCCGCTTTCGGCAAGTTCGAGCTGGCTCAGTCCGCGGCGGCGGCGCCATTGCCGCATCAGGGTGCCGAAACTGTCGCGCGGCGCGATCGAGGGCGAGGCTGCGGCGATGCCGGTCGTCATGCTGATGGTCTCCCTGCCCTCATGGTTGCCGAGAGGCCGGCGCAAATCCAGCATCGCCATCTCTCTCAGGCCGCGGCCGGCTGCGCGCTGCCGCGCAGGGCCCGGGCTTTCAGCAGGCCGAGCAGTCCCGTGTCGACGGCCACGACCAGCAGCGCGATGATCCCGCCGAGGCTGAACGTCGCGCCATGAGCCGCCAGCAGCGCAAGGGTGCCGATCACCCAGGCGGCATCGCCGGCAATGGTGACCGCCACGAAGGCGCGCGGAATGCTGCCGCGGAACGAGACGGCCAGCAGCAGGATCGCATAGGCGGCCAGCACGATGCCGAGTTCCAGCATCACCGTCGCCATCGGGAAACCGAACAGGCTGTCCTGGTCCGGCAGGAGGAAGCCCGCCAGCCAGCCTGGCGCCACGATCCCGGGCAGGCTGCAGGCAAGGCAGAGGGCGAAATCGAACCGCAGCAGGCGGCGCAGGGCTTGATCCTTGATCATGAAAACCTCCTTTGGCTGATCCGTTAAGTGCCAAGATGAGGAATTTCAGGGACTTAACAATTACGTGAGAGGTAATAGCCCAATATGAACATTTAATTACTGTATTTTATTCTAAATATATCGATAAATCTGTATTTATGTATTGACTCTCCTTATCGAGTGTAAAATATCATTTGCTCTCCACAGGCGCGGAGGGCGCGGCATGCAGACATTCCCGAGCTTTCTGAAGCTGAGCGGCCGCCCGGTATTGGTCGTCGGCGGCGGCGAGAATGCCGCCCGCAAGATCCGGCTGCTTCTCAAGGCCCATGCCGCCGTCACCCTCCTCGCCCCGGAACCGAATTCCGAACTCGCCGGCCTCGCCGGTCAGGGCCGCATCGCCCATCGGACAGGCTTTTTCTCCCCCGCCCTGCTCGACGGCATGTGCCTGGTGATCAGCGCGGCCGGCGATCCCCTCGACACGCAGGTGGCGGAGGCGGCCCGGGCGCGCGGCATCCTGGTCAATGTCGTCGACCGCCCCGATCTCTCCGACTTCTTCGTGCCCGCCATCGTGGAGCGCGGCGACATCACGGTGGGCATTGCCTCGAACGGCACGGCGCCTTTGCTGCTGGGCCGCATCCGCGCCCAGATCGAGGCCCTGCTGCCCGCGCGGCTGGGTGCGCTGGCGGCGCTCGCCGGCGAATTCCGGACGACCGTTGCACGCGTCATGCCCGATGCAGGACGGCGCCGCGCCTTCTGGGAGCGCGTCTTCGACGGGCCGGTGGCGGCGCGGGCGCTCGCGGGCGAACAGGCTGCAGCCCGCAGTGCCCTGCTTGCCGAACTCAACGGACCGCAGCCAGACGCCGCGCAGGGCATCGTGCATGTCGTCGATGCCGGACCGGGCGACCCCGAGCTTCTGACGCTGGCCGCGCTGCGGGCGCTGCAGGAAGCCGACATCATCCTGCATGACGAGGGTGTGGCTCCAGAGATCCTGGATCGCGCGCGCCGGGATGCCGAACGCCTCCCGGTCGGAGAAAACGGAGCTCTCCCTGCCGCAGATGGGGGAACCGGCGCCCTGCTGGCGGAACATGCCGCGTCGGGCCGCCGCGTGGTACGGCTGCGGGCCGGTGATCCCGCCCGCTCCATCCGCATCGGCGACGAGATCGATCATCTGGAATCGCGGGGCATTGCCGTGGTCGTGGTGCCGGGCGTTGCGGCGGAACCCCGCGCCGGCTCCCGGCCCCTCCGCCAGCGGCGGCGCGCCTGAAGGAGACCGTCATGGCCAAGGCACCCAGACTCGACAATCACCCCCAGGTCATCACCGCCAATCACCTCGCCACCGGCGACGTCGTCTACCTCACCAGGGTGGCGAGCTGGAGCCGCGACATCGGTGAAGCCACCGTTGCGCCGAATGTGCAGGCCGGCGCCGCCCTGCTCGCCGTCGCCCAGGCCCAGGCGAAGATGAACATCGTGATCGACCCCTATCTGATCCCCGTCGACACGAGTGTCTCGCCGCCCCGCCCCATCCAGTTCCGCGAGCGCATCCGCGCGCAGGGCCCGACCACTGCGGGCCGGACCAGCGACGCGGCCCGGGAGGACCGCCATGTATCAGTATGACCAGCTCGACCAGCGCATCGTTGAGGAGCGCGTCGCCCAGTTCAGCGACCAGGTGAAACGCCGCCTGTCCGGCGAACTCAGCGAGGACGAATTCAAGCCGCTGCGGCTGCAGAACGGTCTCTACCTGCAGCTCCATGCCTACATGCTGCGCGTCGCCATTCCCTACGGCACGCTGTCATCGAAACAGCTGCGCGGACTGGCCCAGATCGCCTGCAAATACGACCGCGGCTGGGGCCATTTCACCACGCGGCAGAACCTGCAGTTCAACTGGATCCGGCTGGAACAGGCGCCCGATGCCCTGGCCGATCTGGCCAGGGTGCAGATGCATGCCATCCAGACCAGCGGCAACTGCATCCGCAACACCACCACCGACCAGTTCGCCGGCGCCGCCCATGACGAGATCGAGGATCCGCGGGTGTGGTGCGAGATCATCCGGCAATGGTCGACCTTCCATCCGGAATTCTCCTTTCTGCCGCGCAAGTTCAAGATCGCGGTGACCGGCTCGCCGAACGACCGCGCCGCCGTGCGCGTGCACGATATCGGCCTGCGCATGCACCGGAACGATGCCGGCGAGGTCGGCTTCGAGGTGATCGTCGGCGGCGGGCTGGGCCGCACGCCCTTCATCGGCAAGACGATCCGCGACTTCCTGCCCAAACAGGATCTGCTGAGCTATCTGGAAGCCATCCTGCGCGTCTACAACCTCTTCGGCCGCCGCGACAACATGTTCAAGGCACGCATCAAGATCCTGGTGCACGAGATCGGCATCGAGGCGATGCGCGAGAAGGTGGAGGCGGAATTCGCCGCCATTCGCGACAGCGCGCTGCGGCTCCCCGAGGAAACGATTGCGCAGATCGCGGCCCATTTCGCGCCGCCGCCTTTCGAGGCGCTGCCCGCCGGCATCGCGCCGGAATACGCGCAGGCCTTCCGCACCGATTTCGATTTCGGCCTCTGGGCGCGCCGCAATACGGCGAGGCACAAGCAGCCCGGCTATGCGATCGTCACGATCTCGCTCAAGAAGGAGGGCGAGCCGCCGGGTGACGCCTCGGCCGAGCAGATGCAGGCCATCGCCGACATCGCCGACCGCTATTCCTTCGGCGAGATCCGCGTCACGCACGAACAGAATCTCGTTCTGCCCCATGTGAAGCAGGCTGATCTGCCGGCGGTATGGCGCGCGCTGAAGGCCTATGAGCTGGCGACGCCGAATGTCGGCCTGGCCTCTGACATCATCGCCTGCCCCGGCCTGGATTACTGCGCGCTGGCCAATGCCCGCTCGATCCCGCTGGCCCAGCAGATCGCGCGGCGGTTCCGCAACTGGGAGCGCGCCCATGACATCGGCGAGCTGAAGATCAAGATTTCCGGCTGCATCAATGCCTGCGGCCATCATCACGTGGGCCATATCGGCATTCTCGGCGTCGACAAGGCCGGCGAGGAATTCTACCAGCTCACCCTCGGCGGGTCGGCCGACGACAGCGCCGCGCTGGGCGACATTCTCGGCCCGGCCCTGAACCAGGCGCGCACGGTGGATGCCATCGATACCCTGGTCGAGACCTATCTGCAGCTGCGCCGCGGCAAGGAGCGGTTCCTCGACACCTACCGGCGCGTCGGGCTGCAGCCCTTCAAGGAGGCGATCTATGCCGCTGCTTAAACAGGGCCACGTGGTCGAGGATATCTGGGTGAAAGTGGAGGACGGCGATTACCTGCCCGACGACCGGCCGGCGCTGATCAGCCACGCCCGCTGGGAAGCCGAGAGGGATACGCTGCAGAAACGCAACGCGCCGCTCGGCATCCTGCTGCCGAACACTGCCGATATCCTGGCCTTCGGCCCGGAGGCCGGCCGCTTCGGCGTGATTGCCCTGCAATTCCCGAAGTTCAGCGACGGCCGCGCCTACAGCCAGGCGCGCCTGCTGCGCGAGCGCTTCGGCTATCGCGGCGAGCTGCGCGCCACCGGCAATGTGCTGCGCGACCAGTTGCTGCACATGCACCGCGCCGGCTTCGATGCCTTCGAGATTCCGCGCGACGATGCCGCCGAGGTCTTTGCGAAGGCGCTGGCCTCCCTGAGCGTCTTCTACCAGCCGACCGGCGACGGCCGGGTCACGGCGCGCGACCTGCGGCTGCGCCACCTGCTCCGCGAGGAGGCTGCCGAATGAGCGCGCTCGCCCTCGCCACCCTGGACCTGAGCGAATATGCTGCCGGCCTGAACGCACGGCTGCGCAGCCGCCCGACGCTCGACGTGCTGCGGACCGCGATCCGCGAGCTTTTCCCCGGCGAGATTGCCCTGGTCTCGTCTTTTGGCGCCGAATCCGCCGTGCTGCTGCATCTGGTGGCGCAGGTCGATCCCGCCACGCCGGTGCTGTTCCTCGATACCGGCAAGCTGTTTTCCGAAACCCTCAGCTATCGCGACGAGCTGGCGGCGAGACTGGGCCTGAGCCAGGTCCGCGTGCTGACGCCCGACCCGAAGACGCTGGCCGCCAACGATGCCGGCGGCACGCTGTGGTTCCGCGATGCCGATGCCTGCTGCCGCATCCGCAAGGTCGAGCCGCTGCAGCGCGGGCTCAAGCCCTACGCCGCCTGGATCAACGGCCGCAAGCAGTTCCAGGCCGCGACCCGCAGGGACCTGCCGCTGGTGGAGTCCGACGGCGTGCGGATCAAGTTCAATCCGCTGGCGCAATGGACGCCCGAGATGATCGCTGCCTATTTCGCAGCCCACGACCTGCCACGCCATCCGCTGGTGGCGAAGGGCTATCTCTCCATCGGCTGCGAGCCCTGCACTCTCCCGGTCGCCGAGGACGAGGATGCCCGCGCCGGCCGCTGGCAGGGCCAGGACAAGACCGAATGCGGGATCCACACCGTCATTGCCCCCTTCCCCACCCGCACCAGAGCGGACGACTAGAAAAGAGAAGCGTAAGACAGTCATGCGTGACGATCTCGATGCGCTGGAGGCGCAAAGCATCTACATTCTCCGCGAGGCCTACAGCCGCATTCGTCCGCTGGCGATGCTCTGGTCTCTGGGCAAGGATTCCAACGTGATGATCTGGCTGGCCAGAAAGGCCTTCCTGGGGCGCGTACCGTTTCCGGTGGCGCATCTCGATACCGGCCTGGAATTTCCCGAAACCTACGCTTTCCGCGACCACTATGCCCGGGAATGGGGCCTCGATCTGATCAAGGATCCCTGCCCGCCGCTGGAAGCCACCGACCCGACCCTGCCGCACAATTCGCGCATCGCCGCGCGCAAGACGCTCGGCCTGAAGGAAGCGATCGCGAAATACCAGTGGAAGGGCGTGATCGCCGGCATCCGCCGCGACGAGCAGGCGACCCGCGCCAAGGAGCGCGTCTTCAGTCCGCGCGGCGACGACGGTGCCTGGGATTTCCGCGACCAGCCGCCGGAACTCTGGGATCATTTCAGCACCGAGCTGCCCGGGGGCGTCCATATGCGCATCCATCCCCTGCTGCACTGGACCGAGCTCGACATCTGGCGCTACATCCAGCGCGAAGGCATTCCCGTGGTGCCGCTGTATTTCGCCAACAGCGAGGGCAAGCGCTTCCGCTCGCTGGGCGAAATCGGCATCACCTTCCCCATCGACAGCCGCGCCGCCAGCATCGAAGACATCATCGGCGAACTGGAAGTCACCCGCGAACCCGAGCGCGCCGGACGCGCGATGGACCACGATTCGGAGGACGCTTTCGAGCGCCTTCGCGTCGCGGGCTATATGTGAGGATTGAGCCATGAGCGTTGTCGACCTCGCCATCCATCCGAAAGCCCGGCCCGGCGCTTTGCGCGCCGGTGTAGCAAGGGGGCGCGCCTTCCCCATCGTCATCGTCGGCCATGTCGATCATGGCAAGTCGACGCTGGTGGGCCGCCTGCTGCATGACACCGACAGCCTGCCTGCCGGCCGGCTGGAGCAGCTGAAGACCGTTTCCGAGAAACGCGGCCTCGATTTCGAATGGTCATTCCTGCTCGATTCCCTCCAGGTCGAACGCGACCAGGGAATTACGGTGGACACGACCCAGATCTGGTTCACCACCGAGCGGCGGCGCTATGTGATCATCGACGCGCCGGGCCACAAGGAGTTCCTCAAGAACATGGTTACCGGCGCCGCCCAGGC
>NZ_DATGQG010000156.1:0-75724 GCF_035304305.1 Ferrovibrio sp.
GGCAGCAGCCTGACCGGACAGTTCGACACCGCGATCCTGGCCGGCGGCGACAGCATTGCGGATGCCGTGCTGTATGACGGCACCAGCATCAAGCTGAAGGCCTCGCAATCCCAAAAGCTGGTGCCGGCGGCGACCACAAGCAGCGGTACGGCCGCGGCCGACGTGCTGGATGCGGCGCGCGGGAATGCGCAGCTGAGCAACCTGATCACGGTTCTGGATGCCCTGCCGGCGCCGCAGAAGGCAGCGGCGCTGACCTCGCTCTCGGGGCAGACCACGACGACCATGGCGGCGATCCCGACCAGTGCGGCCTCGTCGGTGGTTTCAACGGTCCTGAACCACAATGCCGCCATGCCGGGCGCAAGCGCACCGGTGCGGTTCGGCCCCTCGGGCGATACGGCCGACAATGGCCGGCGCAGCGGCATCGCCACCGGCGATCGCGCCCCGGGCGGCGATCACGGCGCCTGGGTCAGCGTGCTTGGCGGTTTCGGCTCCGTGGATGCGAAGAAGGGTGTCGCCGGCTCGAACAGCCGTACGGGCGGCTTTGCCGGCGGTCTGGATTTCGGCGTCGAGCCCGAGCGCATCACCGCCGGCATATCCTTCGGCTATGTCGGCAGCCGTACCGATATCGACGACGATGGGGGCAATGCCAGTTCCAAGGCCGGCTTCCTGGGCCTGTATGGCCGGCTGGAGGACTGGGGTATCCGCTTTGACGGTACGCTCATGGGTGGCCGCCATTATGCCGAGCAGAGCCGCAACATCGTCATCGGCACGGCGACCAGCACGGCAAGCGGCGAGAACGACGGCTGGAGTCTTGGGGCGGGCCTGCAGGTCAGCACGCCGGTCCAGATCGCCCGCAGCGCCGGGTTCGATGCCGTCATGCGTCCCTTTGCCGGCGTTACCACGCAGCGTTACTGGCAGGATGCCTGGACCGAAACCGGCGCCGGCGCCGCAAACCTGACCTATCACGCGATGACGCGTGACAGCTTCGTCAGCCGGCTCGGAGCGGCTTTCGAGTTCGACATACAGGTCGGGAAGGAAACGCGGCTGCTGCCGATCGTCAGCCTGGGCTGGGCGCATCAGTTTGCCGGCAACGCCCCGACGATGGATGCGTCGTTCGCGCTGCTGCCGGAATCGCGCTTCTCGGTGACGGGTGTCGAAATGGCGCGCGACAGTCTGGAAATCGGTCTCGGGATCGACGTGATCGACATGGGCGACGGACTGACCTTCACCCTCGGCTATGGCGGCAGCCTGGCGCGGGATGCACGGGACCATACCTTCAGCGGCCGGGCAAAGCTGGCGCTGTAACTGTAGGGCTGTCTTCGCTAGGTTCGATCGATGCGAAACCCGCTGACGGTCTGCATCATGCTGCTCGCCGGCCTCTGGCTGGCGGGCTGCGCGGGCGACCGCCGGGCCGTGGCCGACCGGCTGGCAACGGGAGCGGGGCTCCAGCCGGTCAGCATCGAGACCGGCATCCATCGCATTCAGGCGTGGCGTCGGCTTGCCGCGCCGGAGCAGCCCGCAACCGTTTACATCGAAGGCGACGGGCTGGCCTGGCTGGATCGTCATCGCCCCTCGCGCGATCCGACACCGCTCAATCCCGTCGGCCTCGCCCTCGCGTCTCGCGATACTGCCGCCAATGTCATCTATCTGGCGCGGCCCTGCATGTATGGAGTGGACGATTCACGCTGCAGCATCCCGGTCTGGACCGAACGGCAGTTCGACGAGCCAGCGGTCGCGGCGCTGGATCGTGCTCTGGACCAGCTGAAGCAGCCGGGCCAGCGGCTGCATCTGGTCGGCTATTCAGGCGGGGCGGCAATGGCCGCCGCGCTGGCGGCCAGGCGCGGCGACGTGGCCAGCCTGCGCAGCGTTGCCGGCAATCTCGATCCGGCCGCGGTCAACCGTTTCCACAGCGTCACGCCGCTTCCCGCTGCCATCGACGTGGCGGCCCTGGCGCCGCGGCTCGCCCGTCTGCCGCAGCTCCATTTCACCGGCACCGGCGACCGGATCGTACCCGGAACCATTGTGACGCGTTTTGCCCGCGCGGCGGGGCCCTGCGCGGCCGTCGTCAGCGTGCAGGCCGATCATGCCCGTGGCTGGGAGGAAGCCTGGCCGAGGCTGCTGCAGATGCCGCTTCCCTGCAGCAGCAACTAGGTCGCCCCAGGTCACTCATCCTTCAACTGTGCCGGCGTGACGAAGCTGGCGAGGCAGCCCGCTCCGGGTCCCGCCTGCGCCCAGTCGGCGGCCGGAAAGGTGATCTCGGCCAGCGCTCCGGTCGGGTACTTCGTCCGCATCCGGCTCAGGGCATCCCCGGCCGCGGTGCCGGTGAGGTCCCGGGCGAAATCCTCCAGGCCCGGGTTATGGCCGATCAGCAGCAATTCGCGGCAGGCGGCCGGCACCGTGCGCACCAGGGCCAGCAGGGTGGCAGGATCGGCCAGATAGAGCTGCGGCTCGAAGCGGACCGTCCAGTCCTCGCCCAGATGCTTCTGCAGTCGTTCCAGGGTCTGCCGGGTGCGGGTAGCGGGGGAGCACAGGACCAGGTCGGGCCGGATGCCCCGCTGCGCCATGTGGCGGGCGATGCGGCGGCAGGCCTTCCAGCCCCGCGGGCTCAGGGGGCGGGCGAAGTCGTCCAGGCCGGGATCGTCCCAGGCGGACTTGGCGTGCCGTAAAAGCCACAGGCGAACCAAGGGGTTAGCACCTCCCGATGCGGGGATGGAGGTCCGTCGCCGCTTTGACATAAAGCATGGTTAGACCTATACCCGAAGCGTCGGCCGGCAGCTTGAGCCCGGGCGGGCGCCGATCACGACAGAGGCATCCGATATGCAGCAAGTGGCGGACAATCTCCAGAGTCCCGGGATGGTGACGGGCGCGACCGAGGCGGCCGCGGCCGCTGCGGCCATGGCACCGGTTACGGTACAGGGGCCGCCGGTGACGCTCAGCGCCCGCGAGCGCTTCATCAACCGCGAACTTTCCTGGCTGGCCTTCAATCTCCGCGTGATGGAGGAGGCCAACAACAAGCGCTATCCGCTGCTCGAACGGGTGCGTTTCCTGTCGATCTCGGCAAACAACCTCGACGAATTCTTCATGGTGCGGGTGGCCGGCCTGCATGGCCAGGTCAAGGCCGGCATCGAGGAGCCGAGCCAGGACGGCCTGACCCCGGCGCAGCAGCTGGCCGTGATCAGTGAAGCCGCGGCCGACCTGATGAAGCGGCAGCAGGAATGCTGGCGCGGCCTGAGCCGGGAACTGGCGGAAGCCGGTATCCATGTGCTGGAACCGGGCCAGCTCACGCCCGACGACCGCCGCTGGCTGGAGGACTACTTCCTCAGCCATGTCTTTCCCGTCCTGACGCCGCTTGCCATCGATCCGGCGCATCCCTTCCCGTTTATTCCCAATCTAGGTTTCGCGATGGTGATGCAGATGCGGCGGGTTCGTGACGGCCGCAGCCTGAACGCGCTGCTGCCCTTGCCGAGCCAGGTCGAACGCTTCGTGCGCCTGCCCGGTGAGGAGATCCGCTTCCTGACGCTGGAGAACCTGGTCGGCCTGTTTCTCAACAAGCTGTTTCCGGGCTACGAGATCCTCGGCGCCGGGCTGTTCCGCATCACGCGCGACAGCGACATCGAGATCGAGGAAGAGGCGGAGGATCTGGTTCGGCTGTTCGAGACGGCGCTCAAGCGCCGCCGCCGCGGCACGGTGATCCGGCTCAAGATCAATGCCGACATGCCCGACCAGCTGCGCAAATTCGTCTGCGAGGAACTGGAAGTGCCGCCGCAGACGGTGATCGGCGTGGAAGGCCTGCTGGGCCTGGCCGATATCAAGAAGCTGATCGTCGACGACAAGCCGGAATGGAAGTTTCCGCCCTTCAATCCGCGCTTTCCCGAGCGCATCCGTGATTTCGGCGGCGACTGCTTCGCCGCGATCCGGCACAAGGACATTGTCGTTCACCATCCCTATGAGAGTTTCGACGTGGTGGTGCAGTTCCTGCGCCAGGCGGCTGCCGATCCCCATGTCGTCGCGATCAAGCAGACCCTGTACCGCACGTCGGATGACAGCCCGATCGTGCGCGCCCTGATCGAGGCGGCGGAAGCCGGAAAGTCGGTCACTGCCCTGGTCGAACTCAAGGCGCGCTTCGACGAGGCGGCCAACATCAAATGGGCGCGCGACATGGAGCGTGTCGGCGTGCAGGTGGTCTATGGCTTCATCGAGCTGAAGACGCATGCCAAGATTTCGCTCGTGGTGCGTCGCGAGGGCGGCCAGCTTCATACCTATGCGCATTTCGGCACAGGCAATTATCATCCCTACACCGCGCGGGTGTACACCGATCTGAGCTTCTTCACCGACGATCCAGACCTCTGCCATGATGCCACCTATCTGTTCAATTTCCTTACCGGCTATGCCGCGCCGGAGAATCTGAAGAAGCTGGCGATTTCGCCGTATTCTCTGCGGCCGCGGCTTCTGGAGCTGATCAACGAAGAGATCCGCCATGCCGAGGCCGGGCGGCCGGCGGCGATCTGGGCCAAGATGAACAGCCTGGTGGACCAGGTGGTTATCGACGCCCTGTATCAGGCCAGCATGGCAGGCGTGCAGATCGATCTCGTGGTGCGTGGCATCTGCTGCCTGCGCCCGGGCGTGAAGGGCCTGTCCGAGAATATCCGGGTCAAGAGCCTGATCGGCCGCTTCCTCGAGCATTCGCGCATCGTCTGTTTCGGGGCAGGAAAGGGGCTGCCGTCGCCCAAGGCGAAGGTCTTCATTTCGTCGGCCGACTGGATGCCACGCAATTTCGACCGCCGCGTCGAGGTGCTGATTCCGATCGAGAACCCGACCGTGCACGAGCAGATTCTCGACCAGATCATGGTCGCAAACCTGAAGGACGAGGCGCAGAGCTGGTATCTCGGCACCGAGGACAAATACGTGCGCGCATCCGACAGGGCGGACGCCTTCAGCGCGCATACCTATTTCATGACCAACCCCAGCCTGTCCGGACGCGGCAAGGCTTTGAAGAAGCCGGAAGAGATTCCGCGCCTGCAACTGAAGACAGGATAGGATGGCCGTCCAGCCGCTCGCGAAAACCTCCGCTGTTCCAGCCCTCCTGCCTTTCGGCGTGATCGATGTCGGATCGAACTCGGTCCGTCTCGTCGTGTTCGACGAACCGCTGCGGCTTCCGACCCCGATGTTCAATGAAAAGGTTCTCTGCGGGCTCGGGCGCGGCCTCAGCGAGACCGGAGCGCTGGATTCCCGTGGCGCGGAGCAGGCCCTGACGGCGATCCGGCGTTTCGTGGCGCTTGCGCGGCACATGAAGGTCAAAGGCCTGCAGATCGTGGCGACCGCGGCGGTGCGCGAGGCCAGCAACGGCGCGGCCTTCGTCAGGCAGATCGAGCGCGATACCGGCGAGAAGGTCCGCATCCTCAGCGGCATCGAGGAGGCAACCTATTCGGCTTTCGGCGTGCTGTCGGGCATTCCCGAGGCTCGCGGCGTGATGGGCGACCTCGGCGGCGGCAGCCTCGAACTGGTGGCGATCAACGGCGACGAACTGGGCGACAGGGTCACCCTGCCGCTCGGGCCGTTGCGCATTCCCAGTCTCGGCTCCTACGGCGCCATTAAAAAATATATCGACGAGCAGCTCGCCACAGTCGGCTGGCTGAAGAAATGGAAGGGCACATCGCTCTATGCCGTCGGCGGGTCATGGCGCGCCATTGCCCGCGTGCATATGGCGCAGAAGCAGTCGCCGCTGCAGATCATCCACCAGTACACGCTGAGCCGGGCCGAGGCGAACGACTTCAGCCGGCTGCTGGCCAAGCAGAGCAAGGAATCGCTGTTGCGAACCCAGGGCGTGCCGCGCCGCCGCCAGGAAGTGCTGCCGCTTGCCGCCCTGGTGATGCGCCGGGTCCTGAAGGCGATGGAGCCGAAGGATGTGGTCTTCTCCGCCAACGGTCTACGCGAGGGCCTGGCCTATGCCCTGCTTGCCGAGCAGCAGCGGGCGGAAGATCCGCTGCTGGCCTTCTGCCGGCATATGGCCAGCCGCGAAAGCCGTTTCGGCGAGCATGGCGCCGAGATCGACCGCTTCATTGCGCCGATCTTCGAACGCGACCCGCCGGCGCGCCAGCGCATCCGGCTGGCGGCGGCGATCCTGTCCGACATGGCCTGGCGCGTGCACCCCGAATACCGCGGCGAGGATTCGCTGGGTGCGATCCTGCATGCGCCCTTCGGCAACATCCTGCAGAACGAGCGCGCGCTGCTCGCGCTGATGCTGTTCGTCCGCTACACCGGAGGCGCCAGCGACCCGGTTGCCGCTCCCGCCACGCAGCTGCTGAACGGCGAGGAGATCGAGTATGCGCAGCGCGTCGGTCTGGCGCTCCGTCTGGCGCAGACCCTGTCCGCCGGCGTGCCGGGCATCCTGAGCGACTGCAGATTGCGGCCGAACGGCAACGGTATCCTGCTCGAACTGCCGGCGCGGCATGCCGTGCTGGACGGCGAGGCGGTCCAGCGCAGGACGGAGGCGCTGGGCAAGGCGCTGGGGCGCAGCAGCGAGGTGCGCGTGCTGAAGCGCTGACGCTCAGCCTTTCAGCTTCACGAGCTTGATGCGCGATCCCTCGGCGGCCAGCGCCAGCTCGCCGTGCTTCAGACGCAGGGCATCCTCACCGAAAACCTCGCGCCGCCAGCCCTGCAGGGCCGGCACATCGGCGTTGTCGTCGGCAGCGATCTTGTCGAGGTCGGAGGAGGAGGCGACCAGCTTCTGGGCGACGTCGTGGTCGTCGCACTTCATCTTGAGCAGGACTTTCAGCAGCTCGACGAGCGGGCCGATGCCGCGCGGCGGCTCCGGCTCGCGCTCCAGCACCGGCCAGGTCTCGCGCGGACTGGCGAGCTTCGCCGCGATCGCCGCCAGCAGGCTTGCCCCCATCTTGCCTTCCGCGAAGCCCTTCGAGACACCGCGCATCCGTTCCAGATCGTCGGCTGTCTTCGGCGGATGGGCGGCGATCTCCATCAGCGTCTCGTCGCGGAGGATGCGCTGGCGCGGGATGTCGCGGTTGCGCGCCTCGATCTCGCGCCAGGCGGCCGCCGCCTGCAGGACGGCGAGATATTCCGGCTTGGTGGTGCGCGGCTTCAGCCGGCGCCACATGTTCTCCGGCGGCAGTTCGTAGGTGGCCGGGTCGGCCAGCAGGTTCATCTCCTCGGCGACCCAGTCGCTGCGGCCGGTCTTCTGCAGGCGCGCGGAGAGCTTGTCGTAGATCTTGCGCAGATGCGTGACGTCGGAGAGCGCATAGCGGATCTGCTTCTCGGTCAGCGGCCGGCGGGCCCAGTCGGTGAAGCGCGACGACTTGTCGATCTGGGCCCCGGCCAGGCGGGAGGCCAGCTGCTCGTAGGAGACCTGGTCGCCGAAGCCGCAGACCATGGCGGCGACCTGGCTGTCGAACAGCGGCGCGGGGACTTCCCCCATCAGCTTGGTGAAGATTTCCAGATCCTGCCGGGCGGCGTGGAACACCTTGAGCACCTGCCGGTTGCGGAGCAGGTCGAAGAGGGGGGCCAGCGACAGGCCCTCGGCCAGCGGGTCGATCACCCGGGCCTCGTCCGGGCCGGCGATCTGGATCAGGCAGACCTTCGGCCAGTAGGTGGTTTCGCGCATGAACTCGGTATCGACGGTGATATAGGCCGCCGAGGCCAGGGAGGCGCAGAAACGGGCGAGGTCTTCGGTTTGGGTGATCGGGGTGGGGTCGGCGTTCATGGTGGGGCTATTAGCATGACCGCCGCCCCGGCCCAATCCCCGCAGGCTACCGCGGGCGCCGATTTTCCCCTATGCTCGGTCTTGACTTTCCGCGGTCGAAAGGGCCTGTTCGGCCTCGATTTTCACCGGATTTTTCCGGTGATTCCGCCAGATCAATTCTGAAGGCCCGTCATGTCCCGTTACCGTACGCATACCTGTGGTCAATTGCGGTCCGACGCCGTCGGCGCGGAGGTCAAGCTTGCCGGCTGGGTCCACCGCAAGCGCGACCACGGCAACCTGCTCTTCATCGACCTGCGCGACCATTACGGCATCACGCAGTGCGTCGCGGAGAGCGGTTCGGATGCCTTCAGGCAGATGGAAAGCCTGCGGTCAGAATACGTTGTCAGCATCAGCGGCAAGGTGGTGGCCCGCACCCCGGAAACGGTGAACCCGAACCTGCCGACCGGCGAGATCGAGGTGGTGGCATCCTCCATCGAGGTGCTCGGCGAGGCGCAGGAGCTGCCGATGCCGGTCTTCGGCGAGCAGGAATATCCGGAAGAGATCCGGCTCAAATACCGCTTTCTCGACCTGCGCCGCGAGCGTCTGCACAACAACATCGTCCTGCGCTCCAAGGTGATCTCCTCGATCCGCCGCCGCATGACGGACCAGGGCTTCATGGAATTCCAGACGCCGATCCTGACGGCGTCGTCGCCGGAAGGCGCGCGCGACTTCCTGGTGCCGAGCCGCCTGCATCCGGGCAAGTTCTACGCGCTGCCGCAGGCGCCGCAGCAGTTCAAGCAGCTCATCATGGTTTCGGGCTTCGATCGCTACTTCCAGATCGCGCCCTGTTTCCGCGACGAGGATGCCCGCAAGGACCGCAGCCCGGGCGAATTCTACCAGCTCGATATCGAGATGAGCTTCGTCGAGCAGGAGGACGTCTTCAACGCCGTCGCTCCGGTGATCCACGGCGTGTTCGAGGAATTCGCCAATGGCCGCGACTGCGGCAGCGTGGATTTTCCCCGCATCCCCTATCGCGAGGCGATGCTGAAATACGGCTCCGACAAGCCGGATCTGCGCAACCCGATCATCCTCGCCGACGTGACCGAGGTGTTCCGCGGTTCCGGCTTCGGCGTCTTTGCCCGTAACATCGAGAACGGCGCCGTGGTGCGCGGCATTCCGGCGCCGGGCGCAGCAACCCGTCCGCGCAGCTTCTTCGACAAGATGAACGACTGGGCGCGCCAGGAAGGGGCGGCGGGCCTCGGCTACATCATTTTCGACAACGGCGAGGCGAAAGGCCCGATCGCCAAGTTCCTCGACGCCGACCGCATCGCGAAGCTGAAGGAGCTCGGCAACGTCAGGGACGGCGATGCCATCTTCTTCGCCTGCGACAAGGAGGCGGCCGCCGCCAAGCTGGCCGGCCAGGCCCGCATCCGCATCGGCGACGAGCTGGATATCTGCGAGAAGAACGTCTTCAAGTTCTGCTGGATCGTCGACTTCCCGATGTTCGAGTATAATGAGGACGAGAAGAAGATCGATTTCAGCCACAATCCCTTCTCCATGCCGCAGGGCGGGCTGGAGGCGCTGAACACCAGGGATCCGCTGGATATCCTCGCCTATCAGTACGACATCGTCTGCAACGGTGTGGAGCTTTCCTCGGGCGCCATCCGTAACCATCGCCCCGAGATCATGTACCGCGCCTTCGAGATTGCCGGGTACGGTCCGGAAGTCGTGGAAGGCAAGTTCGGCGGCATGCTGAATGCGTTCAAGTACGGCGCGCCGCCGCACGGCGGCATCGCGCCGGGCATCGACCGCATCGTCATGCTGCTGGCGGACGAGCCGAATATCCGCGAGGTCGTGCTGTTCCCGATGAACCAGCAGGCCCAGGACCTGATGATGCAGGCGCCCAGCGAAGTGACCATGAAGCAGCTGCGCGAACTGCATATCCGCGTGGTTGCGCCGGACGCGGAAAAGAAGGGCTAGCCTGCGGGCGAAGCGGTCATGCTCGATATCGTCGAATACGTCCGCTTCGCCGCAACGCTGTTCTTCATTCTCGACCCTTTCGCGGCGATTCCGCTCTTCCTGATGCTGACAAACGGCCGGTCGCGCGCCTACCGGGCGGCGACCGCGCGCACGGCGGCGCTGGCAGTGTTCGCCGGTCTGGTCGTCGCCAGCTTTTCCGGCGACTTCATCCTGCGGCTGATCGGCGCCAGCCTGCCGGCCTTCCAGGTCGGCGGCAGCATCGTCCTGCTTTTAATGGCGCTCAGCATGCTCAACGCCAGGCTGAGCCCGCAGCAGCAGACGCCGGAGGAAGAGGCGGAGGCGACCGACCGTGACGCTGTCGGCGTGGTGCCGATTGCCATGCCGCTGCTGGTCGGCCCCGGTGCGATTTCCGCCACCATCATCCATATGGAGCGGGGCGGCACGCTGCTGCATAAAAGCGTCAGCGTCGGCGTGCTGGCGCTGATCTGCCTGTCGGTATGGCTGATCCTGAAGGCGGCCGAACGGATCGGGCGGCGGCTCGGACAGACCGGGCTGAACATCCTGAACCGTATTTTCGGCTTGCTGCTTGCCGCGCTGGCTGTTCAAATCTTTGCCAACGGGTTGAAAGGTCTGTTTCCCGCCCTGGGCTGAGAAAGAGAAAAGACGCCTCCATGCTGGACCAAGAAGCGAAAGCGTTCCTCGACGCCGTGAAGCTGGCCAACCGGCCGGACTATTCCACCATGACACCCAAGGAAGCGCGCAAGCTCTACAAGCAGACGCGCAGCGCGGTGACGCCCGAACCGCCCGAAGTGTCGGAGGTCGACAATATCGCGGCGCCCGGCCCGCATGGTCCCATTCCGCTGCGCTATTACCGGCCGGCCGAGGTGGAGAAGAAGGAGGTTCTGCCTGTCCTCGTCTTCTATCATGGCGGCGGCTGGGTGATCGGCGATCTCGATACCCATGACGTGGTCTGCCGTACGCTGAGCAATGAGGGCCGCTGTGCGGTCGTGTCGGTCGATTACCGCATGGGGCCGGAATACAAGTTCCCCATCGCCATCGACGATGCCTACGCGGCGGTGAAATGGGTCGTGGACGAGGCGAAGACACTGCGCATCGATCCGCGCCGGGTCGCCGTGGGTGGCGATTCCGCCGGCGGGAATCTGGCCGCCGTGGTCAGCCTGCTGGCGCGCGACGTGGAAGACGCGCCGAAGATTGCCTATCAGCTGCTGATCTATCCGGCGACCGACATGCATATGGATACGGAGTCGCACCGCAGGTTCGGCGAGGGCCATCTGCTGACGCGCAGCAGCATGGACTGGTTCCAGGAGCAGTATCTGAACGGCCCCGACGACCGCGACGACTGGCGTGCCTCGCCGCTCAAGGCGAAAAGCCTGGCCGGCCTGCCGCCGGCCTATGTGCTGATCGCCGGCCATGACCCGCTGCGCGACGAAGGCGAGGCCTATGCAATGGCCCTGAAGGCGGCCGACGTTTCCGTTGTCCTGCGCGAATTCGAAGGCCAGATCCACGGCTTCATCACCATGGGTAAGGTGATGCCGCAGGCGAACCAGGCACTGGCGGAAATGGGCGTGGCGCTCAAACTGGCCTTCGGGCAGGGCTAGCCACGACGCTCCGGTCTCCACGGCCGGCATATTGCGGCCGGAGTTGTCAGGACAATACGAAGAGAGAGGAACGCGCAGGCTTACCTCCGCGTTGCTGCATGGCGATGTGACACGTCCCGCATACCAGGAGGCGATCCCGGCCATGTTCGATGCGAAAACCCTGCTCAACCAGTTCCTCGGCGGCAATCCCGGCGGTCGCCCTTTCGACCCGGGCGGTCGGGATCGTGAAGGGGCAGGCGGTCAGGGTTTTGATCTTGGCAGTCTGGGTGAGCTTGCCAGAAGCAGCCTCGGCGGCATGAGCGGCGGACAGAAGCTCGCCGCCGGCGGCCTGCTGGCCATGCTGATCGGCAGCAAGAAGGGCCGCAGGATGGCGGGTAGCCTGGTCACCTATGGCGGGGCGGCCGCGCTCGGCCTGCTGGCTTACCGCGCCTTCCGCAACTGGCAGGAAGGCCAGAAACCGGCAACGGCGCCGGTGGCCAGCGAGGCGGAAATCAGCAATGTCGAGCCGCAGTATTTACCCTCGGCGGCGCCGGCGGCCTCCGGTGAGCCCTTCGAGCTGGCGCTGGTGCGCGCGATGATCGCCGCCGCCAAGGCCGACGGCCATATGGATGCCGTGGAGCAGGGGCGGCTGTTCACCGAGATCAGCAACATGGGCATGGATGCCGAAGCGAAGGGCTTCGTCTTCGACCTGCTGGCCCAGCCGGTTTCGCTCGACGAGGTGGCCAGGGCGGCGCAGTTGCCCGAGCAGGGGGCGGAGCTCTATCTGGCCTCGCGGCTGGCGATCGATCCCGACCATCCCGCCGAGAAGGCCTGGCTCGAGGCGCTGGTGGCCAGGCTCGACCTGCCGCCGGAACTGGTGGCGCATCTGGATCGCCAGGTGCAGGCGACGCTGGCGCGGGACGACGCCGCGGCCTAGCCGGGCGGGCTGCCGCAAATAAAAACCCCGACGCCATTTCTGGGCGCCGGGGCTTTCTCCGGAGGAGAGAACGGTCAGGCGGTCAGCTGCAGCCGGTCGTGGAGCCGCAGCTGTCGCATTTCAGGCAGGTGCCGTTGCGCACCAGGGTGAAGTTGCCGCATTCGGGACAGGCATCGCCTTCGTAGCCCTTCATGCGGGCCTCGGCGATCCGTTCCATGACGCGGCTCTGGGCGCTCACGGTCACGGCGGTTTCGCTGGTCACGCTCATCACCGCACTGCTGGCGTAACCATCGGTGCCGGTTGCCTGCAGCTGCGCCGTCGCCTCGCGACTCTGGCCGCCCTTCAGCACGTAGAGGTTCGAGCGGATATAGCCGGTGGAGGCCACCTTGATCGCTTCCGTCGGAGCCTCCTGCTTCATCGGCGCCGCCTTCGCGCCCAGCGCGTCGTGGCGCAGGTCATCCGGCTGCACATGGGCAAGATCCGTGCGGCCGAGATAGCTGACCGCCAGCTCGCGGAAGACGTAATCGAGGATCGAGGTCGCCATCTTGATCACGTCGTTGCCCTCCACCATGCCCGAGGGCTCGAACCGGGTGAAGGTGAAGGCGTCGACATATTCCTCCAGCGGCACGCCATACTGCAGGCCGATGGAGATGGCGATGGCGAAGTTGTTCATCAGGCTGCGGAAGGCGGCGCCCTCCTTGTGCATGTCGATGAAGATCTCGCCCAGCTTGCCATCGTCATATTCGCCGGTGCGCAGGTAAACCTTGTGCCCGCCGACGATCGCCTTCTGGGTATAGCCCTTGCGCCGCAGCGGCAGCTTCTGGCGGCCGGCGATGATCTTCTCGACGATGCGCTCGGCGACGATCTGCGCCCGCGCCGCCGCCGGGGCCTCGGCCACCTGTTCGGCCACCGCCTCGTCGGCGCTGTCGTCTTCCAGCACCTGGGTCTGCAGCGGCTGCGACAGCTTCGAGCCGTCGCGATACAGCGCGATCGCCTTGCAGCCCAGCTTCCAGGACAGCATGTAGGCCTGCTTGCAGTCCTCCACGGTTGCCAGGTTCGGCATGTTGATCGTCTTGGAGATGGCGCCGGTGATGAAGGGCTGCGCCGCCGCCATCATGCGGATATGGGCTTCCGCCGACAGGAAGCGGGTGCCGTCCTTGCCGCAGGGATTGGCGCAGTCGAAGACCGGCAGATGTGCGTCCCGCAGATGCGGCGCGCCTTCCAGGGTCATGGCGCCGCAGCAGTAGAGATTGGCCGCGGCGATTTCGGCCGGCGAGAAGCCGAGCGCGGTGAGCAGGTCGAAGCCCGGATCATCCAGCTGCGCATCGGTGAAGCCGAGGCTCTTGCAGAAATCGGCGCCCAGGGTCCAGCGGTTCAGCACGAACTTGATGTCGAAGGCGCCGCGCAGGCCCTTTTCCGCCTTGGCAATCGCCTCGTCGGTGAAGCCCTTGGCCTTCAGCGTCTCGTGATTGACGCCCGGCGCGCCGTTCAGCGTGCCATGGCCGACGGCATAGTCGACGATGTCCCTGATCTCGGATTCGCCGTAGCCCAGCGTCTTCAGCGCCAGCGGCACGGTGCGGTTGATGATCTTGAAGTAGCCGCCGCCGGCCAGCTTCTTGAACTTCACCAGCGCGAAATCCGGCTCGATGCCGGTGGTGTCGCAATCCATCACGAGGCCGATCGTGCCGGTCGGCGCGATCACGCTGACCTGCGCGTTGCGGAAGCCGTGCTGCTGGCCCAGTTCCAGCGCCCGGTCCCAGGCCTGTTCGGCCGCAGCGAGCAGCGCGGTGTCGGGGCAGCTGGCATGATCCAGCGGCACGGGCGCAGTGGCGACACCCTCATAGCCGAAGTGGTCGCCCTGGGCGGCGCGGCGATGGTTGCGGATCACCCGCAGCATGTTCTCGGCATTCGGCGCATAGCCGGGGAAGGCCCCCAGCTCACCGGCCATTTCGGCCGAGGTGGCATAGGACACGCCGGTCATCAGCGCGGTGATGGCGCCGCACAGAGCGCGGCCGGCATCGGAATCGTAGGGCAGGCCGCAGGACATCAGCAGCGCGCCGAGATTGGCGTAGCCCAGGCCCAGGGTGCGGAACTTGTAGGAGAGTTCGGCGATCTCGCGGCTTGGGAACTGCGCCATCAGCACGCTGATTTCCAGCGTGATGGTCCACAGCCGCACGGCATGGGCAAAGCTCTCGACGTCGAAACGGCCGTCGGCCTTGCGGAAGCACATCAGGTTCAGCGAGGCGAGGTTGCAGGCCGTGTCGTCGAGGAACATGTATTCCGAGCACGGATTGGACGCGTTGATGCGGCCGTCCGCCGGACAGGTATGCCAGTCGTTGATGCTGGTATCGAACTGGATGCCGGGATCGGCCGACGCCCAGGCGGCGTAGCCGATGCGGTCCCAGAGGTCGCGCGCCCTGACCTTCTTGGCCACCGTGCCGTCGACGCGGCGGATCAGCTCCCAGTCGCCGTCATTCTCGACCGCGCTCAGGAAGGCATCCGACACGCGCACCGAGTTGTTCGAATTCTGGCCCGATACGGAGAGATAGGCTTCCGAATCCCAGTCGGTGTCATAGGCCGGGAATTCGATTTCCGTGTAGCCCTGCCTGGCGAACTGGATGACCCGCTGGATGTAGTTCTCGGGGATCATCGACTTGCGCGCGGCGACGATCTCGCGGCGCAGCTGCACGTTCTTCTTCGGATCGAAGCGGTCGTCACCGCTGCCCAGCTGGCAGGCCGCCATGATGGCGTTGAGGTGCTTCTGCGCCAGCTTGGAGCCGGCGACGAGGGCCGCAACCTTCTGCTCCTCGATGACCTTCCAGTCGATGAACTGCTCGATGTCCGGGTGATCGATGTCGCAGATCACCATCTTGGCGGCGCGCCGCGTGGTGCCGCCCGACTTGATCGCGCCGGCGGCCCGGTCGCCGATCTTCAGGAAGCTCATCAGGCCCGACGACCTGCCGCCGCCCGCCAGCTTCTCGTTCTCTCCGCGCAGGCGCGAGAAGTTGCTGCCGGTGCCCGAGCCGTATTTGAACAGGCGCGCCTCGCGCACCCAGAGGTCCATGATGCCGCCCTCGTTGACGAGGTCGTCCTGCACCGACTGGATGAAGCAGGCATGCGGCTGCGGATGCTCGTAAGCCGAGGCCGACTTGGTCAGCTGGCCGGTCTTGAAATCGACGTAGAAATGGCCCTGGGCGGGACCGTCGATGCCGTAGGCCCAGTGCAGGCCGGTGTTGAACCACTGCGGCGAGTTCGGAGCCGCGATCTGCGCCGCCAGCATGAAGCGCATTTCGTCGAAATAGGCGCGGGCATCGTCCTCCGAATCGAAGTAGCCGCCCTTCCAGCCCCAGTAGGCCCAGGTGCCGGCGAGACGGTCGAAGACCTCGCGGCCGCTCATTTCCTGGGTGGTGCGGTCCTTTTCGGGCAGGGCCTCCAGCGCTTCCGTGTCGGCCTCGCGGCGCCACAGGAATTCCGGCACGTCTTCTTCCGGCACCGCCTTCAGGGCGACCGGGACGCCGGCACGGCGGAAATACTTCTGCGCCAGCACGTCGGCGGCGACCTGCGACCAGGAGGCGGGCACCTCCAGCTGGTCCAGCTTGAAGACCGTGCTGCCGTCGGGATTGCGGATTTCACTGCTGGTGGTCTTCCATTCGAGACCCGCATAGGCATCCTTGCCAGCCGTGGTGAAATACCGCTGAATACGCATCGATCCGTCTCCTCGCCGCCCCGAAAAACTTGCCTAAAAATCAAGATGTTGTGGTCTGTAAAAGGCGGATAAGACGGGTTGGGAACCCAATATCTAGCGCCATTCTGCCGCAACGGGGCTAAATCTAGGGTATCGGCCGGGAGGGGGTCAAACAGGAAATCTACCAGCCCTAGGCAGAGGACCGGTTGACAGGCTTTCGCCACAATCCTGGTATCAGAATGAATCGTTGAGTTTGTCAGGATTCGCCGATGCGCCGCTTTCCCGGTCCGGGCTTCGTCTTTTTTCTTCTCCTGCTGAGCCTCCCGGTTCAGGGCCAGCCGCAATCCCCGACTCGCCAGGCGGCCGACCGGCTGATGACCACCATCGGCCTCGAGCAGCGGGTGGACGCCATCGTCCAGCTTTACGTGAATTTCCTGCCCACCCAGACGCCGGAGCAGCAGAGCAAGGCCGCCACCCTGCGCGAGCGCGCGCCGATGGCGGGGCCGCGCTTCCGCAGCGCCACGGTCAACGCCGCCGCGGCCAGCTACACCAGGGAAGAAATCGAGGCGCTGGACGCCTATTTCGCCAGCGGCGAGGGGCAGCGGCTGCTCAATACCGTGCTGACCCGGGCGGTGCTGGGCGTGAGTCAGAAGGGCGGCGTGAAAGGGGGCGACATCCTCCGCCCCGAGGATCTGCCGAAGGACAATCCCGCCCTGCAGGCCGCCGCCGCCAAGTATCCCAAGTTCGAAGCCAACGCGCGGCGCGAGCTGCAGCGTGAATTCGCCCAGGAAATCGCCCTGATTACGGGGCGTTAGGCCGGATTGTGCGGCGCATGGGAGACTTGCCGGGGAAGGGGCGGAAATGCCATAGTCCGGCCGGGTTTTTCAGCCGGATTCCCGGTCGAGGTAAGCATCCATGAGTCTCATCGGCACCAAGCTCTACACCTGGTGGAAGGGCGAGCCCGTCGGCAAGGACCAGTTCGGCAACCGCTATTTCCGCGAGAAGGGCGGTCGCAAGCGCTGGGTCATCTATAACGGCGCCCCGGAGGCCTCGAAGGTGCCGCCGGAATGGCATGCCTGGCTGCATTACACGATCGACGACGCGCCCGTGAACGGCGTCGAGCGCAAGGCCTGGCAGAAGGAGCATCTGCCCAATCTCAGCGGCACGCCCTACGCCTACCGGCCGCAGGGCAGCATGGCGAAAGCCGGCCAGCGTCCGCCGGCCACCGGCGATTACGAGGCCTGGCGTCCGGAGTGATCCGGGTCGGCAGGCGATTGCAAAGAGGCTGGCATGAACAGCAATCTGGTTGAAACGCTGATCGGTGCCGTCGTCCTGGCGGTGGCGCTGTTCTTCCTGGCCTTTGCGTACACGGCGGCCGGGGTCGGCAGCGGTCTGGGCGGCTATGAGCTGCAGGCGCGCTTCAACCGGGCGGATGGTCTGGTGATCGGCGGCGACGTGCGGCTGTCCGGCATCAAGATCGGCACCATCACGCGGCAGAGCCTCGATCCGCAGACCTATGCGGCCATCGTCGCCTTCACCGTCGACGAGCGCTACCAGCTGCCCGAGGATACCGCGGTGAAGATCGCCTCCGAGGGCCTGCTCGGCGGCAATTATCTCTCGGTCGAGCCCGGCGGCAGCGATCGGATGCTGAAGCCCGGCGAAGAGATCAGATACACGCAGGGGTCGGTCAACCTCATGGACCTGATCGGCCAGGCAATCTTCAGCGCCACCGGCGGCGGCAACGACGCCAAGGCCGGCGAGGGCGCTGCCCCGCAAAACGAACTTTCGCCCCTGCCCAAGTAAGCGCATCGTGACCGGCATGCGTGGTCTTCTCCTTGCCGGCCTGATCGTCTGCGCATCCGGCGCGGCTGCGGCGCAGACGGTGGTGCCGGAGAATGTGCCGGAATATCCCTCGACGCCGATGCCCATCGCGGTGCTGCAGGGTTTGGACAAGATCACGGCGCGGACCTACACCTTCGAAGCGCCGGTCGACCAGACCATCGGCTTCGGCACCCTGAAAGTCACCGTGAATGCCTGCCGCAAGCGTCCGCCGGAATATCCGCCGGAAAGCGCCGCCTATCTGCAGATCGTCGAGCAGCGCCCGGACCAGGAGGCGGTCGAGCGCTTCCGCGGCTGGATGTTCGCCTCCAGTCCCGGCCTCAACCCGTTCGAGCATCCGGTCTATGACGTCTGGGTGATCGACTGCAGGATGACGTCGGGCGGCGATTCCCGCGGCAGGCAGTAGAAGTCGGCGCTGCGCGGCAGCGCGTCGAACAGCAGCTCCAGATAGCGCTCGCGCGCAATCTCGATCGCGCCGAACTGCATCAGATGCGGCGTGATGAACTGCGAATCGAGCAGGCAGAAGCCGCCCGCCTTCAGTCGCCCGACCAGATGCACCAGCGCGACTTTCGAGGCATCGGTGGCGCGGCTGAACATGCTCTCGCCGAAGAAGGCCGCGCCAAGCCGCACGCCGTAGAGGCCGCCGACCAGTGCGCCGCTCTCATCGCGGCATTCGACGCTGTGGGCGAAGCCCAGACGATGCAGCTCGGTATAGGCATCACGGATGATGACATTGATCCAGGTATTGCGCCGCTGCGGATGCGGCCCGGGTTCGGCGCAGGCCGCGATCACCGCGGGAAAATCCTCATCCACGCTGACGCGGAATCGTCCCGACCGCACGACGCGCGCCAGCTTGCGCGGCAGGTGGAAGCCGTCCAGCGGAATGATGCCGCGGCGCTGCGGATAGACCCAGAAATACCCCGGGTCCTCGGCGCTGTCGGCCATCGGGAAATAGCCGCGGGCATAGGCCTGCAGCAGCAGTTCGGGCGTCAGGGGTTCCGGGCGCGGGCTGACCATGACGAGAGCTTAGCCCGGAACGCTCCGATGCCGGGAGGCCTAGTTCTGGCGGGCGATGAATTCTTCCAGCCAGTGGATGTCGTAGGCGCCGTTCACGAAATCGGGTTCGTTGATCAGCGCCAGATGCAGCGGAATGGTCGTCTCCAGTCCGCCGATGACATATTCCTCCAGCGCGCGGCGCAGGCGCATCAGACATTCGTTGCGGCTGGTACCGTGCACGATCAGCTTGCCGATCAGGCTGTCGTAATGCGGCGGCACCTGGTAGCCGGTGTAGAGCGCTGAATCGACGCGCACGCCGAGGCCGCCAGGAACATGGTAATCGGTGACGCGGCCGGGCGAGGGCGCAAAGGTGCGCGGGTTCTCGGCATTGATGCGGCACTCGATCGCATGCCCGCTGAACTTGATGTCATCCTGGGTGTAGCCGAGCGGCGCGCCATTGGCGATGCGCAGCTGCTCGCGCACCAGATCGAGCCCGGTGATCATCTCGGTCACCGGATGCTCCACCTGCAGGCGGGTATTCATCTCGATGAAATAGAACTGGCCGTTCTCGTAGAGGAACTCGATCGTGCCTGCGCCGCGATAGCCGAGCTTGGAGATCGCCTTCGCCGCAAGGTCGCCGATCTGCCGGCGTTCGGCATCGTTGATGGCCGGCGAGCGTGCCTCTTCCAGCACTTTCTGGTGGCGGCGCTGCAGCGAACAGTCACGCTCGCCCAGATGCACGGCATTGCCATGGCTGTCGCCGAAGATCTGCACCTCGATGTGGCGCGGCCGGGCGAGATATTTCTCGACATAGACGGAATCGTTGCCGAAGGCGTTGCGCGCCTCATTCCTGGCCTGGGCCAGGGCGGGACCGAATTCGGCCGGCGAGCGCACCACCTTCATGCCGCGGCCGCCGCCGCCGGCGGTTGCCTTGATCAGCACCGGGTAGCCCATCTCGTTGGCCAGTTTCAGCCCCTGTGCCTCATCCTCGATGGCGCCTTCGGAACCGGGCACCACGGGAAGGCCGAGCGACTTCGCCACTTCCTTGGCCGTGATCTTGTCGCCCATCATCTTGATGTGTTCGGAGGTCGGTCCGATGAAGACGATGCCGTGGGCCTCGACGATCTCGGCGAACTTCGCGTTTTCCGACAGGAAGCCGTAGCCGGGATGGATCGCATCGGCGCCGGTAATTTCGGCGGCCGCGATGATGGCGGGAATGTTGAGATAGCTCTGCCCCGAGGGCGGCGGGCCGATGCAGACGGATTCATCGGCAATGCGCACATGCATCGCCTCGGCATCCGCGGTGGAATGCACGGCGACGGTGCGGATCCCCATCTCGCGGCAGGCCCGGTGGATGCGAAGCGCAATCTCGCCGCGGTTGGCGATGAGCACCTTGTCAAACATTGAACGCCTGATCCGTTATTCGATGATCAGCAGCGGCTGGCCGAATTCGACCGGCTGCTGGTTCTCGACCAGAATTCTCGTGATCTTTCCGCCCTTCGGCGCCGTGATCGGATTCATCGTCTTCATTGCCTCGACGATCAGCAGCGTCTGGCCGGCATTGACGGTGTCGCCGAGCTTGACGAAGGGCGCGGCGCCCGGCTCGGGTGCGACATAGACGGTGCCGACCATCGGCGATTTCACGGCGCCGGGATGGTTGGCCGCGTCGCCGGCATCAGCGGCTGCCGCCGCGGCCGGGGCATTGCCGCCCGCCGCAGGGGCGGGCGCGGCGTAGCCGGCCGGCGCGGCGGCGGCATAGACCGGCGCGCCGGCCTTGGTGACACGGACCTTCAGCGGACCTTCGCTCCACTCGATCTCGGTCAGTCCGGTCTCGTTCAGCAGTTCCGCGAGATCGCGGATCATTTGCTGGTCGATGCGGCTCGTGCTGCTTTTGCCGGTCTTGTCCTTCGGCGCGGACGCCATGGGAAACTCCTCTTTCGTATAAACGCGTGAATGGGCGAAAGGTCAGACGATCTCCGCCAGCGCCTCGAGCGCCAGAACATAGCCCTTGGGGCCGAAACCGCAGATCACGCCCCTGGCCGCCTGGGAAATATAGGAATGGTGGCGGAAACTTTCGCGGCGGTAGACATTCGACAGGTGAACCTCCACGACCGGTTTCTCGGCGGCATTGAGCGCATCCAGCAGGGCGACGGAGGTATGGGTGTAGGCGCCGGCATTGATGACGATCCCGACGGCCGCGGTCCGCGCCTCGTGGATCCAGCCGACCAGTTCGCCCTCGATGTTGCTCTGGCGGAAGTCGATGTCCAGGCCCAGCCGGTCGCCCGCCGCGCGGCAGAGCGCCTCGACATCGGCGAGGGTCTCCCGGCCATAGATTTCCGGCTGGCGCAGGCCGAGCATGTTCAGGTTGGGACCATTCAGGACGTACACCGTCCGGGCCTTGCCCTTCGGCTTGCCCGGCTTCGGCTGTTTCCGCTGACTGGCCATGCTGCGAATGCTCCCCTGGACCCGGAGCGCTTGCCGTACACCATCGCCCAGCGCCGGGCAACCCGTTGATCACATGGTGGCTTCGGTACCGCCCCGCGCCAGGTTCGCGGAATGTTTCACGTGAAACACCTCAACGCAGTAGGCCACGACTGCGCGGCTGGTGTCGGATGGCCATGTCCGCAGACAGGCATGATGTTCGTGGAATGTTTCACGTGAAACACCGGCAAGTGCCTTCCAGGCTGCCGCGCCGGCTGTTTTTACACGCAGGAAGAGTTTTGCTAACCGTAGGCCTGAAGGCTGAAAACTAGCTAAATCTTTTTAAAAAGTGGTATTTCCCTGTTTTGGTTACTCTGTTATGAACAACGCATGGTTGACGCAGTCATTGGGCGAGCAGCGCTTGCCTCTCTGACAGGAACTTCCGCGGCGGACCAGACAGGCAATCGGAAGAATCCGTTGCCGCCGATCCCGTTGAGAGCGCCCCAGCAAGGGGGCGAGCAGCGGGTGTCGGCGATTCTGCGCTTCGATCGGCCGCGGGTGAGTAACGACGTATTCACGGCGCTGCAGAATTCCGCGCAGCTGGCCGCAACGCGTCGCATCGCCACCCGGGAGGAACGGGTTGTCCTCGAGGCCGAACTGCGGCAGCGCATGGTGATCGAGGCAACCGGCGGCTCGCCCGGTCGTCCGGGTACGCCCGACAGCTTCAACACGATTACCCACCGCCAGGGCAGGCTCGACAGCCGCGCGCTGGACGAACTGCAGACCCTGATTGATGGCCTGCGCAGCCAGGGCTCGGCCCCGCCGTCGCGCTTCATCCCGCAGCTTTCCGGGGCGCTGGAGCAATTCGGGAATGTACTCGGGAGCCAGGCCCGGGACGCGCTGGAGGGCATCATCCGCCGCATCGAGTTCAGCGTGCTGGGGGACGGTTATGACTGGCACGATTTCTTCCAGGATCCGTCGCTGTTCTTCGGCATCGGTTTTGGCCTGCTCGAATTCTCCGGCGGCACCAGTCACCAGGCAGGGAATGCGCTGGAGGACGTGATCCGGCAGCTCGTGCATCCGCGCCTGCATGACGGCAATCCGAACAACGATTCGCTGCAGGCCGTGGACTCGGCCATCGACCGGTTGCGGCGCAAGCTCGAGGGGGAGAGTGGCGCCGGCGTCGCGCTGGAGCGTTTCCTCGACCGCATCGGCAGTGCTCCGGGCGGGAGCGGCGGCGATCCCTATGCCGGCCGCATCGCGGACATTCTCGATGAGGCTCTCGACGAACTGAAGATCGGCGCGCTCGATCTTACGGCCATCGAGCGCATGCAGCAGACCCTGCAGGCGGTGCGCAGGCTGGAAGATATCACCGGGACCGCCGACGACACGCTGCGCGACGACACCGCCGGCAGCCTCCAGGGCATCATCGACCGGTATGCCAGCATCACCACCAGCACACAGACGGTGCGGATCCCCGGCGAACCGGCCGTGCCGGCGACGCCGGGCGAAAAGACCGTCACCTTCCTGCAGGACGAAACGATGACGCCGCGGCTGGAGGTCGCCGAGCGGATCGTGACGATCTATCAGTCCGTGCAGGAAAGCCTGCGGCCGCTGTACAAGCTGAGCGAACCGCCGCCGCCGGTGCCGAACATCCGCGCGCTGGTGACGCCGGCAGAGCAGGAAGAGGATGACGAGCGGCGCAACCGCTTCGTCATCGGCGCCGATGACGGGCGGAAAACCGGCATCGCCGGGTTGGCGCGGCCCGGAGCGGACGAGAGCCAGCCGGCGTCCGGCCTGCAGGCCCCGCGTAGCGGCTTCGGCCAGTTCCTGGACAGCCGTATCTAGGACGATTGCAACGGCGGCAGCCTCCGGCTATCCGGTAGGGCATGAATGCGCCCCAGCCCCGCCTGCACGCCGAAATCAACCCGGTCACGCCCTTCCAGCAGAATTGCTCGCTGATCTGGTGCCCCGAAACCATGCGCGGCGCGCTGGTCGATGCCGGCGGCGAAGCGGAGCGGCTGCTGGATGCCGCGAAGCGCCGCGGCGTGACTCTCGAAAAGCTGCTGGTCACCCATGGCCATCTCGATCATGCCGGTGCGGTGATGGACATTGCCGAGCAGCTGAAACTGCCCATTGAAGGGCCGCATGAGGACGACAAGTTCTGGATTGACGGCATGCCGCAGGCGGCGCGGCAGTACGGTTTTCCGGCCTGCCGCAGCTTCACGCCGAACCGCTGGCTGAAGGACGGGGATGTCGTCGAACTCGGCAATCTGAAGCTGGATGTCGTGCATTGCCCGGGGCATACGCCGGGGCATGTCGTCTTCGTGCACCAGCCGTCGCGGGTCGCGCTGGTCGGCGACGTGCTGTTCCAGGGTTCGATCGGCCGGACGGATTTTCCGCGCGGCAACCATGCCGACCTGATCCGCTCGATCCGCGAGAAGCTTTTCCCGCTCGGCGACGACATCACCTTCGTGCCCGGCCATGGCCCGCTTTCCACCTTCGGGCAGGAGCGGGCGAACAATCCCTTCGTGTCGGATCGCGCGCTGGGGATTGCCTCATCCTGAATCGTCATGGCCGGGACAGGCCCGGCCATGACAGTAAAAAGGGCTACGCCCCCGAATACTTCACCACCTTCTGGTCGATGGCGCCGAAGATCGACTTGCCCGCCGCGTCGAACATCTCGATGCGGATGCGGTCGCCGAATTTCATGAACGGCGTCTTCGGCTTGCCGTCGTTGATCGTCTCGATCATGCGGATCTCGGCGAGGCAGGAGAAGCCCTTCGAGGCGTCCTTGTTCGACACCGTACCGCTGCCGACGATGGCGCCGGCGCGCAGCCGCCGCGTCTTGGCGGCATGGGCGATCAGGTCGGCGAGACTGAACTGCATGTCGGCGCCGGCATCCGGCTCGCCGAACTTCTTCCCGTTCAGGTGCGAGACCAGCGGACGGCAGACCTTGCTGTCCTTCCAGGCATCGCCCAGTTCGTCCGGAGTCACGGCAACCGGAGAGAAGGCGGTGGAGGGCTTGCCGTGGAAGAAACCGAAACCCTTGGCCAGTTCGCCCGGGATCAGGTTGCGCAGCGAGACGTCGTTCACCAGCATCAGCAGCTTGATGTGCTTCGCCGCGTCGGCCGAAGACACGCCCATCGGCACGTCGTCGGTGATTGCCGAGACCTCGCCCTCGAAATCGATGCCGTAGGCCTCGTCGGCCACGAGGATGTCTTCGGTCGGCCCGATGAAGTCGTCCGAGCCGCCCTGGTACATCAGCGGGTCATGCAGGAATTCCGGCGGCATCTGCGCGCCGCGCGCCTTGCGGACCAGTTCGACATGGTTGAGATAGGCCGAGCCGTCGCACCACTGGTAGGCGCGCGGCAGCGGCGCGGCCAGCTTGTCCGGATCGAAGGCGACGGCATCCGACACCTCGCCCTTGTTCAGCGCATCCGACACGGCTTTCAGCCGCGGCTCCATCGTGGCCCATGAGTCCAGCGCCATCTGCATTGTGGGGCAGAGCTGGTCGACCGGCAGCATGCGGCTCAGGTCGCGGCTGACCACGCAGAGACGTCCGTCGCGCCCATGGCGCAGCGAGGCGAGTTTCATGAAAGTGTTCTCCTTCGCGATAGTCCTGAATCGTCGCCCCCGCGGAAGCATGCGCCCGGGTCATGCAACCGGACGCCCGCCGCCGCGGGGATGATGAGAATGGTTACCGGCGGCCTTATTCCGCCGCCTGCTTGAAGCCTTCCGGATTCCAGGTGCCGACATAGCCCTTGAACTCGACGCTCTCCGCCGCCGGCGCGACGTCCAGCGCATCGCGGGTGTCGAGCATCACGGCCACCTCGTCGGTCTCCTTGCGGGCTGCCTTCGCACCCGTGGCAAAGGCCTTGGGGTGCGGGCCATGGGGGAAACCGCAGGGATGCAGCGTGATCATGCCGGGATGGATGTTGTCACGGCTGAAGAACTGGCCCTGGTGATAGAAGATCACCTCGTCGTAATCGTCGTTGTTGTGGAAGAACGGCACCTTGAGCGCCTCCGGATCGCTCTCGATCGGGCGCGGCACGAAGGTGCAGACGACGAAGCGCGACGCCAGGAAGGTGGTGTGCGCGCTGGGCGGCAGGTGATAGCGATGGCTCATCAGCGGCCGGATGTCGCGCCAGTTCAGCTTGACCGCGGTGAGGTCGCCCTTCCAGCCGACCACGTCCAGCGGATTATACGGATAGGTGACCGTGGAGAGCTGGTCGCGCCGCTTGATCACCACGCGCCAGGCCTTGCCTCCGCTGGCCGGGCCTTTCTGCTGCTGCGCCTTGAAGGCATCGTCGAGCTCCGGAATCCGCAGCACGGCCGGGTCAAAGATCGCATGCGGACCGAGCAGGCCCTTGTCGGGCAGGCGGTAGCTGTCGTTGGTCGCCTCGATCAGCAGCAGCTTGGTGGGCGAGGCGGGCTCCAGCCGCCACATCGTGCCGCGCGGCAGCATGATGTAGTCGCCCTCGGAGTAGGAGAAATGCCCGAAGTCGCAGAACAGTTCGCCTTCGCCGGCATGGACGAAAAGCAGCTCGTCGCCGTCGCCGTTGCGCACCAGATGGTCCATCGCCGCGGTCAGCAGCAGGTGGCGGTATTTCACATGGGCGTTGCCGAGCAGCAGCTTCGCCTTCCAGGGGCAATCGGCCGCGTCGGCGAATTTCGCCGTGTCAAAGGCGCGCGGCTTCAGGGGACCTTCCCAGTCGATCCATCCGGTCGGCGGGTTGCGGTGATAGAGATGCGCCGCCGGGCCGAAGAAGCCTTCCTTGCCCATCTCGCGCTCATAGGTGCCTTCGGGCAGGGCGACATGGGCCTGGCGCGAGGCCACCCCCGCGCTGTGGGTCATCGGAATCCATGTCTTGGCCATGGCGTTTTCTCCTTACTGGACTGGTCGAAATGTCTTACGCGTTGGGCTTCAGCACGCCGCGGCGGATCTGGTCGAGTTCGATGCTCTCGAACAGCGCCTTGAAATTGCCTTCGCCGAAGCCTTCGTTGCCCTTGCGCTGGATGATCTCGAAGAAGATCGGGCCAATCACGTTCTCGGTGAATATCTGCAGCAGCAGGCCCTGATTCCGGGTCGGAGCGCCGTCGATCAGGATCTGCAGCTCCTTCAGCCGCGCCAGGTCCTCGTTATGGCCGGGCACGCGCTCGGGCACCTGGTCGTAATAGGTGTCCAGCGTCGACTGGAAGGGCACGTCGCGGCTGCGCAGGGCGCCGACCGTGCTGTAGATGTCGTCCGTGCCCAGCGCCACATGCTGGATGCCCTCGCCGCGGTAGGCCTGCAGGTATTCGGCGATCTGCGACTTGTCGTCGGAGCTTTCGTTGATCGGGATGCGGATCTTGCCGCACGGACTGGTCATCGCCTTGGATTTCAGCCCGGTCAGCTTGCCCTCGATGTCAAAATACTTGATCTCGCGGAAATTGAAGAGCCGCTCGTAGAACTCGGCCCATTCCGCCATGCGGCCACGATGCACGTTGTGTGTCAGGTGGTCGACATAGGTCAGGCCGACGCCTTTCGGATTGCGCTCGGCGCCCTCGATCGGCACGAAGTCGACATCATAGATGGTGCCGCGCGATCCGTAGCGGTCGACCAGATAGATCAGGCTGTCGCCGATGCCCTTGATGGCGGGGATGGCGAGTTCCATCGGCCCGACATGGGGTTCGACGCCCCAGGCGCCGAGCTCGCGGGCGCGCTTGTAGGCCTGGGCGGCATCCCTGACGCGGAAGGCCATGGCACAGATCGAAGGACCATGGATGCGGGCGAAGCTCTGGGCAAAGCTTTCCGGCTCGGCATTGAGGATGAAGTTGATGTCGCCCTGGCGATAAAGCGTGACGTTCTTCGACCGGTGCTTCGCCACGGCGGAAAAGCCCATGCGCTCGAACAGGGCTGCCAGCTTGGCGGGTTCGGGTGCGGCATATTCGATGAACTCGAAACCGTCGGTGCCCATCGGGTTGTCGAACAGGTCGGCCATGCGGTCCTCCCGGATTTGAATTTGCGATTGGCAACGATATTAGTTACAATTGAAACTAAATCAAGGCGGGAGTGCCCGCGGCGGGAGAAGGGGGGATTCATGTCGAGCGGACCGCTGATTCTGGAACGGTTTCTGCCCTATCGGCTGTCCATCGTGACCAACCGGATCAGCGGTGCGCTGTCGCGGCATTACGCAACCCGTTTCGGAATCGGCATTCCGGAATGGCGGGTCATCGCCAATCTCGGGCGCCATCCCGGGCTGACCGCCAACGAGGTGGCCGAACGATCGGCCATGGACAAGGTGACGGTCAGCCGTGCCGTGGCGGCGCTGGAACGCAAGGGCTTGCTGGCGCGGGTCCGTGACGCGGAGGACCGGCGCAAGTCGCGGCTCGATCTGTCGCCGCGGGGGCAGGAGGTCTATGCCGAGATCGCGCCGCTGGCGCTGGGCTTCGAGCGAGACCTGCTGACGGCGCTGACGCCCGAGGAATACGCCCAGCTCGACCGCATCATCGACAAGCTGAACGCGAAGATGGACGGATACGGAGGGGAGAGGCCTTAGCCCCTCATTCGGAAGCCGGCGGGTTGACCGGCTTCTGCTGGGCGGCGATCTGGGCCTCGAAACGCGCCTTGCCGCGGCGATGGACGATGAAGAGGGTCACGCCCACCGTGACGAAGATGCCCAGCATGATGAGGCCGAAATCCTTGGCGATATCGCCGAGTACCGCCTCGAAGGCGACGCCGAGCAGATAGCCCGCCCAGGCGAAGCAGTTGGCCCAGACGCCGGCGGCGATGAAGTTGAGGGCGGCGAAACGCGGCCAGCCGATCATGCTCATCCCCATCGCGAAGGACGAGAAATTCCGCACGCCATAGATGAAGCGGAAACTGAGGATGAAGCCGACATGGTATTTGTGCAGCATGTCGAGGGCGACGTTGACACCGCCCTGCAGCTTGGGGAACCGCTTCATCAGCCGGTGCCCGTATCGGCGCCCGATCCAGAAATAGAGCTGGTCGCCCGCGAAGCTGCCCAGCCAGGCGGCGGCGACCAGCCAGTACTGGTTCAGCAGGTTCTGGCTCGCGGCGGCGCCCGCGAAGATGACGAAAGTTTCACCTTCCAGAAAAGTCCAGATAAAGGTGATGACGTAGAACCAGTCCCGGTAGTCTTCGATCAGGCGGTAGATATCGATGTCCACGGACAGGTCCAGTTTACGATGCGATCAGATCAGGCCGGCGAGAGGTGACGAAGGATCCGCGTAGCGCCGCTTGGGCATGCGGCCGGCGAGATAGGCCAGACGGCCTGCCTCGATAGCCAGCTTCATGGCGCGCGCCATGCGGATCGGGTCCTTGGCTTCGGCAATGGCGGTATTCATCAGCACGCCGTCACAGCCCAGTTCCATGGCGATGGCCGCGTCCGACGCGGTGCCGACGCCGGCATCCACCAGTACGGGAACCTTCGCATTCTCGATGATAATGCGGATATTCACGGGATTCTGGATGCCGAGCCCGGACCCGATCGGCGCCGCCAGCGGCATGATCGCGCAGGCACCGAGGTCTTCCAGCTTCTTCGCCGCGATCGGATCGTCGGCACAGTAGACCATCACGTCGAAGCCTTCCCTGACCAGCAGCTTCGTTGCTGCGAGGGTCTGCTCCATATCGGGATAGAGTGTCTTCTGGTCGCCGAGCACTTCCAGCTTGACCAGCTTCCAGCCGCCCGCCTCGCGGGCGAGGCGCAGGGTGCGCACGGCATCCTCGGCGGTATAGCAGCCGGCGGTGTTCGGCAGATAGGTGTAGCGCTTGGGGTCGACGTAATCGACCAGCATCGGCTGCTTGGGATCGGTGACGTTGACACGCCGCACCGCGACGGTGACGATCTCGGCGCCCGACGCCTCGATCGCGAGCCGGGTCTGCTCGAAATCCTTGTACTTGCCGGTACCGACCAGCAGGCGCGAGCGAAAGCGCCGGCCCGCTACCTCGAAATAGTCGTCCGCGGCCGGGTCCAGCGGAGCATTGCCGCCGCCGATGAAATGCACGATCTCGATCTGGTCGCCGCTGGACAGCCTGGTGCCCGGATAGGCGGAGCGCGGCACGATCTCGCGGTTGAGCTCGATGGCGATTTTGCGCGCATCCAGCTCCAGAGCCGCAAGGAGCTCTGCCACCGTGTTCGCGCCCGTCACTTCGCGGGTTTCGCCGTTTATCGTCAACTGCATGCCTGACCCCTGTACGCACCTTATAGACCCGGCAACAGATGGGGTCCGAAAGGCGCGCCGACAATAGAGCCCGGTACCCTGCGGGAGCAACCCTTTCATTGGTCTAAGGTCGCATGGAGCCTTTGTAAGCTCCCACGTTTGCAGCTAAAATCCGACGAGGGGAGGAGTCTCATGCTGCTGTACGGGTATTTTCGATCTTCAGCCGCCTATCGGGTCCGGATCGCGCTGAACCTCAAGGGGCTGGCCTACGACCATCGCTTCATCCATCTGCAGAAGAACGACCAGCTGGGCGATGATTTCGCACGGCTGAATCCGCAGCAGCTGGTGCCGGCCCTGGTCGAGGGGGACCATGTATTCACCCAGTCGCTGGCGATTATCGAGTATCTCGAAGAAACCCACCCGGAACCGGCGCTGCTGCCCGGAGATGCGGCGGAACGGGCCCGAGTGCGCGCGCTGGCGCTGGCGATCGCATGCGATATCCATCCTCTCAACAACCTTCGCGTGCTGCGTTACCTGACCCGCGACCTCGGGATTTCCGAGGAAAAGAAGGACCAGTGGTACCGTCACTGGGTCGAGACCGGCCTGCAGGCGGTGGAAAAGCTGCTGACCGGCAGCCCGGCCACCGGGCGGTTCTGCCATGGCGACACACCAACCCTAGCCGATATCTGCCTGGTCCCGCAGGTGGCGAATGCCCGCCGCTTCAAGTGCGACCTGTCCGCCTGTCCGACCGTGGTGCGCATCGACGCCGAATGCGCCAAGCTCGACGCCTTCGCCAGGGCCGCCCCCGATCGCCAGCCGGACGCCGAGTAGCGCAATGGCGCAAGGCAGCGGAAAGCGGGCGGGGCGGCCTGGCCTCTGCCTGCTGCTGGCCGGACTGCTGGTGTCCGTGGCCGGCGTTGCACAATCCCAGGAGATGCGGTACCTGCGCATCGGCACCGGCGGCCAGAGCGGCACGTATTTTCCCGTCGGCAGCCTGATCGCCCGGGCAATCAGCGACATACAGCGCGGACCGGACTGCGCGGAGGAGCGCTGCGGTGTGCCCGGCCTGGTCGCCGTCGCCCAGATCTCCAACGGCTCGGTGGCCAATGTGGCCGCGCTGCAGGCGGGCGAAATCGAGATGGCGCTGGTCCAGGCCGATGTCGCCCACTGGGCCTATGAGGGGAGCGAGATTTTCACCGCTCAGCCGCGCCACCGGCGGCTCCGGTTTGCGGCGCATCTGTATTCAGAAGCCATGCAGATCGTCGTCCGTCGTGACGCCGGAGTGGAGTCGCTGGCCGATCTCCGCGGCCGCCCGGTCGCGCTGGACGAACCCGGTTCGGGGACCCTGATCCATGTCCGCAACCTGCTGCAGGTGCACGGTTTGCGGGAGGCCGATACGCGGCCCGTCTATATCAAGCCTGATCTTGCCCAGGCCCGCATTGCTGCCGGCAGCCTCGATGCCTTCTTCATCGTCGCCGGCTGGCCGACAAAGGCGGTGAGCGAGTCCCTGGCCAGCGGGTATGGCGCATTGCTTGCCATCGGACGCGATCGCGTGGAGCAGCTTGTCAGAACCAACCCGTTTCTGACGCCGGGCACGATTCCGGCGGAAGCCTATGACGGGTCGCCCGCCATCCCCTCGGTCATGGTGGGTGCGCACCTTCTGGTGCGCGCCGATCTGCCGGACGCAGTCGTAACGGCGCTGCTGGAACAGATGTGGAGCGAACGCGGCCTTGCCATTCTGCGCGGCGGCCATCTGCGCGGCGCCGACATCCGCCTGGATTCCGCGCTCAGCGGGCGCAGCGTTCCGCTCCATGACGGCGCGCGCGCCTTTTATGCCAAATCCGGCCTGCGGATCGACTGATGCCCGTGCGGTTCGACCGGCGCCATATCACCATCGCGGTTGTTCTTATTGCTGTCGCGGCGGTCGGTGTTGCCGCCTATCTGCAGAACACGCTGACGTCCGTTGCGCGCAATCTGCCCCTGACGCTGATCGAGCAGGAGCGCGATGCGGAACAGGTGGTGCGCGAGATCTCGAATCTGGCATGGGCGATCGAGTTGCGGCGCCTTGATCCGGGGGCGGACAGTCGTGATCGGGTGGCAATGCAGATCAGCCGCGCGCGCGACCGGGCCGACGCCCTGCGGGCCAATTACAATCTCGACAACATGATCGGCGCCGCCAGCATGCATGCGGTGGCCAACCCCGCGCTGCAGGACATCACGCTCTGGTTCGAGCAGGGCGTTCCCGGCCAGGCGCCGGACTCGGCGGCCGTGCAGCATCTGATGCTGCAGCGGGCGCGCGACGCGGAGGTGCGACTGTCGGCGCTTCTGGAGGAGTCGCGGGCCACAACGCGCGACATGCTGCGCACCCAGGAGCGCCGGCTCGACCGCTTTGCCGACGGTGTCGGCATGCTCACCGCCTTCACGGCGGCGCTGCTTCTGGTCATGGTGCTGCTGCTGTTCCGGCAGCGCCGCGTCCTGGAGCTGAAGGAACGCGCGGAACTCGGTGCGCTGGCGGCGAAGCGTGCCGCCGAAGAGGCGAACCGGGCGAAATCGGAATTCCTTGCCAATATGAGTCATGAGCTGCGCACGCCGCTGAACGCCATCATCGGCTTCTCGTCGATCATCAAGAACGAGATGCTCGGGCCGGTGACCGTGCCGCGTTACCGCGAGTATGCCGAGGACATCCATGCCAGCGGCGAGCATCTGCTGGCGATCATCGGCGATATCCTCGACCTCTCGAAGGTGGAGGCCGGCAAGTTCGAGCTGGTGGAGGAGGATTTCGACGCCGACGAGATCATGCTGGTGGCCGGCCGGCTGGCCCGTGAACGGATCGAGGAGCAGGACACGCGGCTGGAGATCCTGCTGCCCGAGCAGCCGATCCGGCTTCATGCCGACCGCCGCGCGCTGCTGCAGGTGCTGATCAACCTGACGAGCAACGCGGTCAAGTTCACCCCGCAGGGAACGGTCGTGCTGTCGACTGAGCTGACCGAGGGCGGCGGCTTTGCCTATGTGGTGCGGGACACCGGCATCGGCATGACGCCGGCGCAGGTCAAGATCGCGCTGCAGCCTTTCGGCCAGATCCAGAATGCGCTGACCCGCAGCCAGTCAGGTACCGGCCTCGGCCTGCCGCTGAGCGACCGGCTGGTGCGGCTGCATGAGGGTTGGCTGGGCATCCAGAGCGTGTCCGGTGAGGGAACCCGGATCAGCGTTCATCTGCCGCCCGCCCGTGTGATCACCGTTCAGCCGCCCAGTGCCTCGAGTGCACCCGGCAGTTCGGCGAAGTGATCGATCAGCCGGTCCGCTCCCAGCTGATGGGCCGGAATGCGCGTATAGCCGAAACTGACGGCGACGCTGGGCAGACCGGCTGCCTTTGCGGCGTCGATGTCATTGGCTGAATCGCCCACCATGGCGGCCCACTCTACCGGCTGGCCGATTTTCTCGAGAGTGCCGCGCAGATGGCCCGGATCGGGTTTGCGCACGGGCAGGCTGTCGCCGCCGACGATTGCGGCAAAGAAGCCGCTCAGGCCGAGCTGATCCAGCAGCGAGCGGCTGAAATGCTCGTACTTGTTGGTGCAGACCGCCAACAGATAGCCGCGCTCGGCCAGTTCGGCGAGGCAGGTCGTCACGCCGGGAAAGGGGCGGCTCCTGTCGGCCAGATTGGCTTCATAGCAGGCAAAGAAGTCGGCCATGGCGGCCTCGAACACCTCGGCCGGGGGCTGGCCGCCGGTGGTCTCGAAACCGCGCTCGACCATGACCCGGGCGCCGTCGCCCACCATCTGCCGGATGGCGTCAAGGCCGACGGCCGGCCGGCCGGCCCGCTGGAGCGCGTAGTCGGTGGCTGCGGCCAGATCCGGTGCGGTGTCCACCAGCGTGCCGTCGAGATCGAAGAGTATGGCTTTACGGATCATGGTTACAATTGGTAAGACCCTGAAACAGATGGAAAAACCTTTTTACTTCCGTTCCCGCCCGCGGGAATGACACTCTCCGCCGCGCGAGGGGTGATTCGCGCCTTCATACACGGAACCGGAGCATGACGAAACCAGGTGTAGCTGTCGTCGTATTGGCCGCGGGGCAGGGCACGCGCATGAAGTCGCGGCTGCCCAAGGTGCTGCATCCTGTGGCCGGGCTGCCGATGCTGCGCCATGTACTGAATGCCGCTGCCGCACTCGGGCCCGAGCATGTCGTGGTCGTTATCGGCCGTGACCAGGAGGATGTGGCCAGGGCGGCCGCTCCGGCCATTACCGCCATCCAGGATCCGCCGCGCGGCACCGGCCATGCCGTCATGGCGGCGATGCCGGCCCTGCAGGATTTCAGCGGCGATGTCATCGTGATCTTCGGCGATACGCCGCTGCTGACGCCTGAACTGCTGACCCGCCTGCTGGCGGCGCGCCGGGCGGACGGAAATCCGGCGGCCGTGATCGTCGGCTTCACGCCGGAAGATCCCGCCGCCTATGGCCGTCTCATCACCGCCGACGGTGCGCTGAAGAGGATTGTCGAGTTCAGGAATGCCAGTGCGGAGGAACGCGCCGTGCGGCTCTGCAATGCCGGACTGATGGCCATTGACGGCGCCCGCCTGCCAGCCCTGCTGGAAAAGCTCAGCGCCGAGAATGCCCAGGGCGAATACCTGCTGACCGACATTGTCGAGCATGCCAACGCCCGCGGCTGGACCTGCCGCGTGGTGGAGGCCGATCCGGTCGAGGTCATGGGCATCAACAACCGCGCCGAACTGGCGGTGGCCGAAGCCGCCATGCAGCGGCGCCTGCGCGAGCGCGCCCTGCTGGCCGGCGTCACCATGGTGGCGCCCGAGACGGTATTCCTGCAGGCCGACACGGTGTTCGGCCGCGACGTGGTGATCGAGCCTTTCGTGATCTTCGGCTCTGGCGTCACGGTCGGCGACAATGTCACCATCCTGGGCCACAGCCACATCGTCGGCGCGCGCATTGAGGCCGGCGCCACGGTCGGCCCTTACGCGCGGCTGCGTCCGGGCGCCGAGATCGGGCCGGAGGCGCATATCGGCAATTTCGTCGAGGTGAAGAAGTCGCGCATCGAGGCCGGCGCCAAGGTCAATCACCTGACCTATATCGGCGATGCCCGCGTCGGTGCCAAAGCCAATGTCGGCGCCGGCACGATCACCTGCAACTACGACGGTTTCGGCAAGTATCACACCGATATCGGCGCCGGCGCCTTCATCGGCTCGAATTCGGCTCTGGTGGCGCCGGTGAAGATCGGTGACGGCGCCATGGTCGCCGCCGGCAGCGTGGTGACGAAGGACGTTGAGGCCGACGCTCTGGCGATTGCCCGCGGCCGCCAGGAGAGTGTCGCCGGCTATGCCGCGCGGTTCCGCGCAGCCAGAAAGAAGAGTTAAGGAGAAAGCGTATGTGCGGAATTGTCGGCGTTGTGGCAACGCGGGACGTGGTGCCGTTGCTGGTCGACGGCCTGAAGCGCCTGGAGTATCGCGGCTATGATTCCGCCGGCATTGCGACGCTGGGCAAGAACGGCGCGATCGAACGGCGTCGCGCCGAAGGCAAGATCGCAAAGCTGGAAGCCCGGCTGAGCCAGGAGCCGCTCGATGGCCTGATCGGCATTGCCCATACCCGCTGGGCCACCCATGGCGCGCCGAACGAGGAGAACGCCCATCCGCATGCCACCGAACGCGTGGCGCTGGTCCATAACGGCATCATCGAGAATTACCGCGAGATCGCCGAGGAACTGCTTGCCAAGGGCCACCGGTTCTACAGTCAGACCGATACCGAGGTCGCCCTGCGCCTGATCGACCAGTATCTGGCAGAGGGGAACGATCCCCAGCAGGCGGTGCAGGCGGCGCTGAACCGTTTTCGTGGCGCCTTCGCGCTCGGCATCCTGTTTCACGGCAAGGAAGACCTGCTGATCGGCGCCCGCCGGGGCGCGCCGCTGGCGGTCGGTTTCGGCGACGGCGAGATGTATCTGGGTTCCGATGCGCTGGCGCTGGCGCCGCTGACAGGCAGGATCGCCTATCTCGAGGAAGGCGACAGCGTCGTCCTGACCCGTACCGACGCGAAATTCTTCGATCAGGACGGCAAGCCGACCGAGCGCGCCATCCGCCCGACGGCGATCAGCGGCGCGATGATCGGCAAGGGCAATTACCGCCATTACATGCAGAAGGAGATCTACGAGCAGCCGGCGGTGATGGGCGATACCATCAACACTGTCGTCAGCCCGACCGACCGCCTCGTGCATCTGCCCGATCTGGGTATCGACCTGGCCAAACTTTCGCGCATCACCATCGTTGCCTGCGGCACGTCGTATTACTCGGGCCTGGTGGCGAAATACTGGCTGGAACGCTATGGCCGTATCGGCGTCGAGGTCGACGTGGCATCCGAATTCCGCTACCGCGAGGCGCCGGTCGATCCGAACAGCCTGTCCATCTTCATTTCACAGTCGGGTGAAACGGCCGATACGCTGGCTGCCCTGCGCTACGTGAAGAACAACGGCGGCCGCACGCTGGCGATCATCAACGTGCCGGAAAGCAGCATGGCACGCGAGGCCCATGGCTGCCTGCTCACCAAGGCGGGACCGGAAATCGGCGTCGCTTCGACCAAGGCCTTCACCTGCCAGCTGGTGACGCTGGCAGCCTTCAGTTTGGCGGTGGCGCAGGCCCGCAAGGTGATGCAGGCGGAGGAGGCTGCCCGGCTGATGGCGGCGCTGATCGAGGTGCCAGCCCATGCCGCGGAGGTGCTGAATCACGACGACGACCTGCTCGCACTGGCGGAAAAGATCATGGACGCCCGTGACGTACTCTATATCGGCCGCGGCCCGTGCTTCCCGCTGGCACTGGAAGGGGCTTTGAAGCTGAAGGAAATCTCCTATATCCATGCTGAGGGCTACGCCGCCGGCGAGCTGAAGCACGGTCCCATTGCGCTGATCGACGAAGGCGTGCCGGTGATCGTGATCGCGCCCAGCGACGCCCTGTTCGAGAAGACGATCTCGAACATGCAGGAGGTGATGGCGCGTGGCGGCAAGGTGATCTTCATGTCGGATCGCAGGGGCTTCGGCCATATCGACGAGCGTACCTTCGCGACCGTGGAGCTTCCCGAGGTGGATCCTTTCGTGGCGCCGATCCTCTACGCCATTCCGGTGCAGCTGCTCGCCTATCATGTGGCCGTACTGAAGGGGACCGACGTGGACCAGCCGCGCAACCTGGCGAAATCGGTGACGGTTGAATGAGTGTTCTTGAGCGTGGACTTCTGCCGTTCCGTCTGAGCATCTGCGGCGTCGCCGAGCTGCACCAGTTTGCCGGCGATGTCACCCATATCCTGGGCATTCTCGATCCCGGCACCCCGGAGCCGCAGTACCAGCTGTTCCATCCCAGGGCCGTCTGTACCGGTTTCCGTTTCTACGACATCGTGCTGGATGAGCCGGAACGGGCGATGCCGAGCGAGGACAACGTCGCCGCGATCCTGGAAGTGGGCGAGCGTCTGGCGGGAACCGACGTGAACCATCTGCTGGTCCATTGCTTTGCCGGCGTGTCGCGCTCCACCGCTGCGGCCGTTACCCTGATGACCCAGCGCAATCCCGGTCGCGAGGCTGAGATCTTCGAGGCTCTGGGCGACATTCGGCCGCGGGCCTGGCCCAATTCGGCGATGATCGCCCATGCCGACCGGCTGCTGGGCCGGGCTGGCGCGCTTGTCGAAGCGATGCGGTTGCACCACATTGCTGTGGCGCGCCGCTATCCCGAGGTTCGGACTCTGATCTCCAGCGTCGGTCGCGGGCATGAACTGCCTGTCGAAGAAGCTGCGCCGGAGAGCAAGGAAGGACCTGGACGGGCATGAGCGGGTACGATTTCGATCTCTTTGTCATTGGCGGCGGCTCGGGCGGCGTGCGCGCCGGCCGGATCGCGGCGGGCTATGGCGCCCGCGTGGCCGTGGCCGAGGAATATCGCTACGGCGGCACCTGCGTGATCCGCGGCTGCGTGCCGAAGAAGCTGCTGGTCTACGGCTCCGAATACGCCCATGCCTTCCGGGATGCCGCCGGTTTCGGCTGGACCGTGCCGCCGGTCCGCTTCGACTGGTCGGCGATGATCGCGGCCAAGGACCGGGAAATCGCGCGACTGGAAAAGATCTATCGCGGTCTGTTCGAGAATGCCGGGGTCAAGACCTTCGATGGCCGCGCCACACTGAAGGACGAGCATACGGTGGTGATCGGCGACAGGACCGTCACCGCCGACAAGATCCTGATCGCCACCGGCGGCCATCCGGTGAAGCCCGCGGTGCCGGGCGCCGAGCTGATGATCACTTCCAACGAGGCCTTCCACCTCAAGGACCTGCCGAAGCGGGTGGTGATCATCGGCGGCGGCTATATCGCGCTGGAATTCGCCGGCATCTTTAACGGCTTCGGTTCCCAGGTCACGGTTCTGTACCGTGGCGAGCAGATCCTGCGCGGTTTCGACGACGACATCCGCAATCACCTCGCGGCCGAGATCGTCAAGACCGGCATCGACCTGCGGGTAAAATCGGATGTCACCAGCGTGGAGCAGGGCGACGGCGGCCTGATCGTGCATCTCACCGACGGCAGTACGCTGGAAGTCGATTGCGTCATGGCGGCAACCGGCCGCAGCCCGAATACCAACGGGCTCGGCCTGGAGGCTGTCGGCGTCGAGACCGACCGCGACGGGGCCGTGGTGGTCAATGCCTGGTCGCAGACCAGCGTACCGAACATCTATGCTGTCGGCGATGTCACCAACCGGATGAATCTGACGCCGGTTGCGATCCGCGAGGGCCATGCCTTTGCCGACACGGTGTTTGGAAAGAAGCCGCGTGCGGCTGATTATGAATACGTCCCTGCCGCCGTGTTCAGCCAGCCGAATGTTGGCACGGTCGGCCTGAGCGATACGGATGCGCGGAAGAAATTTGGCGAGATCGATGTCTATCGCACCATCTTCCGGCCGATGCGCGCCACGCTGTCGGGCAGCGAGGAGCGCATCCTGATGAAGCTGGTGGTGGATGCCCGGACCGACCGCGTCGTCGGCGCCCATATGGTCGGGCCGGAGGCCGGCGAGATCATCCAGGGCATCGCCATCGCCATCAAGGCCGGCGCGAAGAAGGCGGATTTCGATGCCACGGTCGGCATACACCCGACCGCGGCCGAGGAATTCGTTACCCTGCGCGAAAAGGTCCGCGAGCCGGTACAGGCCTGACCATGGCCCCGGCCATTCCCGGGCTGCGCAGCGATGCCCGCGTCACCCTGATCATCGGCGGCGCACGGTCCGGCAAGTCGCAGCTCGCCGAGCAGCTGGCCACGGAACAGAGCGGGCCGCTCGTCTATATCGCGACCGCGGAAGCCTGGGATGAGGAGATGCGCGAGCGGATCCGCGAGCACAGGCGGCGCCGCGACAGTCGCTGGCGCAGCATCGAGGCGCCTTTGGGCGTGGCTGAGGAACTGCAGGCCGTGCCGATCGATGCCGCGGCGGTGCTGATCGACTGCCTGACGCTGTGGCTGTCCAACCAGATGCATGCCGGTGGTGATCTCGATGCCGAGACGGACAGTCTGCTGGCCGCGCTGAACGGCGCGCGCTGCCCGGTCATCGTGGTGTCGAACGAGGTGGGACTCGGCATCGTTCCCGAGAACCAGATGGCGCGTGAGTTCCGCGACCGCCAGGGCCGCCTCAACCAGCAGGTGGCCGCCATAGCCGACCACGTCATCTTCATGGCGGCGGGGCTGCCCCTCGTCCTGAAATGACGGCCGGGCGCGCAACGGCCCGCGCGCTGATGATCCAGGGCACCGGCTCGGATGTCGGCAAATCGGTGCTTTGCGCCGGGCTTATCCGGCTGCTGGCGAAACGCGGCCATCGCGTGCTGCCTTTCAAGCCCCAGAACATGTCGAACAACGCCGCCGTCACGACGGAGGGCGGCGAGATCGGCCGCGCCCAGGCTCTGCAGGCGCGTGCCGCCGGCGTGGCGCCCAGCGTGCACATGAATCCGGTGCTGCTGAAGCCGCAGGGCGACCGGAGCGCGCAGGTCGTCGTGCAGGGACGCATGCAGGGGCAGGACGATGCCCGCGCCTATCTGCAGAGGAAGCGCTCACTCTGGCCTTTCGTCGCCGAGAGTTTTGCGAAGCTGCAGCGGGAAGCCGACTTCATCATCGTTGAGGGTGCGGGGTCGCCGGCTGAAGCCAACCTGCGCGCCAACGACATCGCCAATATGGGCTTCGCCTTGCGTGCGGGCGTACCGGTGGTGCTGGTCGGCGATATCGAGCGCGGCGGCGTGATCGCCGGCCTGGTCGGAACCGCGGCGCTGCTGGAGCCGGAGGAACATGCGCTGGTTGCCGGCTATGTAATCAACAAGTTCCGCGGCGATGCCGGCCTGTTCGATGACGGGCTGAGGATCATTACGCAGCGCACGGGCTGGCGCAGTTTCGGCATCCTGCCGCATCTTGCCGCGGTATCGCGGCTTCCGGCCGAGGATACGCTGAGCCTCGATGCTGCCGGGAAGCCGGGCGAGGGCATCGTCATTGCCGTGCCGCGCCTGCCCCATATCGCGAATTTCGACGATTTCGATCCGCTGCGGCAGCAGGAGGGCGTGAAACTGGTCTTCGTGCCGCCGGGCGAACCGCTGCCGGGCGATGCGGCGCTGGTCATCCTTCCCGGCTCGAAAGCGACCATTGCCGACCTGAAGGCGTTCCGCGCACAGGGCTGGGATATTGATCTTGCCGCCCATCTGCGCCGCGGCGGGCGTGTGCTCGGCATCTGCGCCGGCTACCAGATGCTGGGACGACGCGTCGCCGATCCGAACGGCATCGAAGGCACGCCGGAAAGCATCGATGGCCTCGGCCTGCTGGATGTCGAAACCGTGCTGACGGGCGAGAAGGCTCTGACGGAAGTCTCGGGCATCGAGCGTTTCAGCGGCGAAACGGTGCGCGGCTATGAAATGCATGTCGGTGTCACGACCGGACCGGATGCCCAGCGGCCTCTGCTGCGCCTCGGCGGCCGGCACGACGGTGCCGTGTCGCCGGATGGCCGCGTGGCGGGCTGCTACCTGCATGGCCTGTTCGGCAGCGACGCCTTCCGTAGGGCCTGGCTGGAGCAGCTTTCAGGCCGGCAGATTGTTGCCGGCGATTACGAGGCCGGCGTGGACCGGGCGCTGGACGAGCTGGCGACTGCCATCGAGCGGCATCTTGACGTCGACAGCCTCATGGCAGCAGCGCGCTGAGCAGCACGACGGCCCCCAGGACGAGGCAGGCGCTCCGGAAAAGGCCGAGTGCACGGCGGATGTCGCCGGCATCCGCAATCTCCCGGCCGTCGCCCATCCAGTGGTCTTCCACCCAATGCTCGCCGTAGCGGCGCGGCCCGGCCAGCTTCAGGCCAAGCGCGCCGGCCATGGCGGCTTCGGGCCAGCCGGCATTGGGCGAGCGGTGGCGTCCGGCATCGCGCTCGACGGCCGCAAACGCGCCAAGCGATGACGCACCGCCGCGGAACCAGGCCGCCAGGATCAGCAGCAAAGCCGAGAGCCGCGAGGCGGGCAGATTGACCAGATCGTCCAGCCTTGCCGCCGCCCAGCCGAAGGCACGGTAGCGGTCGGACCGGTGTCCGATCATGCTGTCGGCGGTATTGATCGCCTTGTACAGCGCGATGCCGGGCAGCCCTCCGATCGCCAGCCAGAAGGCCGGCGCCACGACGCCGTCGGAGAAATTCTCGGCCAGGCTCTCGATGGCCGCGCGGCTGACGCCGGCCTCGTCCAGGCTGTCCGGATCGCGGCCGACGATCCACGCCACGGCCTTGCGGCCGCCGCCCAGCCCATCCTGTTCCAGTGCCTTTGAGACTGCGGCGACATGATCATGCAGGCTTCGTTGCGCGACCAGGCTGGCGGCGAGCAGGGCTTCGATCAGCCAGCCATAGGCGAAGCCTCGCAGGACGCCGCTGATCGTCGTGGTCGCGATGCCAACGATCAGGAGCAGAACAGCGACCGTGAAGGCTCCGGCCAGTCGGCGCTGCCAGTTGCGCCATGCAGGCCGGTTGAGAAGGGCTTCGAGCCTGCCGATGATTGCGCCGAACCACACCACCGGATGCCGGATCAGCCGATGCAAGGTGTCCGGCCAGCCGAAGGCCGCATCGGCGGCCAGCGCGACGAGCAGGATCCAGAGGTTGATTGCAGCAGCGTCCACCGTAAGATCGCCCGCCATGAAGGATGCAGCCACCATGGGCGACGCGGTGCCGGACCGTCAACCGGATCGGCCCGCCCATGGCGGCGACCTGGATGCCTTCCGCACGGCTCCCGGCGCATACGCCGGCGACTGGATCGATCTCAGCACCGGCATCAATCCGTTTTCCTATCCGCTTCCCGAACTGCCTCCGGATGCCTGGGCGCGGCTGCCGGACCGGGCAGCAATGCAGGCGCTGCTGCTGGCCGCGCGGGAGGCTTATGGTTGCCCGGCGGAAGCCGGCATCGTCGCCACGCCGGGAACCCAGGCCGCGATCCAGTGGCTGCCGCGCCTGTTCGCGCCTGCCCGCGTCACCGTGCTGGGGCCGACCTATGCGGAGCATGCCCATGTCTGGCGCAGCTGCGGCCATACGGCGACGGTGCTGGATGCGCTTCCGGCCAGCCTGCGCGATATCGATGTGCTGGTCGCGGTCAATCCGAACAACCCCGATGGCCGGGCGCTCGGCCCCGAACTGCTGCGACGCTGGCATGCCGAACTCAACAGCCGCGGCGGCTGGCTGATCCTCGACGAGGCTTTCGCCGATGTGGTGCCGGAGGTTTCCATGGCGGCCGATGCAGGCAGGCCGGGCCTCGTCATCCTGCGTTCCTTCGGCAAGTTCTTCGGCCTCGCAGGTGTGCGCCTTGGCTTCGTGCTGGGCGACAGCACCGTAACCGCTGCGCTGGAGCAGGCGCTGGGGCCATGGGCCGTCAGCGGCCCGGCCATGATGATCGGAACTGCAGCGCTGCAGGATACGGCATGGCAGGAGAGCATGCGCCAGGAGCTGCGCGCCCGCATGCGGCGTTTCGATCAGGCCATGCGCGATCGCGGCATCCATGTACTCGGCGGCACCGCGCTGTTCCGGCTCGCCAAGGCAGATGCGGCTGCGCTGGCGGCCAGGCTGCGCGAGCAGGGCGTCCATACGCGCATCTTCGACTACAATCCCGCCTGGGTCCGTTTCGGCCTGCCGGCCGACGAGGCCGAATTCTGGCGCCGCTTCGATGCGGCGACGGGGAGCTAGCGCCGCCCGGGCCAGGAGCGCTTGGCGAGCAGGCTGGCGACGATCACCAATATGCTGACGATGGCCAGCATGATGGTCGAGATCGCGTTGATCTCGGGCGAGATGCCGAGCCGCACGGCGGAATAGACGCGCACCGGCAGGGTCGTCGCACCCGGACCGTTGACGAACGAGGCGATCACCACGTCGTCCAGCGACAGGGTGAAGGCGAGCAGCCAGCCGGCCGCCAGTGCCGGCGCCAGGCTGGGCACGGTGACCAGCAGGAAGGCGCGCACCGGTCCGGCGCCCAGATCCCGGGCCGCGGCTTCCAGATCGGGATCGAGCCCGATGAGCCGCGCCTGCACGATCACCAGCACGAAGGCGGTCCCGAGGGTCGCATGGGCCAGCGCCACCGTGAGCATGCCGCGGTCCAGCCCGACGGCGACGAACAGCATCAGGGTGCTGACGCCGAGGATCACCTCCGGCAGAACCATCGGCGCCAGCAGCAGGCCGCCAAGCGTCTGCCGGCCGGGAAAGCGGCCGAGCCGCGTCAGCATCAGCGCACCCAGCGTGCCGATGACGGTGGCCAGCGTGGCCGCGGCGACCGCAACCTGCAGCGAATTCAGTGCCGCCTCCAGATAGGCCGGATTGGAGAACAGCACTTCGTACCAGTGCAGCGAAAAGCCACCCCAGACCGTCACCAGCCTTGAAGCGTTGAAGGAGTAGATCACCACCAGCAGGATCGGCAGGTAGAGAAAGGCGAGCCCGAGCGCGAGCGCGCCGATATTGAATTTGCCGGGTCCGGTTCTCATCGCCGGCCGCCCAGTTCGAGCCGCTGCAGGGCGATGGCGGGGGCGAGCAGCAGCAACATGAGCAGGATCGCCAGCGCGCTCGCCATGGTCCAGTCGCGGTTGGAGAAGAATTCGGTCCAGACCGTCTGGCCCAGCGTGATGGTGGCCGAACCGCCCAGCAGATCGGGAATGATGAATTCACCCATGGTGGGAATGAAGACCATCAGCGCCGCGGCCAGAATGCCCGGCCGTGCCAGCGGCACGGTGACGAGCCAGAAGGCCTCACGCGGCGAGGCGCCGAGATCGATGGCGGCCTCGGTCAGGCGCGGCGACTGGCCGGCGAGGCTGGCATAGATCGGCAGGATGGCAAACGGCAGGTAGGTGTAGGTCATGCCGATCACCACGCCGAAGCCGGTATTGACCATCACCAGCGGCTCGTCGATCAGTCCGAGCCCAAGCAGCGCGGCATTGATCAGTCCCTCCGGCTTGAGCAGCGCGATCCAGGCATAGACGCGGATCAGGAAGGAGGTCCAGAAGGGCAGGATGATCAAGGTCAGCAGCAGGGGCTGCCAGCGCGGCGCGATCCGCGTCACTGCCTGGGCGATGGCCAACCCGAATGCGACGCAGAGCAGGGTCGTCATTCCGGCATAGAGCAGACTGTTGAGCAGGGCACGGGCATACAGCGCATCGGCAAAGACAAGGGCGTAATTGCCAAGCTGCAGGTTCAGCCGGCCGTCCTCGAAGAGCGGCGTATAGGGCGGCTGCGCCAGCAGCGGCTCGGCAAAGCTGATCTTGAGCACCAGCGCCAGCGGCAGGGCCATGAAGGTCACCGCCCAGAGAGCAGGGAATGCGATCAGCGCGAGGCCGCGGCGCGTCATGGCTCAGTCGTCCGCCAGCGGAATCAGCGCGTCCGGATCCCAGCTCAGCCAGACCGGCTGGTCCAGTTCCAGCAGCGGCTCGTGCAGCGCATTGAGCTGCGCGGCGCGGATCACCTGTCCGTCGGCAAGCCGGACGGATATCGTGGTCATGTCGCCGATATAGTCGATGTCGCTGACGATCCCCGAAGCGGTATTTGCGGCGGGCGGCGTCGGCTCGCGGGCGATCTCGATCTGCTCGGGGCGCAGGCCGAGCAGCCGGGTGCCCGGAGCTCCACCGGGAAAATGTAGCCGGGGAAAATGGAGCCGCAGCTCGCCGCAGCGCGCCCACGCCAGCCCGTCGCGGATTTCGTCCACGTCCGCACGGAACAGGTTGATGTCGGCCAGCAGGCTGGCGACGAAACGGTCGACCGGGCGGTCATAGATGCGGCGCGGATGGTCGATCTGGCAGATGCGGCCTGCACGCATCACGGCGATGCGGTCGGCCAGCGCCATGGCCTCGTCATTGTCGTGGGTCACGAAAACGAAGGCGATGCCGGTCTGGCGGTTGAGTCGGCGCAGTTCGGCCTGGGTCTGCTGCCGCAGGCGCTTGTCCAGGGCCGCCAGCGGCTCGTCCAGCAGCAGCAGGCGCGGGCGTTTCACAAGAGCACGGGCGAGCGCCACCCGCTGCTGCTGGCCGCCGGACAGCTGGTGCGGCCTGCGGCCGGCGAAGGCGGCGATCTCCAGCATGGACAGGGCCTCATCGACGCGGTGCGCGATCTCCGCCTTCGGCAGGCCCTCGCGGCGCAGCCCGAAGGCGACATTGTCGGCGACGCTGAGATGGGGGAACAGCGCATAGGACTGGAACATCATGTTGACCGGTCGGCGATGCGCCGGCAGCTGGGTGATGTCATCGCCATCCAGCAGGATGCGGCCGGCATCGGGCATCTCCAGCCCGGCGATCATGCGCAGCAGGGTAGACTTGCCGCAACCGGACGGACCCAGCAGCACGAGGGATTCACCGGATTCGACCGTCAGGTTGACATGGTCGACTGCCGTCTCGCCGCCAAACTGCTTGCACAGGCCTTCGACACTGAGCAGCGGCATCGCTCAGCGGCCGCCTTTGATCCGGGTCCAGGCGCGGGTCAGCAGGCGCTGCTCGCTCTGGCTGAAGGGCTGTACGGTGTAGAGCGTCTTTATCGCTTCCGGCGGCGGGAACACATCCTTGTCGGCCATGGCCTCCCTGTCGACGAAGGGTAGCGAGTCCGGAACCGCATTGGGATACTGCACGGCATTGGTGATCCTCGCGATCACCTTCGGCTGCAGCAGGTAATTGATGAAGGCATGGGCGTGATCGGGATTCGGCGCGTCGGCCGGAATCACCATCACGTCGAACCATTGCTGGGCGCCTTCCCGCGGTAGCAGATACTGCACCCGGACGCCGTTCTTCGCTTCCTCGGCGCGGCTGCGCGCCTGCAGGATGTCGCCCGAGTAGCCGTAGGCCAGACAGGCGTCGCCGTTGGCCAGATCGTTGATGTACTGGGAGGAATGGAATTTGCGGATGTAGGGCCGTACCTTCATCACCGCTTCCTCGGCTCTGGCAATGCTGCCGGCATCCTTGGCATTCGGATCGAGGCCGAGATACTTCAGCGCCGCGACCATGATTTCATCCGGCGCGTCCAGCATCACCACGCCGCAATCGGCGAATTTCGAAACCACTTCAGGATCGAACAGCATGCGCAGGGAATAGGCCGGCGGGTTGGCCATGCGCTGCCTGATCTTGTCGGCATTCAGCCCGATGCCGCTGGTGCCCCAGAGATAGATCACCGCGTGGCGATTGCCGGGGTCGAATTTCGCCAGTCGCTCCATGAGCGCGGGATCGAGATGCTTCGCATTCGGAAGCTTCGCCATGTCCAGCGGGCGCAGCAGTTTCGCCTGGACCTGGCGCGCCATGTAATACTGCGTCGGCACCACGACGTCATAGCCGGTCCTGCCCGCCAGCAGCTTGGATTCCAGCGTATCGTTGGAATCGTAGACGTCGTAGCGTACCCGGATGCCGGTTTCCGCCTCGAACTCCTTCAGCACCTCTGGGTCGATGTAATCCGACCAGTTGTAGACGTTGACGACCTTCTCCTGTGCGGCCGTCGGAAGGGCGGCGAGAAATCCTGCGGCGAGGCTGAGAGCGAGAAGGGCAGGGCGCATGATTCGGGCTCCGTCGGAAGATCGCCCGATTATGACGGGCCTGATGCGCCGCAGCAACGCGCCTTCTGTCTGCCTGCTGCTTGCGGGGGCAACGAGCCTGCCGCTAGGCTCCGATGAACTGTCAGAGAGGAGCGCCTGCATGGGTATCGAGATTGTCCAGGCCGTTGGCATGCCGCCGGCGATTCAGCAGGAACTGGAGAAGCGCTATACGATCCATCGGCTATGGGAGGCCAGGGACCGGGAGGCTCTGCTGTCGGAGGTCTCGCCGCGGGTGCGCGGGATGGTGACGTCGGGCAGCGTGGGCGCCAGCCGCGCCCTGATCGAGGCCCTGCCCAAGCTCGAGATCATTTCTAGTTTCGGCGTCGGCTACGACCCGATCGATATCGGCTGCGCGAAGGAGCGCGGCGTTATCGTGACCAACACGCCCGATGTGCTGACCGACGATGTCGCCGACATCGCCATGGCGCTCACGCTGGCGATGATGCGCCGGATTCCCCAGGGCGACCACTTCGTGCGGCAGGGCCGCTGGCCGAAGGAGAAATTCCCGCTGACCGACAAGCTGGGCGGCAAGGTGATGGGCATCGTGGGGCTCGGGCGCATCGGCCAGGCCATCGCCCGCCGCGCCGAGCCCTTCGGCGTCGAGGTCCGCTATTTCGGTCCGCGCCGCAAGGAAGGCGTCAGCTATCGCTACTACGACGACCTCGTGGCCATGGCGAAGGATGTCGACATCCTGATGATTGCCTGTCCGGGCGGCAAGGCGACCGAAAACCTCGTCAATGCCGCCGTGATCGAAGCGCTCGGCCCGAAAGGCTACGTCGTCAACATCGCGCGCGGCAGCGTCGTCGATGAACCGGTACTGGTGAAGGCGCTGGTGGAGGGCCGGCTTGCCGGTGCGGGCCTCGACGTTTTCGCCGATGAGCCGAATGTGCCGGAAGCTTTGTTGAAGCTGGATTCGGTCGCGCTGGCGCCGCACGTGGGGTCGGCGACTCATGCGACCCGCAATGCGATGGGCGAACTGGTGCTGAAGAACCTGGCCGCCCATTTCGACGGCCAGCCGGTGCTGACCCGGGTGGTCTGATCAGAAGCTGGAATCGAGATCGCGGCCGACCCGGTCGCGATCGCCACGCATGATCCGGTGCAGCATTTCCATCGCCATCATCTTCACATTGTGATCGATGATGCGGCGCTGCTCATCCAGGTGGCTCTGGACGGCCGAGCGGTTGCTGCCGGCTGCAGTGGTATCCAGCGGCACGGCGGCGAGGCCACGCGCATTGGCCTCCAGCTTGCGTTCGAAGCCGGCATAGATGTCGCCCACGCTGCGCGGGCGGCCGTCTTCGGTGTAGAAAACGCTGCGGTTGGCGGCAGCGGCTTCGGGCAGCAGCGCAGCCGCATCCTGGGCCGGGTTGTCCTTCAGCGCGGACAGGAATTTGCCGGCACCGGCCGGCCCGAGGAAATGGCCGAGATAGAGATCTGTCTTCTTCAGGTCGACGCCGAGTTCGCGCGACAGGGTCTGCTGGTTGATGCGGGCATATTCGGCCGCCATGGCCGCGGCGATGCGCGGATCGTCACGCAGACTCAGGATTTCGCGCCGCGCCGCGGCATCGTGGACGCGCGCGCGGCCGTCGCTGTCGGTGGCGATCTGCCGGGCATGGTGGGCGAGGCCGTATTTGGCGCCGTGGTCGCGCACGACCTCCAGCCAGGTGCTTTCGATGAACTGGAACAGGCCGCGGGCCGAACTGGTCCGTGCCTGGGCATCCGCCCTGAATCCGCTTTCCTGTCCGGCCTGGGCGACGAGATAGGCGAAATCCACCCCCGTGCGGTGGCTGGCCTGTTTCAGCGTCGTCAGCAGCTCGTAGCTGACCTGATGGCCGCCGACCCGGTAGGTCTCCGGGCGCATGCCGGCGTGGAAGGACGGAGGAATGGGTGCCATGGCCAAGCCAATAGCCCGGCTGGCGGAAAGAAATCGTTAACGTCTTGCCCGCCGGCCGATCTCTTGTCAGCCCAATGACTTGCGGGGTAACAGGTAACAGGGGTGGGGAGGCCTGACGGCCCTGGAATCAATCGACTGGATAGCGGTGAACTGGAGCGGTGACGGGCCCTGGCTCGCCATGCTGCTGGTTCTGGTCAGCGGCGTCGCCCTGCCGGTGCTGCTCTACAACCTGTTCGACCGCTGGGCCTCGCGCCGGCTGCAGGTCGATACCGTGGCGCTGGCAACCCGCTTTGGCGGTTTCATGAATTCCTGGGCCGTGTTCGGCCGCCATGCCAGCGAGTACCGCGATATCCGGCCGCTGTTTCCCGGCGCGCAGGCTGCGGAGCTGGCGCGCTTTCACGACAGCACGGCCACCATCGCGGCGCGTTTCCGCTCGCCCAAAGCAGCCGCCGAGGCAGCCGAGCAGCGCTTTGCCAGTTTTGCCGCCGCGGGCGTCGAATATGCCGAGGCAGGCATTTCCTTCCGGGCCGGGCAAGAGCGCCAGGGGAGTTCCTACGCCAGGGGCCAGTGGCTGGTGATCGGCGATACGCTGTTCGCCTTCTATGCGCCGGATTCCGCGGCGCTGGCGCGACGCCGGCAGGCGACACCGGCCCTGCGCGCCCGGCGCTTCCCGGGGCCGCTCCGGCTGCTGCACAGCCGGACGGGACATTTCCTCCTCGTCACGGTCTGGATCGCCGCGCATCTCGCACTGGCCAGCGTCCTTCTCGAACGGACGACCCTGCAGCACGGAACGGGCGAACCGCTGCCGGAGGCGGAGCTGCGCAATCGAGTCATGCTGCTGGAGCAGCATCGCGACCGGCTGCAGGTGATTCTGCCGGACGGCACCGGCGCGATGATGCTGTCGGGTCGTGTCGACGATCCGCGCGGTCTGGACCTCGACCATCTCGCCGGGCGGAAATGGCTGACCGGCCTGCAGCTGGTCTTCGATCCCGAGGCGCGCAGCGTGCAGGCCCTGCCGCTGGTCGGCCGCGCCGGCGAAGCGCCGGAGGGCGCTGCCGGGTTTACCCCGCCGGAGCGCTGGGCGAACAACCCGCTGCTGATCGAACCGGAGGATCCGCTGCTGGCATCCGTGCGCGCCACCGTGCTCGCCGCAGGCTGGACCTGGCAACCGGTCCTGTGGCCGCGACCGTCGCGGGACTGGCAGTCGCTGCTGCCGCTGTGAGGCGCTTAGTGGCGCCAGTTCATGGATTTCAGGACGGCCTCGACGGTCTGCAGCAGCTCTCCCTCGGTGAAGGGTTTCGCCAGAACGGCCTTGGCGCCCAGCACCGGTGACAGGGTCAGCATCCGCAGCGCGAGGTCGCGGTCGCCACCGCCCGAGATGGCGATCACCGGCGGTGGATGGTCGGCGGCATGCATTTCGTTGATCAGTTCGAGGCCGTCCTTCTCGGGCATGTAGATGTCGGTGATGACGAGGTCGCAGTTCCGGCGCCGGATTTCCAGAAGGCCCGCCTTGCCGTTGGCTGCCTCGACCACGTCGTGGCCGGCGCTTTCCAGCTGGTCGCGGAGGATTTCTCGGATATCGGCATCATCTTCAACCACTAGAATTCGGGCCATCAGGATTCTCTCATCGGGGACAGGACTTGCCGTAGCGTTTGACTCCAACCCGAAAGGCCGCTTCCGGTTCACCACCGCGGGAAGAAAGCTGGGGATAACCCAGCCCTGCCTTAACTGCCTGAACCCGTGACGGCAGGCGGCCAGGCGCGGCGAACTCTGGAGTGGCGCTGCCTTTTGGACCTAATATCGTCGCAACCAGACGGAGGAGCCAATGCCCAAGGGCTATAAAGCCATGCTCGATGAAGCCATGGCGGAAATCGTGACACTGACCCCGGCCGAAGCGGCCAAGCATCTCGACAAGCCGGATACCGTCTTCGTCGATCTGCGTGACCCGCGGGAACTGGAGCGCGACGGCATGATCCCGAACGCCTTCCATGCCACGCGCGGCATGCTGGAATTCTGGATCGATCCGGAAAGCCCGTACCACAAGCCGGTCTTCGCCGAGGACAAGCAGTTCATCTTCTACTGTGCCGGCGGGCTGCGCTCGGCGCTGGCGACCAAGACCGCGAAGGATATGGGACTGAAGCGGCTGGCCCATATCGAGGGCGGGCTGGGCGAGTGGAAGAAGGCGGGCCTGCCGGTGACGGAATGGAAGCCGCGTCAGCCCAAGGCCGGGGGAGAGAAGAAGTGAGCGGCGGACCCCTTGCCGGACTGAAAGTCATCGAGATGCCGGCGATCGGCCCGGTGCCGTTCTGCGGCATGCTGCTGGCCGACCTGGGGGCCGATGTGCTGCGCATCGACCGTACCGGCGAGGTCGATCTCGGCCTGCCGGTGGAGCCGAAATACGAGCTGCTCGGCCGCGGCAAGCGTTCGCTGGCGCTGGATCTGAAGGATCCCAAGGCGATTGCGCTGGTGCTCGACCTGTTTGCGAAAGCCGATGTCGTGCTGGAAGGCTTCCGCCCCGGCGTGATGGAGCGGCTGGGCCTCGGGCCCGATGAGGCGCAGCAGCGCAATCCGAAACTGGTCTATGGCCGCATGACCGGCTGGGGCCAGGAAGGACCGCTGGCCAAGGCGGCCGGCCACGACATCAACTACATCGCCCTGACCGGCGCGCTGCATGCCATCGGCAATGCGGGCGGCAAGCCGGTGCCGCCGCTCAATCTGGTTGGCGATTTCGGCGGCGGCTCGCTCTATCTCGCCATGGGCGTTCTGGCAGCTCTCTATGAGCGGCAGCAGTCGGGCAAGGGGCAGGTGGTGGACGCCGCCATGGTGGATGGCGCGGCGTCCCTGATGACGCTGTTCTACGGCCTGAAAGGTGCCGGGATGTGGTCCGACCAGCGCGGCGCCAACATACTGGACAGCGGCGCGCCCTGGTACGACACATATGAATGCAAGGATGGCGGCTATGTCGCCATCGGCTCGATCGAAGGCAAGTTCTACGCCGAACTGATCGAAAAGCTGGGGCTCGATCCAAAGACGCTGCCGAAACAGCACGACCGTAAGCGCTGGCCGAGCCTGCGCGCGGCGATTGCGGCCACCTTCCGCACGAAGACGCGTGATGAATGGTGCGCCATCATGGAAGGCAGCGACATCTGCTTCGCGCCGGTGCTCTCGCTGGAGGAAGCGCCGCAGCACACGCATATGGCCGCTCGCCAGACCTTCGTCGCACCCGAGGGCGTGGTGCAGCCCGCCGCGGCGCCGCGCTTCTCGCGCACGCCCGCCGGCATCCGGCGCAAGCCGCCGGTCCGCGGCGAGGGCGGTGACGAGGCGCTGGCGGAATGGGGCATCACGGCCGCGACCCTGCAGCCGGCCGGCGAATAGGCGCGGACATGGTGCAGTCCAACCTGCGGATCGACGGCAACAGGCTGTGGCACAGCCTGATGGAGATGGCCAAGATCGGCGCCACGCCGAAGGGCGGCTGCGCCCGGTTGGCGCTCACCGATCTGGACCGCGAGGGCCGCGATCTCTTCGTGCGCTGGTGCCGCGAGGCGGGCTGCAGCATCAGCATCGACCGCATGGGCAACATTTTCGCCCGCCGGCCCGGTCGCAACAATGACCTGCCGCCGGTGGTGACCGGCAGCCATCTCGACACCCAGCCGACCGGCGGCAAGTTCGATGGCGTCTACGGCGTGCTGGCCGGACTGGAGGTCATCCGCAGTCTCAACGACATGAAGATCGAGACCGAGGCGCCGCTCGAGGTGGCGGTCTGGACCAACGAGGAAGGCTCGCGCTTTGCGCCGGCCATGGTGGCCTCCGGCGTCTTTGCCGGATTATTCACCGAGGAATACGGCCTCAGCCGTGCCGATCTGGATGGCAAGACCATCGGCGAGGAGCTGAAGCGCATCGGCTATGCCGGCGACCAGCCGGTTGGCGGCCGGCCGTTTCGCGCGTTCTTCGAGGCGCATATCGAGCAGGGACCAATCCTCGAGGCCGAGCGGAAGGCCATCGGCGTGGTGCAGGGCATCCAGGGGATCCGCTGGTTCGAGGTGACCGTTACCGGCAGCGAGAGCCATGCCGGCACGACGCCGATGAACCGCCGCAGGGATGCCATGCTGGGTGCGGCGCGGATCGTCGATGCCGTGAACCGCATCGCGCTGGATCATCCGCCCGGCGTCGGCACCGTCGGTCTGCTGCAGGTCTCGCCAAATTCGCGCAATACCATTCCCGGCTCGGTTTTCTTCAGTGTCGATCTCCGGCATCCCTCTGACGAGGGCCTGGGAAAGATGAAGGCCGCACTTGAGGCCGCGTGCGGTGAGATATGCAGCGCGCTGGGGCTGAGCCATGACTGCAGCGAGATCTGGCACTCGCCGGCCCTGCATTATGATCCCGACTGCATCGCGGCGGTGCGCAGGGCGGCGGAGGAATGCGGCTATGCGCACCTGGATATCGTCTCCGGCGCCGGACATGATGCCGGTCATATCTGCCGGGTGGCGCCGACGGCGATGATCTTCGTTCCCTGCGCCGACGGGATCAGCCACAACGAGGTGGAATCCGCAACGCCGGAAGATCTGGCGGCGGGCTGCAATGTACTGCTGCGCGCCATGCTGGATCGGGCCATGTAGCAATCGGGAGAGGAAAGAATGGATCTCGGCATCAAGGGACGCAATGCGCTGGTCTGCGCCGCCAGCAAAGGCCTCGGTTACGGCTCCGCGCTGGCGCTGGCGAAGGAAGGCGTCAACGTCACGATCACCGCGCGGGGCAGGGAGGCGCTGGAGGAAGCAGCAGCGAAGATCCGCGCCGCCGCGCCAGGCGTCACCGTGAAAACCGTGGCGGGCGACATCACGACGGAAGAGGGGCGGCAGCAGGCGCTGGCTGCCGCGGGCGAGATCGACATCCTTGTGAACAACGCCGGCGGTCCGCCGCCGGGCGATTTCCGCGACTGGGACCGCGATGCCTGGATCAAGGCGGTAGACGCCAACATGATCACGCCGATCCTCCTGACCAAGGCGGTGGTGGACGGCATGGCAGCGCGGAAATTCGGCCGCATTGTCAACATCACCTCCAGTTCGGTGAAGGCGCCGATCCCGCATCTCGGCCTGTCCAACGGCGCCCGGGCCGGCCTGACCGGTTTCATCAGCGGCGTGGCGCGGCAGGTGGCCAGGGATGGCGTCACGATCAACAACCTGCTGCCCGGCCGCTTCCTCACCGACCGTCTGAAGGGAACCATCGGCCACCAGAGCAAGAAATCCGGCGCCGAACTGGAAGCCGAGATCGAAAAGCAGGCCGCCACCATCCCGGCCCGCCGCTTTGGCACGGCGGAGGAGTTCGGCCAGGTCTGCGCCTTCCTTTGCTCGGTTCCGGCCGCATACCTGACGGCGCAGAACATCCTGCTGGACGGCGGCGCCTATCCGGGAACCTTCTGATTTCCGGAAAACAGGGAGGTGCAGGCCTCCCTGTTTCCTGGCGCTTGCTCTAACTAGACCAGTCTGTATAATCTTGGCATGGCTAATACCCTGCCGCGCTCCGCCCGCAAGCCGCAATCCACCAGGGAGCGCTTCGTCGACATGACGGCGCGGCTGATGTCGCGACGCGGCTATGCCGCCGTCGGTCTGAACGAGATCGTGGCGAAAAGCGGCGCGCCGAAGGGCTCGCTCTATCATCATTTCCCCGGCGGCAAGGAACAGCTGGCTGCCGAAGCGGTCGCCTGGTCGGCCGGACTGTTCACCGCCACGCTGGAGCAGGAGATCGGCCGCGCCCGTTCGATGGCCGAGGCCATCGGCAATGTTGCCGGGATCATCGCCGGCTGGATGGAGCGCTCCGGCTTCCGGGACGGCTCGCCGATCACCATCGTCGCCGTCGAGACCGGCGCCTTCGTCGAAAAGCTGCGGCTGGCCTGTTCGGCCGGCTACGAGGCCTGGACCGACCTGATTGTCCGGGAACTGCAGAAAGAGGGCCGGAAGCCGCAGGAGGCCGCCGATCTGGCGCTCTGGGCCGTCGCCTCGCTGGAAGGCGCGATCATTCTCTCGCGCACGAGCAAATCCGCCGAGCCGCTGCGGCGGATCGGACGCCTGCTGCAAAGGAGTCTGCAATGAGTGTCGCTGCCGTGCCGAAGGTCCGGCTCACCCGCGAGCAGCTGGAGAAGGTGATCGAGATCAGCCCCTTCACCAAATGGGTCGGAACAAGGGTCACTGCATTTTCGAACGGCCAGGTTGGCGTCGAGATCGATATCCGGCCTGAGATGGCACAGCACCACGGTTTCGCGCACGGTGCCCTGGTCGGCTACATGGCCGATACCGCCTGTGCCTGGGCCGCCGCGTCCGCGGTCGGCGACGTGGTGACGTCGGAGTACAAGCTCAATCTGCTGGCCCCGGCAGTAGGGGAGAAGCTGCGGGCGACCGGCAGCGTGGTAAAGGCCGGCGCGCGACAGGTAGTGACCCGCGCCGATGTCTATGCCGTCAGGGACGGGGTGGAGAAGATCGTCGCCACGGCCCTGGCGACGATCGCGCGGGTGTAATCCGGCTATACGCCCGGGACGGCCCCGGTTCTGACGCAGCGGTGGGCAATCCGGGCCATTGTCCGGGCCGCGCCGGCCGGTTAGACTCCATCGCTTTCCAGTGCCAAAGGGGCAGGCTTTTATGAGCTGGGAAGCTGAAATTGCCGAACTCCGGCGCCGCGAGGAACTCGCCCGCCGCATGGGCGGCCCTGACAAGGTCAAACGCCAGCATGACGGCGGCAAGCTGACGGTGCGCGAACGCATCGACCAGCTGCTCGATGCCGGCTCCTTCCACGAAATCGGTGCCATTGCCGGCCGGGCGAAATACGACGCCGAAGGCGAGCTGGTGGATTTCAGCCCGACGAATTTCGTCTTCGGCCGCGGCCGTATCGATGGCCGGCCGGTGGTGGTTGGCGGCGACGATTTCACCGTGCGCGGCGGCGCCGCCGATGCAGCGATCTGGCAGAAGCAGGTGCATGCCGAGCAGATGGCGCTCGAGCTGCGCATCCCGATGATCCGGCTGGTGGACGGCACGGGCGGCGGCGGGTCGGTGAAGTCGCTGGAAATGGAAGGCCGCACTTATGTGCCGCTGCTGCCCGGTTTCGAACATGCGGTGGCCAATCTCTCCACCGTACCGGTGATCTCCCTGGCGCTGGGCTCGGTTGCGGGCCTGGGTGCGGCGCGCACCGTCACCAGCCATTTCTCGGTGATGGTGGAGGGCATCTCGCAGATGTTCATCGCCGGACCGCCGGTGGTGGCGCGTACCGGCGTGGAGATGACCAAGGAGGAACTCGGCGGCACCGACATCCATATGCGCGCCGGCGCCGTGGATCTCGCCGTGGCGAGCGAGCAGGAGGCTTTCGCCGCCGCGCGGCGTTTCCTCTCCTATCTGCCGCAATCGGTCTATGAGCTGCCGCCGCGGACTGCGTCGCAGGACGATCCGAACCGGCGCGACGAACGGCTGATTTCCATCGTGCCGCGCGACCGCCGCCGCGTCTACAAGATGCGCGACATCGTCGAGGCCTGCGTCGACGAGGGCAGCTTCTTCGAGATGGGACGGCTCTACGGCCGTTCGGTCATAACCGGACTGGCGCGCCTGGACGGCTGGCCGGTCGCCATCCTCGCCAGCGACCCCTATCACTACGGCGGCGGCTGGACGGCCGATGCCAGCCACAAGATCACCCGCTTCGTCGATCTGGCCGAAACCTTCCATCTGCCGGTCGTCAACTTCGTCGACATTCCGGGCTTCCTGATCGGGCCGGAAGCCGAGCAGAGCGGTACCATCCGCCATGGCGCCCGCGCCATTGCCGCCGTTTATCAGGCGACGGTGCCGTGGTGCTCGATCATCATCCGCAAGGCCTTCGGCGTCGCCGGCGCCGCCCATTCCAATCACGCGCGACTGCGCTACCGTTATGCATGGCCGTCGGGCGACTGGGGCAGTCTGCCGCTGGAAGGCGGCATCGAGGCTGCCTATCGCGCCGAACTGGAGAAAGCCGATGATCCCGCCGCGTTGCTGAAGCAGATCGAGGACCGTCTCAACAGGGTGCGCTCGCCCTTTCGCACGGCCGAAGCTTTCCTCGTCGAGGAGATCATTGATCCGCGCGACACGCGGCCGCTGCTCTGTGAATTCGCCAATCTCGCTGCCCCGCTGCGTCAGGCGGGCCCTTCCAAGATCGGGTACAGACCATGAGTGATATCGACGTACCGACCCTTCCCAACGAGAAGAAGCCGCTTCCGAAGCCGATCATCCTGACGTCGCATCCGAGCAGGAGCGAGGGGGCGAAGCCTCTGCCCGTGCAGTGGGGAGCTGCAGACCCGCAGCAGCGCGGACCGGTGGTTGCCACGCTGAAGAATCCGGGTGGCAAGAACGCCATCGGCACCCATTCGGGTGCCTATTCGCTCTACCGCGCGCTGGCCATCGCTGCCGGGCAGCTGAATGCCGAGCACAGACCTGACCTCACCAACACGACGCCGGCCGAGCCGATCGGACCGTTCCCGCAGTGGAGCGATCCCGAAAAGATCGTGTCGCTGGATCCCTGGGGACATATGACCAGCGAGGTCTATGCCGGTCAGATCGCTGCCGGCTGGGATATCCGCCCGACCATCGCGGTGACCAAGGCGCATATCAACATGCCGGAACTGCAGGAGGCGGTGCGGGCCGGACGGCTGACGCCGGACGGCGACATCCTGGCGAAGAACGGCGACGTGAAGGTGACCAAGGTCGCCGTCGAGCCGGTCTGGTGGCTGCCGGGTGTCGCCAGGCGCTTCAACATCACGGAAACGGAACTGCGCCGCGGCCTGTTCGAGCAGACCGGCGGCATGTTCCCCGAACTGGTCACGCGCGGCGATCTCAAGGTCTTCCTGCCGCCGATCGGCGGCATGACCATCTACCTGTTCGGCGATGTTTCGAAGCTGGGCAGGTCCGAGACGAAGATTGCCTGCCGCGTCCATGACGAATGCAACGGCTCGGACGTGTTCGGCTCCGACATCTGCACCTGCCGGCCCTATCTGGCCCATGGCATCGAGGTCTGCATCGAGCAGGCCCAGCAGGGCGGCGTCGGCATCATCGTCTACAACCGCAAGGAAGGCCGGGCGCTCGGCGAGGTGACCAAGTTCCTCGTCTACAACGCGCGCAAGCGGCAGGAGGGCGGCGACCGGGCCGAGGCCTATTTCCAGCGCACGGAATGCGTCGCCGGCGTGCAGGATATGCGCTTCCAGGAACTGATGCCCGACGTGCTGCACTGGCTCGGCGTCTCGCGCATCGACCGGCTAGTCTCCATGAGCAACATGAAGTTCCAGCCCATCGTCGACAGCGGCATACAGGTGGTCGAGCGCGTGCCGATCCCCGACGAACTCATACCCGCCGATGCCAAGGTGGAGATGGACGCCAAGAAGGCCGCCGGTTATTACACCGAGAAGGTCCCTGATCCCGAGGAGCTGAAGAAGCCCAAGGGCCGCGGCCTCGAGGAGTAAAAGAGTGGGCAATCTGAACGAACCCGCGCAGGCCGTCGCCTGGCTGCGCACGCCTGAGGCGATCCGGGCGCGCTGCCATGAGCTGCTGCGCCTGGGCGAGCGCGACGCGCTGCCGAATTTCCACGTCCATTTCGACCGGCTGCCGGCGGCGGCGGATTACGTCGCGCAGGTGATCCGGGAGAATTATCCGACCCTGGAGATTCCCTATCATGCCCGCTGGCGGCATTTCACGGCCGGCGGTATCGACCGCTGGGGCCGGCTGGCGGCGGAGCTGAAGGGTCTGGATGCCGACGAGATCGCCCGCATCCGCTTCGATCTCTGCGTCGTCAGCGTCCTGCTCGACGCCGGCGCCGGCCCGGGCTGGAAATATGCCGAGGCCGAAACCGGCCAGACGGTGACCCGCTCCGAGGGTCTGGCGGTGGCCAGCCTGCATGCCTTCCGCGCCGGATTGTTCTCCGGCGACCGCGCCGGCAGGCCGCTGCGGGCCGACGCTGCCGGCCTCTGCCCGCTGCCGCCGAATGCGATCGAGAAGGCCTTCCAGGTAACGGCGGACAATCCGCTGGTCGGCGTCGAGGGCCGTGCCGCGCTGATGCGCAATCTCGGGACCGCGCTGAAGGCCCGGCCCGACCTGTTCGGCCCGGATGCCCGGATCGGCGGACTGTACGATTATCTCAAGGGGCAGCTCAGCGACGGGCGCCTGGCGGCGCGCAGCATCCTTGCGGCGCTGCTCGATGCCTTCAGCCCGATCTGGCCGTCGCGGATCACGCTGGACGGCGCCAATCTGGGCGATGTCTGGCGTCATCGCGGCATCGTCAGCGGCGACCTCACCTCGGGGCTGATCCCGTTCCACAAGCTGTCGCAGTGGCTGACCTACTCGCTCGTAGAGATTTTCGAGGATGCCGGCATCCCGGTGACCGGCATGGATGATCTCACTGGCCTGCCGGAATACCGCAATGGCGGCCTGTTCCTCGATCTCGGCGTGCTGTCGCTGCGCCACGAGGCGCTGGCGCAGTTCGCCCTGCCGGTCGAGGACGAGGCGGTGGTGGAATGGCGGGCGCTGACCCTTGCACTGCTCGACGTGATCGCCGATCCGGTGCGCGAGCGGCTGGGCCGCTCCAGGGCCGAGATGCCGCTGGCGCGCATCCTCGAAGGCGGCACCTGGGCGGCGGGCCGCAAGATCGCCCGCGAGAAGCGGCCCGATGGCGGGCCGCCGCTGCGGGTCGTCAGCGACGGCACGGTATTCTGAGTGGGGGATTTCCAATGACCGAGTTTCCGAATGTGCAGGTGGTGAACCACCCGCTGGTGCAGCACAAGCTGACCCTGCTGCGGCGCAAGGAGGTCTCGACGGCCGAATTTCGCAAGCTGGTGCGCGAGCTGGCGTTGCTGCTGGCCTACGAGGTCACCCGCGACCTGCCGCTGGAGAAGGTCGCCATCGAGACGCCGCTGGAGCCGATGCAGGCGCCGATCCTGTCGGGCAAGAAGCTCTGCTTCGTCTCCATCCTGCGCGCCGGCAACGGCATCCTCGACGGCATGCTCGATCTGGTTCCTTCGGCCCGCGTCGGCCATGTCGGCCTCTACCGTGACCCGGAGACCCTGGTGCCGGTGGAGTATTACCTGAAACTGCCCGAGGACGTGGCGCAGCGGCTGGTCATCGTGGTGGATCCGATGCTGGCAACCGGCCATTCGGCGGCGGCGGCCGTGACACGGCTGAAGGAGGCGGGCGCCACCCAGATCAAGTTCGTCTGCCTGCTCACCGTGCCCGAGGGCCTGCGCGTCATGCAGGAGAACCACCCGGACGTGACGATCTATACCTGCGCGGTTGATCGCCAGCTCGACGAGCATGGCTACATCCGGCCCGGCCTGGGCGATGCCGGCGACCGCATCTACGGCACCAAATAGTAGCTGCCGTCACAGCAATCCGGCCCGGATTGCGGCATGATGGCTCCAATTCCGAACAGCATTGTGGAGCCGTTTCATGGCTTTTGCCTTCCGTCGCGCTCTGCGCGTCTCACTCACTCTTGCCGCCGCGGCCGTCGCCGGTTTTGCCGCTGACAGCCGCGCGGCCTCCGATCTGCTGGCCGACTTCACGCCTGCCGCGCTGACCGCGGCGCCGAAGCAGGTGGGCGAGGAGAGCCGCAGCGGTAGGCCGGTGGCGCTCGGCAGCCGGATCACCAGCGGGCCGGGCTCGGGCGTCAAGTTCGTGCTCGAGGACCGCACCAGCGTCATCATCGGCCCGAACAGCGCCATCACCGTGGACGAGTTCGCCGCCGACCGCGTCGTGCTGCGGCTCGAGCGCGGCAGCTTCCATCTCGATTCGGCCAATCCGGGCACCATCTATGTCATCCTGCCTTCCGGCAGCGTCGCGGTGCGGACCGCCACCGTGGCCGGCCGGATCGGTCCCCAGGGTACGGAGATCGCGCTGCTCAGCGTCGGCCGTGCCGAGGTGACCGGCTTCGGCGGGCAGGTGGTCCGACTCGACAGCATCGGCGAGGCGACCCGGATCGTGGGCCTGGGGAATCCGAGCCAGCCGGTGACGCTGCCGCCGCAGCGGCTGCAGGATTTCACCGGGCTGACCGCCCAGCTGGCGCTGCTGCACTGACGCTTCGCCGGCGTCGGAATCACGGAAAAGCCGCATTTGATGCGGCTTTTCTTTTGCCCGCGGGAGCGGGCATTTTCCCGGTTGCGCGGCAAAAAAACGACAGCGGCGAAAAAATTGTACATGGGGGGCATTTCCCCTTGCATTGGGGGCAAGATGCTGTAAATACGCCCCCATTGACGCACCCGCACGTGCCGATGGCCCCTGGCAGGTTATGCAACGACGAACGCGTCTCTTTTGGTGGTACGGCCTGAACAGCCGTGCCGGTTCAGAGCCGGTCCGAGAGGGAGGTTTCGATGCTTGCAGCAGCCCATGGTGGCCGCACCCTGTCCCGTCTGCGACGCAACGCTTCCAAGCGTGTTGAGCTGGGGCAGATCACCCCGAAGATCCAGAAGTTCCTCGCCGAGGCCAAGGACCGCGAGCCGTTCCTGGTGGTCGACGTGGACGTGGTCGAGCATAACTACCGTGAGCTGCGGCGCCTGCTGCCGCTGGCCAGCGTGTTCTATGCCACCAAGGCCAATCCCGCTGTCGAGATCATCCAGCGGCTGGAGAAGCTCGGCTCGAATTTCGACGTGGCTTCGCCCGGCGAGATCGAGCTCTGCATGAACCAGGGTGTGACCGCGGACCGCATCTCCTATGGCTCGACCATCAAGAAGAAGGCCGACATCGCCTGGGCGTACGAGCGCGGCGTGCGCCTCTACGCCTTCGATTCCGATGCCGAGCTGGAGAAGCTGGCGACGGCCGCTCCGGGTTCGCGGGTTTTCTGCCGCGTCCTGATGGAGTGCGAAGGCGCCGAATGGCCGCTGTCGAAGAAGTTCGGCTGCTCGCCCCGCATGGCGGCTGACCTGCTGGTCAAGGCGCGCGATCTCGGCCTCGACCCGTACGGCATCTCGTTCCATGTCGGCTCGCAGCAGACCGACCTCAACCAGTGGGACAAGGCGGTTGCCCAGGTGGCGCAGATGTTCACGCTGCTCCACGAGGCCGATGTCGACCTGCGCATGGTCAATCTCGGCGGCGGCTTTCCGGCGCGGTATCGCTCGGATGTGCCGGCGCTGGAAGCCTATGCTGCGGCCATCAGCCAGGCGATGACTAAGCACTTCGGCAACCAGCTGCCGGAAATGATCATCGAGCCGGGCCGTGGCCTGGTGGGCGATGCCGGCGTGATCCAGGCCGAGGTGGTGCTGATCTCGAAGAAGGACTACGACGACGACCGACGCTGGGTCTATCTCGACATCGGCAAGTTCTCCGGCCTGGCCGAGACCATGGACGAGGCGATCAAGTACCGCATCGTCACGCCGCATGACGGCGGGCCGACCGGCCCGGTCTCCATCGCGGGTCCGACCTGCGACAGCGTCGACACGCTGTACGAGAAGGCGGATTACCAGATGCCGCTGGCGCTGCAGGTGGGCGACAAGATCCAGATCCTGTCCGCCGGTGCATATACGACGACCTATTCCTCGGTAGGCTTCAACGGCTTCCCGCCGCTGAAGAGCTACTGCATCTGATAGGTCGACGGGCACCGAGCGGGTTGCAAAGGGGCCGGCGACGCGAGTCGCCGGCCTCTTTATTTTGCAGTGCGCATACTACCTGTATGAAAGCCATGGCGGCATAGCCCAACCTGTATTGGCCTGCACCGACTGGCCAAAAGGCTGACAGGGCGGTTTTCGGTTGCAGCGGCGGGCGCCCTGTGTGACAAATTCCCCGCCCGTAATGCGCGTAGAACTACAAAAAACGGGTTGAGGCCGGGAGGGCCGCGCTTATCCGTGTGCGTTGCATTCCAAATGGCGTCAGCAGTCGTGACGAGGGGGAAGCTTTGACCAAGCCGCGCGCTAACTGCCGGTCCTGCCGATGACGACGGGCGCTGACAGCTTCGGTTCGGCTCCTGCGGCCTCGACCGCCGACCAGGATCTGCTGCTCGGCGCGCTGGACATTATCGGCGAGGGCCTCGCGGTCTGGGATTCCGGCCCCAATCTGGTGCATTACAACCGCCGCCTGCCGGAGCTTTTCGGCCTCACGGCATTCGATCTCAAGGACGGCATCTCGGCCAAGGATTTTCTGCGCCTGCTGATCGACCAGGGGCTGCTCACGATCCGCGCCGAGGAAGCCGCGGCCTGGATCGATGCCTATATCGATGCTTCCACCAAGGCCGACCGCAAGCAGGAAGTCAGGCTGACCGACGGCACCTGGCTGAACTTCGACTGGCGGCGGATGCCGAATGGCGGCTACGTCTCGGTCTTCACCGACATCACGCTGCGCAAGCGGGCGCAGATCCGCCTGCGCCAAGCCGAGGCCAAGTACCGCCAGATCTTCGACAACGTCCACGAGGGCATCATCCAGGAGACGCCGGAGGGCCGCGTGCTGGCGGTGAATCGCGCCGGCGCCGCCATTTTCGGTTTCCACTCGCCGGAGGAGATGCTGGCCACCGTCACCCGGTCCGGCGAGCAGCTCTACGTGCATCCGGAACGCCGCAACGAACTGCTCAAGCAGCTCGAGCGCCATGGCCTGGTGCGCGACTTCCGCTCCGAGATGCGCCGCCGCGACGGCACCCGGATCTGGGTATCCAAGACCCTGCGGCGGGTGACCGACGATCGCGGCAATGCGGTGATGATCGAGGGCATGTTCCGCGATGTCAGCGTGCAGCGGCGCGCGGAGCAGCAGCTGATGCTGGCCAAGGACCAGGCGGAAGCCGCCAACCGCGCCAAGTCGGATTTCCTCGCCAACATGAGCCACGAGCTGCGGACGCCGCTCAACGCCATCCTCGGCTTCAGCCAGGTGCTGCTCGACGAGATGATGGGGCCGCTCGGCAACGAGAAGTATCGCGAATACACCCGCGACATCGTGCAGAGCGGCGAACATCTGCTGGCGCTCATCAATGACATCCTCGACATGGCCAAGGTCGAGTCCGGCATGATGAACCTGGACGAGGAATGGATCGACCTGAACGACAGCATGGATGCCGCGCTGCTGCTGGTGCGCGAGCGGGCGATGGCCAACCGGATCGCGATCCGCAAGGGGATCGTGGCGCCCGCGCCCTCGCTCTGGGGCGACGCAAGGCGTCTGCGCCAGGTATGGATCAACCTGTTGAGCAACGCGGTGAAGTTCACGCCCGAGGGCGGCAGCGTGGAGATCCGCGCGGAATTCGTGGCCGATGGCCGCCTCGAGATCGTCGTTGCCGATACCGGCATCGGGATCGCCGACGAGGATATCGAGCGCGTGCAGCAGCCGTTCAGCCAGGTGGCGAATGCCCTGTCGCGCAGTCACGAAGGCACCGGTCTCGGGCTGCCGCTGTCGCGCAGCCTGCTCGACCTTCATGGTGCCCAGCTGCATATCGACAGCCAGCTCGGCGTCGGCACGACGGTGACGGTGACCTTCCCGCCTGAGCGCTGCCGGCCCGGGCCGCTAACCGGTCTCCAGGACCAGTTTGCCGACCGCCCTGCGCCCGGCCAGCAGCCGCAGGGCATCGGCAGCACGTTCCAGCCGGTGGATCCCGCCGATCTGCGGCCGCCCGGCGCCATCGCCGCCGACTAGCCAGTCCCGCAGGGCCGCGTCGCACTGCTGCGCAGCCGCAGGATTGCGGCGTGCCTGTTCGCCGGCCCGCACGCCGATCAGCTCGGCCTCGCGCAGCAGCAGCCGGTTTGCCGGAACGCGCGGAAAGCCACCGCCGGCAAAGCCGACCACCAGCCAGCGTCCGCCCGGTGCCAGCGCCTTCCAGGCCGCGCCGAAGAGAGGCTCGCCGACCGGATCGAATACGACATCGGCCTGCAGATTGCCCGTCCAGTCCGGTGTCGCGGGGTCGATGCAGAGGGCCGCGCCGGCCCGGGCGGCGGCCGCGCGCTTCTCGGGCGACGAGGCGACGGCGATGACCCTGGCACCGACCCGGGTGCCGAGGCTGACGGCACCCAGTCCGGTGCCGCCGCCGGCGCCGAGCACCAGCAGGGTTTCGCCGGCCGCCAGCCGCCCGCGCGACACCAGCGCCGTCCAGGCGGTGGCTGCCGCCACCGGAAACGCCGCCGCTTCCGCATAGGACCAGCCAGCGGGTTTGGGCAACAGCCATTCCGCCCGGGCGACGGCCTCCTCGGCATAGGCGCCGCCGCGCAGACGCAGGATCACCGCGTCGCCGGCCTTCCAGCCGGCGACCCCGGGGCCGGTTTCCAGAATGTCTCCGGCCGCCTCGAAACCCGGCACGAAGGGCAGGGGAGGCTTGTGCTGGTACTGGCCGGAGACCTGCAGCAGGTCGGGGTAATTGACGCCGGCGGCGCGGATTCTCACGCGCACCTCGCCATCGCCGAGCGGCGGGCGCGGCAGTTCGGCCAGCGCCAGCGTCTCGGGCGGCCCGAGTTCGCGGCAATGCATGGCGCGATAGCTGCTGGTCATCGCATGCTCCGGATACAGCGCCAGCCAAAGCCGAGCGTCAGCAGCAGCGTCAGGCCGCCGACCACGTAGGGTGTGGCCACGCCGATTTCCTCGAACAGCAGGCCGCCCCACAGCGGTCCAAGCACGCGTCCCAGAGCCGCCAGCGACTGGTTGGTTCCCATGGTGAGGCCCTGCTGGCCGGGATCGGCGCTGCGCGAGATCAGACTGTTGATGCTGGGATTGACCAGCGCGAAGCCGCCCGCCGTCAGCAGAATCTGCACGGCCAGTGGCGGCAGGCTGAAGATCCAGCCCGCCGCGGCCGTTCCGGTCGCCAGGGCGATGAGGCCCGCGGTCAGCAGCCGGGCCTCGCCGAACCGCCGGCTCAGCGGGCCGATCAGGCCGCCCTGCGTGACGAGGACGATGATGCCGATGAAGGTGAAGGCGATTCCCACCTCATAGGCATGCCAGCCGAGCCGGGCCGATGCGAACAGCGGAAACAGGGTTTCGATCTGCGCGAAGACGAAGTTGATCGCGAAATTGATCAGGATGAAGGCCAGCGCCATGCGGTTCAGCGCCGGCAGCGCCTTGAGCGGGTTGCGCGATACCGGGATGGCAATGCCCGGCGTCAGCGTCTCGCGCACCGTCAGGACGGCCAGCAGCAGCGCGAGACAGGAGGCCGCGGCGGCGGCGAAGGCTGGATACTGGTAGTTCGGACTGGACGGATCGGGACCGACGAGCAGTCCGCCCAGCATCGGGCCGAGGATCATGCCGATGCCGAAGGCGGCGCCGATCAGTCCCATGCCGCGCGCCCGGCGTTCCGGCGGCGTGGCATCGGCGATGATCGCCTGCGCGATGCCGATCTTTCCGCTGCCGACGCCGGCGACGATGCGGGCGAGAAAGATCGCCAGCAGGCTGTCGGCGAGCGCCAGCCAGACATAGCCGATGGCGGTCAGCACCGTGCAGGCCAGGAAAACCGGCTTGCGGCCCCAGCGATCCGAAAGGCCGCCGACCAGCGGCGCCGACAGGAACTGGGCAACCGAGAAAACCGCGGCAAGCGCCGCCACGGTGAAGGCTGAGGCGCCGAAATGAATGGCATAGAAGGGCAGCAGCGGAAGGATCAGGCCGAAGCCGATCAGATCCACCACAACGGTGAGAAAAATGGCCGCCACCATGGCTCAGGCCGATCCTGCGAACGATGCGTGACAAGCCGCAATTGCCGGCCCCCCGGCATTGCCCGCATGGCCGGTCTCCGCTACCTTCCGCGCGGCTTTTGCCAGCGCATTTCCTGGGGCATTTCCCGGACCGTATGAGGATGGGCAGGACATGAAGGTCAAGGGCGTACCGTACCGCACGATCTGGGTCAACGACGACGGCTGGTCAGTCGGAATCATCGACCAGACGAAGCTGCCGCATGCTTTTGAGACCACGACGCTGAAGACCTGGGAAGAGGCGGCGCATGCGATCAAGGCCATGATCGTGCGCGGCGCGCCGCTGATCGGGGCCACCGGCGCCTATGGTCTGGCGCTGGCGATGCGCGCCGATCCCTCGGATGCCATGCTGGAGAAGGCCTATCACGTCATCAACGAAACGCGCCCAACCGCGATCAACCTGAAATGGGCGCTGGATCGCGTGCGCAACGCATTGCATAACCGGCCGGCCGCCGAGCGCGCCGCCATCGCCTACCGGATCGCCGCCGAAATCTGTGACGATGACGTCGCGACCTGCTCGGCCATCGGCGATCACGGCCTGAAGCTGATCGAAGACGCTTACGAGAAGACCGGGCGCAAGCGCACCATCAACGTGCTCACCCACTGCAATGCCGGCTGGCTCGCCTGCGTCGACTGGGGCACGGCGATTGCGCCGATCTACAAGGCGCATGACAAGGGTATTCCGGTGCATGTCTGGGTGGACGAGACGCGGCCGCGCAACCAGGGCGCCTCGCTTACCGCCTGGGAGCTCAACAGCCACGGCGTGCCGCATACCGTGATCGTCGACAATGCCGGCGGCCATCTCATGCAGCATGGCCAGGTGGATCTCTGCATCGTCGGCACCGATCGCACGACGCGCGAGGGCGACGTCTGCAACAAGATCGGCACCTATCTGAAGGCGCTGGCGGCGCATGACAACAACGTGCCCTTCTATGTGGCGCTGCCGCATTCCACCATCGACTGGACGATCCGCGACGGCGTGAAGGAAATTCCCATCGAGGAACGCGCCCAGGAAGAGATCACCGTGATGAGCGGCCGCACCGCCTCGGGCGAGGTGGTTCCGGTCACCATCACGCCGGAGGGCAGCAGGGCCGCCAATTACGGTTTCGACGTGACGCCGGCGCGCCTCGTCACCGGGCTGGTCACCGAACGCGGCGTCTGCGCCGCTTCGGAAGCCGGTCTTACCAAGCTTTATCCCGAATTCGCCAGGTAGGAATTGCCGCAATGAAGAATCTCTGGTCCGACCGCGACGCCAAGGCGGCAGTCGCCCATTACGCGAAGCAGGGTATCAACGAGGATCTGGCGCTGCGCACCTACACCACGCGGCTGCTCGGCGGTGTTCCGGCACTGGTGCAGCATGGCGGCGGCAATACCTCGGTCAAGACCGTCATGAAGGACCTGCTCGGCAAGCCGGTGGACGTGCTCTGCGTGAAAGGCTCCGGCTGGGACATGGCGGTGATCGAGCCGCCGGGGCTGCCGGCGGTGCGCCTGCATCCGCTGCAGGAGCTGATTGCGCTGAAGAATCTCTCGGACGAGGAGATGGTCAACGTCCAGCGCATCAACCTGCTGGACTCCTCGTCGCCCAATCCGTCGGTCGAGACGCTGTTCCACGCCTTCCTGCCGCACAAGTTCATCGACCACACCCATGCCAATGCGGTGCTGGCGATCAGCAACCAGCCGAACGGCCGCGCCATCTGCGAGAAGCTCTATGGCCGCAAGCTGATCATCCTCGACTACATGTTCTCGGGCTTCGTGCTGGCGAAGAAGGCGGCGGAAGCCTTCAGGAAGCAGCCGGACGCCGAGGGCCTGCTGCTGCTCAAGCACGGCATCTTCACCTGGGGCGATACCGCCAGACAGGCCTATGACCGGATGATCCGGTACGTCTCCATGGCGGAGGAACGGCTTGCCGAAGGGCGGAAGAAGATCGTGCAGGCGAAGCTGCCGAAGAAGATCGCGCCGCTGGAAGACGTGCTGCCGGTTCTGCGCGGCCTGCTGGCTGTTCCGACCGACCAGGATGGCGGTTTCAGGCGCTGGGTCTTCGATGTCCGCGGCGGCGAGCAGAATCTTGCCTTCGCCAACGGCAAGGACGTCGCGCGCTACAGCCAGCAGGGCACGGCGACGCCCGAGCATGTCATCCGCATCAAGCCATGGCCGCTGATCCTGCCGGCACCGGAGGCGGGGAAGCTGGAAGAGTTCGCCGCAGCGGCCAGGGTTGCCATTGCCAAATTCGCCGACAAGTACACGGCTTATTTCAACCGCCAGAATGCGAAGGCCGAGCAGAAGAAAATCATGCTCGACGTGCTGCCGCGCGTGCTGCTGATCCCGGGCCACGGTCTCGTGGCTGTCGGCAAATCGCGCAAGGAAGCCAGCGTCGCCGCCGACCAGGCCGAGACGATGGTGGAGGTGATCACCAGGGCCGAGAGTATCGGCCGCTTCGAGAGCATCTCCGAACGCGACATGTTCGACATCGAATACTGGTCGTTGGAGCAGGCCAAGCTGGGCAAAGGCGCCGAGAAGCCGCTGGCGCGCCAGGTGGCGGTGATCACCGGCGGGGCGGGGGCGATCGGCGCGGCGACCGCAAAGGCTTTCGCGGCCGAGGGCGCGGAAGTCGCCGTGTTCGATCTCGACGGCGCCAGGGCGGCCGAGGTGGCGAAGAAGCTCGGCGGCATCGGCATCGCCTGCGACGTCACCAGCCCGGACGCCGTGAAGGCGGCGTTCGCGAAGGTCGTGCAGCATTTCGGCGGCGTCGACATCGTCGTCTCCAATGCCGGCAACGCCTGGGGCGGCAGGATCGGCGAGGTCTCCGACGAATTGCTGCGCAGATCGTTCGAACTGAACTTCTTCAGCCACCAGTATGTGGCGCAGACTGCCGTGCAGATCATGCTGAAGCAGAAGACCGGCGGCTGCCTGCTGTTCAACGCCTCCAAGCAGGCGGTGAATCCCGGCCCGGATTTCGGCCCCTATGGCCTGCCCAAGGCGGCGACGCTGTTCCTGTCGCGGCAATACGCGCTGGATTACGGCGCGGAGGGCATCCGCTCGTCGGCGGTGAACGCCGACCGCATCCGCTCGGGCCTGCTCACCGACGAGATGGTCGCCAAGCGCTCGAAGGCGCGCGGCGTCTCCGAGAAGGAATACATGTCGGGCAACCTGCTGAAGCGCGAGGTGAAGGCCGAGGACGTGGCCCAGGCCTTCGTGCAGCTCGCCGTGGCGCAGAAGACCACCGCCGCTGTGGCGACGGTGGACGGCGGCAATATCGCCGCGGCCTTGCGCTAGACCTCCAGCCGCGCCAGAACCTGGCCTTCCTTGACGCTGTCGCCCTCGGCGACGGTGAGGGCGGCCAGCCGGCCGGCCTTCGGGGCCTCGACCGGAATCTCCATCTTCATCGATTCAAGGATCATCACCACGTCGCCGGTGCCGAGCGCCGCCCCCGCCTGGCTCTCGATCTTCCAGACCTTCCCGGTCACGTCCGCCTTGATGTCGATGATGGGCATGGCTCTCCTCGTTGCTGTTAACTCTCTTAATAGCTTGGACCCGGTCCACCGTCTGCCTAAAATAGGCGCCCGAGGAAAAGCAATGTCCTGCCGTTACGGAAGCCTGTCTGTCCTGCTGTTCGCCCTGGCCGCGCTGCCGGGCTGCGCCGCGCTGCTCAACGGCACGACGCAGGACATCATCGTCCAGACCAGCCCGCCGGGCGCGCAATGCACGATGATGCGCGAGAACGCGGTGATCGCCACCATCCCGCAGACGCCGGCCAGGGTGCGCGTCAACCGCTCGCCAGCCGAGATCCTGGTGGAATGCCATCGCGATGGTCATGCCATGGGGCGTCACCGCATGAAGGCGAGCAACGACGGCACCACCCTGGGCAATGTCGTCGGCGCCGGCCTGATGGGCATGGGGATCGATTCGGCGACCCATGCCGACCAGAGCTATGACGGCGTGATCTCGGTTCCGCTGGCGCCGGCCGCGGCGGCGGCCGGCGGGGAGCGGCAGATGGCGGCGGCAGAGACGCTGCCGGCGGGCGACGTGTCGCAGGCCAGCTGGGTGGGGCAGCGCGCCGCCTCCGCCCGCGCCAGCAGGCAGATCCCTACCGCGCCGGTCGGCTATGTCGCGCCGGTTCCGGAGAAGAAGCCGGACGAGCCGAAAGAGGCGAAGCCGGTGAAGGCCGCCGAGGCAAAGCCGGCTGAGACGCCGGCGGCCGCTGTCGCCACGCCCGCCACGAAGCCGCAGCCGGAAGCGCCGGCCAAGCCCCCCGCGATTGCGGCGATGAAAGCCGTGCCCGCGTCGGGCAGCGGCCTGTGGCATGCCCATCTCGCCTCGCACCGCACGGAGGGCGCGGCGATCAGCGAATGGCAGGAGCTGCTGAAAAAGGACCCGAAGCTCTACGGCCAGTTCGATCCGAAGATCGAATGGGTGGATGTGAAGAATCGCGGCTCGTTTGCGCGCCTGCTGCTGGGCGGCTGGCCCGAGCGCAGGGAAGCCGATGCGGCCTGCGCGAAGATCCGCGGCCCGGGACGCTACTGCGCGGCGGTGAAGGACTGAGCGGTCAGATCCAGCGCCGCACGGCGGCGCGGTAGGCGGGGTATTCCTCGCCGAACAATGCCGCGAGCGCGCGTTCTTCCGGGCCGATCTGGAAGCGGTTCATGTAGAGCACGAAGACCACCGGGCCGATCAGCGTCCAGGGATTGCCGAGCCACGCGGCCCAGCCGAGCAGCACCAGCAGGAAGCCGAGATACATCGGGTTGCGCGTGTAGCGGTAGATGCCGCCGGTGACCAGCGCCGAGGCGCGTTCCGGCGCCAGCGGATTGACCGTGGTGCCGGCGCGGCCGAATGCGATCTTTCCGGCGACACTGCAGGCGATGCCCGCCAGCCCCAGCAGGGCGGCAAGGCCATGGCGGATTGCGTCCGGCACCGCCGCTGCCGGCCACTCGCGGGCGATGGCCCACATTCCGCCGGCGACCAGCAGAACCTGCAGCAGCGGCGGGACCTTCAGCTCCAGCCAGCGCATGGCAGAGGGATCAGGCGGCGGCTTCGGCCGCCCGCTGCGCCTTCTTGCGGTCGTTCGGATCGAGCAGCTTCTTGCGCAGGCGGATGCTCTTCGGCGTCACCTCGACCAGCTCGTCGTCGCCGATATAGGCGATCGCCTGTTCCAGCGTCATCTTGCGGGGCGGGGTGAGGCGGATCGCCTCGTCCTTGCCGGCGGCGCGGATGTTGGTCAGCTGCTTGGCCTTCATCGGGTTGACGTCGAGGTCGTTGTCGCGGCTGTGCTCGCCGATGATCATGCCCTCATAGACCGGCGTGCCGGGATCGACGAACAGGATGCCGCGTTCCTCGATCATGTTGAGCGCGTAGGCCACGGTCTCGCCGGTGCCGTTGGCGATCAGCACGCCGTTGCGGCGGCCGGGGATCGGGCCGCGATGCGGGCCATAGGAGTGGAACAGCTTGTTCATGATGCCGGTACCGCGGGTATCGGTGAGGAACTCGCCATGATAGCCGATCAGGCCGCGCGAGGGCGCCAGGAAGGTGATGCGGGTCTTGCCGCCGCCCGACGGGCGCATGTCGCGCAGCTCGGCCTTGCGCAGCGACATCTTTTCGACCACCACGCCGGTATAGGCGTCGTCGACATCGACATGCACTTCCTCGATCGGCTCGAGCAGGTTGCCGTTCTCGTCCTTCTGGAACAGCACGCGCGGACGCGAGATCGAGAGTTCGAAGCCCTCGCGGCGCATGGTCTCGACCAGCACGCCGAGCTGCAGTTCGCCGCGGCCGGCCACCTGGAAGGCGTCTTTCTCCTCGGTCTCCTGCACGCGGATCGCGACGTTGCCCTCGGCCTCGCGCAGCAGGCGCTCGCGGATCACGCGGCTCTGCACCTTGCTGCCTTCCTTGCCGGCAAAGGGCGAGTTGTTGACCGAGAAGGTCATGGCCAGCGTCGGCGGGTCGATCGGATTGGCCGGCACCGGATCGCTGACCGAGAGGTCGCAGATCGTGTCGGCCACGGTGGTGACGGTGAGGCCCGCGATGGCGACGATGTCGCCGGCCTCGGCTTCCTCGATCGGCGTGCGCTCGATGCCGCGGAAGGCCAGCAGCTTGGTGACGCGGCCCTGCTCGATCTCGGTGCCGTCGCGGCGCAGGGCGTGGATCGGCGAATTCACCTTCAGCACGCCGGAATGCACGCGGCCGGTCAGGATGCGGCCGAGATAGGGATCGGCTTCCAGCGTGGTGACCAGCATGCGGAAGGGCGCGTCGCGCTCGGCCTTCGGCGCCGGCACATGATTGACGATAAGGTCGAACAGCGGCGCGAGATCCTTGCGCTCGCCATCCAGCGTCGGCGTCGCCCAGCCCGAGCGGCCCGATGCGAACATGACCGGGAAGTCGAGCTGCTCATCGGTGGCGTCGAGGTTGGCGAAGAGGTCGAAGACTTCCTCATGCACTTCGTCCGGCCGCGCATCCTGGCGGTCGATCTTGTTGATCACCACGATCGGGCGCATGCCCAAGCCCAGCGCCTTGCCGAGCACGAACTTGGTCTGCGGCAGCGGACCTTCGGCGGCGTCCACCAGCAGCACCACGCCGTCCACCATGGAGAGGATGCGTTCCACCTCGCCGCCGAAATCGGCGTGTCCGGGGGTATCGACGATGTTGACCCGGGTACCATGCCACTCGACCGAGGTGCATTTTGCCAGGATGGTGATGCCGCGCTCGCGCTCGAGGTCGTTGGAGTCCATCACGCGTTCCGCAACCTGCTGGTTCTCGCGGAAGGCGCCGGACTGGCGGAGCAGGGCGTCGACCAGGGTGGTCTTGCCATGGTCGACGTGAGCGATGATGGCGATGTTGCGGATCTGCATGGCGGTACACACGAAGGGCCCGGTCGTCTTCTGGGGACAGGCGGCCAGGCGCAATTCCTTAAGGGTTTGCTTGGGTGGGCGGTATATACGGCGGGTTGAGGGTCGTTACAAGAAAAGATTGCTGCGCCGCAATGAAGTTTTTGGATACCCCTCAGGGGCCGGAAATGACCCGGATTTCCGGGGCGACGCTCTGCCAGTCGCCCGTCCAGGCGCCGATATCCTCCCGCCGCTGCCAGAACTGGCAGACGAACAGCATCGCCGTTCTGCCCTCCGGCCCCCCGAGCAGCGGCATCAGCAGCCGGTAGGTGAGGCCGTTCACGAAGTTGCCTTCGTCGTGATAGAGGCTCGCGGAATAGACCGGCAGGCCATGCTCCAGCGTCGTCCGGTTGAGCAGCCGGACATAGTCGTAATAGGTGGCGGGCAGGGCTTCGTCGACATGGCGGCCGGTCAGCTCGCGGCCGGCATGGGCGACCACGCCGGTGCCGACGAGGCGGAAGCGGTATCGCTCGTCCGGCGGCGTGCCGATCCGCTCGATCAGGAGGATATTCGGCAGCAGGGCGGGGAAGTCGAGCGGATCGATGGCCGAGCGCGGCGGAATGCCGTACACGCGCCGACGCGCAAACCAGTATTCCGCGAGAGTCCGCAGTCTCGCATCGGGGATCGACGCGACCCCGTCCCGGCCGATATCGAGACTGATCCGCGGCGCGCTGGCAAATCGCTTCATGCGTCATTCAACGCATGTCAGTCGCTTCGGGGCAATGCATTGCGCGGCCGGATAGCCGATTTTGCCTGTAATTCAGCCAGTTGCTGTAACCCCGCCGGACCTAGCGGTCGACATGGCCAAGATCGCGGGCCGGGTCGATGCGGTCGCGCACCAGCTGCTTCAGCGTCTTCACGTCCGGAAAACCGCCATCGCGCTTGCGGTCCCACACCAGTTCCCTGTCGCAGTGGATCAGGAAGATGCCGCCGGTGCCGGGCCGGAGCGCCACTTCCTCCAGATCCTCCGTGAAGGTGGAGAGCAGTTCCTGCGCCATCCAGGCGGCGCGCAGCAGCCACTGGCACTGGGTGCAGTAGGTGATGGTGATGCGGGGTCTGGCGCTCATGGTTCGACTCCGGGGAGGAGGGAGAACACAGGGTAGCAGGCCGACCGCCGCGAAGAAATATGATGACGATCATAATATTTCATGCTCTGATGCGGCCATGAGCACAGCCGCAGCCAGAGCCCCGGCCCGCCAGCCGCGCAGCGAGGTCACCCGCCGCGCCATCCTCGATGCCGCCGCCCGCGCCATCCGCGTGCATGGCCCCACCGGCGTCAGCGTGGTCGAGGTGATGCGCGAGGCCGGGCTGACCCATGGCGGCTTCTACGCCCATTTCGAATCCAAGGACGCGCTGGTGGCGGCGGCGATCCGGCACATGTTCGCCGGCGGGCGTGACCGCTTCATCGACCGTATCGGCGACAGGACCGGTCCCGAGGCGCTGAAGACCTGGATCCAGTCCTATGTCTCGCGCGCCCATCGCGACAATCCGGGCGGCGGCTGCGCGCTGGCCACCCTGGTCTCCGACATGCCGCGGCTGGATGGCGCGGCGCGCGAGGCCTTCGACGAGGGGCTGCGCGCCATCGCCCTGCGTTTAGCCGGGCATCTGCCGGCCGGCGCGGGCCATCCCGAGCAGCTTGCGCTCTCGATCCTGTCGGAAATGGCCGGCGCGGTGGCGCTGTCGCGCGCCGTCGGCGACCGCGCCCTGTCCGACCGCATCCTGAAACAGTCGCGCGACGCGCTCTGCGCCCGCATCGACGCCATCGCCGTGCAGGCGGCGTCGTGAGCGAGCAGTCGGCGCTGATCAAATCTGCTGCGGCGCCCCGTGCCGCACCACGATCTGCCATTGGGCGCGAGCAGATGCTGACGGCGCCGATCCTGCCGCTGCTGCTGCGGCTCACCGCGCCGACCACGGTTGCCATGCTGGCGACGGCATTGGCGGCGATCGCCGAAACGGCCTATGTGGGCCTGCTCGGCGTCGAGCCGCTGGCCGCCATGGCGCTGGCCTTTCCCATGGTGATGCTGATGCAGATGATGTCGGCCGGCGCCATGGGCGGCGGCGTCTCCTCGGCGATCAGCCGCGCGCTCGGCGCCGACGATGCCGGCCGTGCCCATGCGCTGGCGCTGCATGCCATCGCCATCGCGCTGGGCCTCAGTCTGGTCTTCACTGTCTTCTTCCTGCTGCTCGGCCCGGCGATCTACCGGCTGCTCGGCGGCCGTGCCGGCGCGCTCGACCAGGCGGTGCTGTATTCCAATACCGTGTTCGGCGGTGCCGCGGCGATCTGGCTGTTCAACACGCTGGCCTCGGTGCTGCGAGGCACTGGCAACATGATGGTGCCCTCGGTCACCGGCATCAGTGTGGCGGCTTTGCAGATCGTCATCGGCGGGGTGCTCGCGCTCGGCTTCGGCCCGCTGCCGCGCTTCGGCATCATCGGCGTCGCGCTGGGGCAGGTGGTCGCCTTCGGTCTGGGCGCGGCGCATCTGTGGTGGTTCCTGCAATCGGGCAGGGCGCGGCTCAGGCTGCGGCTGCTCTCGTTCCGCAGCCGGCGCGACATGTTCCTCGACATCCTCAAGGTCGGCGCGATCGCCTGCCTGTCGCCGCTGCAATCGGTGCTGACCGTGCTGATCTTCACCGGCCTCGTCGCCCGCTTCGGCACCACGGCGCTGGCCGGCTACGGCATCGGCGCGCGGCTGGAATTCCTGCTGGTGCCGGTCGCCTTCTCGATTGGCGTCGCCAGCGTGCCGATGGTGGGCATGGCCATCGGCGCGGGGCTGGTGGCGCGGGCGCGGAAGGTAGCCTGGACGGCGGGCGCCGCCGCCGCCGTGGCGCTGGGTAGCATCGGGCTGGTCGTGGTCGTGGCGCCGGATCTGTGGACCACCCTGTTCACCCGCGAGGAAGCCGTGGTGCAAGCCGCGCGAGCCTATCTCACCGCCGCCGGGCCGGGCTTCGCCTTTTTCGGTCTCGGCCTCTGTCTC
>NZ_DATGQG010000157.1:0-2146 GCF_035304305.1 Ferrovibrio sp.
GTCGGCTCGTCCATCACCAGGATCGGCGTGTTGGCGATGATGGCCCGCGCCAGCGCAATCGATTGCCTCTGCCCGCCCGACAGCCCCTCGCCCCGCTCGGCCAGCATCATGTCGTAGCCCTGCGCGCTCTGGCTCACGAAGTCATGGACCCCGGAGGCTATCGCCGCGTTCAGAATGTCCTCATCCCGCGGGCGCCGCGCCCCGACGGCGATGTTCTGCCGGATCGTTCCGGAGAACAGCCAGATATCCTGCAGGACGGCGCCGATATTGCCGCGCAGGTCGGCGGGGTCGATCTGCCGCAGATCCGTGTCATCGACGAAAATCCCGCCCTCATCCGGGTCGTACAGGCCCAGCAGCAGGCGCATGGCCGTGCTTTTCCCAGACCCGATGCGCCCGACCAGCGCGACCTTCTCGCCCGGCTGGATCGTGAAGGACACGCCCTTGAGCGCGTTCACCGACTGCCCGGGATAGCGGAAGCTGACATCCCGGAACTCGATCTTCCCGCTCAGGCGGGTGCGGCTGACATAGCGCCGGTCCGCCTGCCGCTCTGTCGGCTCCTTCATCATCGCATCCAGATTCCGGTAGGACGTCCGGGCCTGGTTAATCCGCGTCATCGTCTGCGCCAGCTGGCCAAGCGGCGCCAGCGCCCGGCCCGACAGCATCACCGAGGCGATCAGGGCGCCCATCGACAGCTCGCCGGCCGAGATCAGGAAGACGCCGAAAAACACGATCCCGACCTGGGTCGCCTGCTGGGCGAACGTCGTCGCGTTGATGGCCAGCTGGGTGACCCGCCGGTTCCGCGCGCCGATGCCGGACTGGGCATTGATGCTGGCCTCCCAGCGCTGGCGCATGAGCGGCCCGGCGCCGGTGGTTTTGATCGTCTCCAGCGCGCTGATGGTCTCGACCAGCACGCCCTGCTTGGTCTGGCCTTCCTCGAACGCCTGGGAGGCGAACCGCGCCAGCAGCGGCTGCAGCACGATGCCGAGCACCAGGATGGCCGGCACCGCCACACCCGGCACCAGCGCCAGGGGTCCGCCGATCATGGCGATGACGAAGAGGAACAGCAGGATGAACGGCAGGTCCACCACCGCAACAAGGGTGGCCGACGTGAAGAAATCGCGCAGGGTTTCGAATTCCCGCAGCGCATTGGCGAAGGCGCCCGCCGAGCCGCGGCGGGATTTCATCTGCATGTTCAGCAGATAGTCGAAGATCGACCGGCCGATGGCGAGGTCGGCTCGCATCCCCGCCGTATCGACGAAGATCGACCGGAGCGTCCGGATCAGGAAGTCGAAGCCGATGGCCAGCGAAACGCCGATGGTGAGGGCGATCAGGGAGTCTATGGCCTCGTTCGGCAGAATCCGGTCGTAGACCACCATGACAAACACCGAGACCGAAAGGCCGAGGAAGTTGGTCAGCGCCGCCGCGACGCCGACCTGGACATAGCTCCACCAGTTGTCCGTGATCGGCCCCCAGAACCAGTGCCCCGACATGCCGGCCGCCGCCGAGGAGGAGGCTTCCGGCAGGCTGTGGCGGTAGGGCCGCACCACCACGACATAGCCGGCATAATCCTCCGCGATCTCCGCCTCCGACAGCACCACCGCCTCGGGACCGTAATCGCTGTGGTAGGCGGCTATCCTGCCTGGTCCGATGCGTTCGACCAGGACAATGGCACGGCCATCGCGCATCATGGCGACCAGCGGCAGGATGGCATTGTCGATTTCGGAAAGCTCCTGCCGGCCGACCGTCGTGGCCAGCCCGACGCGCCCCGCGATGCGCACGAACTGCTCCGCCGTCATGGCGGAATTGAGTCCGGTCAGGCTGGCGCGGATGACGCTTTCCGACACCGGCATGTCGAAATGCCGGCACAGGAATATCAGACAGGCTTCGAGCTGATCCTCGGTGGCAGTCTGCTGCACGGGGACGGCCAGCCCTGGAATCGTCTGGGCGTCAGTCTCACTCATAGGGAAGCTCTCCAACCTCGAAAATGTCCAGAAGCTGGCCGGTCACCCCGGCAAGCACGTAATGCGCCAGGTCCAGCGCGATGCGCTCGTCGACCAGCGCCGTCCGCGTGCTGAAGAGGTCCTGCTGGGCTTCGAGGACGTCGGTCAGGCTGCGCCGCCCGATCGAGAACAGGTCCAGGTACGAC
>NZ_DATGQG010000158.1:0-5205 GCF_035304305.1 Ferrovibrio sp.
GAGCGGGACGGCCAGCTCGTGCTTGACATAAGGGATAATGGCAAGGGGCTCCACGGCGGCGCGCAAAGGGACGGCAACGGGCTTGCCAATATGCGCGCGCGGGTGGAGGCGCTCTCAGGCCGGTTCGTCGTTGCCGGCGCCGGACCGGGTCTTCGTCTCGACATCGCAGTCCCACTCGAGCCGAGCTAGCTGTTCGGAGACCGCTTGTATTCGGGCGGGCCATGCCAGGGGCGGACAATTCCTGCGAATTCAGCTTCCGTTGTCAGGTGCCGAAGGAGACCGTACGTCTTTCGCCGCTGACGCGCCGGACTGCCGCCGTGCCTTGGCGAAGCCGCGATCGGTTGCGATGAATCGTTCCAGCATTGGCACGATGAGCTTGAGGGGATCGGCGACGGGCTGGCCGGACTCGCGGGCCAGCACTTCGGCATAGGCGACGAGATCACGGTGAAGCGGCCCCGGCAGCTCCACGGTGGTTTTCACCGGCTTGTCCTCGATGATGGGACCGAGTTTCAGTTTCACCATGATCAACCTCCAGCCGGCTCGAATACAAGGTCGCGGGTGACGATTATCCTGACCGGGAAGCCGGGCCGAATGGTCAATGTTGGTGCGACCTGCATCTGGCGCTGGATGATCTGCTGGCCGGCCTGATTGATGGTGTCCTGCGCCCCGTCGCGGATGGCGCGGATCAGCCGGTCCTCGTCATCGGTGGAAAGTTCGGCGCCGACGCCAAGCAAGGTCGAAAGTCCGGCCGCCTTCATCAGATCCCACCAGTGATAGTCGACGCCATCCTCGAGCCCGGCATAGCCGGAAGCGTCCGCGCCCGGTAGGCGTCCCAGCACGATGGAGCGACCGTCCGGCAGGATCAGGCGGTTCCACACAAGCAACACGCGGCGCTGGCCGAAGGTCACGCCGTCATCATACTGGCCGATGATCCTCGTCCCCTGCGGAATCAGGAGCAGCAAGCCGGTCGGGCTGTCATAGACGTTCTCCGTGACCTGGGCAGTGATCTGGCCGGGAAGGTCGGAGCGGATGCCGGTGATGAGCGCGGCCGGGATCACGGACCCGGCCTGAAGGATGTAGGGCGATGCCGGCGGCGTGACGCGATCGGGGGCAACGATCTGCCGGTCCACCGGCCCGTTGAGGAATGCCGTGTGCCGGTCCTGCGTGGCAATCTGGTCGAGCTGACCGGTCAGGTCGAGGCCGGCGAGGTTCGTGCCGGTTCCGGGCGCGGCGCTCGTGCCCGGTGCGGCCTGGAAGAAGACGCGGCTCAATCGGGCGGCCTCTTCCTCGGCCAGGCGGCGTTCCTCTTCCGGATCGACGGCAGGCGCGGTGATGGCGGGCACCGCAACCGGCTGCCCGCGTGTCTGCGCATCGAGGATGGGGCGACCGAGGTCGCCGGGCAGCGCCGGGCCCAGGACCGGGCCGGTATAGTCGGATGGTAGGCCGGACAGGCCGTCCGCCGTCGGCCGGTTCTCGGTCGAATAGAGTTCTTCCCCTCCCGGTCCCGCATCGCGGGTCTGGAGCGCGTAGATCAGCGCGCCGCCGATGCCAAGCAGCGCGACGGCGCCGACGCCGGCGAGCATCTTTCGTGACAGGCGGGTGACGTGCGGCGGTTCGGCACGCAGCCGCATGGTGGCCGCGGCGTCAGTGGTGGTGCTGGTATCTGTCATGGCGACGATCCTTCTGTGGCGCTGGCAGGACGTGCCCCGGCCGCCTGCCTTTGCTCAATGCGCACGATCCTGACCACCTGCTGCCGGTCGCCACTGCCAAGGCGCAGCTCTGCGGCGCCGAACAGGCGGTCGACGATCAGGATATTCTGGTGGATGCGGCTGTTGACGATCTGCGGCTCGCCGTCCGCGCCAAGCACGAAGATCGGCGGCATCTCGCCCTGCACGATGCCGCGCGGGAAGACGACATAGACGCGGCGGCCGTCGTCGAAGACGGAGATGGGCCGCCAGGGCGGGCTGTCGCCCTGCAGACCGTAGCGATAATTGCGCGCCGCCTCGGCCGGGATGACGGGAGCGGCCGGAATGGTCTGGCGCTGGCCGGCAGGCGGCGCGGGATAGGCCCAGGCCACGGCGGGCATGTAGAGCGTTTCCCGCGCGCGCAGCTCGATCATGTAGATGCGGCGGTCGGTGGTGATGACGAGGTTGGTCGAGATGTTCGGGCGGGTCGGCTTCACCAGCACATGCACACGGCGAGTCGTTCCCGAACCGCTTGTCGTATCGCCGATGATCCAGCGGGCGGTGTCGCCGGCCGCGATCGGTCCCGCGCCGGTCAGGCTCTCTCCCGGCTCCAGCGCAATCGTCGTGATCTGCCCGACGGCGGCATAGACCTGATAGAGCGCGCCTTCCGACCAGGGATAGATCTGGATGGCGTTGTAATAGCCTTCACGACGCGGCTCGACGCGGGCGGCGGCGTTGGCGTTCTCGACGCGGCCTGCCGGCGTGCTCGCGGCGGTTCCGCCCCGCGCGACGGTCCAGGCCGGCGGCGTATGCAGCGGCCGCGGCCGTTCGTCGGTTGCGGTCGTCTGCACCACGGGCAGCGGGGGCACGTCGGCATCATAGCTGAACTGCGGCGTGCGGTTCGTGGCGCAGGCGCTCAGTGCGGTTGCAGAAAGCAGCAGAACCAGAAGACCGGATTTACGGAAAGCCGCAGAACCGGGTTCGAGCTTCGTCATGCGGGTCATTGGCTCATTTCCCGCGACCAGGAGATCGCATTGACATAGATGCCGAGGGGATTGGCGCGCAGGCGCTCTGCTGTGCGCGGCGTCTGGATCACGATGGTCAGGATCGCGGTCCAGCGCTCGGTGGTGGAAAGCTGGCCGTTCTCGTAATGGCGCTCGGTCCATGCCACGCGGAAACTATCGGGCGAGGCCCGGATGACGCTCGACACCTCTACGGCTACAGCCAAGCGGCCGACACGGGTGAACGGGTCGTTGGCGCGGGCATAGTCGTTTAGCGCCGCCGCGCCGCGGTCCGTCGTGAACTCATAGGCGCGCAGCCAGTTCTGGCGGACGATGATGGCGTCAGCCGGGATCGCGCGGACCTGCTCGATGAAGCGGCCGAGATGGAAGGCGATCTGCGGATCGGTGGGCCGATAGTCTGCCGTGGCCGGCGCGACCGCCTGCGCCTGGCCAAGATTGTCGACCTGTACCACCCAGGGCACGATCGTGCCGCGCGCCGATTGCCAGACAAGAGCGGCGGCGAAACCAGCCGACAGGATCAGCGAGCCGAAGGCCATGGTGCGCCAGTTTTTCGCCTGCACGCGGGCCGAGCCGATGCGCTCGTCCCAGGCTTGTGCTGCCTTCTGATAAGGCGTTTCGGGTTCGGGCGATTTGCCATAGTGCGTGGCGGGTCGTTTGAAGAGGTTCATGAGCGGTCACTTTCGGACAGATTGACGGAGGAACCGGTGCCGTGGCCGTCGCCGGAGCGCACCGCATGGGCGGCCATGGTGGTGCCGTGATTGAGAGCCTGCCGGCGCTGCATGCGTTGCGCCCATGCGGGCGGGCCACTGACAGGAACGGAAGATGATGCGGCCGCAGCTTCCCGCGCACCGCCGATTGTGCCCATGGATGATGTCCCGCCTCCTGCGGCAAAGCCCGCGCGGGCGCCCTCGGCGAAGCTGGACTTGACGGATGCGCCAGCGCGGGTCGCAGCGCGTTTGAGGGGTGAGACGGCTGCCGACCCAGCCGCGCGGGCAACACCGCCGAACCCAGAGGCGACACCGGCAGCGCCGGTCTGGCCGAGCGAACCGACGCTGTAAGCCGCACTCGCCGCCCCTGCCGCAGTCGCACCGCCCCGGACAGCGGCAGCGCCACCTGACAGCGCGGCGGCACCGCCCTTCGCGCCCAGCATGGCCGCGCCGCCCGCGGCAGCGCCACCGGCAAGCATCATGCCGCCGGCGACCAGACCGGTGCCCACGGCCGAACCTGCGCTGAGCTGCGGCCCGCCCGAGACAATCCCTGAGGCGATGCCGGGACCGAAGATGCCGAGGCCCAGCAGCGACAGCGCCGCCAGCACGATGGCCATAGCGTCGTCGATGGTGGGCGTCGCCCCGCCGAAACCGGCCGTGAACTGGCTGAACAAGGTGCTGCCGATGCCGATGATGACGGCCAGCACCAGGACCTTGATGCCGGAGGACACCACATTGCCCAGCACGCGCTCGGCCATGAAGGCGGTCTTGCCGAACAGGCCGAAGGGGATGAGCACGAAACCGGCAAGCGTCGTCAGCTTGAACTCGATCAGGGTGACGAAGAGCTGCACGGCGAGAATGAAGAAGGCGAGCAGCACCAGCGCCCAGGCGAAAAGCAGGCAGGCGATCTGGATGAAGTTCTCGAAGAAGGACCAGTAGCCCATCAGGTCGGAGATGGAATCGAGCAGCGGACGGCCGGCGTCGAGCCCGGTCTGGGCCACGCGGCCGGGGCGCATGAGATCGGAGGCGGAAAAGCCGGTGCCCGAAGCCATCAGGCCGAGGCCGGCGAACGAGTCGAAAACGATCCTCGCCAGATTGTTCCAGTTGCCGATGATATAGGCGAAGACACCAACGAACAGGGTTTTCTTCACCAGCCTTGCGATGATGTCGTCATCGGCGCCCCAGGCCCAGAACAGCGCGGCCAGCGTCACGTCGATGACGATCAGGGTGGTGGCGATGAACGCCACCTCGCCGCCGAGCAGGCCGAAGCCGCTGTCGATGTAGGAGGTGAAGACCCCGAGGAAATTATCGATGACGCCCGTGCCGCCCATCGGTCATTCCCCGGTGCCGGATTGCGGGACGGCAGGCGCTGGCGCAGGTGCGCGACCCAGGAAACGGTCGCGGCTTTCGGCCCAGGCGGCGCGGCAATCGGCGTTGCGGGTCGCGGCCTCGCCGAGTTGCTGGCACCGGCGCAGCGTCGCCCGCAAGGGATCGGCCGGAGGCTGGAGCGCCGGTGCCGTCCTGGCCGGCGCGGGCTCGTCCTTACGGGTCATCTCGACCACGGTGACCGTGATCGCGATGGCAACGAAGACGATCGCGCCGATCCGTGCGAGGGTCTTTCCCTCCATCGCTTCCCCCTTTCCGGCCGCCCGCCGCCTCAGTTGCTGCCGTTGAACATCTGCGCGTTGCCGGGCTGGTAGCCCGAGCCCGGCGTCAGGAAGCGCTCGCGCTGAACACGGCCCTGCTCGGCGGCGGTTGCGCGCTCGGCCTCGATCAGCGCTTCAGAGCGGC
>NZ_DATGQG010000159.1:0-6322 GCF_035304305.1 Ferrovibrio sp.
GCTGAAGCCCGCCACCAGCGCATGGCCGTAGCAGCCGACGGTGATGCCGGCGAGCGTCACCAGCCCGGCGACGCGGCCCTGCGCCACCGAGCGCGTCATCACCAGCAGCATGTCCGGCCCGGGCGTCAGCGCCAGCGCAAAAGCCGCCGCGGCGAAGGTGAGCAGGGTGGCAAGATCCATCATGGCGGCGACGATGGTCCTCCGAGATCATCGGGTCAAGCGAGAGCCTCGCCACATTCATCGTCATGGCGGGGGCCTGACAATGACTAACCCCAAGTCATTCCCTCGGCGCGGACCGAGAGTCCAGCCTCATCCCATATCCAGCACGAAGTCGAAGCGTGCGATCTGGCCGGCCTCGTCGCCGGCACGGCTGACCTGCAGCGACCGGCGGAACAGACGGTCGCGCGCGTTGCCGGGCTCGCCGGGGAAGTAGAGCTGGGTGGTCAGCACCGGCTGCTGCGGCGCCTGCACCTTCACATGGATGTGGCGGGTGCGGCCGGGATAGGCGCCGGGCAGGATCGTCTCCACCTGCCAGCGCCCTTCCTCGTCGGTGAAGTGATGCCCGCGCAGGCGATAGCCATCATTGTCGTAGCGGCCCTGCGCATCGGCCTGCCAGAGATCGACCAGCGCGCGTGGCACCGGGCGGCAGCTCCGGTCGAGCACATAGCCGCCGAGCCGCAGCCGGATGCCGGGCAGGTCGGGTTCCAGCAGGCTGCGGCGCTCGGGCGAGAGCGGCGTGTAATAGGGTCCTTCCGTCTGGGCCGGGGTCGGATCGGCGCCGCAGGCCGGCGTCGGTTCCAGTGGCGGAGTCAGGCCGCGGGTCTGCGCGTAGCCGAGGCCGGGAAGAGCGGAGAACATCGCTGCCTGGAGCAGCAGGTCGCGGCGGGTCGGCATCGACAATCCCCTTCTCTTTCTCGGTTTCGCGGCGCCTCACGCCCACGGCCGGACCGCGCCTTTCCTGCGCTGCGCACGGGAAGTTTACCAGGGGCGACCAAGGCGGGCTTGATCTTGCGAACGACCGTTCGTATATTCACTTCATGAGCAAAGGCCGCAAAACCCGTTCGGCGATTCTTTCCGAGGCCCTGAGTGCCGTCAGCACCGAGGGGTTCCAGGGAATTTCCATCGGTATGCTGGCCGACCGGCTGAAGATGTCGAAATCCGGCCTGTTCGCCCATTTCGGTTCCAAGGAGGAGCTGGAGAAGGCGGTGCTGGAGGAAGCCGGCCAGCGCTTCATGGCAGCGGTCTGGACGCCGGCAAAGGCGTTTCCGCGCGGCCGTCCGCGCATCGAGGCGATCTTCCGCAACTGGATGGACTGGAGCCTGCATACCGACGGCATGCCCGGCGGCTGCGTCTTCATGAAGCTGTCGGCCGAGGTGGACGAGAAGCCCGGTCCGGTGCGCGACCAGCTCAGCGAGATGCAGGCGCGGTGGCAGGCGACGCTCGCCCGCTCCGCCCAGATTGCCATCGAGGAGGGCCATTTCCGCCCCGATCTGGACCCGCGCCAGTTCGCCTACGAGATGCAGGGCATTCTGATGGCCCTGAAATACTACCGTCGCCTGTTGCGCGACGAGAAGGCTGTCGAGCGCAGCCAGCAGGCCTTTGCCGACCTGCTTGCCCGGTCGTCCGTCCGGCACTGATTAAAGTAGCGTCCCCGGAAACCACCTAACGAAAGTGAGTCTCCCATGATGCCTGCCCTTCTGTCCCGGAATACCGCGACAAAAAAGCACGATCGTTCGTTTATCGCACGGCCTTTTGCCGTCCCGCGTCAGGATGCCACCGAATCCCGGCGCCCCGACTGGCTGAAGCCGAGAGCGGCCGAGGAGCATGTCTCATTCGACTGGCTGGAAGGTCTGCCCGACCCGCGCGCGCTGGAAGGGCTGAACCAGCCGACCTGGCGCATGCTGGTCGGCAGCCTGCGCGAGAAAATCGCGCTCTGGCGCAGGCGCAGCGAACAGCGCCGGCTGCTGGCGCAGATCGATGCCCGCAGCCTGCGCGATGCCGGCGTCGACCCGGGCGTTGCCGATTTCGAGGCGGCGCAGCCCTTCTGGCGCAGGCCGATGGTGCTGCGCGACCTGCCGATCGACCGCAACTGACCGCGCTTCCGGAGGCCTCCCCGGCACCGCCCTGCTGCCGCCCGCTGGAATTGAACGCCGGCGGGCGGCGGCAGCCAGCCGTTTGTTGACGAACCGGCGGTGACGCTTAAGCTCTGTCCGACAATCGGGCAGCGCCCAGGGAGGACATAGAATGGTACAGGGGGCCGGCGCTGCGCGCGCCGACGAGATTTCGCCTGCCGAGCGCATGACCGAGGATCTGGCCTATCGCCGTCTGCCTCCCGTGCTCCGCGCCGTTTTCGTCGCCCTCACGCTCGGCGCGCTGGTAATCGTCCTGAACCAGCAGTTCAACCTGCGGCTCTTCAACGTCACCCTGGTGGAGAACCGTTACCTCTTCGTGCTGGCCGGCGCCACCCTGCCGCTGGTCTTCCTCGCCTATCCCTGGAACGGCAAGCCGAACGACCGCCTGCCGGTGGCCGACATCCTGCTCTCGCTGGTCGCGATCGGCTGCATCGGCTGGTTCGCCTGGCAGTCCGAGCGCATCCTCGGCGAGGGCTGGGAATTCGCGCCGCCGACGACCGCCAAGATTCTCGGCGCCATTCTCTGGGTGCTGATCCTCGAGGCTCTGCGCCGCTCCGGCGGCACGGCGATCTTCATCATCGTCACGCTGGTGTCGCTCTATCCGGTCTTCGCCGACGTGATGCCAGGACCGGTCCGCGGCATCGGCCAGACGCTGGAAGACACGCTGGCCTATCACATCGTTTCGTCGGAAAGCGCCTTCGGCATCCCGATGAAGGCTTTCGGCGAGATCGTCATCGGCTTCATCGTCTTCGGCGTCGCGCTCAACCACACCGGCGGCGGCCGCTTCTTCAACGACGTCGCCTTCGCGCTGGTCGGCCGCGTGCGCGGCGGCGCAGCGCAAGTCGGCGTGATCTCCTCCGCCCTGCAGGGCTCGATCTCCGGCAGCGTGATCTCCAACGTGATCTCGTCCGGCGTCGTCACTATTCCCGCGATGAAGCGCACCGGCTTCCGCGCCGACTATGCCGGCGGCGTCGAGGCCGTGGCCTCGACCGGCGCCGTGCTGATGCCGCCGGTGATGGGCTCCACCGCCTTCGTGATGGCGAGCTTCCTCGGCATTCCCTATGGCGAGATCGCGCTGGCTGCTGCCGTGCCGGCGCTGCTGTTCTATTTCGGCCTCGCGGTGCAGATCGACGCCTATTCGGCCAAGCAGGGCCTGCGCGGCCTGAAGCGCGACGAACTGCCGCGGCTGTGGGCGACGCTGAAGGAGGGCTGGCTTTACATCCTCGTCTTCGTCGTGCTGATCTTTCTCATGGTGAAGGAACAGCGCGAGGCCACCGCGCCCTTCTTCGCAACCGCGCTTCTGCTCGTCATCAACCAGATCCTGCCGAAACACCGGCTCGGCTGGGCGTCGCTGCTCGAACTGGTCATGGCCACCGGTCGCGCGCTGGCCGAACTGGTGGCGATTCTCGCCGGCGTCGGCTTCATCATCGGCGCCTTCTCGGTGACCGGCCTGGCCGGCACGCTGGCCAACGACCTGATCTTCCTTGCCGGCGACAATGCGCTCATCCTGCTGCTGATGGGCGCCGTCACCAGCTTCTTCTTCGGCATGGGAATGACGGTGACGGCCTGCTACATCTTCCTTGCCATCGTGCTGGCGCCGCCGCTGGTCAAGGCCGGACTCGAGCCGCTCGCCGTGCACCTCTTCATCATGTACTGGGGCATGATCTCCTTCATCACGCCGCCGGTGGCGCTGGCCACCTTCGCTGCGTCGTCCATCGCCCGCACCTCGCCGTTCAAGATCGGCTTCCAGGCCGTGAAGCTCGGCGCGATCATCTACATCGTGCCCTTCTTCTTCGCCCTCAACCCCGCCCTGATCCTGAAAGGCGAGCCGCTCGACGTGATCAGCGTGATCGCCACCGCCGCGCTCGGCGTCTTCCTGATCGCCGCGTCGATACAGGGCTGGCTGGTCGGCGCCGGCCGGCTGCACGGCGGCATCCTGCGCACGGCCGCACGCATCATGCTGGCGACAGCCGGCTTCGCGCTGGCGACGCCCGGCGGCAGCGACCTCATCCCGGTGAGCAACATGACGCTGGCCAGTACGGGCGTCGCCCTGCTGCTGGCCGCTTTCCTGTTGCTCAGGCTTGCCAACCGGGCCACACTTTCACCCGCAACCAAGTAGAAGAAACCGGAGGAACGTCCATGCGTGTTGCATTAACCACTCGAGTCGCTGCGGCCATCGGCACCGCTGCGGCGCTGGCGCTTTCGAGCGCGGCCTGGGCGCAGAAGCTGCCCGAACAGCTGACCTGGACGGCGTATGACGTCGGCTCCGGCGGCTACAACCAGGCGGTCGCGATCGGCAATGCCCTGAAGAACAAGATGGGCATCACGCTGCGCGTACTGCCGGGCAAGAACGACGTCTCGCGCACCGTGCCGCTGCGCGAGGGCAAGGTGCCCTTCTCCGCCAACGGCGTGGGCGGCACCTACATGGTGCAGGAAGGCATGTACGAGTTCGGCGCCAAGGACTGGGGTCCGCAGCCGGTGCGCTCGATCCTGCTGAACAACTCCGATGCGCTGCTCACGGTCGTCGCCGCCGGCGATATCGGCGTGAAGACGATGGCCGACCTCAAGGGCAAGCGCGTCGCCTGGGTCGTCGGCGCGCCGTCGCTGAACCAGAACATCACCGCGCTGCTGGCCTTTGCCAACCTGACCTGGGCCGACGTGCAGAAGGTCGAGTTCGGCGGCTTCGGCCAGGCGATGGACGGCATCATCAACAACCAGGTGGATGCCGCCTTCACCTCGACCATCTCGGGCAAGGCGTTCCAGATCGAGACCTCGCCGCGCAAGATCGCCTGGCCGACGGTGCCGCATAACGACACCGAAGGCTGGAAGCGCCTGAAGGCCAAGGCGCCGTTCTACGTGCCCTTCATGGGCACCGAGGGCGCCGGCCTGTCGAAGGACAAGCCGGTGGAGGGCGCGACCTATCCCTATCCGGTGCTGATGACCTACGCCAATGTCGATGCCGGCATGGTCTATGCCATGACCAAGGCGATGGTCGAGCTCTTCCCGGACTACAAGGACGCGGCACCGGGCAATGTCGGCTGGGACATCAAGCGCCAGGTCTTCGACTGGGTCGTGCCGGTGCATGAAGGCGCGATCAAGTATTTCAAGGAGATCGGCGTCTGGAAGCCCGAATACGACAAGAACAACGACGACCTGATCAAGCGCCAGAAGGTGCTGGCCGATGCCTGGGCCGCCCATTCCAAGGGCAGCCATGCCGACGACGCGGCCTGGATGAAGGCCTGGCAGAAGGCCCGCGCCGATGCGCTGACCAAGGCCGGCATGGAGCCGGTGCTGACCGAGTGGTAAGGCGCCACCGCCTGAGCTGACTGCAGCGGCCCGCCGGCAACGGCGGGCCGTTTTGCTTTCAGGCTCCAGAGACCGTCACCCTCGGGCTTCGCCCAAGGGTGACGATTTGATTTTCCGCTCCGTTGAAAATCCCTCCATTGCAGCGTGACAATTCCGCGCTTCTCAGCGCCGGCGTTGCGGCTCTAGTCTGCCGCCATGACCGACCTCGCCCTCGACCATGTCCGCCGCATGGCTCGCTACAACCGCTGGGCCAACAATCGTCTCTACGACGCCTGCGCGATGCTTTCGCCGGAAGACTACTTTGCCCCGCGCCCGAGCTTCTTCGGCAGCATCCATGCGACGCTGAACCACATCCTGGTCGGCGACAGCATCTGGCTCGGCCGCTTCACGGGATCGGTGCCGGCGCATCTGACCAGGCTGGACATGATCCTGCACGAGGATCTCGCCACGCTCCGCGCCGCCCGCGAGGCCAAGGACGCGGAGATCATCGCCTTCACCGACGGCCTCGATTCCGCCGCGCTGTCGGGAAGCTTCACCTACCGCAACATGCGGGGCGACGAATTCACCGATCCGCTCTTCCCGCCGCTGACGCATTTCTTCAATCACCAGACCCATCATCGCGGCCAGGTGCACGGCCTGCTCAGCCATGCCGGCGTCGAGCCGCCGGAGCTCGACCTGATCTACTTCCTGCGGGAGTCGGGCCAGTCTTGATCCTCTTGTCATGCCCGCGCTTGTCCCGGCCATGACAGTGGTATTGATGCTTACAGCTTCGCGTAATCGATCTCGCCGTGCCGATCGAGCGGCTTGCCGCCTTCGGGCATCGGGTATTTCAGGCCGCTCGCGCAGTTGAACAGCACCACGCGCTCGTTCTTCTTCACGCGGCC
>NZ_DATGQG010000160.1:0-16358 GCF_035304305.1 Ferrovibrio sp.
GGCGGAGCCGGTGGTGGCGGCGCTGGTGCAGGCGGAGCTGGTACTGGTGGCGGTGGAGCCGGTGCCGGCGGAGCTGGTGCTGGCGGAGCTGGTGGCGCCGGGGATTCAGGAGCAGGAAGCGGTTCGGATGGTGGAGCCGGCGGCACCGGTGGCGGGGCGTCCGGCGGTGGAGCTGGGGCCGGGGCTGGCAGCGGTGCGGGTGCCGGTGGAAGCGGTTCTGCAGGCGCCGGTTCAGGCGCCGGAGGAAGTGCTGGAGGCGCCGGCTCAGGAGGCAGTGGAGCTGGCGGAGGCGCAGGAGCGGGCGGCACCGGTGCGGGTGCCGGTGGAAGCGGCTCCGCGAGCGGATCGAGCGGTGGCAGTGGCGGCTCTGGTTCCAGCGCAGGCAGCGGTTCTGGTGGCGGCGGAAGCAGCAGCGCGGCCACCGGCGGGGCGACGGGAGCAACAGGTGGAAGCACGTCCGCAGGCGGCTCGGCGGCAACCTCCTCCGGATCGGGCGCCGCAGCTGCGTCCAATGCCGCAGCTGCGTCTGCTGCAGCGGCAGCCAGCTCAGGCGGCGATATGAGCGGCGGCCCGGGATCGGAGAATTCCGTCGGCGTGGGGACGAGCGGTGCCAATCCGGTCAGCGGCATCAGCATCCGTCGGATCGCAACCGGGCGGATGATCGTCAGCGGCTCCGCCTCCGCGGCCAGCCGTTCCGGCCAGCAGTCTGCCAGCACCGGATTGGGCCTGACGGTGAGCGGAAACGGTGAAGATGGCGGCCGTGCACCGGCACCTGCAAACTTCAGCCGCGGAACGGGCGTCCTTGCGATGCCGCTGCCGCCGCTGAGTCCGGCCGGGCCACGTCCCTCCGTGACGATAGAGCCCCTGCCCGCCCACAGCGTCCTGGGCCGTGGCGCCGGCGTGTATTAGGAGATGGACATATCGAAGGAAAATGGTCGGAGCGGCGGGATTTGAACCCACGACCCCCAGTCCCCCAGACTGATGCGCTACCAGGCTGCGCTACGCTCCGACCGGGTCAGCTGGGTCGCCCGGAAAAGCAGGGCGGCCGAAGCTGAGCGGCGCGCACTATACTCACCCCCCGGCGGCACCGCAACACAACCAAGCCGTTGATTTTCAGCGGGTCGCCAAACGTCGCCGGATCAGCGGTTGTGGCGCGCGACAATGTCAGCGTGAATTGCCTCAAGCTCCCTGAGGCAGGTTTTCAGCGCCTTCTGAAGATTGCCCATATCGCCCAGTAGGTCGAATGGAAGACCCGTCTGTCGGCTGTCCGCCGCAGTGGAGGACTTCATCGGGGCCTGCCTGGATGCAGCCAGGGGCGACCCCGTGCCCGACTTCGCCCGCGCTTTTACGGCCTTGGCCAGACCGCCTTCGCGCAGAAGCTTCTGGACGCCACGGATCGTGTAGCCCTGGTCATGCAGCAGGCCACGAATTTCAGTCAGGAGCGCAATGTCTTCGGTTCTGTAGTAGCGGCGGCCGCCGCTGCGCTTCACCGGGCGAATCTGATGGAATTTCTTTTCCCAGAAACGGAGTACATGCTGCGGGAGATCCAGCGCTTCCGCGACCTCACCGATCGTCCGGAAGGCGCCTTCCGTCTTGGTTCTGGCGGTTCTGCTCCTGACCGCCTTGTCCTGCTCCCGTGTCTGCCGTTCCAAACTGCTCTCAGTCATCACTCATGTCAGTTACGCTTTGGCCTGAGCGGCATGCATTCCGGCATTGATCTTCTCTTTCAGCACGTGGCTGGCCCGGAAGACCAGTACTTTTCTCGGCTCGATCGGGACTTCCTGCCCCGTCTTGGGATTGCGTCCCATTCGACCGCCCTTTGAGCGGACCTGAAAGGTGCCGAAAGACGAAATCTTGACCGTATGGTCGGCGATCAGGCTCTCGATGATCTCGTTCAGGACGGTTTCGACCAGCTGAGCCGACTCACTGCGGGACAATCCGACCTCCTGGTAGATTGCCTCGCTCAGTTGTGCCCGCGTCAAGGTGTTACCGGCCATAACCCACCGCCCCCTTTGGCAAATTTTATTGATCTGACGCTAACTTATGCCCAGCCAAGCGTCAATACGACGTTTGGCCGAATCCGTGCCGGATTTCGGGTGGTTAGAGGGGAAAATTCTACCGGATTGGGAATTCGGCCGGGGTACGGCCTACCAGCGGACCAGCGCGCTACCCCAGGTAAAACCGCCACCCATGGCTTCGAGCAGCACGATCTGGCCCTGCTGGATGCGGCCGTCCGCGACGGCCTCTGCCAGCGCAAGCGGAACCGACGCCGCCGAGGTATTGCCATGCCGGTCGACGGTGAGCACAACCCGGTCCGTCGACAGTCCGAGCTTGCGGGCAGTGCCGTCGATAATGCGCTTGTTCGCCTGGTGAGGCACCAGCCAGTCGATTTCCGACGGCTGCATGTCGACGGCATCAAGCGTCTCCTTGACGACGTCGGCGAGATTGACCACCGCGTGGCGGAAAACTTCCTTGCCGAGCATGCGCAGATGTCCCGTCGTCTGGGTACTTGAGGGACCGCCGTCAACATAGAGCAGATCGTGATGGCGTCCGTCGGAATGCAGGTGGGTGGTCAGCACGCCGCGATCGGCATTGCTTCCCTCACCCTTCTCCGCCCTGAGCACGAGCGCACCCGCGCCATCCGCGAACAGGACGCATGTGGTGCGGTCGGTCCAGTCGAGAATGCGGGAAAACGTTTCCGCACCAATGACCAGTGCTGCCTTGGCCTGTCCTGCCTTGATGAAATTATCTGCCGTGGCCAGCGCATAGACGAAACCCGAGCAGACCGCCTGGACGTCGAACGCGAAACCGCGCGTCATTCCAAGCCCTGCCTGGACACGACAGGCCGTTGCCGGAAATGTCTCGTCCGGCGTGGCCGTTGCAAGCACGATCAGATCGATCTCGTCCGCAGTCATGCCGGCGTGGGCCAGCGCTGCCTGCGCGGCCTTCAGCGCAAGGTCGGATGTCTTCTCGTTGTCTGCCGCGATATGGCGCTGGCGGATGCCGGTCCGTTCGGTGATCCACTCATCCGAAGTATCGACCATTTTCGCAAGTTCGGCATTGGTCAGAATCCGCTCCGGCAGATAACTGCCGCACCCAGCAACAACGGAGCGGATCATGAAGCCCTCACACTCAAATCCTGCGACTCCTGCGGGAGTTCACTGGTATTGGCGGCGACACCGGGTCGCGCGAACAACGAGCTGGCAAACGCACCGGAGAAATCGGCCTTGATGCGATCGATCAGGCGATCCTGCGCCATATCGATCGCGACTTCCAGTGCGGCGGCAAAACCGACTTCATCGGTGCCGCCGTGACTCTTTACGGCAATGCCGTTCAGACCGAGCAGAACCCCGCCGTTGTAAAAACGCGGATCCATGCGGTCTCTCAGCATGCGCAGGCCGGAACTGGCCAGCAGATAACCAAGCTTGGTGAAGATCGAGCGCTGGAAGGCGGAGCGCAGAAGCGACGCCATCAGCTTCGCCGTACCCTCTGCCGTCTTCAAAGCGATATTGCCGGTGAACCCGTCAGTCACGATGACATCGACCTCGCCCTTGGTGATGTCATCGCCTTCGACAAAACCGACGAACTCGAAGGGAGGATTCTCGACGGCGCGCAACAGATCGGCGGCACTGCGTACCTCGTCGTGGCCTTTCAGCTCCTCGACGCCGACATTCAGCAGACCGACCCGCGGGCGGTGACGGCCGAGCGCCGAATGCGCGAGATTCGCGCCCATGACCGCGAACTGCACCAGATTCCGGGCATCGCATTCGACATTGGCGCCGAGGTCGAGAACGACCGTCTCGCCCTTCATCGTTGGCAGGAACGAAGCGATCGCAGGCCGCTCGATGCCGGGGAGAGTCCGTAGCACGAACTTCGCCATCGCCATCAGTGCGCCGGTATTCCCGGCGGACAACACCGCCTGCGCCTCGTGATTGGCTACGGCGTCGATGGCCAGGCGCATGCTCGAGTTGCGCCCGCGGCGCAGGGCCTGACTCGGTTTGTCGTCGCTGAGAACCCGTTCGGCAGTGTGCCGCAGCTCGCAGCGATCCTGAAGCGCCGGATAGCGGCGCAGCAGCGGCTCGACCTCGCCGGCGTCGCCGAACATGATGAATTTCACATTCGGAAAGCGCGAGACCACAGCTGCCGCGCCCTTCACCACCATATCGGGAGCGTGATCTCCTCCCATGGCGTCGAGCGCAATGTTCAAGGCCGCGGTCACCCCGTTGCCCTAGCCCTTCAGGATTGTACGGAGGCCGTCAGGCGGCGGCCGACTTCGCCACCACTTCGCGCCCGTCGTAATGGCCACAGGCGGGGCAGACGTGATGGGGGCGCTTCAGTTCGCCGCAGTTGCTGCATTCATTGTAGGCGCTGGCTTTCAGCGCGTCGTGCGAACGGCCCATGTCGCGCTTGGAGGCGGACTTCTTCTTCTTCGGAACAGCCATGATACATCTCTCTCAATCTGCGCGATGCGGCGCACTCCGGCGCGACCCGCTCCCGTCAAAAAATCCCCGCCTATATACTCTTGGCGCGCCCGGGGACCAAGCGCTTTTGCCTATTCCTTTTTTCCTGTCCTCAGCTTCGCCAGAGCGGCGAAGGGACTGACCTTTTCACTTGCGTCCGGATCCGGCCGATACCCCTCGGGAAACCCCGCCCCCGGTTTCCGGGGATAGGGATCGAGTGCCAGAGCCAGGGCTTCCGCCACCACCACCCCGACATCGATCGTTCCGTCGACCAGCGGATCCGGCGGATCCTCCGCCTCCGGATCGAGCCATTCCGCCTCGTCTTCATCACCCCCGGCAGCCTGGCCGCTGTCCGGGGCCGGAGCAAACCGTCGCACGAAACTCTCGCCCACATGTTGCCGCACCGCCTCCAGCGACACCACGCAGGTCTGCTCCACCTCGGCTTCGAACTGAGCTTTGAGGAGGAAATGTCCGGCCTGCGCAGGATCGGGAACGATCCGGATTTGCGCGGAAAGGCCCAGCACAGCAGGGATTTGCAGCTGCCTCGCCAGGCTTTCGCGGGCTTTGCCGTCAGGGTTCAGCTGCAGCAGCACGCCTTCCGGACCAATCCGGTCGACCTGCACAATATGGCTGAACTCGCCGCCGGGCACAGCTTGCGACACACCGACCTCTCAAGCAACGCTATCGGGCCCTGCCGGCCGTCAAGGCGGCGGAACATACGGGCAAGCTGCTCCCGGGTCAACCTTCCGGCAGAAAGCCCGACCTGTCACCAGACAGGAGCCGGGAAGGACGGATTTCCGCCAAAAAGCTCCTGATCGGCCTGTAATGCCAGAATAGCATCTGTCCGGCGGACGTAGCCGGCCATGGCGTCGATTCGCTCGGGGGACGGCTTGGCCGTTCTAAAAAGGTTCCTCACCAGTGCATCCTTCAGCATGCCGGGGTCATCGGCGGCAAGGCCGCTTTCATAGGCATCGACGCGTCCGTAGAACGCCTGCGCCATCTGTTTCACCTTCTTCCCGACGCTCAGATCCCCCACTCCGATTTCCCGGAGACTGTTGTCCATGTCCGCAAACATGAGGTCGAACAGGGCCTGGTTCAGGATGGCGCCGTCAGGCCTGACCCGGCCGAGGCGGCGCATGAGGAGAAACGCGTGCAGCAGTATCATGTCGAACCGACCGTCCAGGGTATCCGGCACGCCCAGCTGGCTGTAGAAATCGGACTTCCTCGCCTGGGTAACAATGGCGGTGTAAAGCTCGGTCGTCTGTGCCGGCTGCCGGCGACGGTTCAGCCAGGCAAAAATGAAGTTCAGCATTCTGTCCTTGCGGCTTCGGTGAGGAGGCGCGGGTTTGCCTCGTCGGGCGGGGGAGGATAATATCGGGACTGCTTCATAGCGAGTCCCGGGAATGCTGTCGTTTCGCCCTTTTGCCGCCGCCGTCACTCTTGCCTGCATCCTTGCCGCCTGCGCGCCGCGCCAGGACTATCGCGGCGTGACGCTCGATGAGGACAAACTCAGCCTCATCACGGTCGGCCAGACCACTGAAGCGCAGGTCGGGGCATTGCTGGGCTCTCCGTCGACAACCTCGACTTTCCCCGAATGGGGCACAACCTACTACTACATCTCCAGCGAAACCGAGGCAGTCGCCTTTCTCGCGCCGGAGTTGATCGATCAGCAGGTGGTGGCGATCAACTTCGACAAGGACAACAAAGTTAAGTCCATCAAGCGCTACGGCCTGAAAGACGGGAAACAGGTTGCCTTCGTCGATCGCGAGACGCCGACCCGCGGCAAGGAACTGACGGTGCTGGAGCAGCTGTTCGGCAACCTTGGCCGCTTCAACAGCGCGAGCGGCGGCGCTACCGGCAATACCGGCGGCTATCGTCCCTGATCGCGGTCGCTGACCCCCGCTTCCGCAAAAGTGGCCATGCCGGCGTGACAGGCCACTGCGGCACGCAGAACGCCGAGTGCAGTCGCGGCACCGGAAGCCTCGCCCAGGCGCATTCCCAGATCCAGTAGCGGGCTCTGGCCGAGCGCTTCCAGCAGACGCCGATGTCCCGGTTCCGCCGAGACATGGCCGGCCAGGCAGTGATCCAGTCCGGTGGCGTTCAGGCTGGCGAGAACGGCCCCGGCAGCCCCGACCACAAAGCCATCCAGCAAAACTGGCACTGAGCGACGCCTTGCTTCGAGCAGGGCGCCAAACATCGCGGCCAGTTCGCGGCCTCCGAGACGACGCAGGGCTTCCAGCGGATCGCGCGCTGAGTCGCCGTGCAGCCTGAGCCCCTGCTCCACGACGCGGATCTTGTTGGCCAATGCGGCACCGCCGACACCGGTGCCGGGGCCTACCCAATCCTTTGCATTACCGCCAAGCAGCGAGGCCGTCAGAGCCGCAGCAACCGTCGTGTTGCCGATGCCCATTTCGCCGAGGAGAAGCAGGTCGCAGGACTCCGGTACGGCTCCGGCCCCCGCATTGATCGCCGCCAGACATTCTGCCTCGCTCATGGCCGGAGCCGACGTGAAGTCGGCCGTCGGCCGCTCGAGCTCAAGCGGTATGATGGTCAGCGCGGCATCATGAAGCCGCGCCAGCTGATTGATAGCTGCTCCCCCGCGCCGGAAATTGGCCACCATCTGCGTCGTGACCTCCGCCGGAAAGGCGGAAACGCCCTGCGCGGTGACCCCGTGATTTGCGGCAAAGATCAGGATATGGATCGCATCGAGTTTCGGGATGGCGCGCCGCTGCCATCCCGCAAGATGAAATACTACGCTTTCCAGACGTCCCAGCGAGCCTGTCGGCTTCGTCAATGTCGCATCACGCCCCCGGGCGACAGATGGTGCAGCGGAATCGGGAGACGGGAGCCGGGCAACCGCTTTACGGATGTCGTCGAAGTTTTTGAATTCCGAGTCCATCGGGTCCCCGCCTGCCTCGCCAAGAATGGCCCGGGTGCTATAAAATACCGGCACTGCAACCGCAACGGCAAACCATGACCGACTCCGGGCCAAATCCCGCAGATGCATCGTCGTCGCATTCCCGTCTGGCGGACATCGCCGCCGCAATCCAGCTGCTGACCCGAATCCCGCTTCGTAGCCGCGCCGGTGCACCGGCGAACTATGCAGCCGCGGCCTGGGTTTTTCCTCTGGTCGGAGCCACGATCGGCTTCCTGGGCGGTTTGGTTTTTCTTGTTGCCAACCGGGTAGGCATCGGGATTGGCAGCGCCACCCTATTGGCAATCGGCGCCCAGGTTCTGCTGACAGGCGGGCTACACGAGGATGGGCTCGCCGATGCGGCGGACGGATTGGGCGGGGGCCGTGACCGCGAGCAGAAGCTGGCCATCATGCGCGACAGTCGAATCGGGACCTACGGCGTCATTGCGCTGATCCTGGCATTCGGGTTGCGCTTCGCTGCGATCGATGAACTCGCCAACAGCCTGATATCCTCATCGGACGAATACGATCAGACCGTCAGCCATATCAGCGCCGTGATCATCGCCCTGACAGCGGCGGGTGCCGTTTCGCGCTCCGCGATGGTGGTGCCGTGGTATGTGCTGCCGGCAGCACGCAGCAACGGGCTCGCTGCCTCAGGAGGGGCCGTGCCGACAGGATCGGCGGTGGCCAGCACCCTGCTTGGTGCGGCGCTGGCCTTCCTTCTGCTTCCCTTCGAAACCTGGGCCACCGTCATGGGCGCGGCAGCGGTGATCTGCGGGCTTGTCCTCGTTATCGCCAGGCGGCAGGTCGGCGGGCATACGGGCGATGTGCTCGGCGCCACGCAACAGGTGAGCGAGATCGCCGTTCTGCTGGCCATTGCGGCAGTCACGATCGCTATCTGACAGTGCAAAACGAAAAAGGGCCGGGGTTTACCCGGCCCTTTCCAGTTCAGGATCGCTCCGCTTCAGCCGTGCGCCAGGACGGCGAGCAGCAGCAGGGCGACAATGTTGGTGATCTTGATCAGCGGGTTCACCGCCGGGCCGGCGGTGTCCTTGTACGGATCGCCGACGGTGTCGCCGGTCACCGCAGCCTTATGGGCTTCGGATCCCTTGCCACCGTGATGGCCTTCCTCGATGTACTTCTTGGCGTTGTCCCACGCACCGCCGCCTGCCGTCATCGAAATGGCGACGAACAGACCGGTGACGATCACGCCCAGCAGCATCGCACCAACGGCAGCAAAGGCCGCAGGCTGGCCGGCAATCCAGTTGATCACGAAGTACAGGACAATCGGGCTGAGCACCGGCAGCAGGCTGGGAATGATCATTTCCTTGATTGCCGCCTTGGTCAGCAGGTCGACGGCCTTGGAATAGTCCGGCTTGGCCGTCCCTTCCATGATACCGGCGATCTCCTTGAACTGCCGCCGCACTTCCACCACGACCGAGCCGGCCGCACGGCCGACAGCGGTCATGCCCATCGCGCCAAACAGATACGGCAGCAGACCGCCGATCAGCAGGCCGACGACGACGTACGGATTGCTCAGGGAGAAGTCGATCGTCACATCCTTGAAGAAGTACTTCAGGTCTTCGGTGTAGGCTGCGAACAGAACCAGCGAACCGAAGCCGGCCGAGCCGATCGCGTAACCCTTGGTGACGGCCTTGGTAGTGTTGCCGACCGCATCCAGGGCATCCGTCGTCTTGCGGACTTCCTTCGGCAGGTCCGACATCTCGGCAATGCCGCCGGCGTTATCGGTCACCGGACCATAGGCATCCAGCGCCACGATAATGCCCGCCAGCGCCAGCATCGTGGTGACGGCGATAGCAATGCCCAGCAGGCCAGCGAGGATGTAGGTGGCGATGATACCGGCAACGATGAACAGCGCCGGCAGGGCCGTCGCTTCCATCGAGACCGCAAGGCCCTGGATCACGTTGGTGCCGTGACCCGTGGTCGAAGCCTGCGCCACGCTCTTCACCGGCCGGTAGTCGGTGCCAGTGTAATACTCGGTGGCCCAGACGATCAGCGCAGTGACCACCAGACCGATGATGCCGCACCAGAACAGCGCCTGCGCGGTAAAGGTCTTGGCGCCGGCGGTGAAGGTGGCATCCATGCCGCCGAGCACCCAGGAGGTGATCGGCCAGAGCGCGATCGCCGACAGGATGCCGGTCACAATCAGACCCTTGTACAGCGCGCCCATGATGTTCTGGCTGCTGCCAAGGCGGACGAAGAACGTGCCGATCACCGAGGTGATGATGCAGGCACCGGCAATGACCAGCGGATAGGCCATGAACTTCGCGACGACGGCAGCGTCAGCGGCGAAGTAAATCGAGGCCAGAACCATGGTCGCGACGATGGTCACGGCATAGGTCTCGAACAGGTCGGCGGCCATGCCGGCGCAGTCGCCGACGTTGTCGCCCACGTTGTCCGCGATCACGGCCGGGTTACGCGGATCATCTTCCGGAATGCCGGCCTCGACCTTGCCCACCAGGTCGGCACCGACGTCGGCGCCCTTGGTGAAGATACCGCCGCCGAGACGGGCGAAGATCGAGATCAGCGACGAGCCGAAGCCGAGCGCGACTAGAGCGTCGATCATTTCACGCGGCGGAGCGTTCAGGCCGCGCAGGATGACGTAGTAGACGGCAACACCGAGCAGCGCGAGGCCAACCACCAGCAGGCCGGTGACGGCGCCCGATTTGAAAGCGATGCCGAGTGCATGCTCCATCCCCTTGCGAGCGCCTTCCGCAGTGCGGACGTTGGCGCGCACGGAGACGTTCATGCCGATATAACCGGCGGCCCCCGAAAGGACGGCGCCGATGATGAAGCCGATGGCAACCTTCAGGCCGAGCGTGAAGCCGATGATGACGGCCACCACGATGCCGACGATTGCAATGGTGCGATACTGGCGGTTGAGGTAGGCGGAGGCGCCTTCCTGAATGGCAGCGGCGATCTCCTGCATGCGCTGATTGCCCGCCGATTCGGCGAGCACCGAACGCGACGTCCAGATGCCGTACAACAACGCCAACACGCCACAGGCGATGGCGAACCACAACTCAGTCATGAGCGCTTTCCCTTCGTAATGCGATTTATTGGACCGAGATCCGCCCGTTCCGCCGAGGACGGCCGACGGGGTACGCAACTGTTATTTCTTATGCCCCCTGCAGACTCGGCATGGGGCAAACACCGCAGCGTTATGCCAGAGATGCATCGGACGCGCAATATCCCTTGTATTTCCTGCGCTTAGGCCGGGGAAATGACCCGCCGGCGCTGCAGGAACAGCCAAAGTGCCGCAAGACCTGCGATCAGGACGAACGGCAGCGCGGAAAGCGGCACGAAGTCCCAGCCCCAATGGTAAAGCATCTTGCCCGACCCCAGCGAAGCCAGGGCGACCGTGCCAAAGACAAGGAAATCGTTCAGGGCCTGGGTCTTGTTGCGCTCGGCCGGCTGGTAGACCTCGGTCAGCAGGGCCGTTCCCCCGATATACATGAAGTTCCATCCCACTCCGAGCAGCAGCAACGCCACCTGAAAGTTGAGGACCTCGACGCCGCTCAGGGCAACGGTGATGCAGACCACGTTCAGCAGCGCACCAAGGATGATGATGCGCAGCGCACCGAACCGGGCAATCAGATTCCCCGTGAAGAAGCTGGGAAAATACATCCCGAAGACATGCCACTGGATTACGGTTGCCGCCGCCGCAAAGGGATGCTCGCAGATTTGCATGGCCAGCGGCGTGGCGGTCATCAGCAGGTTCATGACGCCATAGCCGAACATCCCGGCCAGTGCCGCGACGACGAAGCCGGGCTGGCGGATGATCTCGACCAGGGGGCGTCCCTGCTCCTTGAGCTCGCTGACCGTCGGCCGTGGAATCGTCACCGCCGTCAGGATGGCAAGAACGAGGACCGGAAGGGCAGCGGCGACCAGATAGGACGCCAGAAAGAGTTGGGGCGTGAGCAATTCACGCGTGTGCTTGGCGATCTCGGGGCCAAGAAAGGCGGATACCAGCCCGCCGACCATGACCCAGGAAATTGCCCGGCTCTTCATGTCTGCCGGTGCGATATCGGCCGCGGCGAACCGGTATAGCTGCACGAAGGCACTGGAGCCGCCGAAGATGAAAGCGCCGAGACAGAACAGCCAGAAATGGCCGATATACACGCCCCTGGCGGCGATCAGCGAACCGGCAATGGCGATGCAGCAGCCGAGCATGAAGCCTAGCTTGCGACCGAACCGCCGCATCAGCATCGAGGCCGGAATGGTCGCCAGCGCCGTCCCCCCGACCACGAAGGTCACTGGCAGGGTCGCCAGTGCCTTGTCGTCAGCCAGAATATGGCCGACCAGGCCGCCCAGGGTGACCTGCAGGGTCACGGCCGAGTTCGACAGCGCCATGCAGAGAGACAGGATTAACACATTCCGCCGGGCGGCGGCGGGCGACAGCGCTGTCATGGGAGACCGATTCTACTTATTTTAACTGGCTTATTATATTGAGAAGCAGAACCTGCGTCACCACGCCCTTGCCCAGAACCTCGTCTGTCGGGCCCCGCAGGCGCTCGCGGACGCCGAAGAGATCCTTGGCGGTGAAACGCTCCGGAACGTCGATCGGGGGGCCTTTCAGCAACTCCGTGATGTAGCGATCCCGCAGCAGGTGCATCTTCTCATTCACGATCGGCACGTTGTCCGGCGGCACCTCGAGATGCAGGACCAGCATGACCTCGCGGACCTTCTGGTTTTCCGGCTTCACATAGACGCTGAATGGCTCAAGCGGGACAAAGGCCGGGCGCTTGACCGGCATGGGGGGCGGCGGATCGCTGGGATCCACAGCCTCCTCTTCCTCCTTGGGCGAGAAGATCAGCAGGTAGGCGGCAATCCCGCCGCCTGCCAGAGTCGCCAGCACCAGCACTACGATCAGAATGATTGCGATCTTCCGCAAACCCCCTCCTGCACCCGCCTGCTACGCCGGGCCGGCAAAATGCTGGAAGCCGCCATGCTCCAGCTGCACCGGCCTGCCGGCAGAATCCAGCACCCCAACGCCGTGTCCGGGTTCAAGATACCCGATTTTGGTGACATTCAACCTGGTCAACTTCGACAGGTCCCGCAGACGGTCGGCCGCAGCCGGCGGCGCGGAAAAAACCAGCTCGTAATCGTCACCGCCGCCCAGGATGACAGACAGCAATTCCGGCGCATCCGCCAGCGCCTGACGGGCGGCCTGCGAAAGCGGCACCGAATCGGCGTTCAAAACGGCACGCAATCCGGAGGCGGCAGCGATGTGTCCGACATCCTGAACCAGGCCGTCCGAGATATCCATTGCGGCGTGGGCCAGGTTTCGCAGTCCGGCACCGAATGCAAGTCGCGGCGAAGGCAGATGCAGCCGGGCGTCGAAGACCATCGCAGCGGCACTCGAGAACAGCCGTCCGTTCAGCTTGGCCTCGAGGCCAAGTGCCGCGTCGCCAATGCTGCCGGTCACGTAGAGGTCATCCCCCGCTACCGCGCCTCCCCGTCGCAGCATCTGTCCGGTCGGTACCGCCCCGAATGCGGTGATCGCCAGTGTTATGCCCGAGGGACTGCGGGTAGTGTCGCCGCCATGCAGCGGGCAGTTGAAGGCTTTCTGGTCCATCGCCAGACCAGCCGTGAAAGCCTCGAGCCAGGCTTCATCCAGTGGTACCGGAAGCCCCAGCACCAGCTGATAGCCAATCGGCTCCGCGCCCTTCGCAGCCAGATCCGACAGATTGACCCGCAGCAATTTGCGCGCGATCCGCTGGGCGCCGTCCGACTTGAGGAAATGGACGCCCTCAATCATTGCATCAGTGGTGACGACAATGTCGTGACCGGCCGGCGCGCGGATAATCGCCGCATCGTCACGCAGGCCATAGGCGCCCGGAACGCTGCTGGCCAACGGGGCCAGATAGCGGGCGATCAGTTCGAATTCGCCGAGGCTCTCCTGCCCCGCCATGACAGTTAGCCGTTCGATGGAGACGGAAATTCGCCGGGCCGCTGGCGCCGCGCCACGGCATCAATGACGCCGTTGGCAAACTTGATCTCGCGCGAGCTGAAAAAGGCGCGAACGATGCCGAGATACTCATCAATGATTGTTGCCGCCGGAACGTCGATACGTGCAACCAGTTCGTAAGCGGCGCAGCGGAGCGCATAGCGGAGAATTGCCTCCATGCGCTCCAGCGCATCGGCGCGCGGCATGGCGGCGCGGATCAGCTCGTCCAGCTCCGGCTGCCGTTTGGCGACGCCGCGCACGATCTCGGCGAACCAGTCGGCATCAGCCTCGCGCATCTGGACGCCTTCGATTTCCTCGTTCTGGCGGTTGGCGCGGAAATCGGCAATCACCGCTTCAGCAGCGGTCCCTCCGAACTCGATCTCGTAGAGGGCCTGGACGGCGAACAAGCGCGCAACCGACCGGCGTCCGGCAGGTCGAAGACTGCGATTGCTGCGCCGCTGCCCTCCCTCGCTCATGCCGAAAACAGCTGTTTGAGTCCGATCATCGCAACACATGCCAGTGCCGCGCCGCCGCCCTTGTCCTGCCGGTCCTTGCGCGCACGCTCCCAGGCCTGCTCCTCGTTCTCGACGGTGATTACGCCGTTGCCGATGGCAAGCTGGTAGTCGATGGCCAGCTGCTGCAGCCCCCGGGCGCTTTCATTGACGACGACGTCGTAATGCGACGTCTCGCCGCGAATGACGCATCCCAGCGCCACATAGCCGTCGTAAGCACGATCACCCTTGCGGTTCATGGCGAAGCGTATCGCAGCCGGCAGCTCGAGTGCACCCGGCACGTCGATGCGGTCGTAATCGAAATCCGACGCCTCGATCACCGCCTTGGCTCCTTCGAACAACGCATCCGCAATGTCCTCGTAGAAGCGGGCCTCGACAATCAGGATCCGCGGTTTGCGGATTTCGATGGCAAGATCACCCCGGACCTGCGACTTCCGCGTCGAGAATGCCTTCACCTTGCCCGTCTTTTTCGAGCCCGGCTTCTTGGCGGCCGGCTTTTTCGCGCGCGATACCATCTCTCTCAGTTCTCCCTGCCAATCTCGATGGGCCGGGTTTCCACGACGGTTAGCCCGTAACCGTCCAGACCGACGATGGTTCGCTGCACATTTGACAGCAGGATCATGTCCTTCACCCCCAGATCGATCAAGATCTGCGCCCCGATGCCATAATCCCGGAGTTGCGGAGAGTTTTCAACCGGTTCTCCGATCTTCCGCCGCACCCGATCCGACAGGGCTGTCGCCCGGGGTTCGCGGATCAGGATCACAACCCCGCGGCCCGCCTCCCCGATCATGCGCATTGCGCTGTGCAGAACGCCCGAGCGCCCGCCGTGGTCACCTAGGACATCCTCGATCACGTTCATCGCATGGACCCGAACCATGACCGGCTTGCCGTCTGAAATGTCGCCCTTCACCAGCGCAATATGCTCGGCATATTCGACGCGGTTGCGGTAGACGATCATGCGGAAACGGCCGCCCCAGATGCTGTCGATTTCACTCTCGACCACCTTTTCGACAAGGTTGTCGTGGCGACGGCGATATCCGATCAGGTCGACGATGGTCCCGATCTTCAGATTGTGGAACTGGGCGAATTTCACCAGGTCGGGCAGCCGCGCCATGGTGCCGTCATCATTCATGATCTCGCAGATAACACCGGCTGGCGTCAGTCCCGCGAGGCGGGCGATATCGACCGCAGCTTCGGTATGCCCCGCGCGAACCAGCGTGCCGCCATCCCGCGCCATGAGGGGGAAGATGTGGCCCGGCACGGCGATATCCTGCGGCCCCTTGGTGGGGTCGATGGCAACGGCAATGGTATGCGCCCGGTCAGCTGCCGAGATACCGGTTGTAACCCCTTCGCGCGCCTCGATCGAAACGGTGAAAGCCGTCTGGTGCCGGGAGGCATTGTGCTGCGCCATCAATGGCAGGCCGAGCTGCTCGATGCGCTGCCTCGTCAGCGCCAGGCAGATCAGTCCGCGGCCGTAACGGGCCATGAAGTTGATCGCGTTCGCATCGGCCATGTCTGCCGGAATGTAGAGATCGCCTTCATTCTCGCGATCCTCTTCATCCACAAGAATGACCATCCGCCCCTTTCGGGCTTCCTCAATGATCTCCTCGCTGGACGCCAGATAACGCTTGAGGTCGTCGACGCTCATTTCCCTTTGCCCCAATGCTGCAACCGGGCGACATAGCGCGCCAGCACGTCGATCTCCACATTGACCTTCGCCCCGGGCTTCAGATCGCCGAGGGTCGTTACCTGCCGGGTATGCGGAATGAGGTTGACTCCGAAACGGTCATGCTCGACGGCATTGACGGTGAGCGACGCGCCGTCGATCGTAATCGATCCCTTCTCGGCAATGTAGGCGGCGAGCGCTTCCGGAACACGGAAGTCGACACGGAGTGAATCGCCTTCGGGTTCGACCTTCTCAACGACGGCAATGCCGTCGACATGGCCCGAGACGATATGGCCGCCCAGCTCGTCGCCGATCTTCAGGCTGCGCTCAAGGTTGACCCGGCTGCCTTCGCGCCAGCTGCCGAGGACTGTGCGCGACATCGTCTCCGCCGAAACATCCACGGCGAACCAGTCGTCCCCCTTCTGCACGACGGTCAGGCAGACGCCGGAGCAGGCAATCGAGGCCCCGATGGCGATGCTGGCCGTGTCAAAGCTGGTCCGGATGCGGAAACGGGTGTCGCCGCGCGTCTCGACGGCAGAGACGGTACCGATATCAGTGATGATGCCTGTAAACATGGGTCTAGTATTAGAGGGCGCGGTCGAAGGTTTCCAGCAGGTCGTCGCCCAGAATATTGGCCTTCACCCGGCGCCAGCGCGGAGCTTCCGCAACGGAATCCACGCCAAATGCCGCTACGGACGGCAAACCGTCGCCCCCGATCACGCCGGGAGAGCGGAACCAGACCATGCTGTCCACCAGGTCGGCGCGGACAAGGCTGGCTGCCAGGCGCCCGCCGCCCTCTACCAGCAGGCGGGTGATACCCCGCTCGGCCATTGCC
>NZ_DATGQG010000161.1:0-2404 GCF_035304305.1 Ferrovibrio sp.
CGAATTCGCCGGTGGAGATGTCGAGCCAGGCCAGCGCCAGGCTGGCCGACTCGCCGCTGCCGGCCTGGCCGAGCGCAGCCAGATAGTTGTTGCGCCGGGAATCGAGCAGGCTGTCCTCGGTGACGGTGCCGGGGGTGACGACCCGCACCACGTCGCGCTTCACGACCGATTTGCTGCCGCGCTTCTTCGCCTCCGCCGGGTCTTCCATCTGCTCGCAGACGGCGACCTTGAAGCCCTGGCGTATGAGACGGGAGAGATAGGCGTCGGCGGCATGGACCGGCACGCCGCACATCGGGATCGGCTGGCCGTCATGCTCGCCCCGTTTGGTCAGCGCGATATCCAGCGCCGCGGCTGCCGTTGCGGCATCCTCGAAGAACAGCTCGTAGAAGTCGCCCATCCGGTAGAACAGCAGGCAGCCGGGATGGGCAGCCTTGATGGTCAGGTACTGCGCCATCAGGGGCGAGGTGCCGGCGGGGAGGTTCAGGGGCTCGGGTCGGTTCATGGCGAATAAATGTGCAGGGCCGCAGACATACCACAGCGGACGGGGCTTTTAACCCCTCAGGACTTGGCCCTATGATGAAAGCGGGAGCGGAATGCCCGCGGCAGAAACCACAGAGCGCCAAGAGAAAAATGAGCGAAACGAAGACCCCGAACCAGATCCTCCAGGACGACGCGCTCGAATTCCACAAGCTGGGCCAGCCGGGCAAGCTCGAGGTCGTGCCGACCAAGCCTATGGCCACCACGCGGGACCTGAGCCTCGCCTACAGCCCCGGCGTCGCCTATCCCTGCCTGGAAATCCAGAAGAATCCCGACACCGCCTACGACTACACCTCGCGCGGCAACCTGGTGGCGGTGATCTCCAACGGCACCGCCGTGCTGGGTCTGGGCAATCTCGGCGCGCTGGCGGGCAAGCCGGTGATGGAAGGCAAGGCGGTGCTGTTCAAACGCTTTGCCGATGTCGATTCCATCGATCTCGAAGTCTCGACCGAAGACGTCGACGAGTTCGTCAACTGCGTGCGCTTCCTCGGCCCCTCCTTCGGCGGCATCAACCTGGAAGACATCAAGGCGCCGGAATGCTTCGTGATCGAGCAGCGCCTGCGCGAGCTGATGGACATCCCGATTTTCCACGACGACCAGCACGGCACCGCGATCATCTCCGCCGCCGGCCTGATCAACGCCCTGCATCTTACCGGCCGCGACATCAGGGACACCAAAATGGTGGTAAACGGCGCCGGCGCGGCGGGCATCGCCTGCACCGAGCTGGTCAAGGCCATGGGCATGAAGCATGAGAACGTGATTCTCTGCGACACCAAGGGCGTGGTCTACCAGGGCCGCACCGACGGCATGAACCAGTGGAAATCGGCCCATGCCGTGAAGACCGACGCGCGCACCCTGGCCGATGCGCTGAAGGGCGCCGATGTCTTCTTCGGCCTGTCGGTGAAGGGCGCGGTGACGCCGGAAATGCTGCGTTCCATGGCGGCCAATCCGATCGTGTTCGCCATGGCCAATCCGGATCCCGAGATCACCCCGGAAGAGGCGCTGGCGACCCGCGGCGACGTGATCATGGCGACCGGCCGTTCGGACTACCCGAACCAGGTCAACAACGTGCTGGGCTTCCCCTACATCTTCCGCGGCGCGCTGGACGTGCGCGCCCGCACCATCAACGACGAGATGAAGATCGCGGCAGCCGAGGCCATCGCCATGCTGGCCCGCGAGGACGTGCCCGACGAGGTGGCGGCGGCCTACAAAGGCGAGCGGCCCAAATACGGCCCGGGCTACATCATCCCCTCGCCCTTCGATCCGCGCCTGATCGTCGACGTGCCGCTGGCGGTCGCCAAGGCCGCCGTCGAGTCCGGCGTAGCGCGCAAGCCGATCAAGGACTGGGGCGCCTATGCTGCCCAGCTGCGCGCGCGGCTGGATCCGACCGCCGGCTCGCTGCAGATCTTCTTCGACCAGGTGGTGCAGAATCCGAAGCGTGTCGTCTTCGCCGAGGGCGAGGAAGAGACGGTGATCCGCGCCGCGCTGGAATTCCGCGATGCCGGCTACGGCACGCCGGTGCTGATCGGCCGCAGCGAGCGGATCGAGGCCACGATGAAGGCGATCGGGCTGAAGAATCTCGACGGCTGCGAGATCCACAACGCGCGGCTGTCGCAGCATAACGCGCTCTACACCGACTTCCTCTACAAGCGGCACCAGCGCCGCGGCATGCTGCATCGCGACGCCCAGCGCCTGGTCAATCTCGACCGCAACGTCTTCGGCGCCTGCATGGTGGCGCATGGCCATGCCGATGCGATGGTCACCGGCGTGACCCGCACCTATTCCGTCTCCTTCGACGGCGTGCGGCTGGTCATCGACCCCGAACGCGGCCAGCGCGTCATGGGCATCTCGATCATCGTGGCGAAGG
>NZ_DATGQG010000162.1:0-17847 GCF_035304305.1 Ferrovibrio sp.
TTGTCCACGCTGACTATACGCCCCGCACCACTTCGTGATCGGAGCGGCGCCAGCCCGGACGGTTTCGCCCGGGCCGGCGTGATGGGATTACTTCTTTTTCTTGGTGTAGCGCTCCAGGCCCGGCAGGTAGTTGTTGCTGCCGACATGCTGCGCCACCAGCTTGCGGTACTCCTCGAGGAAAGCAGCGCCATCGACGCCCCGCTGGCTGGCGGCGGCGATCCACTTGTCCCACAGCGGCTTCTGCACCGCGTCGCGGACGCGCTTCTTCTCGTCCTCGCTCATCAGCACGACCTGGGTCTTGCCGGCGGCAATCATCGCATCCACCGCCTTGTCGACCATGCTGTCCATGATGGTCCGGTAGTGGTCGGGAACCTGCGCGGCCACCTCTTCCATCACCTTCCGGACGTCCGGCGAAAGCTTCTTCCAGGCATCGAGATTGATCGAGGTGCTGGATACGGCGTAGACGCCCATGCCGCCGCCATCCGAGACATACGGGGCGAATTCGTGCACACCCACCGAAATGCTGGTCAGGAAGGGTGCGGACGAAAAGCCGTCGATGACCTGGCGCTGGAGCGCGCCGACTGAATCACCGAAGCCCATCGACACCGGCACCGCGCCCAGGATCTTCAGGCCGTCGGCGATGCTCATGACGGAACGGATCCGCATGCCCTTGAGGTCTTCGACCTTCCGGATCGGCTTCGTCGACCAGATCGTGTTCTCGGAGAAGCCGAGGGCGTAGAGCAGCTTCACGTTCTGACTGCTGTATTCTTTCTCCAGCGCCGGCGTTTTGCTGGCGAGCTGGTTGAACGCGTAGGTTACGGCCACCGAATCGTCGGTCACATAGGGCAGCGTGACGTTGGTCAGCACATAGTCCGACGGCTGGAACGCCGCGGGCACGCTCATGCCCATGTCGACGGCGCGGCGGGACAGTCCCGGATAGATCTCCGGTCCGCCGAGCATGGCGCCGCCCAGGTAGGTTTCGAACTTGACCGCACCGTTGGTCCGCTTCTCCACCTCTTTCATGAACCAGGTGTCGACCTGCACCAGCGGGTCATTCGCACCGAAATAGGTGGCGTAGCTCAGGGTTTCTGCGGCCCGCGCCGCAGCGGCACCGCCGAAGAGCATCCCGGCCACCAGCAGCGAGGCGCCAACCCGCGCCCCGGCACTCCGTACTTTTTGATCGCTCGACATCGAGGACTCCTCCCGTTTACAGGCTCCGACACGATGCCGGACGACCTAAAATCTAACAATCGTACGTTAGTATAAGTATAAGTGGATTTGATTGGGTTGCAAGCACAATCGCGGCAAAGCCGGCAAACTCATGTCCGGAAGAACGTGAATACCCCCCTGGCGACGACCCGGTCGGGCGGCTGGCTCGACGTCACCCGCACCGAGGCGACCGAGGCGCCCACACGCTCCACCACCGAGCTCGCCACGGTGTCGGCGCCGCCCGCAAAGCGCAGAAAGCTGAAATGGGCGGTCGTCAGTCGCGCGCGCCGGCCCGACCCGGTATCCAAGGCTTCACAGGCGGCCTGCTGCATATGGGCGGCGATCGCCCCGCCATGCAGCGACGGCAGTGAACCATTGCCTACCAGTCCGGGACGGAATGGCATGCGCAGGCCGGCAGGCTCGCTGACGAAGCCCATCAGGGAGCGGTAATCCGGCGCGTTCGTCGTCGCGGCCGGCGGCGGCGCCTCTGCCGACAAGTCTCCTTCGGGAAGGCGGCGACGGATGAATTGCCCCGTGGCATGCGCGATAATTGCGTTTGTGCCCTTGTCGCGGGCCTCGGCCCGCATCATCACCATGCCGGCCTCCGGCTGGCCGCCGACATCCACGGCGCCGGCCTCGACCTGGCAGGAAACCCCTGGCGAAAGATCCCGCAGATAGTCGATTCGCAGGTCGACGGTCGCCGTGCTTTCGCGGAACCCCAGAGCCACCATCGCGCCGATGCCGCAGGCGCTGTCGAGCACGGTGGCCAGCGGCCCGATGCCGATATGATCCGCGCCGGCCTCGGTGAGGAAGGGAGCGAATGGCAGGTCGAGCATCGTCCGCCGGCCGTCCGCCGAGAGGCTGTAACGCACGCCGATCTCATCGTCATGGGCAATGCGGCCGCCCAGGACCCGGGCCAGTCCCTGCTCGATCGGGGTCATCTGCATCTGCCTCTCCCTCTGCCGCTCCTTCCGATTGACCATCCGCCACGAAGTTATTGCGGACCGTGCAATCTTGATGTATTCTAACTAACACTTGTTTTATTCTTTGTCGATAAGGATTGAACTATGGGCCTCACTTTCGAGGAATACCGCCCGGGCCAGACTTGGACGACCCAGCGGCGCACGGTCACCGAGGCAGATGTGGTGATGTTCTGCGGCGTCTCGGGCGACTTCAATCCGCTGCATTCCGACGAGGAGCATTGCCGCAACACCCGTTTCGGCACCCGAATCGCCCATGGCCCGCTGGGCATGTCGATGGCGATCGGCCTGATGTCCCAGCTCAACCTGATCAACGGCACCGCGCTGGCCTTGCTGAACCTCAACTGGGATTTCCGCGGTCCGATTCGCCTGGGCGACACCATTCACGCCCGCGTCACCACGGAATCCACGCGCCCCACCAAGGCCGGCGACGGTGTCGTCACCCTGCGCTTCGTCGTCATCAACCAGAAGGATGAAGAGGTGCAGGAGGGCACTGCCACCCTGCTGATGAAGTCAGCCTCGAAGTCTGAGTAGCGCGGAAGAGACGGGAATTTCCGGGCCGCGGCCACGTTTCCAATGTCAGGGACACAGGAAGGGTAATGACTGTTCTGCGCAGTTCCATTGATCCGCGCGACGCCGGCTTTCGCGCGCGGCAGGACGCTTACGAGCGATTGATCGACCAGTTGCACCAACGGCTCGACTGGGCGCTGGCCGGAGGCGGCGAACGCATGGTCGAACGCCATCGCGCCCGCAAGAAGCTGCTGGTGCGTGATCGCATCGACCTGCTGATCGACCCCGGCACCGCCTTTCTCGAGCTCACGCCGCTGGCTGCCTGGGGCCTTTATGACGGCCAGCTGCCCAGTGCCGGCATCGTCACCGGCATCGGCACGGTGCGTGGCACCGCCTGCATGATCATCGCCAATGACGCCACGGTGAAAGGCGGAAGCTTTTTCCGCGAAACGGTGAAGAAGCATATCCGCGCTCAGGAAATCGCCATCGAGAACCGGCTTCCGGTCCTCTATCTGGTCGATTGCGGCGGCGCGAACCTCAACCAGATGGAAGAGGTGTTCTACGACGAGAACCATTTCGGCGGCACCTTCTATCGCCAGTGCCGCATGTCGGCCGAAGGCATCCCGCAGCTTGCCGTGGTGTTCGGAGAATGCACCGCCGGCGGCGCTTACATTCCCGCCCTGTGCGACGAATTCGTGATGGTCGACGGCAGTGCCTCGATCCATCTGGGCGGACCGCAGATCGTCCGTGCGGCGATCTCCGAGGTGGTTGACCGCATGGATCTCGGCGGCGCCGCCCTGCATACCTTCAAATCCGGCGTCAGCGACCATATTGCTCCGGACGAGCGGTCCGCGCTTGGCCGGCTGCGCGACATGGTGGCCGCCCTGAACTATGCGCAACCCTTCGAGCACCAGCCGGCGGCGCCGCGCCCGCCGCTGTTCGATCCGGCGGAGATCCCCGGCATCGTGGGCACCGACCTCAGCCGGCCCTTCGACCAGCGCGAGATCATCGCCCGACTGGTGGATGGCAGCGCCTTCCACGAGTTCAAGCCTGACTGGGGCGACACCCTGGTCTGCGGCTTTGCCCATATCGAGGGCTTTCCGGTCGGCATCATCGCCAATAACGGCGTGCTGTTCGCCGAGGCCTGCCTGAAAGGGACGCATTTCATCGAACTGTGCGACCAGCGCGGCACGCCTTTGCTGTTCCTGCAGAACACCACCGGGTTCATGGTTGGCAGCGAGGCGGAGATCGGCGGCATCTCGAAGCATTCCGCCAAGCTCGTCTATGCCATGAGCAACACCCGCGTGCCCCGCTACACGGTGATCACCGGCAGCTCCTACGGCGCCGGCAACTACGGCATGTCGGGACGCGGCTTCCGCCCCCGCTTCCTGTTCATGTGGCCGAATGCCCGACTCGGCGGCATGAACCCGGATGTCGGCAGCACCGTGCTGATGGATCTGCGCCGCGCCTCGATCAACAAGGGCGCCGCGGACGAGGAAGAACTGGCCCGCTACGAGGCCAAGGTGCGCAAGATGTTCGACGAGAAGTCGGATCCCTACTTCTGCACCGCGCGCCTGTTCGACGACGGCATCATCGATCCGCGCGACACCCGGCGGATTCTGGGCATCTGTCTTGCACTGGGCAACATGCGGCCGACCCAGCGGCCGACCCGTCCGGTGTACAGGATGTGAAGGCATGATCGAGTTCCTGACCGCACCATTCCCGATCCGCACCGTTCTGATCGCCAACCGGGGCGAGATCGCCTGCCGCATCATCGCCACCTGCCGCCGCCTCGGCCTGCGCACGGTAGCCGTCTACTCCGATGCCGATGCGGGTGCCCTGCATGTGCGCCTGGCCGACGTCGCCTGGCGGCTGGGACCGGCGGCGCCGTCGGAAAGCTATCTCAACATCGCGGCGATCATCGCCGCTGCCCGCGCCAGCGGGGCCGATGCCATTCATCCCGGCTACGGCTTCCTGTCGGAGAATGCGGCTTTCGTCCGCGCCTGCACCGAAGCCGGGCTGATCTTCATCGGCCCGTCGGCTGAAGCCGTGCAGGCGATGGGGTCGAAAATCGAGGCGCGGCGCATCGCCGAGGCGGCCGGCGTGCCGGTTGTTCCCGGCTTTGACGGCGCCGGCGCCTCCACCGAGGAACTGGTCGCCGCCGCCGGACGCATCGGCTATCCGGTCATGGTCAAGGCCAGCGCCGGTGGTGGCGGTCGCGGCATGCGCCGGGTCGACCGGGCGGAAGATCTGCCAGGCGCGCTCGCCAGTGCCCGCGCCGAGGCCGGTTCTGCCTTCGGCGATGACACGGTCTTCCTCGAGAAGCTGATCCAGTCTCCCCGTCATCTGGAAGTCCAGGTATTCGGTGACGGCAGGGGCGGCGCCCTGCACTTCCACGAGCGCGACTGCTCGGTGCAGCGGAATCATCAGAAGGTCATTGAGGAAGCGCCCGCTCCCAATCTGCCCGACGCGGTCCGCCAGAAGCTGTTCGCCAGCGCGATCAAGCTTGCTTCGGCCATTAATTACGCCGGCGCGGGAACGGTCGAGTTCATCATGGAAGGTGGCGGCAGCGAGCCGTATTTCCTCGAGATGAATACCCGCCTGCAGGTGGAGCACCCGGTAACGGAATGCATCTGCGGCGTCGATCTGGTGGAGTTCCAGCTGCGTCAGGCGGCGGGGCTGCCACTGCCGCTCACGCAGGAACAGATCGTTCCGCGTGGTCATGCCATCGAAGTCCGCATCAATGCGGAACGGCCGGACGAGGGCTTCCTGCCGGCCACCGGCCGGTTCCTCGATGTTGTGCCGCCGCGCGGCCTGCGGTTCGACACCGGCGTTGCCGCCGGTTCCGAAGTCGGCACCTATTACGACTCCATGCTGGCCAAGCTGATTGCGCATGGTGCCGATCGCGAAACCGCCCGGCAGCGGCTGATTGCCGGCCTCGAACAGCTGGCCATGCCCGGTGTGGCCGTCAACCAGGCCTTTCTCGCCGATTGCCTGCGGGCCGACGTCTTTGCCGAGGGCAACGCCACCACGGCCTTCCTGGAGGAAACTTTCCCGGATGGCTGGCGCCCCGATCCGCAGAAACTGCTGGTCCTGCGCGCTCAGGCCGCCGCCGCGCTGCTCGACGCGGCGGGCAGCCCGCTGCAGCGCACCGACGGTTTCCGCGTCACCGGCCCGCGACGGGCCGGCACCGCGCCGCTTTTTGTGGAAGACGAATACGGCCAGGCCGACCTCACCCTGTTCTTCGGAGCCGAACGAACGGTTCAGGACGGCGAAGGAGAGATATGCGCGGTTGGCCACGCAAGTCCGGCGATATGGCGCGAGGACGGCGTTGTACATGCCATTGCCGGTGGACTGTCCGTGACGCTGTCGGCACGCCCCCTGGCCGAGGCCCGCGTCAATGCCCGTGCGGAAGGGCAAGCGGCCGGCCAGATCATCGCGCCATTGGCGGGCCTTGTCACCGGCGTCTATGTGGCGCCGGGCGACGAGGTAAAGGCCGGCGACCGTCTGCTTGAAATGGAAGCGATGAAACTGGTCCACACGCTGGTTGCGCCGTTTGACGGGAAGATCACCCGGGTTTCCTGCGCCGCCGGCGATACTTACAGCGCCAAGACCGTGCTGATTGAGATGGAGGAGAATACCTGATGGCTGGACTCTGGTTCGAGGATTTCGAAGAGGGAATGGTGTTCAACCATGAATGGACCCGCACCATTACCGAAGCCGACAATCGATGGTTTTCGTTGCTGACCATGAATACCCAGCCGCTTCACATCGACGCCCATGCAGCGGCGAAATCGGTGTGGGGGCGGCCGCTGGTGAATTCCCTGTTCACGCTCGGCTGCATGGTGGGCATGACGGTCAATGATACGACCTTCGGCACCACCATCGCCAATCTCGGCATGAGCGATGTTCGCTTCCCGCACCCGCTGTTCGAGGGCGATACGATCCGGATGCGCACCACCGTGCTGAGCAAGCGCGAAAGCAAGTCCCGGCCGAACGAAGGCATCGTGAATCTGCGTCACGAATGCTTCAACCAGGACGACAAGCTGTGCGGCGTGTGCGATCGCGCCGCCCTGATGATGAAGCGGCCGAAGTCGTGAACGGACTGTCCGGCCAGCGCGTTCTGGTGGCCGGGGGAACGGCGGGTATCGGACTGGCGATCGCCCGCCGCGCCCTGGCTGACGGGGCGCATGTGGTCATCGCCGGCCGCAATCCCCGCCGGGGTGCTGCCGCGCTGGAGCAGCTGGGCAGTCAGCAGGTTTCGTTCGTCCAGGGCGATGCCGGCAATCCTGCCGAGTGCCAGGCCCTCGTGACCGAGGCCACGGCCCGTCTGGACGGCATCGATGCCCTCTTCTGCTGCAGCGGCGGCAACCCGATGCCGCGCCTGCTCAAGGATATTCCGCTGGAAGACGTGATGGGCGTGATCAACCGGTCGCTGGCTCCGACCATCCTGCCGGCCCGGGCCGTCCTGCCCATCATGACCGGCCAGGGGCACGGCGCGATCGTCTGCATCGCGTCGGACGCCGGAAAACTCGCGACCCCCGGCGAAGTGGCGATCGGCGCCGCCATGGCCGCCATCATCATGTTCTGCCGGGCAATGGCCTACGAGGCGAAACGCCAGGGCATCCGCGTCAACTGCCTGACCCCCTCCATTGTCGAAGGCACCGAGCTGCACGACAACCTGATGGACGACCCCTTTGCGGGCCGATTGTTCGCGAAGGCCAAGACCCTGGCGCATCTCGGCGTCGTGCAGGCCGAGGACATCGCGGAGGCGGCCGTGTTCCTCGCCAGCCCCGCAGCCGCCCGGATCACCGGGCAGACATTGTCGGTGACCGGTGGCATCTCGGCCATCTGACAGGCGACACTGATGGCGAAGTCGCGCGAATCTCGCTAGAAAAGGTGAAAAAAAGACCGGTGAGGCTGGGAATCATAACAACAGGGGGCCAGGCATCATGAGGGCGACCAGCGAGGTGAGCACAGGCGGGCGGAAACCTGCGGGCGGACGCCAGCGCGCCAAGGCCGAGACAGCGCGCGCCGAAATCCTGGCCGCAGCTGCCCGCATGATGCGCAGGGTCGGCTATTCCGAGATGTCGCTGCGCGATCTTGCCGCCGAAGTGAACATGAAGGCCGGCAGCCTCTACTACCATTTCGCATCCAAGGATGACCTTGCGGCCGAGGTGATGCGCATCGGCGTCGAGGCGATCGAGGCCGAGGTACGCAAGGGCCTCGCCGATGCCACCGACCGCTCCCCCATCGAACGGCTGTCCATAGCCATCCGGATCCATCTGGAGACCCTCCTGGAGAAGAGCGATTTCGTCTCCTCGCACACGCGCTGCTATCCCTTCGTGCCGGAGACGGTGCGCGTGCAGCTGCGCGATGTCCGGCACAGCTACGATCAGGTATGGGTCGAACTGGTCCGCAACTTCCTCGGCCCCAATGCCTCGAATGAGAGCGTGCGCTATCTGCGCTTCGTGCTGATCGGCGCCCTGAACGGGTCAGTCGAGTGGTTCAATCCCAACCGGGATTCCATCTCCGACTATGCGCGCGCCATCGAGAAACTGCTTGCCAATCACTCAAATCACAGTCGCTAGCCATGTCCTGCCGCTCCTATCTGTTCGTTCCGGCCGACAGCGCCCGGAAACTGGCCAAGGCCGTGGAAAGTGGCGCCGATGCGCTGATCCTCGATCTCGAGGACGCCGTGGCGCCGGCCAACAAGGCGGCGGCCCGCGCGGAAGCTGCCGGTTTCCTGGCGCAGACACTGCCGATGAAACGGTATGTGCGGGTGAACGGTCTCTCGACCGGACTGACTGAAGAGGACGTTGCCACGACAGTCGCAGCCGCGCCTGACGGCTATGTTCTGCCCAAATGCGAGGGACCGGCCGACATCGAGGCGTTGTCGGCCCTGATTTCCAGATTTGGCGGAAGCGAGAAGATTGGCATCATAGCCATCGGAACCGAGACGGTCCGCGGCCTGCGCCGGCTCATGCGTGAGGACTGGAGCCATTCCCGCCTGAGCGCGCTTACCTGGGGCGGCGAGGATCTCGCTGCGGATATGGGAGCCGAGCGCAACCGAGACGAGGCCGGCGACTATCTCGGACCCTTCCTGATGGCCCGGGACATGACCCTGCTGGCAGCGGTCGAAGCCGGCGTGGCTGCAGTGGATGCCGTTTTCACCGACTTCCGCGACGAAGCCGGATTGCTGCGCGAGGCGCGGCTGGCCAAGACGCTGGGATTCAGCGGCAAGATGGCCATCCATCCGGCCCAGGTGCCGGTCATTCACGCCGCCTTCCGGCCGGAACCGGCCGAAGTCGACTGGGCCAGAGCCGTGATTGCGGCACTGGAAGCCGCCAGCGAGGGTGTCGCCAGCCTGAATGGCATGATGCTGGATCGCCCGCATCTGATCCGGGCGCGCAAAATCCTCGAACGGCAGGCAAGATCCTGAGCCAGCGGCTGCCGCGGCTGCGGATTGCCCGCGCGCGGAACGGGAGGCCAGGCCGTCCGCTTGCGCCGGCCCGATTCCATGCCTCAATCTCGGGGCTTTCAGAGCATTCTTGGGTCCGGTTTCGGCCGGTCAGGATATAACGTCGGAAGCTATAAGTGCGTCGACCTCGTTTTTGGAGAGGCCAAGCAGGGTCTCAAAGACGTCTCGATTATGCTCTCCCAGACGCGGACTGCTTCCGGTGACCTCGGCCTCAAAATCATCAAATCGCCAGGGCGTGGCATAAACCTTTTCCGGCCCATAATCGGGATCGACAATCGGCCGGCGGAGACCACGTGCCTGAAAATGAGGATCACGCATCTGCTCCTCAATGCAGAGAACGGGTGAAGCTGGAATCCCTGCCCGTCGCAGGGTCTGCACCAGGTCGTCCCGCTCCCACCCCCGTGTCCAGGCGGCCAGTCCGTCCTCCAGGGCTGCAGCCTGCTCGATCCGCCGCGAAGCGGAATCCAGGGCCGGATCCTCTGCCCAGGTTTGCCCTTCGGCCAATCCCTTAAGCCTCTTCCAGCATTCGTCATCAGGAACCGAGATCGAGACCCAGCGGTCCGTACCCGACGCGGGAAAGATTCCGTGTGGCGCCATTTCAGGGTGCCGGTTGCCGCCCGGCGCCGGCTGCGGTCTGCCGAGCGAAGCGTCTATCAGGTAGCGGGGCATGGTGGAGAGCAGGCACTCGATTTGAGAAAGGTCGAGATAGCAGCCCGTTCCCGAACGTGTACGTTCATGCAGGGCAGCCAGTACCCCCATCGCTGCATGCATGGCCGCATTTGGGTCGCCCAGTCCGAAATTGAGCGCCCCGATCGGCTTCTCACCCGGATACCCGACCAGGCTTTCCAGACCGGCGAAGGCCGACATGACCGGAGCATAGGCGCGCATCGCCGCAGATGGCCCCTTCTGGCCAGCGGCCGACATGGAGATCATGACGATAGCCGGGTTGAGTTTCTGAACCTCATCATAGCCAAGCCCGATGCGGTTCAAGGCACCCGGAGACATATTCTCGATCAGCACGTCACTCAGAGAGACGAGCTCTCGCAGAAGTTCGATAGCACGCGGCTGCTTCAGATTGAGCGTGATCCCCTTCTTGCCATGGTTGATCTGATGGATCATCGGGGAAAGTTCGATGCTCGGGCCAGGCACCGGTTTGCCACCCCGAAGGGGACGCCCGCGCAGTCTTGTATTGTCCAGGCGTTTGCCGTGCTCGACCTTGATAACTTCCGCTCCGAACTCAGCCAGGATGGTTGCCATCATGGGAGCCGACCAGACCCAGCCCAGATCCAGCACGCGCAATCCCTGCAACGGCAGGGTTTTGCCTTGTTCCGGCGCTGCGATCGCCTTCGGCATTGCCGGCTCACGCGGAGTGTGCAGGCCGACATGATCCGGGGTCGGCCGAGTAATCTGATAGGGGAGATTGGGTACCTTTATGGTCTCGCCATTTGCCAGCGGCATGTCGGAGAGAAAGCCGCGCGCTTTGAACTGCGGCGTCTCGATCACCTCTTCGAATCGCCGCAGGGGTGCCATAGGTATGCCATGCTCAATGCTGATCCGCGTGAGTTCAGCGCGGGTTTTGCCCGCAAGCCAAGGCAACAGCAGCGCATCAACTTCTTCGGGGTATTCCCGCCCCATGGCGCGCAGATCGTTGTACCGCGGATCAGCCGACCAGTCCGGCTTGCCCATGGCCGCAATCAGCCGGCCCCATTCGTCTTTAGACCGGCAGATCAAACCGATCTCGCCGTCCTGGCACGGCAGGATCACATAAGGGTAGGCTCCGCCCGATCCATAGGCCCGACGGCCCGCCCGGTGCCACTTGAGGCCATGATGGATATAGGAGGTGCAGTTGCTGCCGGCATAGAAGGCGAGGATGTCGGCAAGTGCGACATCCACCATACTACCCCGTCCGGTCCGGTCTCTTTTCAGGCACGCGAGCCAGATGGCTGCCGCGAGGTTGACGCCCGCCTGGCACTCGACCACATCCGCCGGCAGGCCAAGGGGCGATCGATTCGGGTCGCCGATGGCCCAGGCGACACCGCTGGCGGCCTGGGCATCCAGCGTCTGGGCGGGAAATGCAGCATTCGGGCCGGATTCGCCAAAAGTACTGGTGCATGCCACCACGAGGCCCGGGAAGGCTGATGCCAGACCCTGAAAGTCGATGCCCAGTTCAGCGCGCGCTCCAGCCGATAGATCGGTGAATATGACATCGAGCTTTTGACCTTCCCCACTCAGGAAGGCGGAGAGTGTGTCGTTGTTCAGATCCGGCGGGAGGTCTGCCTGGACCTTGCCGGAATCGAAATGTACGAAAAGCGGATCGTTTTTCCGCAATGAAGGGCGGACGGATGCCACCTGCGTGACATCCGCCCCCGTCCTTTTCATCAGCCAACCGCAATAGGCGCCGGCCACCCCTTCACTCAGTTCCAACACCTGGAGACGGCCAGAAGCTTTTGCGCCCGACATGAAGCAGTCCTTAAGACTTCGTCGGAAGGATCACTTCGGCCGATCCGACAGCCGTGCGGGCCCCGCGCTGATTCTCGCACCAGACGTCCGCGGAGACGATAGCCTTGCCGTCTTCCACCCGTTTGCCCGTCACGGTGCCTTTGCACCAGGTCGCGTCGCCGAGCAAGTTGTGATCGCGTACGCGTACATTCAGTCGGCGCAGGAAGCCGTCATCGCCCATCCAGTCGGTCATCAGATGCGAGAGCCAGGCAATACGCTCCGGCCCGAAGTCGTACGGTGCCGGCACCCCCACCTCACGGGCAAATTCCGCATCCCAGTGCACCCGGGCGGGCCCTTCCGGCACGCCGTAGGCATTCGGGATGGCCAGCTTCGGATGCTTGTCGAAGTAATCCCATGCAATGCGATGATTCTGGGTGCCGTAATTGCCCCAGGATTGCATGAAGGCGATTACGGAGGTGAGCGTATAAGGACCCTTGAGGATGGTATCGATCTGGTCGCCGACATTCACGTCGTCGAAGTATCGCGTTTCCGCACCCCGGCGCTTCTCGGACCGGTACTGGTTACGGAAGACGTCGAGTTCCTCCTCGGTATACTTCCGAATCGCCTTTTCAACTTCCTTGTATTTCTTGCCTTCGGACTTGGCCGATTCACGCTCGGTCCGGAAACACCAGGAATCGGCAGTGGCAAGCAAGGTATCGTTCTGGTCGAAGAAGGAGATGGCATAGATCTGCTGGATCGCACGACCGGCAAACCGGGTTTCGTGTTCGACCAGGTCTTTCAGCGTCGCCTCGGTGCGGATTCTGGTGCCGTGCCGTATCGGCTGGTGCCAGGTCCAGTCGGTTCCAGCAAACATGGCATGAACGCCAGGCAGGCCTTCAACCGCGCCGCTCACGACGTTGTTGGTCGAGTAGAGGATGCAGGGTGTTGCAAGGCCGGATTTCCAGCGGCTTTTTGCTGCATATTCCGGGTCGACATAAAGCGGATTGTCATCCCCGATGCTGCTCGCGAAATGCCGCGCGGCGTCAGCGTTGATTTCAGTATAGAAAGGAGGCGTGACGCGCTGGACAGGCTTCCCCAGCCGGGCCCGGAGTTTCTCCAGCGCTTCGTGATTGATCTTTGTATGCTGCATAACTTTGTACCCTCACATGTTAAAAGGTTAGAAAACTAGAAACAGACTTCTCCACCATTGAGGTGCATCGTTTGCCCGGTCATGAAGGAGGCCTCCGGCTGGGCGAGGTAGAGGCAGGCAGCGGCAATTTCTTCTGCCCGCCCTATTCTGCGGACCGGGATCCGCGCGCTGCGTTTTTCCAGGCCTGCATGCAGTTCAGGGTAATTGCTCCAGTCGCGTTCCGTGTCGATGACGCCGGGAGAAACGGTGTTGGCCGTGATGCCGTGCGGCGAGAACTCGAGTGCGAGCGCCTTGATCAAGCCATTGAGTCCCGCCTTGGCGGCCACCACATGGGCGCGGTTCACATTGCCGATATGCGCGTCAACGCCGCTGATCGCGATAATTCGGCCGTGCCGCCGGGAAACCATCGAAGGCAGAATCGACCGGGTAAGCTCGTATATGCTTGTCAGATTGACCTGCAGGACCTTCAGCCACTCCTCGAGTTCGATCTCGAGAAAGGCCCGGCGGGGGCGGATGGCGGCATTTGCGACGAGGACGTCGATCCGGCCGCAGCGGTTCAGCACCGCCTCACCTAACTCCGCCGACGCTCCCGGCATAGCCAGATCCGCTGCAAAGGGGTCGATTCTGATATTCAGACTTGCCGCTTCATCCACCAGGGAGTCGAGCGAAGAGAGCTCGCGGGCAGCGGCAGCGATGCGGAAACCCCTGCGGCCAAACGCGAGCGCAATCGCACGCCCGATATTTCGGCTGGCGCCGGTCACCAGTAGGCAGGGCCGGTCCTGATCGTTGTCGGTCACGACCAGCCCTCGCTATGCCGAGTGAAAACGGGCTGGTCGGCCTGAAAGCCGGCCAGCGCGGAAAATAGCCGGCTCATTTCTTCTGGGCCTGAACCGCTTCCGTATAAGCCTTCAGCACGGCGCTGCCGGCCTTGCCACGACCGTCGAGCTCCTTCGCCCAGGCGCCGCCCACTTCTTCGGCTGCTTTCTGCATCGCGGCTACCAGCGATTTGTCCGGATCGACAAACTTGATTCCGGCGCTCTCGAGGTCCTTCTGAGCCGAGATGGAGCCATTGTCATAAGCCTGGCAGACTTCGCGGGTCGTCTCCTCTCCTGCTTTCGTGAGTGCCTTACGGATATCCGGCGGCAGGCGGTTCCAGCTTTGGTCGCTGACCGAGAAGGTGCCGACAAAGGCTCCGAAGGTGAGCTGCTTGGTGGCGGAGCGAAGCAACCCCTGCAAGTCGTAGGATTTGACGTTGGTGAGCGGGAACATCACGCCATCGATGGTGCCGCGCATGAGGCTCTCGTGGGTTTCGGGTGCCGAAATACGGACTGGCACCAGGCCGACGCTTTTCATGGCCGCTTCTACCGGCGCGCCGGCGCCGCGGACCTTCAGCCCCTTGGCCTGCTCGAGGCTGGTAACCTCGCGCGTCTTGGTAAGCAGCGCGTAAGGAGGCGTAACGATCACATAGAGTGGCTTGACGCGGTTCGGCTTGAACTCGTTCTGGTACAGCAGTCCGTCGATGGCGAGTTTCTCGTAGGCCAGTGACGCACTGCACGCATCCGGAGCGCCGCCGGGCAAGGTGGCGACGGCGCTGAGCGGCAGTTTCTCGGTAATATAGGGCGGCGCCACATAGGCGATGTCGGTGAGGCCGGACTGCAGCAGCTGCAGCATATCCTTGGCTTTTCCGAGCTGCTCGGCAGGGAAGTACTCGAACTCTACCGCGCCATTCGTCTTTGCCTTGACCTTCTCCATGAATGGCTGGGTCGCGTGCACAGTGGTGAAGTGACCAGCCGGGAAGGAATCGGCGAGCTTGATTTTGATCTTGCCCTGAGCCGCAGCAATCGGGGTCATGAGCAACGTGCCGATCCCGATAGAAACGCTGAAAGCGGTAATAGCCCAATTCATGGTTTCCTCCAGTGTTGTTTTTCTGTCTTAGAGGAAAACCTATCAGTGTTCTTAAATACGTCAAGATTTCACATATACGAACAATCTTGACACGGCCTTTGACCAGAGGGCTGCGCGCCGCGTTACGTATATACGTACTGTTGACCGATATTCGGAACCGGTGTTAGCCTGCTGCATCAGTTTCATGGAGCCGCGTTGTTTTCGATGACATCCCCAGACCGAAAGTGCCGCGAGGCCGCCTCTCCGCTTTCCGACTTAGTGGTTCTCGACCTGACAGCGGTGGTCTTCGGACCGCTCTGCACCCAAATCATGGCCGATCTCGGCGCGACCGTGATCAAGGTGGAGGGCCCTGAAGGAGACAGCACCAGGCAGATCGGGCCGATGCCCGAGAAGGGAATGGGCGGCGCGTTCTTCAATCTCAACCGCGGCAAGAAGGGCATCTGCCTTGACCTGAAGACGCCGGCCGGACGGGACGCATTGCTGCGCATGATTCCGAAAGTGGATATCTTCGTGCATTCCATGCGGCCGCAGGCAATCCGGCGGCTGGGCCTCGATTTCGAGTCGATCCGCGACATGAACCCCAGACTGATTTATTGCAGCGCCTGGGGTTTTGGCCAGGATGGTCCTTATGGCGGGAAGGCAGCCTACGACGATATCATCCAGGCAGCCTCCGGCCTCGTTGCGCTGACGGAGCTATCGACCGGTGCGGCCAACTACACGCCGACGGTGATCGCCGACAAGGTGGCCGGCTTGACCCTTCTTTATTCCTGCCTGGCCGCAGTCAACTATCGGCATCGCACCGGACTTGGTATGGAAATCGAAGTCCCGATGTTCGAGGTCATGGCGAATTTCATGCTGACCGAGCATATCGGCGGCGCGATGTTCTCACCCCCTATGGGGCCACCGGTGTATGCGCGTCAGATCTCACGAAGCCGGCGCCCCTTCGAGACCAGCGACGGTCGCATCTCCGTGATTGTCTACACGGACCGGCAATGGGCGACATTCGGGCGGCTGGTCGGGGTCGACGATCTCCTGTCCCGACCGGAGTTCTCCTCCCTGACCGAGCGGACCGCCAACATCGACGTCGTCTACGAGTTCCTCGGTAACCATCTCAAGGCGCACAGTACCGCCTATTGGATGTCAACGCTCGATCGTGCAGGCATCCCTGCCATGCCGGTCAATTCGACTGCGGATCTCTATGAGGACCCGCACTTGGCCGCGGTCGGCATGTTCCAGGACGCAGAAGATCCGGAGTTCGGCACGTTGCGTTATCCGCGACAGCCAACTCGCTTTAATGGCCATATGCCGGAGGTCCGGCACCGCGCTCCCAGGCTCGGCGAAAACACCGAGGAACTACTGACGACCTTCGGTTTCACTCGCGAGGAGATCGAGGCCGCAATGGGAGGAGGTCGCTAGAAGTAGACCAAAGCGGCGCGCGGGAGGCGCGCTTCTAACCCGAGAAGATGAGGCAAGATGCCAAGAAAGCTCTCCATCATCCTAGAAGGCGCCGCTGCCGCGCTGCTATGCCTCGTCATGGCCGTTTGCGTTTGCGATGTAGTCCTGCGCTATTTCCTCAACGCCCCGCTTCTGTGGTCCTTTGACCTGATTACGATTTACCTATTATCCGGAATCTACTTCTTCGCATTGACCTCGACCGACGACCATGGCGACCACATCGCCGTAGACTTCTTCTATCTGGTCTTTCCCACCCATATCCGTCGGGTAATCAGCTTTGTCGCCGATCTGATCGTCTTTGTCGCCGTTGCCATAATGACGATCGGCATTTTCGATCGGCTGCTCGATGCCATACAGTTCGGCGACATGTTCAACTCGGCGATAGTAGCCCCGGTCTGGACCTCGCTGATCGCGCCGCCGATCGGGCTGCTCGCCTACTGCCTGTTACTGGCTCATCGCCTGATAACGCTGCGATCCGCGTATCATGCCGACCAACCCCACGCCGCGGCAAGTCGGGGTGAGGAGAAGCCATGATTGCAGCCCTGATTCTCCTCTTTCTTGTGGTCCTGCTGGTACTCAGGATCCCGATTGGCTTCGCGCTCATTGTTGCCGGCTCTGTCGGACTTACGGTGACGAGCGGCTGGGAAGCCGCTTACGGCGTGTTGAAAACCGCACCGCTCACAACAACAGGGATCTACGAGCTGATTACCGTCCCCATGTTCCTGCTGATGGCGGAATTCGTCGTTGCCAGCGGGATTGCTGACGACCTCTTCCGGTCGGCCGCCATCTGGATCGGCCGCGTGCGCGGCGGCCTGGCGATTGCCACTGCATTGGCGGGCGCAGGCTTTGCCGCAATTTCTGGTTCCAGCACGGCAAGTGCGGCAACCCTGTCATCAACGAGCCTCCCCGCCATGATCAAGCACCAGTATCAGGACAGCCTGGCTGCCGGAGTTGTCTCGATCTCGGGGACACTGGCTATGCTGATACCGCCCAGCATAGCGGTCATCGTTTACGGGCTGATCGCCGAAGAAAGCATCGGCAAGCTCCTGATTGCCTGTGTTATCCCGGGCCTAGTGGTTACAGCCGCCATCATTTTCACCGTCCTGCTGATCGGCTGGATGGAGCCGGGCTCGCTGCCTCGGGGGCAGTCTTTCACCTTTAAGGAGAAGCTGCGCTCCAGCAAGGTGGCTCTGCCCATGATCCTGCTTTTCCTCGCGGTGACAGGGATCATCTATTTCGGTGTGGCGACCCCAACCGAGGCATCCAGTCTCGGCGCCTTTGGCGCCCTCCTCCTGGCGCTGGCAAGCCGCAAGCTGAACCGCGAGGTCTTCGTCAGAGCAGTCCGGCGGGCAGCCCGTATCAGCTGCATGATCATGACGATCGTGCTGGGCGCCCAGTTCTTCGGCTATTTTTTCGCCATGACGAGGACAACCGTCATCTTCTCCGAATTCGTCATGGGGCTGGGACTGCCGGACTGGGGCATCCTGATCGCCGTGCTCTGCCTGCTGCTGATCCTTGGCTGCTTCCTTGACGGGATCGCGATCCTTGTACTCACGGTACCGACCCTGCTGCCACTCATGAAGGGGCTCGGATATGATCCGATCTGGTTTGGCGTAATGGTCATCCTGACTGTCGAGATCGGCATGGTTACCCCGCCACTCGGCATGAATGTCTTCGTGGTCTCACGGGTGACAGGCATACCTCTCCAGACGGTTTTC
>NZ_DATGQG010000163.1:0-4508 GCF_035304305.1 Ferrovibrio sp.
CCGAGGAGGCCGCGGCGGTGGGCGATGCTCACCGCATGGGCGCGGTTGGAGGCGCCGAGCTTGCGGATGGCGTTCTTCACATGGAAGCGCGTGGTTGCCGGCGAGCGGTAGATGATCTCGCTCACCTCCTGGTCGGTCTTGCCAAGGGCGACCCAGCGCAGGCATTCGGTTTCGCGGGCGGTGAGGGGCTCGCCTTCCTCGTAATCGTCCTCTTCCGTGGGCCAGCGGTCGAGGACCTCGATGAAGTGATGGGCGATCAGGAACATCTCCGTGCCATGGCGCTCGAAGATCTTCTCCACATCGGTGCCGGGGCAGGAATTCATCCAGCTCACATGGCCGATGCGGCCGCCGGAGCGGAAGACGGGGGCGGTGACGCCCGCGCCCACCTGCTCGCGCAGGCAGCGCATGGCCTGAAGCGGCATTCCGCTCAACAGCTTGTCGCGCCACATGGTGCCGTTCTCGTTGGTGCGCCAGGTGAAGGGCCGGTGCTCATAGCGGCAATAATTGCTGTTGGGTTCGTAAAGCTTGAAATTGCGGCGGGTGAATTCCGCCAGCCAGTCCTCCGGCCAGCCCATGAGCGCGGCCAGCGGCTTGCCGTTCATGACCGGCCTTTCCTCCGCTTCGATATCGCGGATGACGCCCACCTTCGGCAAGCCGAAGGCATCCCCGACCTCAAGGATGAGGGCAATGGATTCAGAAAGGGTGGTGGCCTTTTCAAGCCGTCTGATAAACCAATGAGCAAGGCTCTCCATCACGAGGCTCCCAAATGTTGACCAGTCTGCGTTTCTGATGGCAACGTTCTTTTTGTTTTCGGGAATCACTCTATCACCAAAGCCTGAAATTGTAAAACGGTCGTTTGAAACGACAGGAACCGCCCGCAAGTCCGCAAAAATCCGCCATTTTTGGCGCTTTTGGCGGGGTGCGGGCCGGCCATGCCCCCTGCCCGAAGGGCAGGTTTTGACCGAGCCAGACACATGCTGACCATAGAGATTTGAGGCGGCTCCGCTGGCGCAGGAGGCCTTTCGGGTCTTGCCCTTTCTTGTCCGCGCACGATTCTTGTGCCAGATGGCGCTTCCAGCATAAATCGATCACGGTGCTGGTTTGAGCGCACCGTGATGGCGAACGGTTCGGCTGTAACTGGCTACTCTGCTGCTGCGTTCATTGCTGCCGTAAACCCGTTGAGGGATATTGGGAGTTCGATGGGTCTGCGGTTTCCGTCCTGGAAGGTGAGCCTTGCCGGTTCGGTTGCGGCCTTGAGAGCGTCGACGAGAGGTTGAGCGATATCGGCGTCGGCGACGCAGAGCTGCATGCAGCGGGTGAAGGTGGCAGTGGCGCTTTCGCCCGAAGGTGCGGTCAGGGTGACGTTGGCGGGAAGCCAGACGCCAGCCGGAAGCTGGACGATGAGCTTTGTCGGCTGGTCGGGCGCGGGCTTCCCGATGACGACCTGGGCGAGAAATGCCTGACCGTCATTGGCGCGAACGGCCTGTACGACCTCGCAGACCCTGCGCGGCGGGGTCTGCGGCAGATGATCGCAGCGCACCGTCCAGTCGCGATAGGTGGCTGTAGTGGCCTGCGGGGTGGGCGTGTTGTCCTGCGCGGCGGCGGGGAGGGACGGCAGCAGCATCGCGGTGGCAGCTGCGAGCAGGATCAGCACGGCTTTGATGCGGGCGAGGGAGCGGGGCATGTGTGGGTCTTTGGGCGGCCTTGCCATGGCTGGGTTTAATAGGTGAAGCGGATATTGGCGGTGACGGACCAGTCGCCCGCGCGCGTCGTTCCCGCATCGGTGAGCGCGACTGCGGCGGTGGCGCCGGCATTGAAGTTTGTGCCGATGGCATAGTCGAAGCCGAGCCCGGCACCAGCAAGGCTATTGCTCGTTCCCGATGCGTTGTCCTTGCCCCAGCCGAGATCGAGGAAGGCGAAGGGCGAGAGCGTGTCGGCAAGACCGGCGCCTGCCAGCGGCCGCATGGCGGGCAGGCGCAGTTCGTTGCGCCAGACGACGCCCGCATCGGCCGATACGTCATTGTGCTCGAACCCCCGCACGGCATAATGCCCGCCAAGGCTCAGCCGCTCGGTGTCCGGCAGCGCCTGTCCGGCGATCTGGCCGGTCAGGGTGCTCGACCAGGCGAAGTCGTTCGGGAGCCGCGTCCAGCGGGCGATGTCGAAGCCGGCATGGACATAAGTGTGGTCGCTGACCCGTCCACCGGTAAAGGCGGCCCAGTCGGCGGCCGTGTTGGTGCCGAGCACGCCGCCGGGATTGGCCTTGAGCCGCAAGTCGATGGAGGTGCGGCCATGAGGGTCGGTGAGCAGGTGCGACCAGCCGAGGACGAGATTGACCAGCCCGGCTTCGCCCTCGGCGACATCGATCCCGGCAAAGCGCGTCGTGCGCCGGAGCCATTTGGGCTCGATGCCGAAGTAAAGGTCGCCCCAATAGGTTCCGGGCACCATGTTGGAGACGGCCGTCCGGTAGAGAATGGGCAGCTCGAAGGTGGTGTTCTCGAAGCTGAAGGGCGTGCCGGCAATGAACTCGTTGGTGGTGACGAAGTTCGGTGCGATGGACAGAGCTTGTCTCGGCAGGGTCGGCAGGTCGATGCGGCCCGCAAGGCTGAGGTAGCCGCGCTTTGCCGGATCGAGCCCGAACACATTGCCGTCCCACAACTCGTCCGAGCGCGTATAGCGCCAGGACAGCGTCATGTCGTTGAGCGCGGGGATCCAGACACCGCCGCCGGTATAGAAGCGGTCGCGGCCGGTGGCGGGGCTGCCGGTATTGTCCCAGCCGGCATAGACCGCGAACGGCTTGTCCGTCGTGACGGTCAGCTCGATATCGCTGGCGCCGCGCTGATCGCCGGGGGCGAAGACCGCGCCCACCTGCCGGAAGGGATTGCGGTTGAGCCAGGCAAGGTCTTCGGAGAGTTGCGCGGCCGAGATCGCTTCGCCCTCCTGCTGCCGGACATGGAGCGGCAGGCTGGCATGGTCGGACGAGACATTGCCGGCGACGAACTCGACCACGCGCAGGGTGAGCACGCCGGACGTGACCTCCTGCGGCGGCACGGTAACCGACATGAAGGGATAGCCTGCCTGCCGCCAGACGCCGGCGACAGCGCCTTGCGCGCGGGCAATCAGCGCCGGGCTGAGCGGCTGGCCGATCAGCGGCGCCAAGGCAGCACGGACCGCATCATGATAGGTCTCGGCGATGCCCTCCAGCGACACGCCGGGCTGCGGTCTTGCCGGTACCTGCCCATCCGGGCCGATCAGCGCGATGCCAGCGACATCGACGCCGAACGGGGTCTCGTCAGTCGAGCCGGCAATCGTCTCGTCCACCCTGATCTCGCCGCCAGAGGTGACCGGCGCCGGGGGCAGGTTGCGCTCGATCGCCGTGGACTGGGCGTGGGCCATCCCGGCCAGACCAATCAGCGCGGCCAGTGAGACAGAGACCCAGAGGCCGACGGCAATCCTGCGGTGGTGCTTCATGGCAGGCCCCCTCATTGTGCGAACCCGACATGGGCGAGGCCGCGATTGGCCGGATGGGGATAGGCTGCGCATTCCGCTTCCGGCAGCACGCCGGTATCGCACAGGGCAAGGGTGCCGCCTTCCGTCGGGCTGGCCGGCACAGACAATGGCAAGGCGCGTTCGAACAGGCTCGCCACACTCACCGCCACCGGCGTGATGGTCAGCGTGCCGCCCACGAAGGTCACGTCGTAATTGGAGTTGGCGACAAGCGTTCCCTGCCGGATGCTGTATGTGCCAACCCCTTCGCCGGGATCGCGCATCAGATCACCCCCGAACACGCCAGCTTCCGTATCGAAGCTGGCAAGGCTGCCACCGGTGATCGACCAGGTCAGCAAAGGATCGGGCTGCCCCAGAAGCTTGCGCAGATCGTCCGCCGTCACCGTGATGGCGCGCGGCGTCACCGTCAGCGTGCCGGGGGTGAAGGTCACGTCATAGTTGCCGTTGGCTCCCGTCAGGTCGATGGCGTAGCTGCCGACATCCGACTGCACCCCGGCAGCGGTCGAAAGCCCGAAGCCGGCGGCGGCGAGGTCGGCGTGGAACGCGGCAAGCCCGTCGCCGCCGATTGCGCCGAAGGTCAGTGCCGGGTTGGCCTCGCCATAGAGACGCGAAAGGTCGTCCGCCGTCACCGTGATGGCGCGCGGCGTCACCGTCAGCGATCCCGAGCCATGGTCCACATAGACCCCGCCAGCCGAAACGGTCGAGATGTCAAGCACACCGGGATCGGTGAAGGCGTAGGCGCCGGCATTGGCCTGCGGGCCTACCGCGCTGCCCCAGCCGACCGAGACATTGGCGGCGCCGACACCGGCGATGGTGACATGGGGCGCGAGGGCCGGGTTGCTGCTGCCATAGACGCGGGAGAGATCGACAGCCGCCACACGGACATAATCGTCATAGAGCGTGCCCGGGCCTACCCCGCGCAGCATCATGTAGCCGCCATTCTCGTTAAGGCTCGACTTGCCCCAGATCGCGGCGAAATCCCAACCGGCATCGATGAAGGTGAA
>NZ_DATGQG010000164.1:0-10439 GCF_035304305.1 Ferrovibrio sp.
ACAGCGCCAGCGCGCGCAGACGGGGAGTTCCCATGTCAGTGGCGCCCGGCCGCCCGAAGCCACTGACAGGCCCCCTCGGGGGGCAGCGAGCGAAGCGAGCGTGGGGGTCGTTTCATCCTCAGCTCCTCCGAATCGCGAAGCTGCTCACGTACTCCTCGGGCCTGGCCGGATCGAACGGCTTGCCCATGACCTCGAAGCCCTTGGACGCCGTCTCCGGCGGCGTCAGGCCCGCCTCCTTCATCAGCCGCGCGGCGTCGGTCGCGAGGAACACCTCGCCCGCCACCTTCCGGTAGTCGACGTCGCCCTTGATCTGCCCCCAGCGCTTCATCTGCGTCAGGATCCAGACGGCGAACGAATGCCAGGGGAAGGGATCGAAGTCGATCCGGTTGGGGTCCCGCTTCACGTTGCCGAGACCGTCGGCATAGGTGCCGGTCAGCACCTGCTCCACCACGGTGACCGGCTGGTTCAGGTAGTTGGCCGGCGCGATGGCCTCGGCGATCTCCTTGCGGTTCTCCGCCTTGGTGGCATAGGCGGTCGCCTCGATGATCGCCTTGAGCAGCGCCTGGTAGGTATTCGGCATCGTCTTGACGAATTCTTCCGAGGCCGCGAAGGCGCAGCAGGGATGACCGTCCCAGATTTCCTTCGACAGGATGTGGATGAAGCCCACGCCGTCATAGACCGCGCGCTGGTTGACCGGATCGGGCGCCAGGAAGCCGTCGATATTGTCGGCGCGCAGGTTGGCGACCATCTCCGGCGGCGGCACGGCGCGGATCTGCACGTCGGTGTCGGGATCGACGCCGTGCTCGGCGAGATAGTAGCGCAGCAGGTAGTTGTGCATCGAGTAGTCGAAGGGCACGGCCAGCTTGAAGCCCTTCCAGGATTTCGGATCGCGCCGGTCCTTGTGCTTCATCGCCAGCGTGATCGCCTGGCCGTTGATGTTCTCCACCGCCGGCATTGTGTAGGGGATCGGGTTCGAACCGGTTCCGGTGGTGATGGCCAGCGGCATGGGCGAAAGCATGTGCGCCGCGTCGTATTCCTTGTTCAGGGTCTTGTCGCGGATCACAGCCCAGCCGGCCGTCTTGATCACTTCCACGTTCAGGCCGTGCTTGGCATAGAAGCCCATGGGATGCGCCATGATGATCGGCGTGGCGCAGGTGATCGGGATGAAACCGACCTTGAGGTCGGTCTTTTCCAGCGCGCCGCTCTTGCCCTGGGCGAAGACCTCGCGCGCGGTGGCGAGCGGAAAGACCTGTTCGATGGCGGCCAGCAGGGTGCCGGCGCCGATCGCATGCAGCAGGCGGCGGCGGGTCACGTCGTTCGGGATCAGGGCGCGCACCACCGCCTGGTCGACGGCATTGCTCAGGCGCCTGTCTTCGTCGGCGGCCGTCTGCAGCTGCGCCTCATGCTGTCGCGCCGCCAGTTCGGCATTGTGCTCGGACAGTGAGCGGTGATGCCCGCACGGGCAGGAATCGAGCCGGGATTCGGAATCGAAGGGATTCTGGAAGAGGGTCATGGCGCGGTCTCCCCGTCTGGTGCCTGTCTGCTGTGTGCCTGTCTGCCGCAGATGAGGAGCAAGGAGCGTGCCAGTGTCCGCCGCAGTGTTTGCGGGCGGAATCGGCAGCAGCGGGCGTTGCCGCCGGTCAGGATCGCGCCACGTTGCGCGAAATTCAGGCAGTCCGCCCGGGATGACCGGTCGCCGTTGCGGCACTTTGTCTCCGGAAGATGCAGGTTTACTTCGTTCCGGGCCGCGATATCTGCACCTTACCCGCAGAGGGTACGCAGAAACGGAGAATGCGAGATATCGTCATGAGTGCGACAGAACGCTACCGCCAGCATCATACGGAACTGCACGCCCTGTTCGCGCGCATCGAGGGGCTGCTGCACAACACGGCCGGCAACGGCTGGGCTGGCGAACTGACCAGGCTGCTGGCCGAATTCACCGGCCGGCTCTCCACCCATCTCTCCGTCGAGGATACGTCGCTCTATCCGACGCTGACGGCCTCCGGAAACCCCGCGCTTGCGGCGATGGCGCAGCGCTACCAGACCGAGATGGGCGATCTCTATTCCACCTACATGGATTTCTGGCGCCGCTGGCGCACGCCCGCCCAGGTGCAGCGGGAAATGGCCGCCTTCCTGCCGGAAGCACGGCAGCTTTTCTCCCGGCTGAAGGGCCGCATCCATCGTGAGGATACGGAGCTTTACGCCCTGGCCGACAAGGTCCTCGCCTGAATCACGCCGGCAGCGCGGCGCTGGCACTCACACCCCCTTGTGTGCCAGCGCCGATCGCGCTTGAGTCCCAGTCCCGGACGACAAGCCGTCTGCCCGAGCGCGACATCTTCGCGCCAAGCATCGAGGCGATCATGACAACGATACGACTGGACAAAGCCGGCCGGCTGGAACTGCCCCGCGACATGCTGGAAATCCATCACTGGCAGGCCGGCACCGAATTCACCGTGGAAGACCGGCCGGAAGGCGTGCTGCTGCGCCCGCTGAACGGTGATCTCCGCCCCGTGAAAGCAACGCCTGCGGGAAGCGGCGCAACGGGACGGGATCGGGCCCTCGCCGACGCCATGCGCGACCGTTACGCGAAGCTGGGACACTGATCGAAGCGGATGGCGGAATTCCGCCAATCCGCGCCCGTGCCTGCTGTGATTTTTCATTGACCGGCGGAAAGCCTCCGGCTGGCCACAGCCATGCCACGTTTGCAGGTGTTTATAGACGGCACCACTTTCGAGGCCCAGGCATGCGCGCCCTCCTGTTCGTTCTGCTGTCCGGTCTGGCCGCCGCGGCGCTGCCAGCGGACGCGCGCGCGCAGACTACCGATGGCGAGAGCGGCGGTCCGCTGGAACAGGTTTCGCCGATGCCGCGGCCGCAACTGCGAGCCGGCGCCGATCCGAGCGACGACTGGCGCGTGACGATCGGCGGCGGCGGCATGCTGCGCCCGGACTATCTCGGCTCGGACGATTACGAATTCCTCGCCCTGCCGCTGTTCGATCTGCGTTACCGCGACCGCTTCTTCCTCTCCACCCGCGACGGCCTGGGCGCAAACCTGCTCGACAGTCCCAACTGGCGGGCCGGCCCGGTGCTGAAATACCGCCATCGCCGCGACCAGGACGACAACGCGGCGCTGCGCGGCCTCGGCGATGTCGATTCCGCGGGCGAGGCCGGCGGCTTCGTGCATTACGATCTGCGCCCGTTCAGCGCCGGCGCGGAGGTGCGGCAGGGGTTCGGCGGCCATGAAGGCCTGATCGGCGACTTCTTCCTCGCCTGGAGCACCATGCTGGGCGAGCGCACGCGGGTCACCGCCGGGCCGAACCTCACGCTCGGCAGCAGCGACTTCACCGAAAGCTATTTCTCGATCAACAGCAGCCAGGCGGCGCGCTCCGGCCACCGCGCCTTCGATGCCGACGGCATGTTCATGTCCTACGGTTTCGGCGCCACCGTTACCTATCGCCTGAGCGATGCCTGGTCGGTCGGCGGCTTTGCCGGTATCGACCGGCTGGCCGGCGATGCCGCCGATTCACCGCTGGTGGACGATGCCGGCTCGGCCACCCAGGCCCGCGTCGGCCTGAGCATCGGCTACAGCTTCGGCTTCGGACGGTAAGTCCCCTGTCCACCTGACCTGTCGTGCCCGGGCTCCGGGCCATGACAGAAAAGTATTACGGCTGCCCCAGTTCCGCGTGCACCAGGTTCACCCAATAGGCGACGCCGGTGAGGATGATCTGGTCGTTGAAGTCGTAATGCGGCGTATGGACGTAATGGCAGGAGCCATCCTCGATGCTGCCGCCATTGCCGATCAGGATATAGGCGCCGGGCTTCTTCTCCAGCATGAAGGCGAAATCCTCCGCGCCGGTCAGCGGCTCGGCATCGGCATCCACCAGCGCATCGCCGACCGTGGCGCGGGCCGCCTTCACGGCGATCGCGGTCTGCGCCGGCGCGTTCACCAGCGGCGGATAGCGCCGCAGGTAATCGTATTCGCCGCTGCAGCCATGGGCCGCGGCGATGCCCTGCACCAGCTCGCCCAGACGCCGCTCGAGCAGGTCACGGTCTTCCGGCGTGTAGCTGCGCGCCGTGCCGCGCACCGTCACCTGCGAGGGAATCACGTTGGGCGAGCCGTAGGCGCCGGCGGCGATATGGCCGACGCTGACCACCGCGGCATGCTGCGGCGAGACGTTGCGGCCGACGATGCTCTGGGTCGCGGTGACGAAGGCCGCCGCGGGCATCACCGGATCGGTGCCCATATGCGGCATGGCGCCATGGCCGCCGCTGCCGCGGAACACCGTCGTCCATGTATCCGAGGCCGCCATCATCGGGCCCGGACGGATGGCGAAATGGCCGGCGGGAATGCCGGGCATGTTGTGCATGCCGTAAACGGCATCGCAGGGGAACTTCTCGAACAGGCCGTCCTCGATCATCACCCGCGCGCCGCCCTCGCCTTCTTCCGCGGGCTGGAAGATCAGATGGACGGTGCCGGCGAAATCGGGATTGCGCGCGAGCTGCTTGGCGGCGCCGAGCAGCATCGTGGTATGTCCGTCATGGCCGCAGGCATGCATCTTGCCGTCATGGATCGAGCGATGCGCGAACTCGTTCTTCTCCTGCAGGTTCAGCGCATCCATGTCGGCGCGCAGGCCGATGGAGCGGCCCTCGCCGCGCTTCCCCCTGATCGTGCCGACCACGCCGGTCTTGCCCAGGCCGCGATGGATCGGAATGCCCCATTCGGCGAGCTTGGCGGCGACGATGTCGGCCGTGCGGTTCTCCTCGAAGGCGGTTTCGGGGTGACGGTGAATGTCATGGCGGATCGCGGTCAGTTCGACGCGATCGGCCTGGAGGTCGCGCAGGAGATCCTGGGTCATGCGGGTACTCTTTATATTATATCTGTGTGCGGTCCGGAGATTGTCCCAAGCTCAGCATTACGCGCGGCGCTTGGCAAGGGCGGAGCGCTTTGGCGCCGCGCCGCCCTGCAGCAGCCGGCCATCCCGGGCGAACAGCTCGATCAGGTAATCCATCACCGCCCGGATGCGCGGCGCACGCCGCAGGTCGGGATGCACCACCAGCCAGATGTCGCGGTCCGGACTCTGCGTCTCGGTCGGCACCCGGCGCAGCAGCGGATCACTGCCGCCGAGATAATGCGGCAGCAGGCTGACGCCCATGCCGGCGCGGGTGGCCTGGTACAGGCTGGCCATGTCGTTGGCGGTGAAGGCGAGCGGCCGGCCTTTCGTCTGCGCCATCAGCCAGTGATGCAGGTCGATGTGACCGAAACTGTCGTCATAGCCGATATAGGCCCAGTCCTTCGGCTTCACGCGACTGAGATAGCTGCGCGCGGCATACAGGCCATGGCCGACCGCCCCGATACGCCGGGCGATCAGCCCGCCGCCGCCGGGCTTGATCATGCGCAGCGCCAGATCCGCCTCGCGCCGGTTGAGATCGACGGCGCGCGGATCGCCGCACAGATCGATCTGGATTTCCGGATGCCGGACGCGGAACGGCACGAAGCGCGGCGCGAGGAAATGGCTGGCCAGCACGGGCGGCGCGCTGATCCGCACGCTGCCCTGCAGGGCGATGGCGCCGCTGGCCTGGCGCTGCAGCGCCAGCATCTCGGCCTCCACCCGCTCCGCCCCGGCCAGCAGCGCCTCGCCCTCCTCGGTCATCGCGTAGCCGCGCGGCAGCCGATCGAACAGCCGCAGGTTCAGCTGCTGCTCCAGCGCGGCGATGCGGCGCGCCACGGTGGAGTGGTCCACCTTCAGCTTCCGCGCCGCCGCCGACAGCGAGGGCTGGCGCCCGAGTTCGAGAAAAAAGCGGATATCGTCCCAGTCGGTCATCGCGGCGCCCGTTTCCCGTCTGTGCAGAAATCCCCGGAGGCTTGGCATTTTTACCGTCTCCCCGGGATTTATGCCGAGGCTAATCTGTTGCCCGCGCGGATGCCAGCGGTCGTTCCGCAGCTCTGGACTTCATCCGGAGGGCGGCACATGATCCGCCGCCCCGCAGACAAACAGTGACAGAACAAGAGCCACCCCGATGACTGCCGTCTCTTTCCATCACCCGTCGCTGAACAGGGCGCAGAGCATTTCCATTCTCGCCGGCGCCGCGATCATGCTGTCGCTGGCCATGGGCATGCGCCAGAGCCTCGGCCTGTTCATGCAGCCGATCACGAAGGACATCGGCATCTCGGCGGCGGACTTCGCCTTCGCGCTGGCGATCCAGAATATCGTCTGGGGCATCACGCAGCCCTTTGCCGGCGCGCTGGTCGACCGTTTCGGCACGCGGCTGATCGCGCTGTTCGGCGGCCTGCTCTATGCCGGCGCGCTGATCATCACGGCCTATGCGACGGCCGCCTGGATGGTGACGCTCGGTTCCGGCCTGATGATCGGCGTGGCGCTGGCCTGCACCACCTCGGGCATCGCGGCCAAGATCGCCGCCAAGGTGGTGCGGCCCGAGCGCCGCAGCCTCGCCTTCGGCCTCGTCTCGGCGGCCGGCTCGATCGGTACCTTCTTCTGCGCCCCGCTGGCCCAGGGCGTGATCCAGACCAGCGGCTGGCAGATGGCGATGTTCGCCTTCGTCGCGCTGGCCGCGGCGATGCTGCCGGCCGCCCTGGTCGGCGGCCGCGCCGACAGTGTGCCGGTCGACGGACCGTCCGGCGGCCCGGCGGAGACCATGCGCAGCACGCTGGGCGAGGCGGCCGGCCATGGCGGTTACATCATCATGGCCGCGGCCTTCTTCGTCTGCGGCCTGCAGCTCGTTTTCCTCACCACGCATCTGCCCACCTTCCTGGCCGATTGCGGCGCCGACCCGATGCTGAGCGCCCAGGCGCTGGCCGTCATCGGCGCCTTCAACGTCTTCGGCTCCTGGCTGTTCGGCTGGCTGGGCGACCGCTATCACAAGCCGCTGCTGCTGGGCGGCATCTACATCCTGCGCTCGGTCGCCATCGCGCTCTACTTCACCCTGCCGGTGAGCCAGTTCTCGACCCTGGTCTTCGCCGCCGTGATGGGCACGCTCTGGCTCGGCGTCATTCCGCTGGTCAACGGCCTGGTCGCGCAGATCTTCGGCATCCGCTATCTCGCGACGCTGACCGGCATCGCCTTCTTCAGCCACCAGGTCGGCAGCTTCCTTGGCGCCTGGGCCGGCGGCGTGATCTATGACGCGCTCGGCTCCTACACCCTGGCCTGGCAGCTCGCCGCCGGCATCGGGCTTGCCGCCGGCATCATGCAGCTCTTCATGAGCACGCGGCCGACCGAGCGGATTCTGGCCGCCCAGCGCGCGGCCGCAGCCGCGGAGTGATCCGCGGCTGCACCGGTCTCATCCGCGCCAGGTGAACAGCCGGGCAAGGGTCAGGCCGGCATAGATGATCATGCCGAGCAGGATCAGCAGTCCGACCGCGATCTGCGCCGCCGCATGGCCGGCCGCGCTGTCGTCGAAGAAGGCACCGGCCAGCGGCGCGGCAGTGCCCGCCAGCAGCAGGTCGGCTACGAGGACCCGGCATTCTTCCGCCGCCTGACCGGCGTTTCGCCCGGCCAGTACCGGCGGCAGTTCCGCATCCCCGATTACGCGATGCCGCAGAAGGCCGCGGCGGAATAGCCGCCCGGCCCCGGCCCGGGCTCAGGCCGGGCGGAACCGCGCGGGCCGGGCCGCGTTGGTGTTGCGTGGCCACAGACCGGAACCATCGATCCGACCCGCTGGACGAATGGGCCGACCGGGATTACCCGGTCGCCGAGGACATGGCGTTCCAGCGCCTGAGCTGGATCATCGAACGCAGCGGCTGGGCCGTGATGGTCGTGCTGGTGATCGCGGCGCTGGCCGGCGCGTTTTCCAGCGGCTTCATCAGCGGCGCGACGACATCCGATCCCAGCGGCGCGCTGACCGTCGAATACGAACGCTTCCACCGCACCGGCGCCAGCGACGTGATGCAGATCACCGCCGCGCCGCTGAGCGGGGACGGCATCCTGCTGCATCTGGATGCCGGCTTCCTGCGCCGCTTCACCATCGAATCGGTGACGCCGGAACCGCGCGAATGGCGCGGCGACGAGGACGGCGCAGCGATGGTCTTCCCCGCCCCGGAGGGCCGCAGCCTGACGGTGCATCTGGCGCTGCGGCCCGAGCGGGCGGGCCGCGCGACAAGCCGCATCATGCTGGGCCGCCCTGCCGATCACGGCCCGGCCGTGGAGCTTGCCATGTTCGTCTATCCCTGACCGACAGAGAGGTGCAGCATGGACGCCGTTCTGCGCGCCGCCGCGATCTACTTCTTCCTGCTGATCCTGTTCCGGCTCGCCGGCCGGCGCACCTTCGCCGAGATGACCAGCTTCGACTTCGTGCTGCTGCTGGTGATCGGCGAGGCGACGCAACAGGCTTTGCTGGGTGACGATTTTTCCATCACCAACGCCTTCATCGTCATCGTGGCGCTGGTGGTCATCGACATCGTCTTCTCGCTGGCGCAGAGCAGGGTGCCGGGCCTGGGAAAATTCTTCAACGGCGAGCCGATGATCGTGGTCGAGCACGGCAGGCCTCTGCTGCAGCGGCTGAAGCGCGCCCGCATCAGCGTCGACGACGTGCTCGGCGCCGCGCGCGAGACCCGCGGCCTGGAGCATATCGGCCAGATCAAGTTCGCCGTGCTGGAGCCCAACGGCAGCATCAGCATCATCCCCGAGGACGAGTGGCGGTGACTGCTGGGTAACTTTCCCGTCGCTCCGGCGGCCGGATTCCCGCTTCCGCGGGAATGACGGACAGATACCAGCCTGCTATCCTCCCGCGCATCCCGGGAGGAAAACCATGAGCAACACCCAGTTTCCCGCTGCCCCCCTTTTTCCAACAGCAGTGGCAGGCAGCCTGCCCAAGCCCGCCTGGCTGGCGGAGACGCACAAGCTGTGGCCGCAATGGCGCGCCGAGGGCGAGGCGCTGGCCGATGCCAAGCGCGACGCGACGCTGCTCTGGATCAAGGTGCAGGAGGATGCCGGGCTGGATGTGATCGGCGACGGCGAGCAGTACCGCCAGCATTTCGTCCACGGCTTCCTGGAATTCGTCGATGGCATCGACTTCCGGAACAAGGTCGAGATGGGCATCCGCGACAACCGCTACAAGGCGATGGTGCCGCAGGTGGTGGGCGCGCTGAAGATGAAGGGCCGGGCGCACGAGACCGAGGCGCGGCTGCTGCGCGCCCATACGAAACGCAAAGTGAAGTTCACCCTGCCCGGGCCGATGACCATCATCGACACCATCGCCGACCACCATTACGGCGACCGCATCAAGATGGCGATGGCCTTCGCCGCGCTGCTCAACCAGGAGGCCCGCGCGCTGGAGGCCGACGGCGTCGACATCATCCAGTTCGACGAGCCCGCCTTCAACGCCTATCCCACGGCGGCGGCCGGCTGGGGCATCGAGGCTTTGCATGCCGCCATCGACGGCCTGAAGGCGAAGACGGCCGTGCATATCTGCTACGGCTACGGCATCCCGGCCAATATCGAATGGAAGAAGATGCTGGGCAGCGAATGGCGCCAGTACGAGGATTTCTTCCCGGCGCTGGCGAAGAGCCGCATCGACCAGGTCTCGCTGGAATGCCGCAATTCCCGCGTGCCGCCCGACCTGATGCGGCTGCTGGAGGGCAAGGAGGTGATGGTCGGCGTGATCGACGTCGCCACCGACCAGGTCGAGACGCCGGAGGAGATCGCCGACACCATCGCCACGGCGATGAAGTTCGTGCCGAAGGAGAAGATCATCCCCTGCAGCAATTGCGGCCTGGCGCCGCTCGACCGCCGGGTGGCCGAGGCGAAGCTGAACGCGTTAGCTAAGGGCGCGGCGCTGGCGCGGGAGAAATTCGGCTGAGGCCGGCCGGCGGCTTTCGCGTAAACCGCTGATTCTGCTGCGCCCGGCCCGTCCGGGCGCAGCTTTTTGCGCGCCGGTTGAGTCCCGTTCGGAGCCAGTTCGATCCCGTTGCGGGCCAGTTGAGTCCCGTTGAGAGCCAGTTCAGTCCCGTTCAGTCCCGTTGGATGCCAGTTGAATCCCGTTGAGTCCCGTTGAATCCCGTTCGGGAGCCCCTTCCTTCACCGTCATGCCCGGGCTCGACCCGGCCATGACAACAATTGCTATATGTACGGCCGCACCCGGCGGCGATTGGCAGATGCACAATGTCCAACAGCGCCGGGGCCATCAGCGGGGCCGGGTGCATGCCCGGGTATGCAGCCGGCGACAGGAACATACAGAGTACATGAAAATGCGCTAAAGTCAAGCCGGCGCCCTGAACCACACAGCGCGGGGCCACACAGCGCGGGGCCACGCAGCGCCGGGCCGGGTTCCGCAAAGGCCGCACGCCGCAGGCAGCACCGCACACCAACGCCCGCCAGGGAGGATCGCATGGAAAGCCGCAGGATCGAGTTCGACGGGTCGCTGGGGGCGAAGCTCTCGGCGCGGCTGGAGCTGCCCGAGGGCGGGATGCCGCCGCGCGCCCATGCGCT
>NZ_DATGQG010000165.1:0-33048 GCF_035304305.1 Ferrovibrio sp.
ACGCGCGCCGACTTGCGGTAGGGCTTGTTCCACTCGTAGCCGTTCTCGTGCATCGAATAGAGGATGCGGCGATGCACCGGCTTCAGGCCGTCGCGCACATCGGGCAGCGCGCGCGACACGATCACGCTCATGGCGTAACCGAGGTAGGAACGCTGCATCTCCTCTTCGATGGAGATCGGCTGGATGTCGTGCGGAAGCTTGGGCTGATCGGTCACGAAATAGGAGTCCGGAAATGGCTTTGGCGGGCGGTTTCGGGCCACCCGAACCGGCCCGTTCTGGCAATGGAATCAGGCCCGGAAAACTACCATGCCGGGGCCTCTCGCAGCAATGCCGGGAGGCCCGTTTCGGACCCCAAAATCAGGGGTCAAAAATGCCTGTTTTCAGCCAGTTCCACTGCTCCTCTCCGCAGGCCGGAATGAGCGGGCTTCCCCAGGGTTTATCGGCGGCGCGATAGAGGCGGCCATCGAGGCGTCTGGCGACCCCGCCCGCCTCCGTGACCAGCAGGCAGCCGGCGGCATGATCCCAGGGCATGGCGCGGTTGTAGACCGCGTAATGGATATGGCCTTCCAGCATGGCCAGGTATTCCTGACCGGCGCAGCGGAGGATCAGAATGCCCGCCGTCCTGTCGGCGCGATGGGCGATGCGGGCGGCAAAATCGCGGTCGCCGTAGCGGATATTGGGCGCCCCGGAGAGATGGGCCAGCGAGGCCGGCTTCGGCATCACCAGCGGGCGCTGCGTGCCGTCCGCCTCGCGCATGACCGCGCCCTGGCCCTTCTGCGCCATGGCGGTGATGTTGCGGACCGGATCATGGATCCAGGCCGCCACCGCATCGCCGTCATGCACCAGAGCAACCATGACCGCAAACAGCGCGTTGCCGACGGCGAAATTGGCCGTGCCGTCGACCGGATCGATCAGCCAGGTGCTGCCCGGCCGACGCAGGGCCTCCATGATCCCCTCGTCCCCGCTGGTAGCCTCCTCGCCCACCACCGACGAGCCCGCGATCAGGTCGCGCAGGCGCGGCGTCAGATAGGCCTCGGCCTCCTGGTCTGCGATGGTGACGAGATCATGGGGCCCGGCCTTGAGGCTGACATCGGCGCGGTCCAGCTGGCGGAACCGCGGCAGAATGGTCTTCTGCGCCGTCTCCTCAATGAGCCGGCGCACAGCGTCCATGTCGATTGCGGGAATGCTCACGCGCGTGTCCTGTCCTGACGTTTCAGCCATTTGCCGGCTTCGGCCTGCGAGAGGGCGACCAGCAACTTCAGATGACCGTCTTCCTCATGCATGTCCAGCACCTCGCCATGGCGGTGCAGCCAGGCGATGGCGGCGCCGTCACCGGGATCCACGGTGACGCTCATCTCCACCCGATCGCGGTCCAGCAGGGCGTCGATCCGCTCCAGCAGCCGGTCGCAGCCGAAGCCGGTCAGCGCCGAAATCACCACCGCATTGGGGTGCCGCCGGGCCTGATTTTCGAGGACCGACCGGGCCTCAGGGGAAAGCTGATCGGCCTTGTTCCAGGCCTCCATGATGTGGTGCCCGGTCTCCTCGCTGACATCCAGCGACGCCAGAACGTCACGGACGTCTGCCGCCTGAGCCTCGCTGTCCGGGTGCGAGACGTCGCGGACATGCAGGACCAGATCGGCGGCGATCACTTCTTCCAGGGTCGCGCGGAAGGCGGCAACCAGATGGGTCGGCAGGTCCGAAATGAATCCCACGGTGTCGCTCAGGATGATCTGCCGCCCGGAAGGCAGCTTCACTTCCCGCATGGTGGGGTCGAGCGTTGCGAAGAGCAGATCCTTGGCGAAAACCTCGGACGCCGTCAGCCGGTTGAACAGGGTTGACTTGCCCGCGTTGGTGTAGCCGACCAGCGCCACGACGGGATACGGCACCTTCTGCCGCGCCCTGCGATGCAGCTGGCGGGTATTCACCACCTGCTCCAGCTCGGCCTTGATCCGGGCGATGCGCTCGCCGATCAAACGGCGGTCGATTTCCAGCTGGCTTTCACCGGGACCGCCGAGGAAACCGAAACCGCCGCGCTGGCGCTCCAGGTGGGTCCACGACCGCACCAGGCGCGAGCGCTGGTAATTCAGATGCGCCAGTTCGACCTGCAGGCGGCCTTCCCTGGTGCGGGCGCGGGCGCCGAAGATCTCGAGGATCAGCCCGGTGCGGTCGATTACCTTGGTCTTCAGCGCACGCTCCAGGTTGCGCTGCTGCACCGGCGTGACGGCCGCATCGACGACGACCACATCGACCGGGTTTCCGGCGATGTAAGCCGCCAGCTCCTCGACCTTGCCCGGGCCGATCAGCGTGGCCGGCCGCCAGCTGGAGACCGTAACCAGCTCGGCATGGACGACCTCGAGGTTGATGGCGCGCGCCAGCCCGACCGCCTCTTCGAGGCGGGCTTCAGGCCGGCGGCGCTGGTCGGCTCCCGCCGATTTCTGCGCGGATTTGAGCGTAGGATGAATGACGAGCGCGCGCTGGACGCGCCCGTCCGTTTCAGTATCGACTTCAGACATTCACAGACTCATCGGTGCCGATACTGCAACACGGAACGGCACCGGTCGGGTAACCAGGATCAGCCCTCGGCAGCCTGGCTGGCCTGACCACCGCCCTGGGCGGCCGGGTCGAACAGCTGGATCGGGCCCGACGGCATGACGGTCGAGATCGCGTGCTTGTAGACCAGCTGCATGTGACCATCCCGGCGCAGCAGGACCGAGAAATTGTCGAACCAGCTGATGATGCCCTGCAGCTTTACGCCGTTGACGAGGAAGACAGTGACCGGGGTCTTGGTCTTGCGGATGTGATTGAGGAAGACGTCCTGGACGTTTTGAGGCTTTTCGGCGGCCATTGTTGTAGACCTTTCTTTTCTTCTCTTATGTTCTTGTTTTCTTTGTTATTCGGACGTTGCCGAGGTGCTGGGGCGGCGGCCGCTGCCCCTCGCTTCGCCTGATTAAACTATAAAAGCCCGAACGTGGCAAAAGAATGGCGGTAAATTTACCGCGCCTGGGCCTCCGGCGGCGCCAGGAACGGCGCTTCCCATTCCGGCCGGCCCGCACCGTGCCCGGTCATGTAAGCCTCATACAGCGCCCGCAGTTTGCCCGCCAGCAGGCCCGGCCCGCCATTGCCGATCGGCTTGCCGTCCAGCGAAACGATCGGCATGACGAAGGAGGTCGTCGAGGTGACAAAGGCCTCGCGCGCGTCCAGCGCCTCGGCCACGGTGAAGGCGCGTTCCTCGATCCGCAGCCCCTCGCGGCGCGCCAGCTCCAGCACGGCGCTGCGGGTGATGCCGCCGAGGATCGCCCTGCTCAGCCCCCGGGTCACCAGCACATTGTCCCTGGTCACGATCCAGGCATTCGACGAACTGCCCTCGGTGACCTTGCCGTCGCGGTCAACCAGCCAGGCCTCGTAGGCCCCCGCCTCCTTCGCCGCCTGCTTGGCCAGCGCCGCCGACAGCAGGCCGACCGACTTGATGTCGCAGCGGCCCCAGCGGATATCTGGCCGGGTGATCGCGGCGACGCCCTTCGCGGCATTGGCCGCGGCCTTGCCCATATCAACCGCGCGCGCGATGGCCACCACGGTGGGCGCGGTGTCGGCGGGGAAGGCAAATTCGCGTCTGGCGGCGCCTCGGGTGACCTGCAGATAGACCAGTCCGTTACGGACCCGGTTGCGGCGGATCGTCTCCTGCAGCACGACCAGCAGAGCGGCGCGGGTCATCGGCATCCCGATGCGCAGCTCGGCCAGACTGCGCTCCAGCCGCTGCAGATGGCCGCTGCTATCCACCAGGCGCCCCTGGTTGACGGCGATCACCTCATAAACGCCGTCGGCGAACTGGAAGCCGCGATCCTCCACATGCACCGCCGCTTTGGCGTAAGGGACATAACGGCCATTGACATAGGCTACCCGGGACATTGTTGGCTTTCCTCGGCGGCGTTGATCAGAAGAATTCCAGGCGGACGGCGAACAGCTTCTCGACCTTCTTCACCGCATCCGTGCGGGCGAAGAGGATGACGCGGTCGCCGGCCTCGATCTCGGTTTCGGCGCGGGCGATCATGACGTCGCCGCCACGGATGACGGCACCGATCATCATGCCCGAAGGCAGGTCGAGGTCGCGGAGCGGCTGGCCGACCAGCGCGCTGGTCTCCACCGCCTCGGCCTCGATCACCTCGGCGGCACCATCGCGCAGCGAATAGACGCCACGGATGCGGCCGCGCCGCACATGCTGGAGGATCGAGGACACCGTGGTGGAACGCGGATTGACCACCACATCGACGCCGAGCGAGCCGATCAGGTTCTCGTAGGCCGGATTGTTCACCAGCGTGATGGCACGCTGGCAGCCGGCACGCTTGGCCAGCAGCGAGGTCAGGATATTGACCTCGTCGTCATTCGTCAGGGCGAGGATCGCCTCCGAGGCGCCGACCTTCGCCTCGCTCAGGATGTCCATGTCGAGCGTGTCGCCGTTCAGCACGACGCCGCTGCGGATCTGCCCGGCGACATATTCGGCGCGTTCCTTGTTCGCCTCGATGATCTTGAGAATCACCGAGGACTGCGCCGCCTCGATCTCCTTGGCCAGAAACAGCCCGATATTGCCGCCGCCGGCGATCACCACGCGACGGGCCTCGCGCTCCTCATGGCCGAACAGGCGCATGCCGCGCTGGACGTGGTCGGTCAGCGCGACGAAATAGATCTCGTCGCCCGCCTCGAGATGGTCGTCCGCGCCGGGAACGGTCAGGTTGCCGTCGCGCACGATGCCGCAGACATTGACACTGAGATCGGGAAACAGCTCGGTCAGCTGGCGCAGCGGCGTGTTCAGCACCGGACATTCATCGGCGAGCCGCACCCCGATCAGCCTCAACCGGTCGGCGGCGAAGGGAATCATCTCGAAGGCGCCTGGCGTCAGGATGCGGCGATGGATGGCGCGCGCCACCTCGATCTCCGGCGAAATGATGTAGTCGATCGAGATATGCTTCTCGTTGAACAGGTCCGACCATTCAGGCTTCAGGTAGCTCTGGGCGCGGATGCGGGCGATCTTGGTCGGTACGTTGAACAGCGCATGCGCCACCTCGCAGGCCACCATGTTCACTTCGTCGGCGAAGGTGACGGCGATCAGCATGTCGGTATCCGCGGCGCCGGCCCGTTCCAGCACGTCGGGATGCGAGGCATGGCCGACGATGCCGCGCAGATCGTAGCTCTCGGCCGCCTTCTGGGCGCGCTCGGGTGAGACATCGATCATCGTGATCTCGTTTCCCTCGGCCGCCAGTTGGCGGGCGATGGTGGTTCCAACCAGACCGGCGCCGCAGACGATGACCTTCATGGCGCGCCTCTCCCTGGTTTACGCTAGGCCGAGCGGTCGAGGTTCAGGACACCGAGCGCCTTCAGCTTGCGGTGGAGGGCCGAGCGTTCCATGCCGATGAAGCTGGCGGTACGCGAGACGTTGCCGCCGAAGCGGGTGATCTGTGCCAGCAGGTATTCGCGCTCGAACATCTCGCGCGCATCGCGCAGCGGCAGCGCCATCACCTCCGTCGTGGTCTCCGGCCTCAGGGCGATCGGCGGGGTGGCGCCGAGATCCGCCGGCAGCATGTCGGCGTGAATGGCACCCTTCTGGTCGGCCGGCAGCATGATCAGCAGCCGCGCGATGGCGTTGCGCAGTTCACGCACGTTGCCCGGCCATTCCGCCGACTGCAGCGCCAGCAGCGCATCTTCCGCCAGTTCGCGCGGCGGCACGCCCTGACGCTGCGCCTCGACCTGCACGAAATGTTTCGCCAGCAGTGGCACGTCCTCGCGGCGGTCGCGCAGCGCCGGCACCTTCAGCGGCACGACATTGAGGCGGTGGAACAGATCCTGCCGGAACAGCCCCTGCCCGACCCGGGCGGTAAGATCATGCACGGTGCCGGACACGATGCGTACGTCGACCTGCACCCGCGTGCGACCGCCGAGGCGCTCGAAGCTCTGCTCGGTCAGCACCCGCAGCAGCTTGGCCTGGGTCTCCGGCGGCATCTCCGCCACCTCGTCGAGGAACAGCGTGCCGCCATGGGCCGCCTCGAGCACGCCGATCTTGTGGTGTGTCTGGCCGTTCAGCGCCTCTTCGATGCCGAACAGTTCCTGCTCCAGACGCTCGGGCGACATGGCGGCGACGTTGAAGGAAATGAAAGGTCCGCCGACGCGGCGCGACCGCTGGTGCAGCAGCCGCGCGACCAGTTCCTTGCCGACGCCGGCCGGGCCGGAGATCAGTACGCGGCTGTTGGTCGGCGCCACCCGCTCGATCGCCTGCCGCAGGCCGACGATGGCGCTGGACTGTCCGATCAGGTCGACGACCGCACCGGAGCGCTGGCGCAGTTCCTCGTTCTCGCGGCGCAGGCGCGCCTGCTCCAGGGCGCGTTCGACCACCAGCAGCAGCCGGTCGCTCTTGAAAGGCTTCTCGATATAGTCGTAGGCGCCGCGCTTGATCGCTGCCACGGCGGTTTCGATATTGCCGTGACCGGAGATCATGATCACCGGCACATTGGCATGATCCCGCATGATGCGATCCAGGATCTCCAGACCGTCCAGCTTGCTGCCCTGCAGCCAGATATCGAGGATCACCGCATTGGGGCGACGGGAGCCGATTTCGCGCAGCGCGCCGTCGGAATCGGCCGCCATGCGGGTCTCATAGCCCTCATCCTGCAGAATCCCGGCGATGAGATTGCGGATATCGGCTTCGTCATCGACGATGAGAATATCACGCGCCATGACTGCCTGAACCTAACTTGCGCACGGATAGAACCTGGTGATCTTCGCGGCTTGAATGGGGCGAGCGGTTGCCGGTGTCTGCCGTCGCATCGACCTGGGCGACTTCCGCCGGAGCGGACGGCAACCGGATGCGCGCCAAACTACCACTTTCCCTTCCGGGATCAACTCCCGGGGCGTCGGTGAGCTCGATGGTTCCGCCGTGTTCCTCGATGATTTTCTTCACAATGGCGAGGCCGAGTCCCGTGCCTTTTGTGCGCGTCGTCACATACGGCTCGAACAGCCGGTCGCGGTTCTCCACCGGCAGGCCGCGGCCGTTGTCGAGAACCGTGATTTCCGCGCCGCCCTCGGTTTCGGTCAGCGACACTGCGATCCGGCCCTGCGGCAGCGTCTCGCCCTCCTCCCGCTGGCGGCCGTCGATGGCATCGATGGCGTTCTGCAGGATGTTGGTCATCACCTGGGCGATCTGGCGCGCGTCGCAGCTGATCCGCAGCGGCTCCGCCGGCAGCTGGCTCTCGAAGCGGATATCCTGCCGGGCCACCTGCTGCAGGAAGATGGCCTGACGCACCAGCTGTCCCAGATCCTCCTCACGGTAAACCGGACGCGGCATACGCGCGAAGGCGGAGAACTCGTCCACCATGCGGCCGATATCGCCGACCTGCCGGATGATGGTGTCGGTGCACTCGGCGAAGATCTCCGGATCGGTGCTGACTTCCTTCAGGTATTTGCGCTTCAGCCGCTCGGCCGACAGCTGGATCGGCGTCAGCGGGTTGCGGATCTCGTGGGCGATGCGACGGGCGATATCGGCCCAGGCGGCGTTGCGCTGTGCGGCGACGAGCTCGCTGACATCGTCGAAGGTGACAACATAGCCGAGCAGCTCGTTGCCGGTCACCTCGCGCGCGATGCGCACCAGCAGGGTGCGCACGCTGCCGCCCCGCTGCATGGTGACCTGCCCGCGTTCGACCGCTTCCGAGGTGCCGCCGCTGAGACGGTTGAACAGCCCGGCCATTTCCGGCGCCACCTCCACGAAGGGCTGGCCGACCACCTCGTCGAAGTCCCGCTGCAGCATGGCAAGGGCGGACGGATTGGGCAGCGTGACACGTCCATGCGGATCGACACCGATCACGCCGGCGCTCACGCCGGCCAGCACCGTCTCGGTGAAGCGCCGGCGCTCGTCCAGCTGGCGGTTCGCCGAGATCAGCTCGGCCTGCTGCGCGGCGAGCTGTCCGGTCATGCGGTTGAAGGTGCGGCCCAGGGTCGCGATCTCGTCGTCGTCGGCGCGTTCGGAAACCCGGGCCGTCAGGTCGCCCTCACGGATCCGGTCTGCCGCCGACACCACCTCGCCGATCGGCGCGACCAGCCGGTTGGCGATCAGCAGCGCGAACCAGATCGCCGCCAGCAGCAGCAGCAGCGAGATCAGGATGAACAGGATGGCGAAGTTGATCTCCAGCGCCGAGCGCGCCTGCTCCAGCCGGTTATACTGCGCGACCGCCAGCCGGGTGCGTTCCATCTCGCCAAGCACCTGGGCGTCGATGAAGCGGCCGACATAGAGATAGGCGCCGAGATAGGCGTCGAGGCGCACCAGGGCGCGCACACGGTCGTCGGTTTCCGCGGTGATAATCACCACCTGACCGGCATTGGCATCCTCTATGGCACGGGTCGGGATGCGGTCGAATTCCATCAGAAGGCTGAGCTCGTTGCGCGCCAGGATCTCGCCGGTTGAGGTGAAAACCATCGCCTCGCCCAGGCCGCGCAGTCGCGCCAGCTGCCGCACCGCCTGCTGCAGCGCGAAGGGATTGCGTGCCAGCCGCGGCGCCTCGCGGTTGAGATCCACCGCCATGGCGAGCACGTCGGCGCGGATCGTCTTGCGGTGTTCCTGGATATAGGCTTCCGAAATCGCTACCGAGGCCTTCACCGCCGCATTGACGCGCTCGCTGAACCAGGTCTGCAGGCCGAGGTTGAAGAACAGCACCGCGAAGATGGTCATGAGGATGGTCGGCAGCGCCGTGGCGGCGGCGAACATCATCACCATGCGGGCATGGAGCCGCGAGCCGGCCAGGCCGCGGCGGCGCTGCATCCACAGCACGACCAGACGCCGCGCCACCAGGCTGGTCAGGCTGAGCAGGATGATCAGATCCGTCACCAGCAGGATCTGAACCTCGCGCGGCGTGAGGTCCCGGTTGGCGCCCGGCGTCATCGCCAGATAGGTCAGAGCCCCGGCGATCAGCGCGGCAATCGCGAGCGAGATTTCGAGATGGCGGATCAGGTTCTTGCGCCTGAACCAGTCAGCCACGCGCCGCAGCGCGCGCAGAATGCGGGCTCCGCCCATCGGCAGCGTGCTGTCGGTCATGATTCGAGTCTGATACGCCCGGCCATCAGCCGATCATAGCCCAGACGGCCCGCCGGGACACCCGTCCGGGAGGCCCGCCAGCCGGGGCCCGAGCCTACTTCAGGCCTCGGATGACCTGGATGTTATGGTCGCGGATTTTCTTGCGCAGGGTATTCCGGTTCAGCCCCAGCATATGGGCGGCCTTGATCTGGTTGCCCCTGGTGGCCGCGAGGCTCAGGGAAATCAGGGGAATCTCCAGCTCCCGCAGCATGCGGTCGTAGAAGCCGGGCGCCGGAAGTTCCTGGCCCGCGGCGAAATACTTGCTCAGGTGCCGCTCGATGGCGCCGGTCAGGGTCTCCTCCTCGCTCGGCTCGGCGGCCCGGGGCGGCTGGGGCGGCTCGGCCAGTTCGTTGTCGATGACCTCGACTCCGATCACGTCGTCGGCGTAGAGCGCCGCCAGCCGGCGGACCAGGTTTTCCAGTTCGCGGACATTGCCCGGCCAGCGGTAGCGGCGGATGCGATCCATGGCCTCCGGCGTGATCGACTTGGCGGGCAATCCCTGGGCGGCGGCCTGGTTGAGGAAATGCCGCACGAGATCCGGAATGTCTTCGCTGCGCTCGCGCAGCGGCGGCAGGCGCAGCGGCACGACATTGAGGCGGTAGAACAGATCCTCGCGGAACAGGCCCTGGTTCACCGCCTGGCGCAGGTCGCGGTTGGTGGCGGCGACAATGCGGACATCGGTACGGATCGGCGTGCGGCCGCCCACGGTGGTATACTCGCCCTGCTGCAGCACGCGCAGCAGGCGGGTCTGGGCCTCGATCGGCATGTCGCCGATTTCGTCCAGGAACAGCGTGCCGCCTTCTGCCTGTTCGAAACGGCCGGCATAGCGGTTTGCCGCCCCGGTGAAGGCGCCCTTCTCGTGGCCGAACAGTTCCGACTCGATCAGCTCGCGCGGGATCGCGGCCATGTTGATGGCCACGAAGGGCCCGTTGCGGCGCTTGCCGTAATCATGCAGCGCCCGGGCGACCAGCTCCTTGCCGGTACCCGACTCGCCGTAGATCAGCACGGTCAGGTCGGTGCCCATCAGGCGCGCCATCACGCGGTAGATTTCCTGCATGGCGGGAGAACGGCCAATCAGCGGCAACTTCTCCTCGTCGGCCTGCGCCGCCGCGTCCTCGGACAGCGCGACCTTGGGCTGGGTCATGGCGCGTTCCACGACGCGCAGCAGCTCCTTCAGGTCGAAGGGCTTGGGCAGGTAGTCGTAGGCGCCGCGCTCGGTCGCCTTCACCGCGGTCAGCAGCGTCTTCTGCGCGCTCATGACGATGATCGGCAGGTCCGGTCGGACCCGCTTGATGCGCGGCAGAAGGTCGAGGCCGTTTTCGTCGGGCATCACCACGTCGGTGATGACCAGTTCGCCCTCGCCTTCCGAGGCCCAGCGCCAAAGGGTTGCGGCATTGCCGGTCGACCTGACCTGGTAGCCGACCCTCCCCAGTGCCTGATCCAGCACGGTACGGATCGAGCGGTCGTCGTCGGCAACGAGGATGGTACCCTTCTGGGTCATTCGAACTCTCCGGAATCGTCCGCTGTCGGGTTGTGGACCGGCAGACGGGCACTGAACACTGTCCGGCGCGGGCGGCTGTCGCATTCGATCACGCCGCCGTGGTCGCCGATGATCTTGGCAACCAATGCAAGTCCGAGGCCAGTGCCACTGGTTTTGGTGGTCACGAAAGGATCGAAGAGATACGGGCGAATATCCTCGGGCACACCGGGACCGTTATCCTGGACCGAGACTTCGAGTGGCAAATGGAGTCGCTGGCGCGATCCCCCCACTGCCAGCCGCACGCCGTGACGATAGGCCGTGGTCAGCGTGATCTCGCCCGCAGGGTCGTCGCCGATGGCTTCTGCCGCATTTTTGACCAGATTGAGGAAAACCTGGACAAGCTGGTCGCGGTTGCCGAACACCGGCGGCAGCGACGGGTCATAGCGTTCGCTGAAGCGGAGATGCTTGGCGAAGCCGGCCTGGGCAACTTTCCGGACATGCTCCAGCACCTGGTGGATGTTCACCGGCCCCCGCTCGATCGGCCGCTTGTCGGAGAAAACCTCCATGCCGTCGACCAGGGCGCAGATGCGATCCGTCTCGTCGCAGATCAGGCGGGTCAGCTCGCGGTCTGCCGCGCTGGCATTCAGTTCCAGCAGTTGCGCCGCCCCTCGGATGCCGCTGAGCGGGTTCTTCACCTCATGGGCAAGCACGGCCGCCATGCCCGTGACCGAGCGCGCCGCGCCGCGATAGGTCAGCGCGCGGTCGATCTTTGCCGCCATGCTGCGTTCATCGAAGCGGATCACCGCGAGGTCGGGCGCTTCCGGAACCGGAGAGATCTGCACGTCGACCAGACGCTCGCCCAGACGCGGCGTGCCGAGATCGACGTCGTATTCAGACACGCTGTAGCGCTCGCGGAACACCTGGCTGGCGAGTTGCAGGACCGGAGAGCCGAACGGCACGACATCGCGCAGGTTCTGCCGGCACAGCACGGCCGCGCCGGACTGGAAGAACTGCTCCGCGGCAGGATTGGCGTAGGTGATTCCGCCCTGCCGGTCGATCACCATGATCGGGGTGGGTAAAGCGCCAAGCACCTGCGTGGCGTCCAGATTGGGCGCATCGAAGCTCTGCTCCGCATGCACCGCCATCAGGCAGCCAACCTGTCGATCTGCGGCGCGTAGAAGTCACGCACCGCCTGCCGCACCTGCTCCGGCTCGTCGAGCTGCATGATGCGGGTGCGGAATTCGGCCGAGCCGGGCAGCCCCTTGGAATACCAGGCGACATGCTTGCGCGCGATCTTCAGCCCGGTCTGTACGCCGTAATGCGCCAGCATGGCATCGTAGTGTTCGAGCACCGTGGCCTGCTGTTCGGCCAGCGACGGATCGGGCAGACGCATGCCCGTCCTGAGGAAGGCGATCACCTGGCGCAGGAACCATGGCCGGCCATAGGCGCCGCGGCCGACCATCACGCCATCGGCACCGGACTGCTCCAGCGCCTCCTTCGCATCTTCCAGCGTGTTGATGTCGCCGTTGATGATCACCGGGATCTTCACGGCGTCCTTCACCTTGCGCACGAAGGCCCAGTCGGCGCGACCGTTATACATCTGACAGCGCGTGCGGCCGTGCACCGTGAGCATGCGGATGCCCTCGCCTTCGGCGATCCGCGCCAGCTCCGGCGCATTGCGGCTGCTGTCGTCCCAGCCGGTGCGCATCTTCAGCGTCACCGGCAGCTTCACGGCTTTCACCGTGGCGGTCAGCAGGGTCCTGGCATGATCCAGATCGCGCATCAGCGCCGAGCCGGCATGGCCGTTGACCACCTTCTTCACCGGGCAGCCCATGTTGATGTCGATGATTGCGGCACCGCGGTCTTCATTCAGCTTCGCCGCCTCGGCCATCACATGGCCTTCGCAGCCCGCCAGCTGCACGGACATCGGAAATTCTTCCGGCGTGTTCTCGGCCATCTTGAGCGACTGGCGCGAGGCACGCACCATCGCTTCTGACGCGATCATCTCCGAAACGACGAGACCGGCCCCGTGCCGCTTCACAAGGCGGCGGAACGGCAGGTCCGTCACGCCTGACATCGGAGCCAGGATGACCGGATCTTCAATGGAGACGGGCCCGACGTTTATGCTCATTTTTTGTACAATTCAGCGGAATGCTCGTTTGTTGTTCACTTTAATCGGTTTCCTGCTGCGGTGCAACAATCAATCCGCTTACGACAAAACAGACCTTTGCCAGCTTTTCGCCGCTCGGATAGGGTGCGCGCCATGACGAACGCGGCGCTGATCGTTGCGGCCGGCCGCGGATCCCGCGCCGGCGGCGCGGTACCAAAGCAATATCAAAAACTTGGCGGCAAACCGCTGCTGCGTTACAGCCTCGAAACCTGCCTTGATCACCCTCAAGCCGGGCTGGTCGCCGTCGTGATCCACCCCGAGGCCCGGGCAGCGTATCAAGCGGCCATCGCGGGGCTGGAGTCGCATCCGAAGCTGCTGCCCCCCATCCCGGGCGGCCCGACCCGGCAGGAGTCCGTCCGCCTCGGCCTGGAAGCCCTGACCGATGCCGCACCGACGCATGTCCTGATCCATGATGCCGCGCGCCCCTTCCTGCAACAGGACCGGATCGACGCCCTTCTCACAGCCTTGGCGGATGCGCCAGGCGCTATCCTTGCCATTCCGGTGGTCGATACCCTGAAGCAGGAACGCGAAGGCCGGTTGCTGGCCGGCCCGGACCGCCAGCAGCTCTGGCGGGCGCAGACTCCGCAGGCCTTCCGCTTTGCCGATATTCTGGCCGCCCACCGCCAGGCTGCCGGACTGGAACTGACCGACGATGCCGCCGTGGCGGAACGGGCCGGCCTCGAGGTACGGGTGGTTCAGGGCAGCGAGGAGAATTTCAAGGTGACCGGTCCCGAGGATTTCCGGCGCGCGGAACAGCACCTGCTGCTGGCGCTTTCCGATATCCGTACCGGGCAGGGTTTCGATGTGCATGCCTTCAGCGACGAACCGGGCCGCAGGCTGATGCTGGGCGGCATCGTGATCCCGCATGACCGCGGACTGGCCGGCCATTCCGACGCCGATGTCGCCCTGCACGCGCTGACCGACGCGATCCTCGGCGCCCTGGGCGAAGGCGATATCGGCCAGCATTTCCCGCCGTCCGATACGCGCTGGAAGAACGCCGATTCCGCCGCCTTCCTGCAGCATGCCGTCTCGCTGGTGACCGGACGCGGCGGCATCATCGCCCATGGCGATGTCACCATCGTCTGCGAGGCGCCGAAGATCGGCCCGCATCGCGAGGCCATGCGGACGCGCATCGCGGAGATCGCCGGAATGGATGTCGCGCGCATCAGCGTGAAGGCGACCACGACGGAGAAGCTCGGCTTCACCGGGCGGCGCGAAGGCATCGCAGCCATGGCGCTCGCCACGATCCGGCTGCCGGCCTGATCATGAGCCGCATCAATCTCTCCCGCCCCCGGCCCCGCGATTTCAGCTTCATCTTCTGCACCTGGTTCGGACTGGGGCGGCTGCCCTATGTGCCGGGCACCTGGGGCTCGCTCGGCGCGCTGCCTTTCGCCTGGGCCATGCAGGTCTGGGGCGGGCCATGGCTGCTCGCCGCCGCCGCCGTCGCAATCACACTGGTCGCCCTCATCGCGATCAACCATTTCCTGGTCCACTGGCCGGGCGACGATCCGGCTGAAGTGGTGGTCGATGAGGTCGGCGGCCAGTGGCTGACGCTGGTTTTCGTGCCGCCCGACCTGCTGCTCTATCTGATCGGCTTCGTCGTCTTCCGATTCTTCGACATGACCAAGATCTGGCCGGCCTCCTGGGCCGACCGCACCCTGGACGGCGCGCCGGGCGTGCTGATCGACGATGTCTTCGCCGGCATCTATGGCATGCTGACGATGCTGGTTCTGCTGCATTTCTGGTGACGATCATGGACGACACATTGCTGCGCCTTGCCGAAGATCTGCTCAACCGCTGCCGCGCCCGCAAAGTCATGCTGGCGACGGCGGAGTCCTGCACCGGTGGACTGATCGCCGCGACCCTGACCGAGATCGCCGGCTCGTCCGACGTGGTCGAGCGGGGCTTCGTCACCTATTCCAACGAGGCGAAGTCGCAGGCGCTCGGCGTGCCGGCCGAGATCATCGCCGGCCATGGCGCGGTTTCCGAACCGGTGGCGCGCGCCATGGCAGAAGGCTGCCTGCGCCGGAGCAACGCCGATATCGCAATCGCCTGCACCGGCATTGCCGGCCCCGGTGGCGGCTCGGCGGAAAAGCCCGTCGGCCTCGTGCATATCGCCGTCGCGGGCCACGGCATGGCAACGATGCACCAGCGCATGACCTATGGCGAGATCGGCCGCGCCGCCGTGCGGGCCGCGACTGTGGAAGATGCGCTCACGCTGGCCGGCGAGATGCTGGCGCAGATGAAGGTGCAGGACGAGGCTTAATCCAGAGGTTAGAGGTCGGCCAGCCGCCGCACCTCGGCCGACGCGGCGATCGTGCCATCGCGCACGAAACGTTCGTGGTTCTGGTCGATGTCGTCCAGCCGGTAAAGGTAATTCACCATCAGGCCGGCCGCCTGCTTGAGGCCGTTGCGCGAGCGGTCGCCCAGCCAGTTGAGGCGATGCACGCTGGCGCCGTTGCTCAGGTGGAAGCGGGCGACGGGATCGCGCGGCCTGCCGTTCTCATCCACGGTCAGCAGGTAGCGCGCGCCGAGCCGCATCAGCACGGGACGCAGCGTATCGGCCAGGGCCCTGTTCTCCACCCAGGCATAGTCTTTCAGCAGGGCCGGAAGCTGGCCCTTCGAAAAGCGCTTGCCGAGCACCTGGCCCAGAGCCTCGCGGGCCTCGGCTGTCACCAGGTCGGGCGTGCCCTTCGCCACCGCCTCGTCCAGCCATTTGCGGAAGCCCGGGATCGGCGACAGGGTCGAGAAGGTCTTCAGGTTCGGCAGGTCGCGGCTGAGATCGTCCACCACCCGCTTGATCAGGAAATTGCCGAAGGAAATGCCGCGCAGGCCCACCTGCGTGTTCGAGATCGAATAGAAGATCGCCGTATCGGCTTCCTTCGCATCCAGCACCGGCACGGACTGGTCGAGCAGCGCCTGCACATTGCCGGCGATGCCCTTCACCAGCGCGACCTCGACGAAGATCAGCGGCTCCAGCGGCATGCGGGGATGGAAGAAGGCATAGCAGCGCCGGTCGGCATCCAGCCGGTTGCGCAGATCGTCCCAGCTCTCGATCGCATGCACCGCCTCGTAGGCGATCAGCTTTTCCAGCAAAGCCGCCGGGCTGTTCCAGGTGATGCGTTTCAGTTCGAGGAAGCCGACGTCGAACCAGGCGACGAAGATGTCTTCCAGATCGGCGTCCAGGATGGCAAGCTCGGGCGCCTCCTTGCGGAAGCGGAGCGCGTCGGCGCGCATGTCGACGAGGAATTTCACGCCCTGGGGCAGGCTGGTGAACTGGGTCAGCAGCCGCTGGCGCGGGGGCGTCAGCGCCTGGCGCAGCCGGCGTTCCGCCATATGCCGGGCGGCCGGATCGGTCGCCGCCTGCACCTCGGCTATCGCCTTGTCCAGCGCGGCGGCATCGGCGGCAAAGCCGGTTGCCAGCACCTGCAGGAAGGTCCGCTTACCCTCGTCGGACAGATCGAGATAGAGCTGGCCCAGCGTGGCGGCGCGGGCGCGCGCCGACACCTCGCCCCCACGGGCCTCTAAGCATTCGTTCAGCAGGCTGCGGAGCCGCTCGACGTCGCGCGGCTCCAGGGTTCCGTCGCGGCTGACCGGCACGCGGTCGCCGCCGGCAATGCCGCGCCACGCCTCCACCAGGCCGCGCAGGCCACGCTCGAGCAGGGTTCGGGAAACCGGGATGCTGGGAAGCGCGACCATGAACCCCTCTTTTCGTTTGGGTCAGACCGTCCCGATGGTAGCACCGGGCGGCAGGCGCAATCCATTCTCGCCGTAAAGCTGGCGGGCGCGTGACTCAAATGCGGCAACCATGCGGCGGACTGCCTCATTGAACAGCAGTTCGACGGTCTTCTGCAGCAGCCGCGACCGGAACTCGAAATCGACGTAGAAATCGATCTCGCAGCCCTCCGGGTGCGGCAGGAACTTCCAGTGATTCCGCAGGTATTTGAACGGACCTTCGGAATATTCCACATCGATCCGCATGGCGGCCGGGTCGAGCGTCACCTTCGAGGTGAAACGCTCGCGGAACATCTTGAAGCCGATGATCAGGTCGGCAACCAGATGGTGTTCACTGCGCTCGCGGATGCGCGCGCCGATGCACCAGGGCAGGAATTTCGGGTAATGCTTGACACCCGCCACCAGCGCGTAAAGCTGCTCGGGCCGGTAGGGCAGGACGCGTTTTTCGGCGTGGGTCGGCACGTCAGCCCGCGGCCGCCGCCGTTCCGGCCAGCTTCTCCTCGCGGGCCGCCCGCAGCCGGGCGAAATCCTCGCCGGCATGATGCGAGGAGCGCGTCAGCGGCGAAGCCGAGACCATCAGGAAGCCCTTAGCCCGGGCGATCGTCGTGTAGGAGGCGAATTCGTCGGGGGTGACGAAGCGCTTCACTTCGGCATGCTTGCGGGTCGGCTGCAGATACTGGCCGATGGTGATGAAATCCACATCGGCGGCCCGCAGATCGTCCATCACCTGCATGATCTCGATCTTCTCCTCACCCAGTCCGACCATCAGGCCGGACTTGGTGAACATTGCCGGGTCAAGCTCCTTCACCTTCGCCAGCAGCTGCAGCGAGGCGAAATAGCGCGCGCCGGGCCGGATCGTCGGATAGAGCCGCGGCACGGTCTCCAGATTATGGTTGAACACGTCCGGGCGGGCAGCCACCACGGCCTCGATGGCGCCGGGCTTGCGGATGAAATCGGGCGTCAGGATCTCGATGGTGGTGCCGGGCGAGGCCTTGCGGATTTCCTCGATGGTGCGCACGAACTGCGAGGCACCACCATCCTCCAGGTCGTCGCGGTCGACAGAGGTGATCACCACGTGATGCAGGCCGAGCTGGCCCACGGCTTCGGCCACATGCTTCGGCTCGTCGGCATCCACCGCCAGCGGCTTGCCGGTGGCGACGTTGCAGAAGGAGCAGGCCCGGGTGCAGATCGCCCCGAGGATCATGAAAGTGGCGTGCTTCTGCTTCCAGCATTCGCCCAAATTCGGGCAGGCCGCTTCCTCGCAGACGGTATGCAGCTTGAGGGAGCGCATCAGGCGGCGCGTCTCGGCCGCCTCCTCCGAGGTCGGCGCCTTGACCCGGATCCAGTCCGGCTTGCGCAGCACGGGCGTATCCGGACGATGCGCCTTTTCCGGATGGCGCAGATGCGCAGGAACGGGATGGATGTTGATGGTCACGACGGAAACCCTCTGGCCGGCCTCACCCCTGAGGTAGCGCCCCTCACCTTACAGGAAAGCCCCGCTTCTGGCACCCGGCCGAAAGGGCCGAATTTCAGATATTCAGGGCCTTCCCGTAGGCGTCCAGGACCGATTCGTGCATCATTTCCGAAAGCGTCGGATGCGGGAAAATGGCGTGCATCAGCTCGACTTCCGTCGTCTCCAGCGTCCGGGCGATGCCGAAGCCCTGGATCATCTCGGTCACCTCGGCCCCGATCATGTGGGCGCCCAGCAGCTCGCCGGTCCTGGCGTCGAAGACGGTCTTCACGAACCCCTCCGTCTCGCCCAGCGCGATGGCCTTGCCGTTGCCGACGAAGGGGAACTTGCCGACCTTGACCTCATGGCCCTTGGCCCTGGCCGCCGCCTCGGTCAGCCCGACGCTGGCGATCTGCGGCGAGCAGTAGGTGCAGCCCGGAATGTTGCTGACATCCAGCGGGTGGACATCCTTCACGCCGGCGATCTTCTCGACGCAGATCACGCCTTCATGGCCCGCTTTGTGGGCCAGCCAGGGCGGACCGGTCAGGTCGCCGATGGCATAGACGCCGGGCTCGCCGGTCCGGCTCCACTCGTCGGTCACCACATGGGTCTTCTCGACCTTCACCTTTGTGCCTTCAAGGCCGATATTCTCCACATTGCCGACGATGCCGACGGCGAGGATCACGCGGTCGACCGTGACCTGGCTTTCCTTGCCGGCCTTGTCCTTCAGCGTGGCGGTGACATTGTCCGCCCCCTTCTTCAGGGCCGTCACGGTCGTGCCGACCATGATCTTCATGCCCTGCTTCTCGAAGCTCTTCTTCGCGAAGGCCGAGATTTCCTCGTCTTCCACCGGCAGGATGCGGTCCATCACCTCGACGACCGTCACCTCGACACCCAGCGTGCGGTAGAAGCTGGCAAACTCGATGCCGATGGCGCCCGAGCCGATGACCAGCAGCGACTTCGGCATGGCCGGCGGCACCATGGCTTCCTTGTAGGTCCAGACCAGCTTGCCGTCCGGCTCCAGGCCTGGCAGCGAGCGCGCCCGCGCGCCAGTGGCAAGGATGATGTGTTTCGCCGTCAGGTCGGCGACCGGCTTGCCGTCCTTGGTGACCTTCACCTTGCCGGGTCCGTTCAGCGCGCCATGGCCGTCGAAAACAGGAATCTTGTTCTTTTTCATCAGGTGCTTCACGCCGGCCGAAAGCTGCGCCGCCACCTTGCGCGAGCGCTCGATCACCTTCGCGCTGTTGATCGTCACCTTGCCTTCGATGGTGAAGCCGAAGGATTCGGCATGCCTGATGTTGGAATAGATCTCGGCCGAACGCAGCAGCGCCTTGGTCGGGATGCAGCCCCAGTTCAGGCAGATGCCGCCGAGATGCTCCCGCTCGACGATGGCCGTCTTCATCCCGAGCTGGGATGCGCGGATGGCCGTGGTGTAACCGCCCGGGCCCGAGCCGACGACGATCACATCGAAACTGGTATCGCTCATGATGGCCTCTTTCAGAGAGCGCGGGTGATCCCGCCATCCACCCTCAGATTCTGTCCGGTGATGTAGCTGGCCTGATCGGACAGCAGGAAGGCGACCGTATCGGCGATCTCGCGCACCGTGCCGTATCGCTTCATCGGGATGCGGGCGACGCGCTCTTCCTTCGCCGGCAGGCTGTCGATGAAGCCGGGCAGCACGTTGTTCATGCGGATGCCCTGGGCGGCATACTGGTCGGCATAGACCTTGGCGAAAGCCGCCACGGAGGCGCGCACCGGACCGGACACGGGGAAATCGGCTTCCGGCTCGAAGGTGGCGTAGGTCAGCAGGTTGACGAAGGCGCCGCCGGTCTTCTGCTTCAGCATCACCGGCGTCACCAGCCGCACCATGCGCACCACGGCCAGATGCACCAGTTCGAAGCCGGTGAGCCACGCTTCGTCGCTGATCTCCAGCAGCGCCCCCTTGGGCGGATGGCCGGTATTGTTGACCACGGCGTCGATGCGGCCGTAGCGGTCCAGCGTCGCATCCACCAGCGCCTTGAGATCCTCCGGCTTCGCGTTGGATCCCGTGACGCCTACCCCGCCAAGGGACTCCGCCAGCGTCTTGGCGGCACCGGATGGCGACATGGCCGCCACACGATACCCGTCGGCTGCCAGTTTCTTCAGCACGGCGGCGCCCATGCCCTTGCCGGCGCCGGTGACGATTGCGACTTTCGCTTCAGCCATCGTCACGCTCACAGCAGCATCGTGAGCGGGTCGTCGATGAAGCCCTTGAAGGCCTGCAGGAACTCGGCGCCCACGGCGCCGTCCACGGCGCGATGATCCACCGAAAGGGTGCAGGTCATCACCGTGGCCGGCACGATCTGGCCGTTCTTCACCACCGGGCGCTGCTCGCCCATGCCGATGGCAAGGATGCAGCCCTGCGGCGGATTGATCACCGCCTCGAACTGCCGGATGCCGTACATGCCCAGATTCGAGATCGAGAAGGTGCCCCCCTGGTACTCCTCGGGCTTGAGCTTGCCGTCGCGGGCGCGAGCGGCGAGATCCTTCATCTCACTCGCAATTTGCGTCAAGCCCTTGCTCTCGGCCTGCTTGACGATCGGCGTGATCAGGCCGTTCGGAGTCGCCACCGCCACCGAAATATCGGCATGCTCGTAATACATCATGCCGCTCTCGTCATAGGAGGCGTTGGCCGTCGGCACCTTCTTCAGCGCCAGCGCCACGGCGCGGATGACGAAGTCGTTGACGCTGATCTTCACCTCCGACTTGTCGTTGAGCCGCCTGCGCAGGGACAGCAGCTCGTCGATCTCGGTGTCGATGGTGAGATAGAAATGCGGCACCGTCTGCTTGGACTCGGTCAGGCGGCGCGCGATGGTCCGGCGCATGCCGCTGAGCGGTTCCAGCCGGTACGGCATCTTGAGCAGGTCAGCGAGCTGGCGTGCACCGGGCCCGGATGAAACGGGGCCGGCGGCGACCGGTGCCGCGGCCTTACCCGCCGGAGCAGCCGCGCCTTTCGGTGCCTTCTCGACATCCGCCTTCACGATGCGGCCGCGGGGGCCGCTGCCGGTAATGCTCCTCAGATCGATGCCGGCCTGCTCGGCCATGCGGCGGGCCAGCGGCGAGGCGAAGATCCGCTCGCCGGACGCAGCCGGCGCTGCCGCTGGCTTTGGCGCCTCGGCCGGTTTCGGCTCCGGCTTTTGCTCTTCGGCTCTGGCGGGCTCGGGCGTCTTCCCGTCCGCCTTCTTTTCTTCCGTCTTCTTCCCTCCGGCCTGGGGCTGCGGCTTCGCGGCCGGCGCTTTCAGGTCGGCGGCGCTCTCGCCCTCTTCCAGCAGCAGGGCGATCGGCGTGTTCACGGCCACGCCGTCGGTGCCTTCGGCCACCAGGATCTTGCCCAGCACGCCCTCATCGACGGCTTCGAACTCCATCGTCGCCTTGTCGGTCTCGATCTCGGCGATGATGTCGCCTGCCTTGACCGTGTCGCCTTCCCGCTTGTGCCAGGTGGCAAGCTTTCCCTCGGTCATGGTCGGCGAAAGCGCCGGCATCAGGATTTCAATCGGCATGATCGATCCCCCTCAGCGATAGCAGACGGCTTTGGCGGCCTGCACGATCTCGTCCACCGAGGGCAGTGCCAGTTTTTCCAGGTTCGCCGCGTAGGGCATCGGCACGTCCTTGCCGGTGACGCGGGTGACCGGCGCATCGAGATAGTCGAAGGCCAGTTCCATGATCGAGGCCGAAATCTCGGCGCCGACGCCGGATTGCGGGAAGCCCTCTTCCACCGTGACGAGGCGGTTGGTCTTCTGCACTGATCTGACGATGGCATCCTTGTCCATCGGCCGGATGGTGCGCAGGTCGATCACTTCCGCCTCGATGCCTTCAGCCGCCAGCTTCTCGGCCGCGGCCAGCGCATGGCCCACCGCGATGGAGTAGCCGACCAGCGTGACGTCCCTGCCCTCGCGCGCAATCCGCGCCTTGCCGATCGGTACGATGTAATCGTCCAGCTTCGGCACCTCGAAGCTGCGACCGTAGAGAATCTCGTTCTCGAGGAAGACGACCGGGTTGGGATCGCGGATCGCCGCCTTGATCAGGCCCTTGAAGTCGGCGGCGCTGTAGGGCGCCACCACCTTGAGGCCGGGAATATGCGAATACCAGGCGGCGTAGTCCTGGCTGTGCTGGGCCGCGACGCGCGCCGCCGCCCCATTCGGGCCGCGGAACACGATGGGACAGCCCATCTGGCCACCCGACATGTACAGCGTCTTGGCCGCCGAATTGACGATCTGGTCGATCGCCTGCATGGAGAAGTTGAAGGTCATGAACTCGACGATCGGCTTCAGGCCGTAGAAGGCCGCACCGATGCCGAGACCGGCAAAACCCTGTTCGGTGATCGGCGTGTCGATCACGCGTTCGGGGCCGAACTCGTCCAGCATGCCCTGGCTGACCTTGTAGGCGCCCTGGTACTGCGCGACTTCCTCTCCCATCAGGAACACCCGCTCGTCGCGGCGCATCTCTTCCGACATGCCCTCGCGGATCGCCTCGCGCACCGTCATGGTGACGAATTCGGTGCCCTCGGGGATGTCGGGATCCTTCAGCTCCGGCGCCGGGCTCGGCGCGGCAGCCACGGCGGACTCCTTCGCGCTGGTCTGCTCGGGCGCCTTCTTCTCGCCGCCGGCAGCGACGGTCCTGGCGTCATCCTTCTTCGCCGGCGCCGCGCCAGCCGCCTCGCCCTCGCCGCGCAGGATGGCGATCGGCGTGTTCACCGCGACGCCTTCGGTGCCTTCGGCGACGAGGATCTTCTCGATCACGCCCTCATCGACGGCCTCGAATTCCATCGTGGCCTTGTCGGTCTCGATCTCGGCCATGATGTCGCCGGCCTTGACCGTGTCGCCTTCCTTCACCAGCCATTTCGCCAGCTTGCCCTCGGTCATGGTGGGCGACAGGGCGGGCATCAGAATTTCGGTAGCCATTATTGTTCTCCCCCTGCCCGCTCAGGCTTCGACATACACGTCGGTCCACAATTCCGACGGATCGGGTTCGGGACTGCTCTGCGAGAAATCGGCGGCCTTCTGGACGATGTCCTTGACCTCCTTGTCCATGGCTTTCAGCGCATCCTCGTCGGCCAGCTTGTTGTTCAGCAGCAGCGTGCGCACCTGGTCGATCGGGTCATGCTCGGACCGCATCTTGTTGACCTCTTCCTTGGTGCGGTACTTGGCCGGGTCCGACATGGAATGGCCGCGATAACGATAGGTCATCATCTCGAGGATGATCGGCCCCTTGCCGGCGCGGCACCAGGCAACCGCCTCCTCGCCGGCCTCCTTCACCGCCAGCACGTTCATGCCGTCGACCTGGCGCCCCGGAATCCCGAAGCTCTCGCCGCGCCTGTAGAGCGCCGGCTGGGCCGAGGCGCGGGCCACCGAGGTGCCCATCGCATACTGGTTGTTCTCGATGACGTAGATGACCGGCAGCTTCCAGAGCTCGGCCATGTTGAAGCTCTCGTAGACCTGGCCCTGGTTGGCCGAACCGTCGCCGAAATAGCAGAAGGTCACGTTGTCGGTCTTCTTGTACTTCTGGGCGAAGGCGAGGCCGGTGCCGAGCGGCACCTGGGCGCCGACGATGCCGTGGCCGCCGTAGAAATGCTTCTCGCGGCTGAACATGTGCATCGAGCCGCCCTTGCCCTTGGAATAGCCGCCGATGCGGCCGGTCAGCTCGGCCATGACGCCGTTCGGGTCCATGCCGGTCGCCAGCATGTGGCCGTGGTCGCGGTAGGAGGTAATCACGGCATCGCCCTGTTTGGCGCAGGCCTGCAGGCCGACGACCACCGCTTCCTGGCCGATATAGAGGTGGCAGAAGCCGCCGATCAGGCCCATGCCGTAGAGCTGGCCCGCCTTCTCCTCGAAGCGGCGGATCAGCAGCATGTCGCGGTAGTAGCCGAGCAGTTCCCTGGCCGGCGGCAGGGACGCCGCCTTCTTGCTGCCGGTATCGGCGGATTTGCCCGCTTTCGCCATGTTTTTCCTCCCGACGGCCTGTCGTGATACGCCCAGCACGGGCATTCAAACGTCTTCGGGGAGGAAAAGTGGCGGCTAACTCAGGTTAAAACAAGGGATTTTCGGTAGTTAACCTGATTTCAGTTAATCGGCGCAATTCCATGTCTCGGGAGGCCCGATCAACGTCCGAGAATTACCAATTCCCGGTCTTTCTGCAGACCCAGAACCCGGCGCGACTGTTCCTCCAGCATGTCGGCATCGAGACCATCGCTCCGCAGCAGGGTGACCCGGCGCTCCAGGATCTGGCGCTCGGCCGTAACCTCGCCCAGCGCCGCCTTGGTCTCCTGGATCTGCAGCGCGAGGCGGGTATAGGCGTTGATGCCGTACTTGCCCTCGATCGCGTGGTAGCAGAAATAGGCGATCGCGGCGAAACAGATCACCGGAACGATGGCCGCCATGGAATGGCGGCGGATTTCGTGAAGCGCACTCATCGCCGCGAATCGAATCACATCCGAGTCGCGGGGTCAAACGCTTTCGTTAACGGCTGCGGAATTTTTTATCCGATTCAAGCGATTACCCGGATCGAGCGGGTTCCGCGGGCAGGCATCTTTCCGTTCCCGTCGGAGCAGACTATCTTGTCGCCATGAGCACCCGAATCCGTACCCTGAAGCATCGCCAGCGCAAACCCCGCGCCATCCGTCTTGTCCTGCTCGGCACTGTCGGCCTGATCGGCCTCACCGCCTGCCAGGAGAACGATCCGCTTGCCGGCCATGACGTGCTGCGCAGCCAGGCCGAATGCGCCAGCCAGCCGGACCCGGATGCCTGCCGGATGGCCCTGGCCGATGCCCGCGCGGCCCATGTCCAGTCCGCCCCGCGCTTTGCCAGCCGCCAGGAATGCGAGGACCGCTTCGGCGCCGACAATTGCGGCACGCCGAACCAGATCCTGGCCGGCAACGATGCCTTCTCGGCCGCCCAGCCGGCCGGCGACCCCGCCCAGCCCGCACCGCAGCAGCAGGCCGAGGGCGGCAGCGTCTTCATGCCGCTGCTGATGGGCTACATGATGGGCCGGGCGCTCGGCGGCCCGGGCCTCGGCGCACAGCCGCTCTACCGCGACCCGACCAACACCGCCTATTCCGGCAACCGTCAGCTCGGGCAGCTCAGCACCAACCGCTTCCCCGACGCGCCGAGGGCGACGCCGAACAGCATCGCGCGTGGCGGTTTCGGCCGCACCGGCGGCACCTACTCCGCCGCTTCCTGATCCGGCGTCCGTATGGAACGCCTTGCCGTCGAGCCGCGCCCGGACTGGCGCGAGCGCGCCGAGAAGATCGGCTTTGCCTTTCACACCATCGATGGTGAGCCCTACTGGTGCGAGGACGCCGCCTATTCCTTCACGGCGGCGCAGATCGACGAACTCGACGACGCGGCGCAGCGGCTGGAGGACATGTGCCTCGAGCTGGTGACCGAGATCATCGAGAAGGGTGACTACGCCCCCTTCCGCATTTCCGATCTGGCCTGCCAGCTGATCGAGGATTCCTGGCGGCGCCAGGACAAGAACCTGTACGGCCGCTTCGATCTCGCCTGGAACGGCCAGGGCCATCCCAAGCTGCTCGAATACAACGCCGACACGCCGACGGCGCTGTATGAAGCCAGCGTCGTGCAGTGGGAATGGCTCGACAGCTACTGCGCCCATTGCGACCAGTTCAACGGCATCCATGAAACGCTGATCGAGGCCTGGAAGCATTTCGGCCTCTGGGGCCACCAGCTGCATTTCGCCTGCGTGCGGAACCATGAAGAGGATTTCGGCACGACCGAGTATCTGCGCGACACCGCCGTGCAGGCCGGCATCGACACCGAACGGCTGTTCATCGACGAGATCGGCTGGAACGGCAAACGCTTCGTCGACCTGAAGGCGAAGCCGATCACCGTGCTGTTCAAGCTCTATCCCTGGGAATGGCTGCTGCAGGAGGAATTCGCGGCCCATATCCGCAAGTCCGGCATCCGCATGATCGAGCCGGCCTGGAAGATGCTGCTTTCCACCAAGGCGCTGCTGCCGCTGCTGTGGCAGCGCTGGCCGGAACACGAGAACCTGCTGCCGGCCTCCTTCGACGCCGCCGCGATCCGCGGCCCGAAGATGCGCAAGCCGTTCTGGGGCCGCGAGGGCGCCGGCATCGCGCGGCTGGACGCCGACAATGCCGTGCAGGAACAGCTGCCGATGCAGGGCGATCCCGGCGACGCCGACGCGGTGATCTACCAGCAGGCCATCGAGATGCCGAATTTCGACGGCTTCTACCCCGTGCTCGGCGTCTGGGTCGTTGCCTCGCGCGCCTGCGGGCTGGGCATCCGCGAGGATCGCTCGGCGATCACCCGCAACAGCAGCCGCTTCGTGCCGCACCTCTTCGAATGACGGAATGAATCCGTACACCGCCTGGCTCCGACCGCTGCTCTTCCGGCTGGATGCCGAGCAGGCGCATCGGCTGGCGCTGGAGGCTGCCGCGCGCCTCGGCCGTTTCGCGCCCGCGCGGCAGCTCGCCGACGATCACGACCCTCGGCTGCAGGTGAGAATCGCCGGGCTGCATTTCCCCAATCCCGTCGGCCTCGCCGCCGGCTTCGACAAGAGTGGTACGGCGGCCGAGGCCCTCGCGTCATTGGGCTTCGGCAGCATCGAGATCGGCTCGGCCTCGCTCGATCCCTCCGACGGCAATCCGAAGCCGCGGCTCTGGCGCCTGCCCGACGACCGCGCGATCCTCGTGCATTACGGCCTGCCCAATGACGGTGCCGCCGTCATCACCCGGCGGCTGGCGCAGCTCCGCCTGCCGGTGCCGCTCGGCATCAACATCGTCAAGACCAACCGCGGCCGCCATGCCCCACCCGAGAGCGCTGAGCAGATCATCGCGGAATATGTCCAGGCGGCGCGCGCCTTTGCGCCGCAAGCCGATTACCTGACCTTCAACCTGAGCTGCCCGAATACCGAGGATGGCCGTGACTTCTTCGCCGATCCGGGCCATCTGCGCGACTGGCTCGCCGCCATCGCCAACCTGCGGCCGGACAAGCCGGTTTTCCTGAAGGTCTCGCCGCTCGGCGGCATCGAGGCCATCGAGCGGCTGCTGCAGGCGGTCGAGCCCCATGATTTCGTGTCCGGCTTCATGTTCAATCTCGCCCCGGTGAAACCCGAGGGCCTGCGGACGCCGGAGCGGGTCTGGCGCGACCGGCCGGGCGCCGTCTCCGGACCGCCCGCCTCCGCCCTCATCGATGCCTGCATCACCGAAACCTGGCGCCGGATGGACCGGGGCCGCTTCCGGATCATCGCGGCCGGCGGCATATCCACCGCCGAGGACGCCTATGCAAAAATCCGCCGCGGCGCCTCGGCCGTTCAGCTCCTCACCGCGCTGGTGTATGAGGGGCCCGGCGTGGTACGCCGGATTCTCCGGGAGCTGCCGCGCCTGCTCGAACGCGACGGATTGCGCAACATCAGCGACGCCGTCGGCCTCGACGTGACTTGAACGACCAACTGCAGGAACCCGACATGATCAGCACGACGCGCCCGGATTTCAGCCGCTATCTGGTGACCCTGCCGGATTTCGCGCTCTACTTCATCTGCGCCCTGATCCTGCTCATGCTGTTCCTGGTCGTCTACACCAGGCTGACGCCGCAGCATGAATGGAAGCTGATCAAGGAAGGCAACGCGGCCGCCGCGATTTCCCTGAGCGGTGCGACGATCGGCTTCGCCATCCCGCTCTCCAGCGCCATCATGAACTCGCAGAGCCTGGTGGACGCGCTGGTCTGGGGCATCGTTGCGCTGATCGTGCAGTGGGGCGCCTTTGCCGCCGCCCGCATCCTCGTGCCGCGCCTGCCCGACCGCATCACCCGCGGCGAAACCGCGGCCGGCATCGTGGCGGGCGGCCTCAGCATCGCCATCGGCCTGCTCAATGCTGCCTGCATGACCTACTGAGGAATCCGCCATGACCGTCTATGTTCTGGCCATGCTGAAATTCCGCGACCGCGCGGCGTATGATCGCTACCAGGCACGCTTCTTCGGCGTGTTCAAGCGCTTCAACGGCCGCGTGCTGGCGGCGGATGAGAAGCCGAAACTGCTGGAAGGCAGCTGGGATCGCGAGAAGGTGGTGATCATGAGCTTCCCCGACGAGGCGGAAGCCACGCGCTTCATCAACGATCCGGAATACAACGAGATCTCGAAAGACCGCCACGCCGGTGCGGATACCGTCTCGGTGCTGCTGAAGGGCCTGCCCGGAAGCTGATTACCGGCAGCGGGTCAGCCGGCGGTCGGCCTCGATCGTTTCGTCGAAGGCGACCAGCCGGTTGGGCGTGAAATCGATCACGATCAGCGCCAGTTCGCGGTCGGGCTCGTCCGCATCCAGCAGGATGATGCGGTCGCGGCCGGTCCGGTACTGGCCTTCGCGGGGTTCATCCTCGTCCAGCGTCGACCGGAACGAGCCGTCAGCGGCGAACTCGATCAGTTCGCCGCTCTCGCAGCGTTCGTTGCTGACCGCCCATTTGCCGATGACGTTGAGCGACTGCGCGCCGGCGCCCGCCGAGGCGAGCGCCAGCGCGGCTGCGGCAAGGGCGGCGACGCGCATCAGCGCCGCTTCAGCGCCGCCAGGCCCGGATAGCGGGCCGCGGCGTCGAGCTGCTGTTCGATGCGGATCAGCTGGTTGTATTTCGCCAGCCGGTCCGAGCGGGCCAGCGAGCCGGTCTTGATCTGGCCGCAGTTGGTGGCGACCGCGAGATCGGCGATGGTGCTGTCTTCCGTCTCACCCGAGCGGTGCGACATGACGGCGCGATAGCCGTTCTTGTGCGCCAGCTCGACCGCTTCCAGCGTCTCGCTCAGCGTGCCGATCTGGTTCACCTTGACCAGGATCGCGTTGCCGACGCCCTTCTCGATGCCGTCGGCCAGACGCTTCGGATTGGTGACGAAGAGATCGTCGCCGACCAGCTGGCACCTGCCGCCGATCATGTCGGTGAGCTGCTTCCAGCCCTCCCAGTCATCCTCGGCCATGCCGTCCTCGATCGAGACGATCGGGTAATCGCCGACCAGCTTCTGCCAGTATTTCGCCATGTCGGCCGGCGAGAGCTTCAGGTTCTCGCCATCCAGATGATACTGGCCGTCCTTGAAGAACTCCGTGCTGGCGGCGTCCAGCGCAATCATCACATCCTGGCCGGCCTTGTAGCCCGCCGCCTCGATGGCCTGCATGATGAAGTCCAGCGCGCCGCGGGTGCTCGGCAGGTTCGGCGCGAAACCGCCCTCGTCGCCCACATTGGTGTTGTGGCCGGCATCCTTCAGCTTCTTCTTCAGCGTATGGAAGACTTCCGCGCCCATGCGGATCGCATCGGCGCAGGTCTTGGCCGAAACCGGCATGATCATGAATTCCTGCACGTCGATGGGATTGTCGGCATGCGCGCCGCCATTGACGATGTTCATCATCGGCACCGGCAGGACATGGGCCGCGGCGCCGCCGACATAGCGGTAGAGCGGCAGGTCGGCTTCCTGCGCCGCCGCCTTGGCGACGGCAAGGCTCACGCCGAGGATGGCATTGGCGCCCAGCCGCGACTTGTTCGGCGTGCCGTCCAGTTCGATCATCGTGCGGTCGATGGCGAGCTGCTCGCTGGCCTCGAAGCCGGAGATGGCGTCGAAGATTTCCGTGTTCACCGCCTCGACGGCCTTCTGCACGCCCTTGCCGAGATAGCGGCTCTTGTCGCCGTCGCGCAGTTCCACCGCCTCATGGGCGCCGGTCGAGGCGCCGGAGGGCACGGCGGCGCGGCCGAAGGCGCCGGATTCCAGCACGACATCCACTTCCACGGTCGGGTTGCCGCGGGAATCGAGAATCTCACGCGCCACAATGTCGGTAATGCCGCTCATGCCGAAAAGCCCTCAGATGCTGGGAAAAACCGGGAAAGACCGGCTCGAAGGGATAGCCCGGCAGGCGGCCTGCGGCAAGGGGCCGGATGGTGGCAAGTTGGGGACAACGGGTGGGAAAGCCCATCGTCACGCCGGGCCTGCCCGAACATCCAGGCAGATCAGCCCTCGGCACAAGGCCGAGGGGGTGACGCGCCTTGATGCGGCGCCTAATGCGCCGCCTTGGCCAGGTGGTCGAATTCGAGCAGCTGTTCGAGCACGGCTTCCATCTGGTCGAAGCGGACCATGTTGGGGCCGTCGGAGGGCGCTGAATCCGGGTCCTTGTGGGTTTCCATGAAGACGGCGGCCACACCGATCGCCACCGCGCCGCGCGCCAGCACCGGCACGAAGCGGCGGTCGCCGCCCGAGGCCGTGCCCTTCCCGCCCGGCTGCTGCACCGAATGGGTGGCGTCGAACACCACCGGGCAGCCGGTCTCGGCCATGATCGGCAGCGCGCGCATGTCATTGACCAGCGTGTTGTAGCCGAAGCTCACACCACGTTCGCAGAGCATCACGTTCGGATTGTTACAGTAGTCGAACTTCTCGACGATGTTCTTCATGTCCCAGGGCGCGAGGAACTGGCCCTTCTTGACGTTGACCGGCTTGCCGGTCTGCGCCGCCGCCACCAGCAGATCGGTCTGGCGGCAGAGGAAGGCCGGAATCTGAAGCACGTCGACGCTGTCGGCGACCAGACGGCACTGCTCCTCGGTATGCACGTCGGTGATCACCGGCAGGCCGAGCGTCTCGCGTATCTCGCGGAAGACCGGCAGCGCGTTGTCCAGGCCGAAGCCGCGGTTGCTGCGGATCGAGGTGCGGTTCGCCTTGTCGAAGGAGGACTTGTAGATGAAGTTGATGCCGAGCTTCTCGGTCAGCTCCTTCAGCGAGCCGGCCATGTCCAGCGCATGCTCGCGGCTTTCCATGGCGCAGGGCCCGGCGATCAGGGTCAGCGGCAGGTCGTTGCCGATCCTGAAATCGCCGACCTGGACATGGCGGATGGGGTTGGGCGTGTCGGTCATGGACCAGAACTCCGGAGCGTAATCTCGACTTGTTCCAATATTCTAATCTGTCATGCCCGGGCTTGTCGCGGGCATCCATGCGTGAATCGCACCAAGCCTGACCACGGGGATGGCCGGGTCAAGCCCGGCCATGACAGGGTAAAGAAAAAGTAACCGCCTACACCAGCCGCGACTGGTCCAGGGCCGCCTTGACGAAGCTGGCGAACAGCGGATGCGGCTCGAAGGGCTTGGATTTCAGCTCGGGGTGATACTGCACGCCGATGAACCAGGGATGGTCGGGCAGTTCCACGATCTCGGGCAGCAGGCCGTCGGGCGACATGCCGGAGAAGAGCAGCCCGCAGCTTTCCAGCTTCTCGCGATACTTGGTGTTCACCTCGTAGCGGTGCCGGTGGCGCTCGGAAATCGTCGTGCTGCCGTAGATCTCCGCCACCCGGCTGCCCGGCTTCAGCGTCGCCTCGTAGGCGCCCAGCCGCATCGTGCCGCCGAGATCGCCGGCAGCCGAGCGCTGCTCCAGCTCGTTGCCGCGCATCCACTCGGTCATCATGCCCACCAGCGGCTCGTCGGTCGGGCCGAATTCGGTGCTGCTCGCCTTCGGCAGGCCGGCCTTGCTCCGGGCATATTCGATCACCGCCATCTGCATGCCGAAGCAGATGCCGAAATACGGGATGTTGCGTTCCCGCGCGAAGGTGACCGCGCGGATCTTGCCTTCCGACCCGCGCTCGCCGAAGCCGCCCGGCACCAGGATGGCATGCACGCCGGCCAGCGCATGCAGCGCGGTTTCGTCCTTCTCGAAGATCTCGGCCTCGATCCATTCGAGATTGACGCGCGTGTTGTTGGCGATGCCGCCATGCGCCAGCGCTTCCGCCAGCGACTTGTAGGCGTCCTTCAGCCCCGTGTACTTGCCGACGATGGCGATCTTGACGGTGTTCTCCGGCGCCACCACGCGCTGGACGATGTTCTTCCAGCGGGTCAGGTCGGGCGCGCTGCCCGCATCCAGGCCGAAGGCCTTGAGCACCTGCACGTCCAGCCCGGCCTCGTGATAGGCCAGCGGCGCGGCATAGATCGTCTCGACGTCCAGCGCCGGAATCACGGCTTCTTCGCGCACGTTGCAGAACAGCGCCATCTTCTTGCGGTCGCCCTGCGGGATCTCGCGGTCGGCACGGCAGAGCAGGATGTCGGGCTGGATGCCGATGGAGCGCAGCTCCTTGACCGAATGCTGCGTCGGCTTGGTCTTCAGCTCGCCCGAAGCGGCGATGAACGGCACCAGGGTGACATGGATGTAGATCGCCTGGCCCCTGCCCGCCTCGAGGCCGAACTGGCGGATCGCCTCCAGGAAGGGCAGGCTTTCGATGTCGCCCACCGTGCCGCCGACCTCGACCAGCATGAAATCGACGCCGTCATTGTCGGCGGCGATGAAGTCCTTGATGGCGTCGGTGATGTGCGGGATCACCTGCACCGTGCCGCCGAGATAGTCGCCGCGGCGCTCCTTGGCGATCACCGTCTGGTAGATGCGGCCGGTGGTGATGTTGTCGGTCTTGCGGCTCGGCACGCCGGTGAAGCGCTCGTAATGGCCGAGATCGAGGTCGGTTTCGGCGCCGTCATCGGTGACGAAGACCTCGCCATGCTGATACGGGCTCATCGTGCCCGGATCGACGTTGATGTAGGGGTCGAGCTTGCGCAGGCGGACCGTATGGCCGCGGGCCTGCAGCAGCGCGCCCAGCGCCGCCGATGCCAGTCCTTTTCCGAGGGAGGAAACCACGCCGCCGGTGATGAAGATGTACCGCGTCATGGGAGTCCTGTTTAACCGATCCATACGACACACAAAAGGGCTTGGCGCGCCGCGGCGCGCAATTTCAAAAACTCGGAATCTGCTTTCCGGTTCTGGTGGTTACTGCGACAGCGGAACGCTCGGCTGCGGCGCCTCGGCCGGCGCAGCAGGCTGCGTCAGCGGTGCCGAATCGAGAATCGAGCGCGGCTGATTCGACTTTCCGCCGCCCGCCATCAGGGCGAGCCCGATGCTGGTGATGAAGAACAGCACGGCCAGGATCGCCGTGGTGCGCGTCAGCAGGTTGGCCTGGCCGCGCGCGGTCATGAAACCGCCGCCCCCGCCGATGCCGAGCGCGCCGCCTTCGGAGCGCTGCACCAGGATCACGCCGGTCAGCGCCAGCGCGAGCAGGATATGCACCACGAGAAGCAACGTCATCATCGGTCTGATCTCCG
>NZ_DATGQG010000166.1:0-17067 GCF_035304305.1 Ferrovibrio sp.
CATCCTGCTCCACGCCGGACATGCCGCCGATCATGGCATGCGGGCCAATACGGCAGAACTGGTGCACGGCAGCGAGACCACCGACGAAGGCGAAGTCGCCCACCTCGATATGACCGGCGAGCGTCGCATTGTTGGCCATGATGACGTTGTTGCCGAGCAGGCAGTCATGCGCCACATGAGCGCCGGCCATGAAAAGGCCGCCATCGCCGACGCGGGTCAGCATGCCGCCGCCCTCCGTGCCCGGATTCATGGTGACGCCTTCGCGAATGACATTGTTCCGGCCGATTTCCAGCCGGGAGGCCTCGCCGCGGTACTTCAGATCCTGCGGTGCATGGCCGATCGATGCGAAGGGATAGATGCGGGTACCGGAGCCTACGACAGTGATTCCCGCGACCACGACATGGCTGACGAGCACCACCCCGTCGCCCAGTTCCACCTGCGGACCGACATGGCAATACGGCCCTACCTGGACGTCAGCGCCCAGCCTGGCACCATCTTCGATAATGGCGGTCGGGTGAATCTTCGGCATCGACCTACTTCTTATCGAGGATCATGGCGGAGAAGATCGCCTCTGCGGCCAGCTTGCCGTCGACCATCGCCTTGCCCTCGAATTTCCATACGGGGCCGCGCTGCTTGATCGCCGAGACGTGGATATGCATCTGGTCGCCGGGAACGACCGGCTTGCGGAAGCGCGCCTCGTCGATGGTCATGAAATAGACCAGCTTGCCTTCCGATTCCTTGCCGAGGGTATAGACGACGACGACCGCGGCGGTTTGCGCCATGCTTTCGACGATCATCACGCCCGGCATCACCGGCTGGCTTGGGAAATGTCCGGTGAACTGCGGCTCGTTGATCGTCACATTCTTGATGCCGACGGCGCTCTTGCCCGCCTGCAGGTTGGTGACGCGATCGATCAGCAGCATCGGATAGCGATGCGGGATCATCTCCATGATACGGAGGATGTCGATCGATTCGACGTTCACGCCCGCCTGGGTATCATTCATTATCCGCACCCTTCTTCTGCGCCAGCCGCCGCAGAACGGCTACCTGGCGGAAATACTCTTTCACCCTGGTCGCCGGGATTCCGAAGAAGCTGGCGCCCGCAGGAATATCGGTCATCACGCCCGACTTTGCTCCGATCCGCGCTCCTGTTCCGATCTTCAGATGACCGGCAATTCCGCTTTGCGCCGCCAGCACCACGTAATCGCCCAGCTGGGTCGAGCCTGCGATGCCGGCCTGCGCAATGACAATGCAGCCACGACCGAGGGTGACGTTGTGCCCGATTTGCACCAAATTATCAATCCAACAGCCCGGACCGACGACGGTATCCGGGCCGGCGCCGCGATCGATCGTGGAGTTGGCGCCGATCTCGCAGTCGTCCCCGATCAGCACCCGCCCCAGCTGCGGCACTTTGACATGGCCGGCCGGATCCGGCGCAAAGCCGAACCCGTCCTGGCCGATCCTCACGCCCGGATGCAGCGTGACGCGGGCCCCGATGTGGCAATGGCTCAGGGTGACGGAAGACGCGATCCGGCAGCCCTCCCCGACGACGACGTTACGGCCGATATGGCTGCCCGGTCCGATTACCGTTCCGTCGCCGATCTCTGCGCCCGCATCGATGACGACCTGCGCCCCGACTGACACGTCCTTGCCCAGCAGCGCGGATGGGTCGACCACAGCCGTCGGGTGGATCCCCGGCGCCGGCCGGGTCGCGGGGTAAAATAGCTGCGCCGCCCGGGCATAGCTGAGATATGGATTGCCGGAGAACAGCAGGGCCACGCCGGACGGAGCCAGACCTGCATTCTTTTCATGCAGGATGCAGGCTCCCGCGCGCGTGGCGGAAAAGGCTGCCGCGTATTTCGGATTGTCCAGAAAGGCCAGCTGACCGGGCCCGGCCTGATCCAGCGGAGCGACGTCACTGATCGTCATCCCCACCTGGGCCGGATCAGCGACCCGCGCACCGATCCTTGCTGCCAGATCGCCCAGGCTGAAAGGGCCAGCCCGATCGAAATAGCGCGGATCAGCCATCGATCATTTCCCGGACGGGAGGGAGACCTTGACCGTGGGCAGCCGCTGGTCGAGCCGCTTAAGCACCTCCGGGGTGATGTCGATATTGTCGCCGATGAAGATCTGAACCTGCGCGCGATCGAGCACCATGTTAAAGCCCCGCTCCTGAGCAAGTCCCTTGAGGATCTCGATCACCTGTATCGTCACCTGCTCGCGGACACCGTTCAGCATCTTCTCCAGTGACTGGGAGCGCTCCTGAATCCGCTTCTGCAGGTCAATCACTTTGGCCTGGAATGCCTGACGCCGTTGTTCAAACACCTCCGGCGTCACCACCGAACGCTGCCGCGCGAGTTCCTGTTCCTCAGCACGGAGCTTCTCTTCTTCCTTCGCAATTTCGGACTGGAAATTAAAGCGGTACTGTTCCAGCTGCTGGCGCGCATTCTTCAGCGCCGCGGCTTCCCGGTTCACGCGCTGGCCATCGATCACCGCGATGACGGTGGGCGGCACCTTGCCGCCCTGCGCAGTTGCGGGCACGGGCAACAGCATCGCCGCCCAGATTGCCAGTGCAAGAAATACTCGTGTCTTGGTAAACATTGCTTTGTCAGCCTTGGTTAAAACCGGGAGCCGAAATTGATCCGGATGACCTCTTCTTCGTCGTAGTCTTCCTTGACCACAGGTATGCCGAGATCCACGCGGATCAGGCCGAGCGGGGATTTCCACTGCACGCCTGTGCCGATCGAGGCGCGCAGGCTTGATTCATCCGCAACCTCAGGCCCGGTATCGCTGGTATCGAACAGGGTTCCGACCTCCGTGAACAGGCGGCCCTTGATGCCGAACTCGTTCGGCAGACCGATCGGGAAGGTCAGGTCGGCTTCCGCCTTATAGTATTTCTCGCCGCCCAGCGCATCGCCCGTCGTACGGTCGCGCGGACCGATACCGCCCGTCTCGAATCCCCGGAAGGTATCGCCGCCGATGAAGAAGCGGTTCGGCAGCCGGACATCGTCGCTCAGTGCATTGATCATGCCGGCTTCGGCCCCGACGCTCAGAACGACGTCCTCCGCGACCGTGAAGTACTTCATGCCGGTAATCACGTTCTTGAAATACTTCTCGGTTCCGCCGAGGCCCGCCACCTCCTGGGCCAGGCGCACGACATAGCCCGTCGTCGGCTCGATCCTGTCGTCCCGGCGGTCATAGGTCAGCACATGACCGACCGACGACGTCAGGTAGTCGCCTTCCTGGGCCTTGATGAAACGCGACGCGCTGAAGTCGATGTTGTCGATCTCGTCCTGCCGGATGCGGTAGTAGACCTGCTGCGACAGGTTCTCCGTGATCGGGTAGCTGAAACGCGGCGAAGCCAGGCTCGTCGTCTGGTCCAGGCTGCTGCGGCGCTCATAGTCGGTGCGGCGCCGCGAGAGATCGATGCCCGCCGCCAGCTCGCGGTCAAGGAAATAGGGTTCGGTGAAGTTCAGATCGAACTGCTGCCGCCGCGTCGACAGGCTGAAGCCGATACGGAGATCCTGCCCGCGGCCGAGCAGGTTGCGCTCGCGGATCGAGATATCGCCGAGCACGCTTTCCGTCGTCGAGTAACCGACGCCGATGGACAGTTCGCCAGTCGACTTCTCGGTCACCTCGGTGGTGAGGATTACCTTGTCCGGGGCGCTGCCGCGGCTCTCGGTGATCTCCACCTTGTCGAAGAAATCGAGGCCGCGCAGGCGGGTGCGCGTGCGACGCAGCTTCGCGGCGTTGAAGGCATCGCCTTCCGCAAGACGGAATTCGCGCCGCACCACCTTGTCCAGCGTGCGCACATTGCCGACGATGTCGATACGCTCGACGAATACCCGCGGGCTCTCCCCGATCGCATAGGTGATATCGATGATGCGGTTCTCGCGGTCGCGCTTCACTTCCGGCCGCACATCGACGAATGCGTAGCCCAGCCGGCCGAGTTCCGTCGTGATAGCCTGCACCGTGTTCTCGACCTGGTCAGCGTTGTAGATGTCGCCGGACTTGGTCGTAACGAGTGCCTTGAGCTGGTTGCCGTCGACGCCCTTTATCTCGCTGACCACGTCCATGGCCCCGAAACGGTAGCGTTCGCCCTCCTCCACCGTGAAGGTGATGATGAAGGACTCGCGATCCGGCATCAGCTCCGCGACGGCATTGATGACCCGGAAATCGGCGAAACCCTTGCTGAGGTAGAACTTGCGCAGCTTCTCGCGGTCGAAGGTGACGCGATCCGGATCGTAGCTGTCGTCGGAGCTCAGGAACCGGTACCAGGCCGACTCCTTGGTCTGGATCTCTTCGCGCAGGCGGGAGTCGCTGAACCGCTGGTTGCCGATGAAGACGATGCGGCTCACGCCGGTCACCGGGCCCTCGGTGATCTCAAAGACCAGATCGACGCGGTTCTGCGGCAGCTGGATGACCTTCGGCTCCACAGTCGCGGCAAAGCGCCCCGAGCGCCGGTAGATCTGCTGGATGCGCTGGGTATCCGCCTGCACCTTGGCGCGCGTGTAGACCTGTCGCGGCTTCAGTTGCAGCTCGTTGCGGATCTGGTCGGCCTGGATGCGCCGGTTGCCTTCCAGCAGAATACGGTTGACGACCGGGTTCTCGGTTACCCGGACGATGAGCGTATCGCCCTGCAGGCGCAGATTGACATCGGAAAAGAGGCCGGTGGCGAACAGGGCCTTCAGCGACTGGTCAGCCTCGGAACTGCTGTAGGCGCTGCCGGGCTGCAGCGTGAGGTAATTCTGGATGGTGGAAACTTCGATACGCTGGTTGCCTTCCACGATGATGTCGCGGATGGTCGGGCCGCTCTGCGCATAGGCTGTCGTCGCGCCGAACAGGCACAGCGAGAACGCCATTGCCAACGCGTGGCGCAATACGCGCGAAGCTCCCCGGCGCAACATTTCGGATACTACCCCTCGCTCCTGACGGCCGCCCTTCACTTAGCCCGATTCACGAAAAAAGCCCAGTGAGGAAATTGAAAATCGGCAGTCGATTCAAGTCGTTCCAGGTCGCGAAGAGAAACAGAGACAGCACCAGGGCAAAGCCGATGCGGAACCCGTATTCCTGCGCCCGTTCGCCCAAGGGCCGCCCGCGCAATGCCTCGACGCCGTAAAACAGCAGATGCCCGCCGTCCAGCATGGGCACCGGAAAAAGGTTAATCAGGCCGATGGCCACCGACAGCGTCGCCATCAGAGAGACCAGGCCCAGCCAGCTGGCCTTGGCGACGTCGCCAGACATCTTGGCGATGCCCAGCGGGCCGCTCAGCTGATCCCCGGATTCCCGGCCTGCCACGATGCGGCCCAGATAGGTGAAGGTATTGGCCACCACCTGCCAGGTCTCGCGCACGGCCTGGACCACTGCCGTGGCCGGGTCATGCCGGACGAACTCCACGCCCGCGGTACGGATGCCGATCTGACCGACCCGCTGGGTCCCGCCCAGCCCGTCGGCAACGTCGACCCGCTGCGGCACCACCGTGATGCTCAGTTCCTCTCCGTCGCGGAGGATCCGGAAATCGATCGGCGTCTCGGCACGAAGGCCGACGAAAGCGCGCAGTTCCTCGAAGCGCTGAATCTCGGTGCCATCCGCGCTCAGGATGCGATCGCCCGGCATCAGGCCGGCCGCCTCGGCCGCTCCGCCCTCAACCACGCTGCCGACGACCGGCGGCGTGAAGGGCTGCCCGACCAGGCTGAACAGTCCGGCATAGATCAGGATCGCGAAGATGAAGTTGGCGACCGGGCCGGCCGCAACGATGGCTGTGCGCGCTCCCAGCGGCTGGTGATGGAAGGAAACCCTGCGCTCGGCATCGCTCATTGCCGCGACCGCCGTGTTGTCCGCATTCGACGTGGCGTCGGCATCGCCGAAGAACTTCACGAAGCCGCCGAGCGGAATGGCGCTGATCTTCCAGCGCGTGCCGTGGCGATCGTTCCAGCCGAACAGCTCGCGGCCGAAGCCGATGGAGAATACCTCGACCCGCACGCCGCAGCGGCGCGCCACCCAGTAGTGTCCCAATTCGTGGACGAATACGATGATCGTAAGAACGATGACGAACGGGATGACGTAAGCGGCGAGATTGGTAATGAAATCCATCGGCACCTCGGACACCGGCTCTCAGGCCCGTCCCCGTCCTCTCGTTTGTACCCTTACGACATTCCCGCTGCCTGCTGGATCGATCAGGTGCGCCGCATAGCGCCTCGCCTCGCCATCCGCGGCACGAACCGCCTCGAGATCCGAAAGCGGGCCCGATTCAAGATGCGCCAAGGTCTGCTCGACAATACGCGTGATGTCGAGGAACCCGATCCGGCCCTTCAGGAAGGCGTCGACGGCAACCTCGTTAGCCGCATTGAGGATTGTAGGCGCACCACCACCGCTTTGCAAGGCTTGCCGGGCCAGCGTCAGTGCCGGAAAGCGTGCAAAATCAGGGACTTCGAAGGTCAGCTTGGCGATTGCCGCGAGATCCAGCCGAGCCGCCGGTGTCGCCATGCGGCGCGGCCAGGCCAGGGCAACGCCGATGGGAGTGCGCATGTCGGGCGTACCGAGCTGGGCCAGCACCGAACCATCAAGATAGGACACCAGGCTGTGGATCACAGACTGCGGGTGGATCAGAACCTCGATCCGCTGCTCGGGTACCGGGAACAGGAAGCTCGCCTCGATCAGCTCCAGCCCCTTGTTCATCAGGGTGGCGGAATCGACGGAAATCTTGGCACCCATGCTCCACACCGGGTGGGCAATCGCCTGGGCCGGCGTGACATCGCGCATCTCGGCCAGGCTGAGGGTGCGGAACGGCCCGCCCGAAGCGGTCAAAATCACCCGGTCGACGCTTTCCGGGGCATCGAAGTTGAAGACCTGGAAAATCGCGTTGTGTTCGGAATCGACCGGCAGAATGGTGGCCCCGCGCAGCGCGGCCTCCCGCATGACAAGGGCACCGGCGCAGACCAGCGTCTCCTTGTTGGCCAGCGCGATCGCGGCGCCCCGGCGTATCGCGGCCAGCGTGGGCTCCAGCCCCGCCGCCCCCACGATGGCAGCAACGACCAGTTCGGCCGGGCGCGCCGCCGCTTCCACGATGGCCTGGCGGCCCGCTGCCGCCTCGATACCGCTGCCGGCCAGCAGCGTCCGCAACTCCGGCAGCAGGGTTTCGTTGCCGATCACCGCCAGCCGGGCCCTGAGCTGGCGCGCCTGCTCGGCCAGCAGCCGGACATTCTCGTTCGCCGTCAGAGCCTCGACGGCGAAGCGGTTGGGCTCCCGCTGCAGCAGGTCGACCGTCGAGCAGCCGACCGAACCGGTGGATCCGAGGATCGTTACCCGGCGCAGTCCGGTATCCACTTCTTTCACATCCATAGACGGTCTCGCCAGAGCAGCAGCGCCAGGGCCAGAACCGGTGCTGCGAACAACAAACCATCCACCCGGTCGAGCACGCCGCCATGCCCCGGTATCAAATGGCTGCTATCCTTGACCCCGAAGCGGCGCTTGACGGCGGACTCCGTGAAATCGCCCGCCTGTGCGACCACCGCCAGCAGCGCGCCAAAGACCGCCAGGGGAAGGCTCGGCAACCGGGGATCGATAAGGGCAAGCAATCCGCCGGCGATCCCCGCCGACAGCATGCCGCCGAACAGACCGGCCCAGGTCTTGTTCGGACTGATCGCGGGAATGAGCTTTGGCCCGCCGATGGTCCGTCCCGCGGCATAGGCGCCGATATCGGTGGCCCAGACCACCACGAGCAACCAGAAGACGACCAGCAGGCCATGATCGGGGATTTCCCGCAGCCACAGCAGCACGATGCAGGGCAGCCCGATATAGATGAACCCTGCAGCATGCCAGACGAAGCGATGCCGCTGCAGGAATCCCACTACAACGGCAGCAAGGGCGATGAGCACGGCGCTCCAGCCGAAATCGCCGGACAGGCAGAGATAGAGCGCGGCAACTAACGCGAGGCTCCCCGTTACGACGACATTCATTGCAAGCTCGCCAGGCAGCCGCGCCCATTCCCAGAGCATCGCGACGCCGGCCAGCGCGATCAGCGCTGCGAAAAACCAGCCGCCGAGCCAGGTCGCGCCGACGGCAACCGGCAGCATCACGGCGGCCGACAGGATGCGGAGTTTCAGGCCGCCTGATTTCGGACGGGGCGTGCCGTCACTCACCGCTGCCGCCATAGCGCCGCTCACGGCGATGATACTCATCGATCGCCGCGGCGAGGTCGTCGGGCGAGAAGTCGGGCCAGAGCTTGTCGGCGAAGATCAATTCACTGTAGGCCGACTGCCAGAGCAGGAAATTCGAAAGCCGCTGCTCGCCGCTGGTCCGGATGATCAGGTCGGGATCGGGAATGCCGACGGTCTGCAGATGGTCGGCCACGGTCTCGGCGGTGATGTCCTCCACCCGGAGCGTGCCAGCAGCCACCTGTTCCGCAATCCTGCGGCAGGCGGTCACGATCTCGTCCTGGCTGCCGTAACTGAGCGCGATGACAAGGGTGAGCTTGCGGTTCTCGCGCGTGCGCGCTTCGGCATCCGAGATGAGTTCGACGATGTCGGGGGCCAGCTTGGTGCGATCGCCGATCACATGGATACGCACGCCGCTGCGCGCGAGCTCGTCCAGTTCCCGGCGGATGTAGATCCGCAGCAGGTCCATGAGCCCGGCGACTTCCGTCTGCGGCCGCTTCCAGTTCTCCGAGGAGAATGCGTAGAGCGTCAGGTATTCGATCCCGAGCCGGCCGCAGGCACGGACGACTTCCCGCACGGCATCCACGCCCTGGCGGTGACCGAGATTCCGCGGCAGTCCACGCGCCTTCGCCCAGCGCCCGTTGCCATCCATGATGATGGCGACATGGCGTGGCGGAGCCGGCGAAAGCGCCGGTGACGCGATCGGCTGCGACATCGTCAAACCTGCAGAATCTCCTTCGTCTTCTGCGCGAGCATCTCGTCGATCTTCTTGGTCGACTCATCGGTCAGACGCTGGATCTCGTCGTGCCACATCTTGGCATCGTCCTCGCCGATCTCGCCGTCCTTCTCGAGCTTCTTCAGCGTGTCCATGCCGTCGCGGCGGACGCCGCGCACGGCGACCTTGGCCTGCTCGGCATACTGCCCGGCAACCTTGGTGAGTTCCTTGCGGCGCTGCTCGTTCAGTTCGGGGATCGGAATGCGGATCAGGGTTCCGTCCGCCTGGGGATTGAGGCCGAGGCCGCTCGCGGCGATTGCCTTCTCCACCGCCTTGACGTTGGACTTGTCCCACACCTGGATGCTGATCATGCGCGGCTCCGGCACGCTGATCGTACCCACCTGGTTGATCGGCATCGAGCTGCCATAAACGTCGACCCGCACCGGATCCAGCATGCTGGTCGAGGCGCGGCCGGTACGCAGGCCCGCGAATTCATGCTTCAGGACCTCAATGGCCTTGTTCATTCGCCGTTCGATGTCGTCAATATCCGGTTCGGCCACCTGCCTTCTCCCGTTTTCTTCCGATAAACGCCGCCAGAGGCCGGCAGGCCTCCTCAGGCTCCTTCAATTACGGTGCAACGCCCCTCGCCGGAGAGCACTTTGGCGAAGCCGCCGGGCTCGTGCAAGGAAAAGACCAGAATGGGAATCTTGTTCTCCCGCGCCAGGCTTACCGCAGAAGCGTCCATGACCTTCAGGTCGCGCTGCAGCACATCCATATAGCTCAACCGGTCGTAACGCGTCGCCTTGGGGTTCTTTTTCGGATCGTCGCTGTAAACCCCGTCGACCTGGGTGCCCTTCAGCAGGGCATCGCAGCCCATCTCGGCCGCCCGGAGCGCCGCCGCCGTATCGGTGGTGAAGAACGGATTGCCCGTGCCGGCCGCGAAGATGACCACGCGGCCTTTTTCCAGATGCCGGATGGCGCGGCGGCGGATATAGGGTTCGCAGACCGTATCCATGCGGATCGCCGACATGACCCGGGTCGGCACGCCATGGCTTTCCAGCGCATGCTGCACGGCCAGCGCGTTGATCACGGTGGCCAGCATGCCCATGTAGTCGGCCGAGGCGCGCTGCATGCCCCGCGTCGCACCCGCGACGCCGCGGAAGATGTTGCCGCCCCCGATCACCAGGCTGACCTGGGCCCCCAGTTCATGCACCGACTTCACCTCGGCGGTGATGCGGTCGACGGTTTCGAAATCGATCCCGTAGGGGGTCGGGCCCATCAGGGCCTCGCCCGAGCATTTCAGCAGGACGCGACGGTATTGAACGGCCATTCATATCCTCGGCGGGCTGGCGCGCCGCCCGGACCGGCGGCGCAGGCGAGTCTCAGGCGGACTTATAGCATGGTCGGTCAAGCGGAAGGCAGGGCCACCGTAAAAAAGGGGGGCTAGGCCCCCCTTTGTCACCCGGTTATCAGCCGGCCATCTTGGCGACTTCGGCGGCGAAATCGTCCGCCTTTTTCTCGATCCCCTCGCCCAGCTGGTAGCGGACGAAACCGGTGACCTCGATCGGGGCGCCGGCATCCTTGGCGGCCTTTTCCACGGCCTTGCCGACCGGGGTTTCGCCGTCGATCACGAAGGTCTGCTCCAGCAGGACGACTTCCTGGTAGAACTTGCGGATACGGCCCTCAACCATCTTGGCGATGATATCCGCCGGCTTGCCAGAACCGGCCGCCTGCTCGGTCAGAACAGACCGCTCGCGCTCCACCAGAGCCTGGTCGAGATCCTTGACGCTCAGCGACTGCGGGTTGGCAGCGGCGATATGCATGGCCAGCTGCTTGCCGATCTGCTCCAGCACCTCGCGCTTGCCGGTCGACTTCAGGCCGACCAGCACGCCGAGCTTGCCGATCCCCTCGCCCAGCGCGCTGTGCACGTAGGAGACCACGATGCCGCCATCGACGGTCATCTTCTTCGCGCGACGCAGGGTCATGTTCTCGCCGATGGTGGCGATCGCCTGGGTCACTTCATCCTTGACGTTCCGGCCGGTGCCCGGGAAGGCAGCGGCTTCCACCGTGGCGAGGTCGTCGCCGGCGGTCAGAACGACCGAGGCAATGCCGGTGGCCAGCGCCTGGAACTGGGGATTGCGGGCGACGAAGTCGGTCTCCGCATTCACCTCGACGATGGCGCCGGCATTGTCCTTGATCGCAACGGCCACCAGGCCCTCGGCGGCCACGCGGCCCGCCTTCTTGGCAGCAGCCGACAGGCCCTTCTTGCGCAGCCAGTCGATCGCCGCATCCAGGTCGCCGTTGGTTTCCGCCAGCGCCTTCTTGCAATCCATCATGCCCGCGCCGGTCTTTTCGCGCAGGTCCTTCACCAGGGCCGCAGTGATCTCAGCCATGTCGTCCTCTCATTGGTGTTCGGTTCGACCGGTCACCCGGCCATAACGGCTGCGGCGCCCCGCGCAGAACGAAGGGCGCCGCGACCGGATTCAGCAGGCCAATCAGGCCTGGGCCGCGGCCTGCTCGCCTTCCGGAGCGGCTTCCGCCAGGGCTTCAACCGGAGCCTCTTCGGCAGCGCCCAGATCCTCACCGCTGGCCGCGAGCTGCTCCTCGATGCCGCCGAGGACGGCGAGCGAGAACAGGTCGCAGTAGAGGTTGATGGCGCGCAGCGCGTCGTCATTGCCCGGCACCGGATAGGTGATGCCCTGCGGATCCGAATTGGAATCCAGCACGGCGACGACCGGGATGTTCAGCGTGCGGGCTTCGGCGATGGCGATATCTTCCTTGACCGTGTCGATCACGATCATGATGTCCGGCAGGCCACCCATGTCCTTGATGCCGCCCAGCGCGCGGTCGAGCTTCTCGCGCTCGCGGGTCAGGTTGAGCACTTCCTTCTTCGTCAGACCGGCGGTCTGCTGCTCGCCGCTCAGCAGTTCCTCGAGTTCCTTGAGGCGCTTGATCGACTGGGAGATGGTCTTCCAGTTGGTCAGCATGCCGCCGAGCCAGCGATGGTTCACGTAATACTGACCGCACTTGCGGGCAGCTTCAGCCACCGCTTCGGAAGCCTGGCGCTTGGTACCGACGAACAGCACGCGGCCGCCACCGGCCACGGTGTCGCGCACGGCCTGCAGGGCACGATGCAGCAGCGGTACGGTCTGCTGCAGGTCGATGATATGGACGTTGTTGCGTTCCCCGTAAAGGAACGACTTCATCTTCGGATTCCAGCGGTGGGTCTGGTGGCCGAAATGCACGCCAGCTTCGATCAGCTGACGCATGGTAAAGGTCGGCAGGGTCATAATCTGTCCTTCTCCGGTTGGGCCGCCGCAGGCATACGTCCTGCTCCCAACCGCGGGAGAGGACACCGGAAGGCTGCAATGGGATGTCTCCCCAAGGCCGCCAAGCCTGCGTGTGGGTTTGAACGCGCGGCTTGTAACCGGTCCGCCGCCGGAACGCAAGCCCCGCCTCGGGCACGGTCCCGCCCCACCCCTTTTTCGTGTCAGGCCAATCAGATAGGTGACAACCGACACTGGCGCGGCGCCGGCCGCCATGGTCATATGGGGATATGTCCGAGGGGGCGGTCAAGCAGGAGGACCTCACGGCGCTGCTGGCCGGCCAGGAGCGCTACGCCCGTGGATTGCGGGGCGGAACCCGCCTCAACCTGCAATTCCGGGATGCCTCCGGCCTGAATTTCAGCAACCGCGACTTGCGCGAAGCCAACATGGTCGGCGGGCGGTTCCGGGGCACCCTGTTCAAGTCCGCCAAGCTTTCCGGAGCCAATTTCTATGGCGCCGACCTGGAGGCCGCCGACCTGACCTTGGCGGATCTGACCCGGGCCGACCTGCGCGGCGCCATCCTGCGGGGAGCGATCCTGGAATTCGCCGACCTCTCCGGGGCCGACCTGCGCGACGGCCGCCTGCTCCGTCCTGACGATGACGGCAATCTCGTCCCGGTCGCCGTGGGCGGCGCGGTGACGGAAAAGGCCCAGATGACCCATTCCAAGATGGTGGGCGCCAAGCTCGGCCGCATCATGAGCCAGCAGGCCGACCTCAGCCATGCCAATCTGGCCAATGCCAAGCTGGTGGATGCCGACCTGTCCAATTCCAACCTGCGCGGGGCGATCCTGGTCGGCGCGGACCTGACCAACACCAATATGAACGGCTGCGCGCTGTCCGGCGCAGTCCTGGCCGGCGCCATGCTGCACGGCACCAGCTTCGAAGGCGCCGATCTGGCAGGCGCATTCTTCCGCGCAACCGAGATGCGCGACGCGAGGCTCAGCGGCGCCCTGCTGCCCAAGGCCATCGCCGATCTCGACCAGTCCCTGCAGACGATCCTGCGCGACCACCTCGCCTGGGCGGAATCGCTGGGCATGAAGGGCCGCCGCGCCGATTTCAGCCGGATCGACATGTCCGGGGTGCGGCTGCCGCTGATCGACCTCTCCGCCGCGCTGTTCGTGCAGTCGACCCTGGTCGAAGCCGATTTCGGCGGCGCCTCGCTGACCATGTGCGACTTCTCGGATGCCATGGGCCTGAATGCCAGTTTCGCCGGCGCCGACCTGCGCGGCGTGAAATTCGCCGGCGCAAACCTCATCGGCGCCAATTTCCGCGGCGCCCGTATGACCCCGATGCCGATCTCCTCGCTGCATACCACCCGGTGGCATGCCAGCCTGGAAAATGCCAATCTGAGCCAGGCCAATCTGTCGGCCGCGCAGCTGGAAGGCGCGAATTTCACGCGGGCCATCCTGATGAATGCCGACCTGCGCGACGCCAACCTGAAGGGCGCCAACTTCCGGGACGCGGACCTCACCGGCGCCGATTTCCGGCACGCCGATGTGGTGGGCGCCGACTTTACCGGCGCCAGCGGGGTCACCTTGTCGTGACCGCCGCCTTCGCCTAGGGTGCCCCCGGAAACAGGTAGCCCCGCGCATGAACAATCCGGTCAAGGTCATCGCCCAGTACGAGATCGACGAGCTGTTCGCCGAGCACGCCAGCTATGTGCGCGGCGTGCGCGGCGGCAAGCGCATGGTGCTGCATTTCCGCGATGCCTCGCGCCTCGACTTCAGCGGCAAGGAACTCTCCTCGGCCGACTTCGTCGGCAGCAAGATGAGCTACGCCGATTTCAGCCATGCCGTCCTGGTCGGCTCGTCGTTTTTCGCCGCCGATCTGCAGGGCGCGGATTTCCGCCGCGCCGACCTGACCAAGGCCGACCTGCGCGGCGTCAACCTGCGCAATGCCAATCTGGAATCCGCCAACCTGACCAACGCTGATATCCGAGACGGCGTGTTGTTGCGGCCGGACGAGGACGGCAACCTGCTTGCGGTGCTGAAACGCGCCACCTCGATCGACAATGCCAAGATGGCTGGCGCCAACCTGACCTCGGCCAAGCTGGGCAAGGTAATCGGCCGCAACACCGATCTCAGCAACTGCAATTTCTCGAACGCCAAGCTGAACGGCGCCGACCTGAGCGGCTCCAATCTCGCCGGCTGCCTGTTCACCGGCGCCGACCTGACGGGATCGAACCTGTCGCAATGCGTGCTGCACGGCTCGGTCCTGGCCGGCGCGGTGCTGAACGACACCAATTTCGAGGGCGCCGACCTCACCGCCGCCTATTTCCGCCCCGTTGACCTGCGCGACGCCGATCTCTCCAAGGCGATCCTGCCCCGCAGCATCGAGAGCCTGGACAAGTCGCTTCAGTTCATCGTCAAGGAGCATCTGACCTGGATCGAAACCCTGGGCAAGCAGGGCATGCGGGTGGATTTCAGCCGCTACGATCTTTCCGATCTCAAGCTGAACAACATCAACTTCTCGGCCGGCGACTTCTCTTACGCAATCCTGCGCAATACCGATTTCTCCGGCTCGCGTTTCGTGCTCTCCGACCTGCGCGGCGCGATGATGCTGAACGCCAATTTCGCGACCGCCAACCTGCAGGGCGCCAAGTTCGACCGCGCGATAATGACCAATGCCGACTTCCGCGGCGCGCGCATCTCGACCGTCAGCATCGCCGGCGCGAAGAACCGGCGCCAGGCCGCGTCGCTGCAGGAATGCAACATGACCCAGGCGAAGTTCCAGGGCGCCGATCTGGAGGGCGCGCTGTTCAATCGCTCGATCCTGACCATGGCGGATCTGCGCAGCGCCAACCTGCGCGGCTGCTCCTTCCTCGACTGCGACCTGACCAATGCCGACCTGCGCGGAGCCGATCTGGAAGGCGCCGATCTGCGTGGCGCTATCGGCCTGAAAGTCCAGTAGCCGCTCAGCTCTTCAGGGACTTCGAGGCGATCTCGTAAGTATCGCTGGAGAGTTTCGGTGCGGCGAGAATCCGCTCGAGTGCCGCCTTCATCTTTTCCTGTCGTCCGGCATCGAAGCGCCGCCAGCGGCCCAGCGGCGCCAGCAGCCTTGCCGCCACCTGCGGATTGATCGCGTCGAGCTCCAGCGTGCGCTCGGCATGGAAGTCGTAGCCCGAACCGTCGGCCGCGTGATAGCGCAGGGGATTGGCGGCCGTGAAACTGCCGATCAGCGCCCGCACCTTGTTCGGCTTCTGCATCGAGAAGGCCGGGTGCTTCAGCAGATCCTTTACCCGCTCCAGCGTGTCTGGCAGCGATGAGACCGCCTGCAGGGACAGCCATTTGTCGAGCACCAGCGCATCGTCCCTGTAGCGCTGGTAAAAGTCGGCCAGCGCCTCGCTCCGCTCCGGGACGTCGAGGTCGACCAGCAGCCGCAGGGCCGCCATCCGGTCGGTCATGTTGTCGGCCGACCGGTACTGCTCGGCGATCATGGCGAGGATCGCCCGATCGTCCTGAGCCAGTTCCGACAGATAGGACAACGCGGCATTCTTCACCGCGCGGCGTCCGGCCGGCTCCGCGCCCGGGTCATAGGGCTCGCGGCTGCGGTTCTCCTCGTAGATCCGCATCAGTTCGGGCCGGAGGCTTTCGGCGATCCGGCGGCGCAACGCGATGCGGGCGGCGTGGATGCCTTCCACGTCCACCACCTCCATCCGCTCGGCAATGTAATCCTCGCTCGGCAGGGCCATGGCTTCGGCCACAAAAGCCTTGTCCAGCGAGGCATCGCGCAAGATCTCGCCGAAAGCGCCGATGAAGCCGTCATCGAACGGCCTGCCGTCCCGCACATGGGCCAGCAGCAGGTCGGTGGCATATTGCTGTCCGGCTTCCCAGCGCGCGAACGCATCTGAGTCATGCGCCATCAGGAAAGCCAGCTCGGCACCGCTGCGCCGGGCCCTGATGTTCACCGGCGCGGAGAAACCACGGTTGAGCGACAGGGCGCGCGGCTCCGGCACACCGGCGAAGCGGAAGGTCTGGTGGGGCGCGGTAACCGACAATGGCCTGTCGCCGTCTTTCGGCGCAATGTCGCGGCCCTGGGCATCGAGCAGGCCGACGCGCAGCGGAATATGCATCGGCGCCTTCTCGGGCTGGCCGGGCGTCGGCGGCACGCGCTGCGCCACGTCGAGCTCGTAGGTGCCGGTCTGCGCATCATAGCGGCCGGATATCTCCAGTTCCGGCGTGCCGGCCTGGCTGTACCACAGCTTGAACTGCCCGAGGTCCACGCCGGTCGCATCGGCCATGGCGGCAACGAACTGGTCGCAGGTCGCCGCCTCGCCGTCATGGCGCTCGACATAGAGCCTCATGCCCTTCTGGAAGCCTTCCTCGCCCAGCAGGGTATGGATCATGCGGATGACTTCCGCGCCCTTCTCGTAAACCGTCGCCGTGTAGAAGTTGTCGATGGCGATGTAACTGTCCGGGCGGATCGGATGCGCCAGCGGCCCGGCATCCTCGGGAAACTGTCGTGCCCGCAGCGCCCGCACCGCCTGGATGCGCTGCACCGGACGCGAGCGCATGTCGGAGGAGAATTCCTGGTCACGGAAGACGGTGAGGCCCTCCTTCAGGCTGAGCTGGAACCAGTCGCGGCAGGTGATGCGGTTGCCGGTCCAGTTATGGAAATACTCATGCGCCACCACCGCCTCGATGCCGGCATAGTCGGCATCGGTGGCGGTGTCCGGATCGGCCAGAATGTACTTGTCGTTGAAGACATTCAGGCTCTTGTTCTCCATCGCGCCCATGTTGAAGTCGCTGACGGCCACGATGTTGAACAGGTCGAGATCGTATTCCAGCCCGAAACGGGTTTCGTCCCAGCGCATGGCGCGCTTGAGCGAGTCCATCGCATAGGCCGTGCGGCCTTCCTTGCCATGCTCGAC
>NZ_DATGQG010000167.1:0-23915 GCF_035304305.1 Ferrovibrio sp.
GCAGCGCATGAACCGCGTGCGCGCCATCGATCCGCTGAACGACACGATCACGGTCGAGGCGGGCTGCATCCTGAGCCAGGTGCAGGAGGCCGCCCGTGCCGCCGGCCGGCTGTTTCCGCTCTCCATCGGCTCGGAGGGCAGCTGCACCATCGGCGGCAATCTCTCCACCAATGCCGGCGGCAACGCGGTGCTGCGCTACGGCAACACGCGCGAACTGGCGCTGGGACTGGAAGTCGTGCTGGCCGACGGGCAGATCTGGGACGGCCTGCGCGGCCTGCGCAAGGACAATACCGGCTACGACCTGAAGCACCTGTTCATCGGTGGCGAGGGCACGCTCGGCATCATCACCGCCGCCGTGATGAAGCTCTATCCGCTTCCCGCTGCCCGCGCGACCGCCTTCATCGCGATCCCGGACCCGCAGGCGGCCATCGAACTGCTGGCGCTGGGCAAGCAGGCCACCGGCGGCCAGGTCACCGGCTGCGAACTGATCCCCCGCATCGGCCTGGATTACGTGCTGCGCCATACCCCGGCGACCTCCGATCCGATCGCGGAACGCCATCCCTGGTACCTGATCATGGAATTCTCCTCGGGACGCGACGACGGCAGCATCGGCAATGCCATGGAGGCCGTGCTGGCCGACGGCCTGGAGAAGGGATTCGTGCTCGACGCCGTGATCGCGCAGTCGGAGAGCCAGCGCGCCGCCTTCTGGAAAATCCGCGAGGCGCTGTCCAGCGCGCAGAAGCCCGAGGGCGGCTCGATCAAATGCGACATCGCCGTGCCGGTCTCGCAGATGCCGGCCTTCATCGAGAAGGCGACCCGGGCGGTGGAGGCCAGGGTGCCCGGCGTGCGCATCGTCGCCTTCGGCCATATCGGCGATGGCAACATCCACTTCAATCCGTCGCAGCCGGTCGGCTGGGAGCCGCAGAAATTCCTCGACCTCTGGGACGAGGTTTCCGACATCGTGCACGGCATCGCACATGAGATGAAGGGGTCGATCTCGGCCGAACACGGCGTCGGCCGCATGAAGATCGACGAGATCACCCACTACAAGTCGCCGGTGGAGATCGAGCTGATGCGCAAGATCAAGCGCGCCCTCGATCCCGACAATATCCTCAATCCCGACAAGGTAGTCCGGCCCTGACGACGCCGCTCTTCCGGGCCTATCTCGCCGTCAGCGCGGACAGCTTCGTGGCGCGCGCCGACGACAGCTTCGACTGGCTGCATGACTACGACCCGGCGGAATTCGGCTATGCGGAATTCATGGCCGGGATCGGCAGCATCGTCATGGGACGCAGCAGCTACGAGGCGGCGCGGAGCCTGTCCGGAGACTGGCTGTACGGGGAAAAACGCGCCTATATCGTGACCGGCAGACCTTTGGCCGATCCGCCGCCCCGGACGGAGACACGGCCGGCCGACTTCGCGGCGCTGGCGGCGGAACTGCGCGGGCAGTCCGACGGCGATGTCTGGCTTTACGGCGGACCGAAGCTCTGGGCCGGCTTTCTCGATGCCGGTGCACTCGACCGCTTCGAGCTCTACGTCGTCCCGGTGCTGATCGGCGAAGGCATCCCCCTCCTGCCGCCGCAGCGTCGCGACAGGACGCTGCGGCTGCTGGAGAGCGAACCCCTGTCCAGGGGAGTCGCTAAACTGGTCTACGCCGTGGGCTGAGCCGCGCGCGCGACGAATTTCTGGCTGAACAGCACGATCGCGATCAGACCGAGACCAACCAGGTCAGTCACCAGCCCCGGCTTGATCAGCGTCAGCGCCGCAGCGAACATCAGCACCCGCTCCCAATGCCTGGTCGGCTTGAACAGATAGCCATGCAGCGATGCCGCCAGCATGAAACAGCCTGCAGCAGCGGTGATCACGGCATGCAGGATGGTCGGCCAGTCGCCAATGAACAGCAGGGCCGGCTCAAAGACGAACATGAACGGCACGATAAAGCCCGCAGCGCCGATGCGTACGGCTGAGAAGCTTGCCTGCCAGACATCGGCTTTGGCCAGACTCGCACCGGCATAGACCGCCAGGGCCACCGGCGGCGTGATGGCCGACAGGATCGCGAAGTAGAAAGCGAACATGTGTGCCGCCGGCTCCACCACACCCAGCTTCATGATCGCCGGCACCATCAGCGAGACCATGACGATGTAGGCCGGCGTGGTCGGCATGCCCATGCCGAGGATGATGCCGGCGCAGGCGGTCAGCAGCAGCGCGAGGATCAGGCTGTCCTGTGCCAGGTTGACCACGACGTTGGTGAAGGTGATGCCAAGACCGGTCAGCGTGATCGAACCGATGACGATGCCGGCGCAGGCGCAGGCCAGCGCCACCGCCAGGGTATTCCTGGAGCCATCCTGCAGGGCATCCCAGATCAGCCTGATATTCAGGCCGCGCCGGGTGCTGGCACGCAGCAGGGCGATCGGGAAGCAGGCCAGGGTGCCGGCGAGCGCGCAGAGCGGCGCCGAATAGCCCATGAACATGCCCGCCAGAATGATCGCCACCGGGATGAAGAGGTGACCGCGATCCAGCATGACATTGCGGAAGCTCGGCACCTCCTCGCCGGGCAGTCCCTTCAGGCCGAGACGCTTGGCTTCGAAATGCACGGCGGCAAAGCAGGCCACGTAAAACAGCACCGCGGGGGTCAGCGCCCACAGGGCCACGGTGGCATAAGATACGCCTAGGAACTCCGCCATCACGAAAGCGGCGGCGCCCATGATCGGCGGCATGATCTGGCCGCCGGTCGAGGCCACCGCTTCAACGCCCGCCGCAAAAGGCGCGCGGAAGCCGGTACGCTTCATCAGCGGAATGGTGATCGCGCCGGTGACCATAACGTTGGCGACGGCGCTGCCCGAAACGGTGCCGAACAGGCTGGACGACACCACGGCAACCTTGCCGGGGCCGCCGGCCGAACGGCCGGTGACCGCCAGGGCAAAATCCATGAACAGACTGCCCGTGCCCGTGCGCTCCATGAAGGCACCGAACAGCACGAAGATCATCACATAGGCAGCCGAGACGCCGAGCGTGGAACCGAAGATGCCTTCGGTGGTCATGTAAAGCTGATCCAGCAGGGTCAGCGGATTGACCTGGGTGACGAACAGCGCATGCGCCATGAACAGCAATGCCGTGATCGGCAGCGCCCAGCCGATCACGCGCCGCGTGCAATCCAGCACCACCCAGAGCAGGATCACCGCCGCAGCAGCGTCGATGACTGTCAGATCGTCGATGTAGATGATGCGGTTGATGAAGTAGTCGTAATTGACGAACAGATGGCCCAGGGCGAAAGCCGCGCCGGCAAGCATCAATGCGTCATACCAGATGAAACGTCGCCGGCCGTCCCTGGTCGAGACCGGGTTCAGCAACAGGATCAAGACCACCGCAAAAGCAAGGTGGGTGGCCCGGAAAATCATCGCTTCCGGAGGAGCAAACGCGATGACCCACAGATGGTAAACCGCCATCGCCACCCCGATCGGCGCCGCAATGCGCTCGACCAGGCTTTTGTTCTCCATCGTCCGCCCCTCCCCGGATCGATTACGCTGCTTCGAGAAGCCGTAATCGTTGCAAAAAAGAACCGACGCCGCCCGTCCGAAGCGGCGCCGGCTTAGGTGGCCTCAACTTATTTCAGCGCGCCGACCTCGCGGTAGTACTTCGCCGCACCCGGATGCAGCGGCACGCCAATATCCTCGGCCATCTCCTTGGCCGTCATCTTGGCCATGGCCTTATTGACTGCGGCAAGATCGGCAATCTGCGTCGCCATCGCCTTGGTGACGGCGTAGATCTTGTCCTCGGGCAGCTTGCACTGGGTGATGAAGTGCGTCGAATACCCGATCACCGGCAGATCCTTGTCCTGCTTCGGGTAGGTGCCGGCCGGGACGATCACCTTGTTATAGCCGGCGTTGATCTTCTTCATCGCCGCCAGGCCTTCATCGGTAATCGGGATCAGCTTCATGTCGCGGGCGCTGGCCAGATCCATGACCGAAGCGGCGGGGATCGTGGTGCCCAGCGTGAAGACCTGCGCATGGCCGTCCTTCAGCAGCGACGCGGCATCGTTGTACGAGGCCATGAAGTTGACCTTGCCCATCGCGTCATAGCTCAGGCCATGGGCCTGCAGGATATGCTGCGAGATGGCTTCCGCCGTATTGCCGCGGGTCTGTACGGCGATTGCCTTGCCCTTGAGGTCTTCGATCTTGTTGATACCCGAATCTGCGAGCACCACCACCTGGAAATACTGCGGATACAGGTTGGCGATCTGGCAGACATTGGTTGCCTTCTCGGTGAACGGCGGCTTGCCGTTGACCGCGTCGACCGTCGAGATCGAGTTGCCGAAGCCGAAATCGGCCTTGCCTTCCTGCACGCCCTTCACGTTGGCGATGCCGGCGCCGGGCAGGGTCTGCACGGTCGAACCGGGAATTGCCTTTTCGAACATGGCCTTGAGCGTGCCACCGAGCGGTACCCACACACCACCCTGGGGACCAGTCATGAGTTTGTAGGTCTGTGCCGAGGCGTCGCCGCCAAAGCTGGCAGCCAGCAGGCCGGCGGTGACAGCCACGGCGAATCCGCCACGGCGCTTGATGCGCTGAATCATCGTTTCCTCCAGATGCGCTCTTTCTAGCGGCCAGAGTGTGCGGCAGCGCGCAAGCGGCCGTCAAGCATGGATAATTCGGCTAGAACAGGCTGGGCTGCACCGGTGTCGCCGCTGCCTCGGCAGGCAGCAGCCTGCCATCGGAGAGAATGTGCCGGACCGCAACGCCGCGAGCCAGCAGGGCCGGCGTAACCAGCTGGTTACGGTGGCATTTCTGCGGATCGCGCTCGGCGCACATGATCGCCGCCCTTGCCACCGATGCGGCCGCCAGCAGCTCGTCCAGAGCCGCGGCGAATCGGGGACTCGCCGCCATCCGGGCGTAATCCGGATGCCCGTCCGGGCGATACAGGACCGGATCGCGCGGCCGGCCGCCCAGGCCCTCGCCGAACCAGCGATAGGCGATGCCGGCCTCCGCCAGGCTCCGCTCCAGCGCGGCACGGCCGAATTGCGGTGAAAACCGCGAGGCCGGTTGCGAGCGGATATCGGCCAGCAGCTCCACGCCATGCGCCTGCAGCAGCGCGATGAAGGCGGCGATGGGATGATTCGAATGGCCGATGGTAAGGATCGTCGTCACGGGCGTGACCAATATCACAAGTTACCCCCTGGTAACTGATGCAGGATGGACGGGGTCTACACGTATCTATATACACTGGCGCCGCCTTATTGCCCTCGCCGGGCGCCGGTCGAACGGGCGATTGCATCGGGGGATTTGGGGAAGATTATGAGGCGTTTGGCCAAAATCGGGCTTGGCGTGCTGGCGCTGGCGGTGATCGGCGGCGGCGGGCTGTACCTGTTCAAGGCGCGGCAGCCGGCCAATGCCGTGGCCACGGCCCCCGTATCCCCGACAGCCGCGCCCCGTTTCGAGGGACTGGAATTCTCTCCCGCCGATCTTGCCGAGGCCAGAACCGCCGACCTGCGCCGGGCGGTCCGCCTGAGTGGCAGCCTGCAGCCCTTCAACCAGACCGTCATCCGCGCCGAAGTGGCCGCCGTCGTCGAGGAGATCCGCGTGCGCCCGGGCGAGCGGGTGAAGAAGGGCCAGCTGCTGGCGAAGCTCGATACTGCCGATCTCGCCGCCAAGCTGCGCGAGAAGCAGAGCAACCTGGACTCCGCGCGCTCCACCCTCAGCCTCGCCGAGATCAACCGCAACAAGGCGGTGACGCTGACCCAGCGCGGGGTGAAATCGCAGACCGCGCTGGACGAGGCCGAAAATGCCTGGCGCACCGCGCGCGCCAATGTCGCCGCTCTGGAACAGCAGGTTGCCATGGCGCGCAAGGCGCTGAACGACGCCGCGATCTACGCGCCGATCGACGGTCTGGTGGCGGAACGCTTCGTCAATCCGGGCGAACGGGTTGCCGTCGACGCCCGGCTGTTCAGCATTGCCGATCTGGACGTGATGGAAATGGAGGCGCTGGTGCCGGCCCGCGACGTGCCGCAGCTCCGGATCGGCCAGCCGGTCGTGCTGCGCGTGGAGGGCTTCGGCGACCGCCTGTTCGAGGGCCATATCGAACGCATCAATCCGACCGCGCAGAGCGGCTCGCGCTCGATCCCGGTCTATATCCTGCTGCGCAACGGCGATCTGTCCCTGCGCGGCGGCATGTTCGGCAGCGGCGAGGCGATCCTGGCGGAAGCCGCGAATACCGTCGCGATCCCGGCTGAGGCCCTGCGCCGCGAAGACACCGAAACCGTCGTCTATGTCCTGCAGGACGGCCGGCTGCAGCGCCGCGCCGTCACCGTCGCCATCGACCAGACCACCGATGGCCGGGTCGGCATCGCCAGCGGCCTGGCAGCAGGCGAAACCGTGATCAGCACGCCCGGCCTGCGCCTGAATGACGGCCTCGCCGCCCGCGTCGCCGGCCGCTAGTCCATTGCCCCGGGGGAGGCAGCCATGTGGCTGACCCGCATCAGCGTCAACAATCCGGTCTTCGCCACGATGATGATGGCGTCGCTGCTGGTGGTCGGCCTGTTCTCCTATTTCAAGCTCAGCGTCGAGCAGTTTCCCAGCGTCGAGTTCCCCATCGTCGTGGTCAGCACCGCCTATCCGGGCGCCACGCCGGAAAGCATCGAGAGCGAGGTGACCCGCCCGATCGAGGATGCGGTGAACACGGTCAGCGGCGTGCGCTCGCTGACCTCGCGATCGCTCGAAGGCCGCTCCACCGTTATCATCGAATTCGAGCTGACCGTGGACGCGGTCGAAGCGGTGCAGGACGTGCGCGAGAAGGTGGCCAGCGTCACGCCGCGGTTCCGCGACGAGATCGAGGATCCCGAGATCAGCCGCTTCAGTCCGGAAAGCCAGCCGATCGCCTCGATCGCCATCCGCAGCGACCGCCGCGACCTGCGCGAGCTGACCACTCTCGCCGACCAGGTGATCCTGAAACGGCTGCAGACCGTCCGCGGCGTCGGTCGCGCCTATATCGTCGGCGGCGTCAAGCGCCGCATCAACGTGATGCCGAATCCGGAGAAGATGCATGCCTACGGCATCGGCATGGACCGGCTGGTCGACCTGCTGAAAGCCGAGAACCAGCAGCTTCCCGTCGGCACCCTGACCCGGCCGCAGACCGAGTTCGTCGTGCAGATCGAAGGCAAGGTCATCGATCCGCGCGATTTCGCCAACCTGATCGTCGCCCGCCGCGGCGGCGCACCGGTCTATCTCGGCGACATCGCCACGGTCGAGGACGGCACCGAGGAGAAGGATGCCGTCGCGCTCTACAACGGCGAGCGGCTGCTGATCATCGAATTCGTCAAGGTGCAGGGCGCCAACACGCTGGAGGTGATCAACGGCCTGAAGGAAGAAACCGCCATCCTGCAGAAGGACCTGCCGGCCGACCTCAAGCTGGAATTCCTGCGCGACGACAGCCGCGCCATCCTGATCTCGGTCAACGGCGTCCAGCGCACCCTGATCGAGGGTGCCGCGCTGACCATCCTGATCGTCTTCCTGTTCCTGAATTCCTGGCGCAGCACGATCATCACCGGCCTGACCCTGCCGATCGCCGTGATCGGCACGCTCGCCGCCGTGCATGCCGCCGGTTTCACCCTCAACAAGCTGACGCTGATGGCGCTGTCGCTCGCCATCGGCATCCTGATCGACGATGCCATCGTGGTGCGCGAGAACATCACCCGCCATGTCACCATGGGCAAGAGCCACCGCCGCGCGGCGCTGGACGGCACCAACGAGATCGGGCTGGCGGTGCTGGCGACCACGCTCAGCATCGTCGCGGTCTTTCTGCCCGTCGCCTTCATGGAAGGCATCATCGGCCGCTTCTTCCTGCAGTTCGGCATCACCGTCACGGTGGCGGTGTTGATCTCTCTGTTCGTCTCGTTCACCCTCGACCCGATGCTGTCCAGCGTCTGGCATGATCCGGACAGCCTGCCGAATGCCCGGCGCGGACCGATCGGCCGGGCCGTCGGGCTGGTCGACAGGGGCATGGAGCATCTGGCGCAGCTCTATCGCGGCATCCTGCGCTGGAGCCTGCGCTTCCGCTGGGCCGTGCTGCTGATCGCGGTACTGAGCTTCGCGGGCAGCGCCGCGATGATCGGCCGGCTGGGCACGGAATTCGTCCCCGAGCCGGACCTTTCGGAAATCCTCGTCGAGATCACCACGCCGCCCGGCGCGGCGATCGACTATACCGAGGCCAAGGTGCGGCAGGTCCAGGATGCGCTGAAGGAGTTCCCGGAAGTCAGCTACTCGGTCGCTTCCGTCAATGCCGGTCCCTTCGCGCGGCGCAACGTGGCGATGATCTATGTCCGCTTCGTGCCGCTGGAGCAGCGCAGCCGCACGCCGCAGGAAATGGCGCAGCCCTTCCGCGACCGGCTCTGGCAGATCGCCGGCATCGACAACATCAATATCGGCCTGCCCAACCTGGGCGGCGGCCTGAACAAGCCGATCATGATCAGCCTGCAGGGCCAGGACATCGCCGAACTGGACCGCCTGTCGCGCGAGGCGATGGAGATCATCCGCACCGTGCCCGGCGTGGTCGACCTCGAATCCAGCCTGAAGGCCAACAAGCCGACCGTGGCGCTCGACATCGACCGCCAGCTTGCCGCCGATCTCGGCGTCAGCCTCTCCTCGATCGCCGCCACGCTGCGGCCGCTGCTGGCCGGCGAGGAGGCCGGCACCTGGAAGGCGCCGGATTCGGAGGATTACGACGTCTTCGTCCGCCTGCCGCGGGACGACCGCACGGGGCTGCCGGATCTGGAGCGCATCTATGTCGCCTCGACGCAGACCGATGCCGCCGGCAACCCGAAGATGGTGGCGCTGGCGCAGGTGGCGGAAATCCGGCCGTCCGCCGGCTCGACCCAGATCAACCGCCGCGATCTTGCCCGCGAGGTGCTGCTGACCGCGAGCACGTCGGGCCGCACCGTCGGCGAGGCCAGCCGCGAGATCCAGGCCAGGCTCGAGCAGATGAAGCTGCCGCCCGGCTACCGCTTCTGGTTCGGCGGCGCCTCCAAGGACATGGTGGAATCCGCCGGCTATGCCGCCGCCGCCCTGCTGCTGGCGGTCATCTTCATCTACCTGATCCTCGCCTCGCAGTTCGCCAGCTTCCTGCAGCCGCTCGCCATCATGGCCTCGCTGCCGCTCTCCCTGATCGGCGTCATTCTCGGCCTCTGGCTCTGGGGCTCGACGCTCAACATTTTCTCGGTCATCGGCTTCATCATGCTGATGGGCCTGGTGACCAAGAACGCCATCCTGCTGGTCGACTTCATCAACCAGGCGCGGCGCGAGGGGATGATCCGGGCCGACGCCATTCTGGCCGCCGGCACGATCCGGCTGCGGCCGATCATCATGACCACCTTGGCGATGATCTTCGGCATGATGCCGCTGGCGCTCGCGCTGGGCGAAGGCGCCAGGCAGAGCTCGGCCATGGCGCATGCGGTGATCGGCGGCCTGGTATCGTCGACCCTGCTGACCCTGATCGTGACGCCGGTGATCTTCACCTATCTCGACGATCTCGGCCGCTTCGTGCAGCGGCTGCTGCCGAAGGCCCCGGACGAGGACCATGCAGAGGACGCGGCCTCCGGCCGGCAGCCGGCGGAATAAAACCGTCGCCGCATACCGATTTTTGTCACGGAACAGCCGCAGCACCGGCGTAAGCTGGCAGCGGATACTGTGAGCACTGGAGACAGACATGCCCGTGACCGCGACCGAGTTCACCGTCGACAAATCCGACCTGCGGAAAACCCGCATCGGCGAGCGCCCTCTGCCGGATCTCGCGCCGGGCGAAATCCTGCTCGCCATAGACCGCTTCGCCTTCACCGCCAACAACATCACCTATGCCGAACTGGGCGAGCGCATGGCCTACTGGCAGTTCTTCCCCGCGGCGGATGGCGGCCAGGGCATCATTCCGGTCTGGGGTTTCGCCGATGTGAGGGAATCGCGGCATGATGCGATCGGCCGGGGCGAGCGCATCTACGGCTATTTCCCGATGGCGAGCCATGCCGTGCTGCGGCCCGAGCGCGTGTCGGACGGCAGCTTCGTCGACGCAAGTCCGCACCGGCAGAAGCTGCCGCCGGCCTACAATCTCTACACGCGCTGCGCCAAGGACCCGATCTGGCGTCCCGGCGATGAAGCGCTCTATGCCCTGCTCCGGCCGCTGTTCGTCACGTCCTTCCTGATCGACGACTTCCTCGCCGAGGAGAATTTCTTCGGCGCCGCCAGCATCATCCTGTCCAGCGCCTCGTCCAAGACCGGCTTCAGCCTCGCCCAGTGCATCCACAACCGGAAGGTCGTCGAAGTGGTCGGCCTCACCTCCGGCGGCAACCGCGCCTTCGTCTCCGGGCTCGGCTGCTATGACCGGGTCATCGGCTATGACGACATCCACGAGCTGCCGAAACTGCCGGCAGTCTTCGTCGATTTCGCCGGCAGCAGCAGCGTCCGCAGCGCGGTGCATGAGCATTTCCGCGAAGACATGAAATACAGCTGCGCCGTCGGCATGTCGCATCGCGACCGGGATCCGCCGGGCAAGGGACTGCCCGGCGCCCGGCCGGTCTTCTTCTTTGCCCCTGACCGCCTGCGCAAACGCGCCGAGGACTGGGGCCGCGATGGTCTGGCTTCGCGGCTGGACGAGGCCTGGGAGTCCTTCCTGCCCCATGCCCGGCGCTGGCTCACCGTGCATCACGGCCGCCGCAGCGATGCCGAAGCGGTCTACCGGGCAACGCTGGAGGGCAGGGTTCCCGCGCAGGACGCGCATGTACTGACGCTGACGGATTAGAAGGGCGTGGACAGCCGGGCTTGACCCGGGCAGCCGCGATTTCATTCTCTTCAAGAGACCAACAGCGCAGGCGCCGCCGTGCAGCAACCCTGTCTCACCCGCCGATCCTTCATGGCTGCCGCAACCGCAGCAGCCGCCCTCCCTGTTTCCGGCTTCGCCCAGACCGGCACGCTGGTGACCAAGCCGATCCCGTCCAGCGGCGAAGCCCTGCCCGTCATCGGGCTCGGCACCTGGATCACCTTCAATGTCGGCAACGATCCGCAGGCGCGGGCCGGCTGCACCGAGGTGATGCGGCATTTCTTCGCGCGCGGCGGCAGGCTGATCGATTCCTCGCCGATGTACGGCTCGTCGCAGCCGGTGATCGGCCATGGCCTGCAGGCGCTGGGGCGGACGCGGGATGTTTTCTCGGCCGAGAAGATCTGGACCTCCTCGGGTGCGCGCGGTCCGGAGCAGATCGAGGCCTCGCGCCGGCACTGGGCCGTGCCGCGCTTCGACCTCATGCAGGTGCACAATCTTCTGTCATGGCAGGAGCATCTGCCGAAACTGCAGCAGATGAAGGCGGACGGCCGGCTGCGTTATGTCGGGATCACCACCTCGGAAGGCCGCAGGCATGGCGAGTTCGAGGCGATCATGCGCGACCATGACCTCGACTTCATCCAGGTCACCTACAATCTCCTCGACCGCGCCGCCGAGCGGCGCATCCTGCCGCTGGCGCGCGAGCGCGGCATCGCCGTGCTGGCCAACCGCCCTTTCCGCGAGGGGCCGTTGATCGACCGGCTCAAGCGTCACCCGCTGCCGCCCTGGGCCGCCGAGATCGACTGCGCCAACTGGGCGCAGTTCGCGCTCAAGTTCATCGTCTCGCATCCGGCGGTCACCTGCGCCATTCCGGCCACCACCAGCGTCGCCCATGTGGAGGAGAATATGGGCGCCGCCTATGGCCGCATGCCGGACGAGGCGATGCGGCGGCGCATGATCGCCCATGTCGAGGCGCTCTGAATGACGGAATGGTGGACCTACCGCCTGTCCGATTTCCTGCTCTTCTCGCCGCAGACCTATTACCGGCTGTTCGAACTCTACAACGCGGCGATCTGGCCGATGCAGGTGCCGGCCCTCGCCGCCGGCCTTGGCATTCTCGCCCTGCTGCGGCGCGGCGGCGCCGCGCCTGGCCGCACAACCGGCGTCCTGCTTGGCCTCGGCTGGCTCTGGACCGCGTGGGTCTACCATCGCGGCTGGTACGCACCGATCAACTGGGCCGCCGACTACTATGCCATCGGCTTCGCGGCGCAGGGCGCATTGCTGCTGCTGAGCGCCGCCTGGCCGGGACGGCTGGCAGTGGCCAGCGGACTGAAGCGGGCGCGGACCGGCTGGGGGATCGTGGTCTTCGCAATCGTCGCGCATGCCATGCTGCCGCTTTTGCTCGGCCGCCCGGTGTTGCAGGCGGAGGTTTTCGGCATCGCTCCCGACCCGACCGCGACCGCCACGCTCGGCGCCCTGCTCGCCATGCACCTCATCCGCTGGGAACTGCTGGTGCTGCCGCTGCTCTGGTGCGTGATCACCAGCCTCACGCTCTGGACCATGGACTCGCCCGAGGCCTTCGTGATGCCTGTCATTGCGCTGCTGGCAATCCTGCAGGCGGTGCGCGGGAAGGCCTAGGCCAGCAGCCTCGCCAGGAGACCGTCCAGCACGGCGCGGCCATCCTTTGTAGCAATCAGCCTGTCGGACGTCCGCGTCAGAAGTCCGGCCTGTTCCAGCGGCACACTGCGCGCCGGCGGCACGACCTCATCCAGAGAGAGACCGCTCGCGGCGCGGAGATTTTCCGCCCAGACGCCTTCGCTGAGGCGCAGGCCCATCATCAGCGCCTCCTCGGCGCGCTCGCGCCTGCCGACCGGTGTTTCGGTTTCGCGGCCATGGCCTTCGGCCTCCACCGCTTCCAGCCAGGCTTCCGGCTTGCGGCGGTTCTGGACCGCCGACCAGGTCCCGCCGCGCGTGAAGCGGGCATGGGCGCCGGGCCCCAGTCCTAGATATTCGCCCGAGCGCCAGTAGACGAGATTGTGCCGGCTCTCGCCGCCGGGCTTCGCATGGTTGGAAATCTCGTAGGCCGGCATGCCGGCCCGCTCCATGACCTCCTGCGTGAGATCGTAGAGCGCGGCCTGCGCGTCATCGGGCATCGGTTTCAGCGCACCGCGCGCCACCGCGCCGGCGAAGCCGGTATTGGGTTCGATGGTCAGCGTGTAGAGCGAAAGATGATCGCCGGCGAGGGTCAACGCGTCCCGCAGTTCGGCGCGCCAGGCTTCCGCACTCTGTTCCGGCCGGGCATAGATCAGGTCGAAGGAATAGCGCTGCACGGCCTTTGCGGCCGCTTCGATCGCCCGCCGCGCCTCGCCCGCGTCATGGGCGCGGCCGAGGAATCTCAGCACCGCCTCGTCGAAGCTCTGCACGCCGATCGACAGCCGGTTGACGCCGGCCTGTGCGAAGGCGGCAAACTTCGCCGCCTCGGCCGAGTTCGGATTGGCCTCCAGCGTGATCTCGACATCCGGCGCGAAGGGCCAGTGGCGCCGCGCGGCCTCGAGGATCGCGGCGGTCGTCTCCGGCGGCATCAGCGACGGCGTGCCGCCGCCGAAGAAAACCGAAGTGATCGTCTCGCCGCGGCCGATGCCGATCCCGGCATAATGATCCAGCTCGGCAAGATAGGCCTGCGTCCAGCGCGCCTCATCCACGCGTTCGCGCACATGGGAATTGAAGTCGCAATAGGGACATTTCGAGACGCAGAACGGCCAGTGCACATAGAGGCCGAAGCCGCGCGCCGGTGCCTTCGCCTCAGCCGAAACAGGCATCGATCAGCTGCCGGAAGGCGAGCGCCCGGTGGCTGATCGCGTGCTTCTCCTCAGCCGGCATCTCGCCGAAGGTGCGCAGGTTGCCGTTATCCACCTCGACCTGCGGCAGGAACATCGGATCGTAGCCGAAGCCGTTGCTGCCGCGCGGCGGCCAGACCAGCCGTCCGGGAATGATGCCTTCGAAGCTTTCGCAATGGCCGTCGGGCCAGGCCAGCGTCAGCGCGCAGACGAACTGCGCGAGGATCGGCGGCTCGGTGCCCTTCTCCTCCACTGCCTGCCAGACCTTGTCCATCGCCTTGCCGAAATCCTTCGATGGCCCGGCCCAGCGGGCGGAGTAGATCCCCGGCGCACCGTCCAGCGCATCGACGCTCATGCCGGAATCGTCGGCCAGGGCCGGCAGGCCCGAGGCTTGCGCCGCGGCCAGCGCCTTCAGCTCGGCATTGGCGACAAAGGTATCGCCGGTCTCGTCGGGCTCGGGCAGGTTCAGTTCGCCGGCGGACACGGCGCGGACACGGAAGGGAGCGATCAGCTCGCCGATCTCGCGCACCTTGCCGGCATTGTGGCTGGCAATCACCAGCGTATCGCCGCTGAAGCGCCGCCGCGCCATGATTACAGCCCTACCGCCTGACGCTGCAGGGTCATCAGTTCGCCGACGCCCTTCTTGGCGAGCGCCAGCATGGCGGCGAATTCTTCCTCGCTGAAGGGATGCTTTTCCGCCGTGCCCTGCACCTCGACGATGGCGTTCTTGTCGGTCAGCACGAAATTGGCATCCGCCTGCGCGGTGGAATCTTCCGGATAGTCGAGATCGAGCACGGCGACGCCGTCGCAGAGGCCGCAGCTCACCGCCGCCACCTGGCCGATCAGCGGGATTTTCGCGATCGCGCCCACTTTCACCAGTTTGGCGAAGGCGAAATGCAGCGCCACCCAGGAACCGGTGATCGCCGCGGTGCGCGTGCCGCCATCGGCCTGCAGCACGTCGCAGTCGAGCCGGATCTGGCGTTCGCCGAATCCGGAGAGATCGGTGACGGCGCGCAGGGAACGGCCGACCAGGCGCTGGATTTCCTGGGTGCGGCCCGACTGCTTGCCGCGCGACGCCTCGCGCTCGGTGCGGCTGTGGGTGGAGCGCGGCAGCATGCCGTATTCCGCCGTCACCCAGCCGCGGCCGGTATTGCGCAGGAAGGGCGGCACCTTCTCTTCCACGGTGGCGGCGCAGAGCACATGGGTCTCGCCGAATTTCACCAGGCAGGAGCCCTCGGCATATTTGGCAAAGCCCGGCTCGAGGCGGACTGGGCGGAGCTGGTCGGCTTGGCGGCCGCTCGGACGCATGGGGCTCTCCTTGCGCGAATAAGTCTCAGAAACGTGCTGCGGTTCTAGTCGATTGGCCCATCATGGACAAGGCGGCGGCCCGCCGAAAGGCCCGGGGTTGACGGTCATGCGGCCGCGGGCGCATCGATGGTCCGGCGCCGGGGCCGGCTCTCCGCGCGACGAGACCACCTGTCTGGGGCAGCTGGCGGTCGGGTTGCCTTCTAGGCGGCGACCGGCGGCACGTCGTCGGAGGGCGGGCTCGCATCCCGGACGGCCGGGAAATGCTCGATCATCGCCCGCGCCATCTCGCGCTCGCCCATGATCACCGTCGTGGCGCCGTGCTTGAGCAGATGCTCGACCTCGGCATCGGCATGGGCGCGGGCAACGATGTCCAGCCCGGGATTCAGCCGGCGCGCCTTGCTCACCAGCCCGCCGATCTCGAAGGCGTTCGGGATCGCCACGATCATCTGGACGGCGCGGTCGAGCGCCGCGGCCTCGAGAATGTCGCTGCGGATGGCATTGCCGTGGATGACCTCGACGCCGCGCTTGCGCAGTTCGGCAACACGGGTATCGGCATCCTCGATCACCAGATAGGGCAGGCCCTTCTCGGTCAGGGCGGCAGCCACCAGGCTGCCGACCCGGCCGTGCCCGACCAGCACGACATGGCCGCTCAGCGCGGTCGGCGGCGGCGCGACTTCATCCTCCGCCACGGGCTCGGCGGCGGTCGCGCCGGTATCGGGCTTCGGCGGCTCGCCTGCGATGGCAGCGGCGGCGCCGGGCAGGCCGGGGAACCGCTTCTCGAACCAGGGCCGCAGGCGCCCGACGGCGGCGAAGGAGAGCGGATTGAGCATGATCGACAGGATCGCGCCGGCGAGGATGAAGTCGCGCCCCTGCTCCGGCAGCAGACCGAGTTCAACGCCCAGGGCGGCGAGGATGAAGGAGAATTCGCCGATCTGCGCCAGGCTGGCGGAGATCAGCAGGGCGGTACCGACCGGATGGCGGAAGGCCAGCACGATCAGGAAGGCCGCCACCGACTTGCCGAGCACGATGATGAACAGCGTGCCCAGCACCGGCAGCGGGTGATGCAGGAGGATCATCGGGTCGACCAGCATGCCGACCGCGACGAAGAACAGCACCGCGAAGGCGTCGCGCAGCGGCAGGGTCTCGTTCGCCGCCTCGTGGCTGAGCGGCGACTCGCTCATGATCATGCCGGCGAAAAAGGCGCCCAGGGCGAAGGAAACCCCGAACAGCTTGGCGGCGCCGAAGGCAACGCCGAGCGCGATCGCCAGCACGGCGAGCCGGAACAGCTCGCGCGAGCCGGTATGGACGACGTAATGCAGCAGCCAGGGGATCACCCGGCGGCCGATCACCAGCATCAGCACCATGAAGGCCGCCACCTTGCCGAAGGTGATGCCGAGCGCGGTGGCGATGTCGAGCCCCGACATGGCGGCCACGTTCGCGCCGGCCTCTTCCGCGGGGGCGACGATGCCGGCGATCGCCGGCAGCAGCACCAGCGCCGCCACCATGGCGATGTCCTCGACGATCAGCCAGCCGACGGCGATGCGGCCGCGCTCGGTCTCGATCAGCCGGCGCTCCTGCATGGCGCGCAGCAGCACCACCGTGGAGGCGGTCGACAGCGCCAGGCCGAAGACGAAGCCGGCGGTGACCGACCAGCCCAGCGCCAGCGACAGGCCGAGGCCGAGGATGGTGGCCAGCGCGATCTGCGCCACCGCACCCGGAATCGCGATTGCCTTCACCGAGAGCAGGTCCTTCAGCGAGAAATGCAGGCCGACGCCGAACATCAGCAGGATGACGCCGATCTCGGCCAGTTCGTTGGCCAGCGCCTGGTCGCCGACGAAGCCCGGCGTGAAGGGCCCGACCACCACGCCGGCCAGCAGGTAGCCGACCAGCGGCGAGATTTTCAGCCGGTTGGCGACGGCGCCGAACAGGAATGCCAGTCCCAGCCCCATGACAACCATCGCGATCAGGGGCGTGTGATGGGGCATCGATTCGGCCTCTTGGTATGAATGCTGGGGTCAGGCCCCCAACATATGGACCACACGCCGCTGCATCAACCGTAACGGCCGCATTTCTGCGGCGGTCTGCCGTCTTTCGGCTGTCAGCGGAACGCCTCCTTCCGGAAGCGCCGCGCGGCCTCGGCGACCGGCAGTTCCTCCTGCCGGCCGTCGCGCCGGCGGAAGGACAGCGCGCCGCGTTCGGCCTCGCGCTCGCCGGCCACCGCCACCAGCGGCACGCCCTGGTCATGGGCTTCGGCGATCTTGCGGGAGAGCCGCTCGCGCCGCACGTCCACCGCGACGCGGTAGCCCTCGCGGCCCAGCACCGCCGCCACCTTGCGGACATAGCCCTCCTGCTCGGGCCCGACACTGGCGAGCAGGATCTGCTCCGGCGCCAGCCAGAGCGGCAGCGCCCCGCGATGATGCTCCAGCAGCATGCCGATGAAGCGCTCCAGGCTGCCCAGCACGGCATGGTGGATCAGCACCGGGTGCCTGCGCCCGTTGTCGCTGTCGACATATTCGGCGCCCATCCGCTCGGGCAGCACGAAATCGAGCTGCACCGTGCCGCATTGCCAGGCCCGGCCATGGCTGTCGCGCAGGTGGAATTCCAGCTTCGGCCCGTAGAAGGCGCCCTCGCCGGTGCGGATCGCGAAGTCGAGGCCGGCCCGCCGCGCCGCCATGGCGAGCGCCGCCTCGGCGCGGTCCCAGACGGCATCCGGGCCGGCGCGGCGCATCGGCCGGGTCGAGAAGAAGACCAGCAGCGAGCCGAAGCCGAAATCGGCGTAGATGCTGCGCAGCAGCTCGCAGAAGCGCTGCACCTCGGCCTCCACCTGGGCTTCGGTGCAGAAGATATGGGCGTCGTCCTGCGTGAAGCTGCGCGTCCGCATCAGGCCCTGCAGCGCGCCGGAGGGCTCGTCGCGATGCACCGCGCCCATCTCGCAGTAGCGCAGCGGCAGGTCGTGCACCGAGCGGACCCGCTTGCTGAACAGCTGGATATGGCCGGGACAGCTCATCGGCTTGAGCGCGAACGGCCGGTTGCCGGAATTCACCCGGAACATCTGCGGCGCGAACTTGTCGGCATGGCCGCTCTGCTCCCACAGCGACCAGGACAGCAGCTGCGGGGTGCGCACCTCCTGGAAGCCGGCCTCGCGCATGCGGCGGCGGATGTAATCCTCCACCACGCGGTAGATGACGAAGCCGCGCGGGTGCCAGAACACCATGCCCGGCCCCTCCTCCTGCTGGTGGAAGAGATCGAGCCGTGTGCCGAGCACGCGGTGGTCGTAGGCATCCGGGCCGGGAGCGGAACTGCTCCGGCTGCCGTGGAGGGTGACGAGGTGGTTCATGGCGGGTCTCCGGTTCTGCCGGCCGGCAAAAGACGAAGCCCTGAAAAGACCGAGGCCCCGTCCGTCGCCGGCGGGGCCTCTGGGTCACTTTGCTATGCGTTATCTCCTCACGCGCAACAACCCGGGCCACCGCCGACGGCGGTTACCTTAATGAGGGCTACGGTGAGAATGACGTTCTGCATGGTGCCTGAACGGTAGAGAGCGGGCGGCGCAGCGTCAAGCGCGAATTTTCTGCGCTTCGCTGCTTCGCCGTTTTCTGAAGAAAGACCGGGCGGCAACCGGAAGCTTGCCCAAAGTCGGCGAGGCTTCGTCCAGCACCCGCCAGACCGGCGTCAGATCGGCCGGCTTTGCTCCGGCCTGATGCGGCCTGCCCTCGCGCAGCCTGTCGCTCCAGCTTTTCATCGCGGACCTAAAGCGACGGCGGGCGGAAGCCGCCGAAGACCTGTTCGGCCAGCGCGGCGAAGTGCAGCGGCGTGCGATCCTCCAGATACGGCCCGACCGCCTGCAACCCGACCGGCAGGCCGTCCTTCGTCATGCCGACGGGAAAGGCCGTTGCCGGCAGGCCGTTCAGCGTCGCCGGCCCGGCCCAGTGGAACTGCGCATCATAGGGAAAGGATCTGCCGTCGATGCTGATGGTCCGCTCATGCTGCGGCCGGGAATCATGCGGGAATGCGGCCGTCGGCATGACCGGGCAGAGCAGGATGTCGAATTCCCGGAAAAAGCCGTGCCAGCGGTCGGCGATGGCGGTGCGGACGAAATTCGCCTGCATCCACTCGCGATGGCTGGCGGTCGTGCCCCTGCGGCCGGCCGCCGCCGCCTCGGCATACTCCTTCTCCGGCATGGTGGCGCCGAAGAAGGCGAACAGCATCGTCAGGTAGGTCTCGGCGATCAGCGCGAGGTCGGGCAGCAGCGGGCTGGAGCGCGCGACCCGGCAGCCTTCCTTCTCCAGCCCGGCCGCGAAGTCGCCGATGATGGCGCGCACCGATGTATCGGTCGGCAGCAGCGGATGCTCCTCGAGTACCAGCACGCGGGCCTCCTTCAGCGACGCGAAACGCGGCGGCGGCAGATGCAGTCGGTATGCCACCGCCTCGGCGTCGTCGGGACCGGCCAGAACCTCCAGCGCCAGCGCAAGATCGGCCGCCGAACGCGCCATCGGGCCGACCACGGGCAGGTCGACGTCTGGATCGACGCTGCGCACCGGCACGCCAGGCGGCGCATGGCCGCGCCTTGGGACCAGGTTGAGCGTCGGCTTGTGCGCATAGACGCCGCAGAAATGCGCCGGCACACGCAGCGAGCCGCCGATGTCGGAGCCCAGTTCGAGCGCGACATAGCCGGCGGCCAGGGCCGCAGCCGCTCCGCCCGAGGAGCCGCCCGGCGTGCGCGCCGCATCATACGGATTGGCCGTGCGGCCATAGACCGGATTGTCGGCCTGCCAGTCGCCCAGCATCGGCGGGACGTTGGTCTTGCCGAGGATCACCGCGCCGGCCTCCCTTAGGCGTCGCACCGTCACGGCATCCTGCGTCACCGGGATATCCCTGGTGCCGGGAAGGCCCCAGGTGGTCGGCAGGCCAGCGACATGGAAGGATTCCTTCACCGTCATCGGCAGGCCGAGCAGCGGCCGCGTCTCGCCGCGCGCCAGCGCCGCATCGGCCGCCTTCGCCGCCGCCCGCGCGCGCTCGAAATCGCGCACCGGCACAGCATTCAGCCGGCCGTCCTGCGCCTCGATGCGGGCGATCGCCTGCTCGGTGAGGTCCAGCGAGGAGACCTCGCGCGCCCTGAGGGCGCGGAGCAGTTCGCCGGCTGTGCGGTATTCGGGTGTCATGATGTCTGTCCTGTTCTGTGCGAATGCGCGGCCAGCGCGATTGTATGACATGGCGGCGGCCGATCCGCATCAGCGATCCTGTTTCAGCGGCAGGCAGATATCGGTGAGCAGCTTGGTCGGCGGCACGACGCGCATATCCCCCCTCTTATCTTCCGCGCCAGTAGCGGTAACGTGCCGGCGTTTTCGAGTCAGGTCTGTCAAACTCGCTTTTCCAGTTCAGCTTCCAAGCAGATCAATCGGGGTTGGTCGGGTGCTGCCGTTCTGCATCGACTGAGGTCCATGCCCGAGAAACAGCAAAGCGAGAAATCAGTCCGAAGGTCGGAAACCCCAATCCTGTGCGTTGTACAGGAAATACCGTTCAGGCCTCTCTCTGACCCAACGCAACGCGTCTTTCCCAACCCAATAAATCGAGCCCTTGTCTTCCGTCCTGATCAGTTCGCGGCTGGGCAACCGGTAGAAGCTTTGATTGCGGTTGGTTGCGATCTTCCCCAGAATACGATGGAAGCGCCGCTTCAGCGCAGAGTGCTCTTTGTTTCCGGGCATTCCGTAAAACGTAATGTCGCCGTGAGGCATGACGGTTTCACTCCGCAACTCTTCCTCGCCCAACGCCATGCCGAATCGAACCATCGCGCCAGGTCGCGCATAATTGCTGCAAACCCAACTGAAATCATCCACTCCGTCAACAAACGTCTGGTATTTGACAAAGTGAGGCACCCAAGACGAGGAAAACACAATCATTGCGTGATCGCGTTTTGCATACCCTTCCGTGGCAAGCAGGTGATCATGAAAGCAGATTGATGGTGGCTCAGCCTTCCTCCGAGTGTTTACGGAGCCTGGGTCGGTATAAAAGCGGGCTTCTGGAAAACTTTGCCGCAAGAGATCGGAAAATTGCATCCAATCCGCCGCCGTCAACCACACGTATCGTGTGCTGATCGACACTGGCTGAGCGGGCAAACGTCTAACCGTCTCATAGATTGCGCCCTGCTTCATTGTGGCTTTCGCTTCCTTTTTTCTTCAATCGCATTAACTATCTTCCGTGCAAAAGCAGCTGCCTCTTTGTCATACTCCGCAAGAGTATTATCACTTACGTTCCCGTCTTCATCCGGGCGCAGCTTTTCTACAGTCTCAATCATATCGGCAGGTTTGATCAGGCGAATCCCGTCTCTCTGATCTCGCTCCCGCTTCACCACTTCTTCCGGGTTCCGCTTCAACGTTAGAGCAGAATTAACCCGCAGGTATTCAAATCCAAGCTCATCAGCCAGCTCCCTGGCTAGCCTAAAAGTCATGTCAGGCCAGTGACCGCCTTTTCGGCCTGTCTCGGGATGAGGGATATGCTCTTCCTTAAGATCAACTCCCACCCCGTTTTTCCGAGAGCCGGCTACATGCTCTATCTTGCCCGCCAGTCCGGGAGTAGAATTGAATCTATCCATAAGCGCCTTTGTTAACCGCGCGTTTCCGAGTTGCGTAGCCTTGTCTCCCCTGCGGTTGAGGAGCAGCATAAGCTGCTTCGCCAGCGCCTGGTCGAACGGCTCCAGTCCCTCGTACCAGTCCGTCATCTCGGGCGGGATCAGTTGCTCGATCGTCGGCTCGGGCTCTTCCGCCGGGCGACCCTGCAGTCTGTCACTGACGTCCGGCGGCACGAGCGGCGGCGTCTGAGACGCGGCTTTGTCGTTATCGTTCATCGGTCTGGAAGGCGGCGTCTGCGGCATGGGATCAGCCGCTTCGGCGTTGCTGCGCGCATTCTCATATTGCTGCCGGGCCCATTCACCCGCCGCTCCCGCCAGCGGCGCGAGCAGCGGCAGGGCTCTTACGGCCAGCGGCGCCAGGGCCGCGACGGGCGCCAGCGCCAACCGCTCACCCGGTTTCGCCTGCGGCGGCTCCGCATTGGATATGTCGCTTACAATCGGCGCCTGAGACGCGGAGCCGGCGGCCTCGCCGCTTCCTCCGCCACCGTGTTGCGGAAGCGAGCCTCGTCTTCGTAATGCGCGTCCACTTCGGCCGGCGTGTAGGCTCTCTGTCCGGCCACTCGGTCGCCGACCTCGTCCCGCATCGCGGCCAGCGTCTCGCCGACGCCGTCTGCACCCACACCGCCGGACGGGAGCGGCAGGATGGTGCCGTCGGCCTTCAGGCCGTTGCGTTTCTGCAGCTTCCGGATCGCCTGCCACAGGCCATCGCCGGGCCAGCCGGTCGGGAAATCGTGCGGCAGGGAATAGTCGCCCATGCAGTCCAGAAGCGTCTGGACCTTGATGATGTCCTCGCGGCGGTTCTCGCCCTCGGGTCCGACAGAGCCGAAAAGCGAGAAGAGATCGGTATCGCGCCGCTTTGGCTGCGGCGGGCGACGGGAGGGCGCACGGTCTGGAAGCAGGGACATGGCAGGCCTCAGTCGAAGAGATTGGAGGGAGAACGGCATTTGACTTTCTCCCCATAAAATGTACATTATATGTTCCGGTGGTCAAGCGGCTTTTTTCCGCTGCCTGCGCTGCTGCTGTTGGAAATCGTGAATCGGATCAACGGCATACGACCGTATGCCCGCCGCATGCCTATGGCCGGCGTCGTATCGCTGTCCCGGACGAATCGCCCACCTGCGGACAGCTGCGCACATCCTTCCGCCGCCGCCACACCTCCCTCGTTCCCCGAGGGGTGCCCCGCAGCGGGACTCAACGGGATTCAACGGGACTGAACGGGACTGAACCGGCACTCAACGGGATTGAACTGGCCCCGAACGGGACTGAACCGGCTTCCAACGGGACTCAACTGGCTCCGAACGGGCTCGAACGGGACCCGGCAGATTCAGGAAAATCAGCGGATTGGCCGGAAAACGCGCGCTCGGCGCAGCGCCTCCTGGCTACTTCATCACCGTGTACTGGATGCCGAACCAGCGGAAGCGGCCCTGCTCCTTCGTGGGCACGGTGCAGGAGATGCGGTCGCGCGGCGGCACGAAGGGCTCGGGCGGCACCACCTCGAAGCGGCGCGCGTCGCCGTCCAGCCGATTCGGCGCGATGCGCCTACCCTGGCCGGTATAGCAGACCATCTGCTGCAGCCGTTCGACATCGTCGGTCACGGTGAAGCGCAGGACCGGCGGATTCGCCGTCTGGCCGAGGCGGACCAGCACATCCTCCGGCTCGATCGACTCCACCGGCAGGGGCAACGCGTTCACCACCTGGCGCAGGCGCTCCACGCTGCCATAGGCCTCGTTCATCGGAAAGCGCGGCTGCCAGTACATGTCGTGGCGGGCATGGGCGATGCCGGAATGCTGGCCGAAGGCGACGCTGTGGCCGAGTTCCCGCACCATCTCCTTCACGCCGCTGTCCCATTCGCCGAAGGGATAGGCGAACAGCGCCGGCCACTCGCCCAGCTCCTGCTCGAAACGGCGCAGCGAATGCTCCAGATCGGCGCGGGCGGCCTCGCGCGTCATGCCCGGCAGGCTGAAATGCCGGTGCGAATGCGCACCGATGGTGACGCCCTCTTTTTTCAGCTGCCGGATCTGCTCCCAGGTGAGATAGCCCTTCAGCCTGCTGTCCACCGGCTCGGTGGCGACGAAGAGCGTGAACGGCAGTCCGGCCTTCCTCAGCCGCGGCCAGCCCTCGGTGAGGACGGAGAGGTAGGCGTCGTCGGCGGTGATCGCCACGGCGCGGTCGGGCAGCGGCTGCTTCGCCCGCAGCTTCGCCACGATCTCGGGCAGCGGCAGCACACTGTAGCGGCCCGCGGTCAGCTCGGCGATATGGGCGTCGAACTGCTCGAGCCGGATATTGGTGCTCGGCACGCTGTCCTCGCCGAAGCGGTGATACATCAGGATGGCGGCATGGTCGGCCGCGACAGC
>NZ_DATGQG010000168.1:0-2274 GCF_035304305.1 Ferrovibrio sp.
AAGCGCCGGTAGGCAAGTACGATTGGCTCAACCGCTCGGCGTTCATAGGCACGCTGGAGATGGCGGAAGAAGCCGCAGGCCCGGCGGTGAAGATCCGGTTCTACAAGGCGGTTTGACGAACGCGGCAGCCACGCGGAAGACTGCGCCGGATCGATGGGCCGATCCGTCATACGCAGACGGAGGTGGTCGCGGTAGGGGCGAAGGTGATGACGGTGGCAGCAAAGCCCGCCCATGCTGTCGTTTCCCCCACCAGCGCCAGCCAGCGCGTGGAGCCGCCTTCATTCGCCTGCGCGCGCCGGCGGCGCAGCCAGAGTGCGAGCAGCAACAGCGGTGGGAGAAAGGCGAGCCAGGCGCCGACCTGAACCACCCGGTGGAGATTGGTGGGGCCGATAGGGACCGCGCCCCAGCCATAAGCGCAGCCGATGCCGTGGAGACCGTAGATGGCCCCGAACGCGGCCGCCCAGCCGACGAATCCCGCGACCACCCAGATCATCGCAGGCACTTTCATTGCCCGGCGCCTAACAGGATCGGAACGTGTAGCGCGACAAGAGCAGTGATGCCGGCAAGCGCCGCATAGTCGGTCCACAATCCTACTACGCGCAGGACCAGGCTGCGGGCTGGAGAGACGTAGCCGGCCTTAACGCCGGTCCACCCGAACAAGGCCATTAGCAGCGCCACGATGGCATGCAGCACTGTATAGGCAACGAGCATCGTCGCAATCGCAGCGTAGGCATGGGAGGTGGGCGAGGGCAGTCGGAACAGGGGCGCGGCAAGCAGCGCCAGTGCACCGATGACCAGCCCGGCCGCGGCAGTAAGGGCCCAGCGCGCAGTGCCGTACCGATCGCCTTGGCCGTTCTCGGCCAGCGAACCGCGCATCGCCCAGGCCGCAACACCGAAGCCGGCGGTGCCCACGACAAGGTCGATGACGCTGGGGTCGATGAAGGCCGGCGGCGGCCAGTTGGGTGCAATGGTCCAGAGATACGCAAAGCCGAACAGCAGGCTGCCATACATGGTACCGTCGGCGACAAGCAGCCCGAGGCTTCCGCACCATCCGGGCGCAAACTGGGCCTGATGATGGACGTAGGCAGTCTCGCCGAGCCCTATGTCGATCGGCCCCTCGTCCGCGCGGCTGACGATCTTTCGTGCCCAGATCCAGCCCATCGCCGCGAGCAGTGCGAGAACCACGGCCGCGACCCAGTAGAGGCCGAGCAGGAAGGCGAGGAAGAACAGGCCGGTCACCGCTGCGGTGACGACAGGCAGCCAGCTATTGGTCGGAACTACCGCCAGATAATCGATACGGCCGCTGTTGACGCACACGGCGATTGTCTCGCGCAATCCGTCGCGGTCGCGCGCCAGATAACCGTCTCCGCGCGCGAGCCGGACGTCGAGATCGGGTACGTCGTCCAGCGGATCGCGGCTCGCGACATGCGGTTGGCTGACGAAATTGTACGTGCCCGGGCGCAGCATCATTGCCCATTCCAGTGTGCTCGCGCGCCACGGATTGCGGCGGCTGGCTCGGCCGGCGAGCATCGTTTGCAAGATGTCGATGACCACCAGAGCGAAGCCGAACGCCGTGATGAAACCGCCGATCGAGGACAGAAGGTTGAGCTCGGTCCAGCCCGCGTCGGCGGGATAGACGTCGACCCGGCGCGGCATGCCGAGAAGCCCTGTCAGGTGCATCATGAAGAAGGTGAGATTGAAGCCGACGAAGATCAGCCAGAAGGCGGCCTCGCCAAGCTTGAAACTGCGCTCTTTGCCGGTGAAGTGCGGGAGCCAGTAATAGGTGCCGGCAAGCAGCGGGAACACCAGGCCGCCGACCAGCACATAATGCATGTGCGCGACGATGAAGTGGGTGTCGTGAGCCTGCCAGTCGAACGGCACCACGGCGATCATCACGCCTGTGAGGCCGCCGATCACGAACACGAAGAAGAACCCGATCAGGTAGAGCATCGGCAGCTTGAGCTGCGGCCGCCCCGACCAGAGGGTGCCGAGCCAGGCGAATATCTGGATGCCGGTCGGGATTGCGACCAGCGCCGACGCGGCCGAGAAGAAGCCGAGCGCCATGTGCGGAATGCCCACCGCGTACATGTGGTGGACCCACAGGCCGAAGCTCAGGAAAGCGAGCGCGACGATCGCGGCGATGATCCAGCGATAGCCGAGGAGCTTGGTCCGCGCCATGACCGGAAGCACGGTCGAGACGATGCCGGCGCCGGGCAGGAAGATGATATAGACTTCCGGATGGCCGAAAATCCAGAACAGGTGCTGCCAAAGCAG
>NZ_DATGQG010000169.1:0-10908 GCF_035304305.1 Ferrovibrio sp.
GGCGTCGGCTTCGGCGGCATTTCCGTCGGCGGCATCGTTGCCAACCGCAAGGTCTTCGGCCCCATGCTGGCCGGCGTCGACCACCTGCCGCATACCCACAGCCTGAAGGACATGGCCTTTTCGCGCGGCCAGCCCGACTGGGGCCTGCACTTGGCCGACGAGCTGGAGCGCATCGTCGCGCTGCATGACGCCAGCACCATTGCGGCCGTGATCGTCGAGCCGGTGGCCGGCTCCACCGGCGTGCTGATCCCGCCCAAGGGCTATCTGCAGAAGCTGCGCCAGATCTGCGACAAGCACGGCATCCTGCTGATCTTCGACGAGGTGATCACCGGCTTCGGCCGCACCGGCGCGGCCTTCGGCGCCGATACCTTCGGCGTGCTGCCCGACATCATGACCACGGCCAAGGGTCTGACCAACGCCGCCGTGCCGGCTGCCGCCGTGTTCACGCGCAAGCATGTGCATGACGCCTTCATGAACGGCCCCGAGCACATGATCGAGCTGTTCCACGGCTATACCTATTCAGCCCATGCGCTGGCCTGCGCCGCCGGCCTCGCCACCCTCGACCTCTATCGCGACGAGGGCATTTTCGAGAATGCCAAGGCGCTCTCGCCCTACTGGGAAGACGCCGTGCACAGCCTGAAGGGCACGAAGAACGTCGTCGACCTGCGCAATATCGGCATCATGGCCGGTGTCGAACTGGCGCCCCGCGAGGACGGGCCGGGCAAGCGCGGCTACGAGGTCTTCGTGAAAGCCTACGAGATGGGCCTCGTCGCCCGCGTCACCGGCGACACGCTGGCCCTGTCGCCGCCGCTGATCCTGAACAAGGGCCATATCGACGAGATCTTCGACATCCTGAAGAAGGCGATCGAAGCCGTCGACTGAGGCCTGTGGCATACAGGGAAAAAGCCCGGCGGCGACGCCGGGCTTTTTTTGTTTCAGGCCGTGAAATGCTTCCGGTAGTGCCGCTCCAGTTCGTCGAACCGTGCCCAGAAGGGTGGCGGCGCATCCGCCCGCAGCACGGCTGCCAGGACACCCAGATGGACATGCCAGCCGCAGGAGACCATGAGGCCTTCCGTGGCACTGGTCAGCCGGCGATGGGTCAGGGTCAGCAGTACCTTGTTGCCCTGCGGCTTCAGCTCGAAGACGACTTCCGAGGCGGGTGAACCGTCGCCCCTGTCGCCCCAGGTCATGGCGAGCAGACGCGGGGCATCCAGCTGCGTGATCCGGCCCGGATTGGTGACCGGACCGCTGTATTGCCGGTAACGCTCGGGCACCGCCTCGCCCGGCGGCGACAGGCGGCTGTTGTCGAATTCCAGCGTCACCCTGCCGCCGACGCGCAGCTCCATCTCGCCGCCCGCGAGCCACGTGGCGCGCTTCTCCGGCTCGGTGATGTAGCTCCAGACCCGCTCGATCGGCCCGGGCAGGAGCCGCTCGAAGCGCACTGCGCCGGATTCGAGGACCGTGCCATAGGCGTTGTTGTCGGTCACATCACTGCTCATCGCTTGCTCCTTTTGCCAGGCTTGGCTTCCGGCTTGCGCAATTCGCGTTCCAGATCGTCCAGGCGACCGGCCCAGAAATGGCGGACATTGCGGATCCAGGCATCCATCTCGTCCAGGCCTTCGGGGTTCAGCCGGTAGATGCGCCGCTGCGCATCCGCCCGCATCTCCACCAGCCCGGCCTCCCGCAGCACCTTCAGATGCTGCGATATGGCCGGCGCGCTGACCGCGAAGGCATCGACGATCTCGCCGGCCGCGCGCTCGCCCCGGCTGAGGAGTTCGATGATGCGGCGGCGGGTCGGGTCGGATAGGGCCATGAAGCTCTGCATGGCCTAAATATTAAGTGAATACTTAATTAAGTCAATATAAAAATAATATGGCCATCTGCCGGGTTAACGGAACAGGGGGACCTCCGGCAATGAGTGCGCGGCGTCGCGGGATGGCAGGATGCGGACCATCCTTGCCGGTCACCCAGCCGTCAGCACATCCGGATAGCTTGCGGCGAAATCCAGCATGACCTCCCGGACCTTCTGCAGATCGGCGTCCGTCATGGGCAGCGACAGGAAGAGATCGCCTCTCGCGCAGACCAGGACACCCTTCAGCAGGCTGTGCATGTGGAAGAGCTGCCCGAGCAGCCGGCTGTGCGCCGGGATATCGGCTGGGGCATTCACCGGGTCAGCCGTGAAATGAAGACTGAACATCGAACCCAGGCCGACACACTGCATGGGCAGATTCCGTTCCCGGAACTCCCGGTTCATGGACAGCCGGAAATCCTCGCTGCGCGAGAAGAAATCCGCAGCCCGCTCAGGCGTGAAGACCCTGCTCAGCCCCGCCAGACCGGCGGCCAGGGTGCAGACGTTGTTGTTGAAGGTGCCTGCGTGCTTGAGCGCATCCGGACGGGCCGGATCGAAGCGGTCCATCAGGTCGGCGCGACCGCCGAACACGCCGCAGGGCAGGCCGCCGCCGACATATTTGCCCATAGTGGTCAGGTCGGGCCGGATGCCCATGAGCTGCTGGACGCCGCCGGGACCGCACCGTGACGTCTTGACCTCGTCAAAGATCAGGATCGTACCGGTACGCTGCGTGGCCTCGCGCAGCGCCTTCAGGAAGCCCGGCGCGCCGGGGATGTTGCCGCCGGCTCCCAGGATGGGTTCGACGATGACCGCCGCCAGTTCGCCGCCCTGCTCCTCGATGATCCGGCGCGCCCCTTCGGCATCATTGTAGTCCGCCATCACGAAGTCATGCGGCACGTTCATCGGCAGGCTGGCATCCCCGAAGACCAGGACGCCGCCATGATAGGCATGCCGGAAGACCATCACCTTGCGCCGGCCAGTCACGGCGATAGCCGTGGCGATGGCGAACAGGTTGGCCTCGGTACCAGAGTTGCAGAAGCGCAGGCGTTCCAGCGACGGGAACCGCTGCTGCAGCAGCGCGGCCATCCGGGCTTCAAGATCGGTCGGTGCGGCCAGAACCAGACCGCGATTCAGAACTTCCCTGATGGCGCCGAGGATTTCCGGCTCGTCATGTCCGTAGAGTCCGGCGGAAAACTCGCCAACGCAATCGAGGTATTCGTGGCCGTCTATATCCCGGAGTCGCGCTCCCCGCCCCTGGGCCATGGTCAGCGGGAACGGTTGATAGTACAGCACCGATCGGGTGTTCCCGCCGGGCAGGACGCCTCTGGCTGCCTGCTGCGCCGCGGCACTTTTCGGATTCTGCTCGCGGAACCGGGAATGAAGCTCCGCCAGATGACCTGAAATGCGGCTTTGCCGCGGATCTCCACTCACCGCCCAACCCTCTCATCCAGAAAATCCATGACCCGGAAATAGCCTTCCGCAGCCGGCAGAAACCAGGGCACGCCGTTGTACATGGGAAAGGCCCGCATCTGCAGATCTCCGAAGGGCAACCTGCCATGCAGCCGGCCTGCGATCCGCATAGCAACCATGGCGCCGAGGAACGGCATCATGGACACGCCGCTGCCGTTGCAGCCGACGGCATAGTGTATGCCGCCCAGCTCGCCCGCATGCGGCAGCGAATCGGAGGTGAAGGCGACATTGCCCTGCCAGGCATGCGTGACCTTGATCTCCCTCAGCACCGGGAAGCGGCGCGTGAGTTCGGCATGCAGAATGCGGGCATGCTCTTCCTGCGGGACGTGGCGGAACCGCGTCCGGCCGCCGAAGATCACGCGCTTGCCGTCCGGGGAGATGCGGTAATAGTGCATCAGGCGCCGCGTTTCTGAGAAGGTTCGCCCCTTCGGGGAGATGAAGGCGGCGAGATCCGGCGGCAGTTCCTCGGTGGCGATCACGTTGCTGGCCACCGGGATGAGCCGGCGGCGCAGCGGCGGCACCAGCGGACCGGTATAGCCGTTGGTGGCGACGAAGACGTGCCGCGCCCGCACGACGCCCTGCTCGGTCTGCACTTCCCAGCCGGCGCCGCGGCGCTGCAGGCTGAGCGCCCGGTTCTGACTGCTGAGCACGATGCTGTTGCGCCGGCGGCAGGCATCCAGCAGACCGCCATAGAAAAGTGCGGGATGCAGCTTGCCGGCATCGTCAAACACCATGCCGCCGTGATAGTAGTCGCTGTTGATTTCGTTCGCCTGCTGCTCGCGGGGCACCAGATAGCAGCCGGACACCCCGCTGGCCTTGAGTTTCGACTCGCGATCCCTCAGGGCTTCGTAATGCGACGGGGCGCAGGCGCCGAGGAAACGCCCCCGCTTCTCGAAATGGCAGGCGATTCCTTCCTGCTCCACGAGTTCCTGCACATGAATGAAGGCGTCCTTCGCCCACTGCACGATCGTGCTGACGATCTCCTGCGGAAAGCCGAGCGACCGCCCCGTAAAACTTTTCCCTATGCTGAGTCCGGCGCTGATCGCCCCGCCGCTGCGCGTGCTTGCGCCGGAACCGAACTGGCCGGATTCCAGCACGACGGAACTGAACCCCAGATCGGACAGCATCCGGGCTGCGCCAAGACCGCCATATCCGCCACCGATGATTGCGACATCGACCTGGGCCGGAAGCGTGCTGGCGATGCAGTCGACGGGACGAAACTCCTCCCACCAGTATGGCTCGAACTTGACCGAGGAATGCAGAAAGTCGTTGTCCTTATAACGGGGCATATTTTTCTTCCGAGCCCATAAACAGCGAGATAGGATGGCACTTTCAAGGCATTCCTCCGGCTCGTCAAAGTCATAATCTGAGGAATGTCATTCCTGTTGGTTATATTGAGGGGATCATGGCGCTTTCCCATCGCCAGCTGCAGGCTTTCTGTGCATTCATCGATACCGGATCGGTTACCGCCGCGGCGGAACGCCTGCGGCTGTCGCAGCCCGCCGTGAGCAAGATGCTCACCGCGCTGGAATATGATGTCGGATTTCCGCTCTTCTCCCGGGAGAGAAAGCGGCTGGTGCCGAACAGCGAGGCGCTTCTGCTCTATGGCGAAGCCACCCGCATCTTCTCGGGTCTGGCGGAGATCGAGGCCTTCGCGCGGGACATCCGCTCCCGCACGGCCGGATCGCTGCATATCATCTCCACGCCGGCTTTCGGCGACAGTTTCCTCCCTTCCGTGGTCGGCAAGTTTCTCGCCACCCATTCAAAGGCGAAACTGGTGTCGCACGTGCGCAGCTCGACCATCATCAACCAGCGAATCGTGAGCCAGCAGGCCGATCTGGGATTCTCGATGATGCCGTTCGAACACCCGGCGGTGATCTCGGAGCCGCTGTGCGAATGGCCTGCCGTCTGCGTCCTGCCCGAGAGGCATCGGCTGGCCTCAAGGGACGTGATCAAGCCGTCCGATCTCGCTGACGAGCAGTTTCTGTCATTTCCCAGTGACGGCCGGATGCGTCATCTGATCGACGCGGTCTTCGACCAGCGTGGCATCTCGCGGCGCCTGGATTATGAGGTCTATTCCTCGTCCGAGGCCTGCGCCCTTGTCGCGCAGAATCTCGGAGTCGCCATCGTCGATCCCTTCACCGCCTATGCCGCGACAAAGTGGCAGCCGATTGTCCAGCGGCGCTTCGAGCCGGAAATCTACTATACCTTCCGGCTCATGCGTCCCCGCTATCGCGAGACGTCGCTTCTGGCCGAGGAGTTCCTGGCCCTTCTCAGGCAGCAGCTCGACGCATTCCTGCTGGAGGCCGCCCGGACCCTGGCGAAGCCCAAGCGGCGCTGACCGTCAGGCGAAATCCTTCTCGACGAAGAATTCCAGGCCGACGGTACGTTCGAGCAGGAACACGATGAGGAAGGTGATTACCACCGTGGCCGTCGAGATCGCCGCCAGCACCGGCGAGGCACTGTCCTGGATGAAGGAGTAGATCTGCACCGGCAGGGTAATGACGTCGGGCCCGATCAGGAACATGCTCACCGTGACTTCATCGAAGGAGATGATGAACGAGAAGAGCAGCGCGGTCACGAAACCGGACTTGCTGAGCGGAAGAATGACGTCCCGCATGATCCGCCATTCGCTTGCTCCGAGAACCTGCGCGGCCTCGATCAGCTCGCCGTCGATCTTCTTCAGGGAGATGAACATCGGCCGGTAGGCGAAGGGCAGCGTGCAGATGAGATGCGCCAGCACGATGCCCGTGCCGGTGCCGAGAAGCCCCAGACTGGCCACCACCGCCACCATGGCGACTCCGAGCGCAGCGTGGGGGAAGAACAGCGGAGAGAAGATCATCGTCTCCAGGATGCCCGCGATCCCCGGCGCATAGCGGATGCAGTAGAAGGCCGTCAGGAAACTGATCGCCGTGATGACGACGGCGGTGGCCGCGGCGATCCAGAGGCTGGTGAAGAAAGCCGCCGGCCAGCGGGGATCCAGAACCGCCTCGATATACCACCGGATGCTCAGCTCGCCCGGCGGAAACTGGATATGGCCGGCCGAGGTGAAGGACGCGCCGACGACCACGAAAATCGGCGCCGGCAGGAACAGCAGAAGCGCGATGCCGAGCTGACGGGTCAGGGGATGCAGTTTGCGCATGGATCAGACCTCCTGGTTCTTCAGCATTCGCCGTTCCACCAGCTTCAGCAGCACAAGAACCACAAGGCTGAGGGTCAGCAGGCTGATGGACCAGGCCGAGGCCTTGTTGAGATTGAAGTTGTAGACAACCTCCTGGTAGATCTGCGTCCCGGCGAAATGCTGCCGGATGCCGCCGAGCAGAATCGGCGTGACGATCGCGCCCATCGTCGACAGGAAGATCACGATCACGCCGGTGAACACGCCCGGCATCGACAGCGGCAGAACCACCCGGCGGAAGGTCTGCCAGCGGTTGCCGCCCAGGATGCGGCTCGCCTCCTCCAGATTCGGATCAATCTGCAGCAGCGCCGAAAGCGTGGAGATCACCGCGAACGGGATCAGGACATGCGTCAGGCCGATCACGACACCGAGGTCGTTGAACATCAGCTTGAGCGGCGCGTCGATCAGCCCGGCCCAGGCGAGGAACTCGTTGATGAACCCCTTGGGCCCGAGGACGACCATCCAGCCGTAGGTCCGCACCACGAGGCTGACCAGCCACGGCACCAGCACCACGATCAGCAGACTGTTACGCCACTGGCCCGCACGCCAGAGCAGCAACGCGACCGGATAGGCCATGACGGCCGCGAGCAGCGCCACCACCAGGGCCGTCAGCAGGGTACGCGTGAAGGCGACATGATAGTCCGGCCGGTCAAGGATCTGCCGGAAATAGGTCGTCGAGAACTCACCCCCCTCGAGCAGGGCCGCGCCGAACAGTTGCAGCACCGACACGACAAAGGTGAGCAGAAGCAGGCCCACCGGGAGCAGCATGAGAATGCGCCATCCTCCGGCGCGTTGGATGGCGCTCATTGCACGGTTTCCTGCCTGAGTGGCGGCGCCGCCAGACGCGAGGCCGCGGTCACCTCGTCCATCGCGCGGGCGATGTCGATGAGACCGACCTCGTCGCCCCAGCGTCCCACGACGTGAATGCCGATCGGCAGGCCGTTGGTATGGAGGCTGTGGGGCAGGCTGAGCGCGGGATGGCCGGTCACGTTGTAGGGAATGGTGTAGGGGTACCATTCATCGCGCAGCGAGCCGATCTCCTTCCCGTCCAGAACGAAGGGACCGTGCTGGTTCTGGGTGATTGGCAGCGCCGTTCCCGCCGTGGTGGGCATGAGCAGGTAGTCGGCCTGCGCGAAGAGTGCGTCGACCCGCTGATACAGCCTGGTCCGCTCCTGCATGTCGGCACCGATTCTCGTGATGTCGATCTCCTGCGCCTCCTCCACGATGCGCACGAAGGAAGGATCGAGTTCCTCCCTCTGCTCGGCGACCATCCTGGTATAGCGGGCCGCCTGATTGACGCGGAGCAGGCGCCGCGCCACGTCGAGAGACCATTCGAAGGTGCTGCCGTCGAATTCCTCAACCACCGCCCCGGCGGCTTCGAGCTTGCGGCCGGTGTCCTCCAGCGCAGCCTCGATCTCCGGATCAAGGTAACGGTTCGAATAGCGGCGGATCATCAGGAAGCGCCTGCCTGCCACACTGGGCCGCTCCGCCAGCGGGGGCATCGGCGGGAAGTACCGACTCCAGGGGTCGCCGGCATGAGGCGCGCTCATGGCACGGAGACCGATGCCAAGATCCTCCGGCATCCTCGCCATGATGCCGTTGTAGACCATCAGATTGAAGACATCGCTCGCGCCGTCGTTGGGCACGCGGCCGAGGCTCGGCTTGAGGCCATAGACGCCGCATACCGCAGCGGGAATCCGGCTTGAGCCGGCTCCGTCGGTCGTGATCGCAATCGGCCCCAGGCCGAGGGCGACGGCGACCGCCGCGCCACCACTGGATCCACCGCAGGAGCGCTGGATATTCCATGGATTGCCCGTCGCGCCGTGCAGCGGGCTGTCCGTCATGATCTTGTGGCCGAATTCCGGCGTGGTCGACTTGCCGAAAATGATGCCGCCTGCCGCCCGCACCTGGGCAACACAGGTCGCATCGGCGGCAGGCACATGATCGGCATACAGCCTGCATCCGTAGGCCGTCCGCATTCCAGCCGTATTGATAAGGTCCTTCACGGAAACCGGGACACCGCCGAGGGGGCGCGATCCCTGCTGCCCCTTAGCAAGGGCTTCATCGACGGCCTTCGCCGCCTTCAGGGCAGCCTCCTGATCGAGATAGGCGAAGGCATTATAGGCCTTGAAGCGTTCCGCACGCCGGAACAGATCCTCGATCACCTCGCGCGCGGAGTAGCGCTTCGCCTCGAGGCCACGCTTGAGCTCGGTTATGGACTGGCCCGCAAGGCCGCGGTCGATGGCCGTCATCATGCCCCCCGGCCTGCAAAAACGTGAATCCTGTCGCTGGCAATGGCGAGCCGGCATTCGTCTCCCACCCGGGGAACCCGTCCGTCCAGATCGTGGGTCATCATCAGCGACGTGATCGTTTCACCTCCGGTCATGAAGGAGATGCGGGAAACCGCGCCAAGCGGCAGGATGTCCGTTACCCTGGCCGAAAGGCCGACCCGGTCAGAATCATCCGTGCCCGCCGTCCCGACCGAGACATCCTCAAGACGGAAGCAGATCATGCAGTCCATGCCGGCCGACAGACGCTGGGCGGCCAGATTGGCGGCAGGCAGCCGGATCACACCGGCATCGCTCTGGATCTCGGCCGTCTTCTCATCCGCTCGCACGACCTTCCCCGGCAGGGCATTGATGTCGCCGATAAACCGCGAGACGAAGAAATTTGCCGGCTTGTCATAGATCTGGCGGGGCGTTCCGACCTGCTGCAGCGCACCTTTGTTCATGACGACGATGGTGTCCGACATCACCGTCGCCTCTTCCTGGTCGTGGGTCACATAAATGAAGGTGGTGCCGAGACTCTTCTGGATCCGCTTCAGCTCGACCTGCAGCTGCTTCTTCAGCTGCAGGTCCAGTGCGCTGAGCGGCTCGTCGAGCAGCAGAATAGCCGGTTCGAGAACGAGGGACCGGGCAAGCGCCACGCGCTGCTTCTGCCCGCCGGAAAGCTGATTGATGCGCCGCGTATGCAGTCCGTTCAGGCCAACGAGATCGATAAAGCGCATGACCCGCTGGTCAATCTCCGCCGCCGGCCGTTTCCTGAGGCGCAGGCCATAAGCGACGTTTTCGTATACCGTCAGATGGGGAAACAGCGCGAGATTCTGGAAGACCATGCCGATCGGGCGATTCTGCGTGGCGACGCCCGCCATGCTGACCCCGTTGATCCGGATTTCTCCGCGAGAAGGCTCAATGAAGCCGGCAATCAGCCGCAGAAGCGTGGTTTTGCCACATCCCGAAGGCCCCAGCAGGGTTACAAAGCTGCCCGGTTCGATGCGAAGCGACACCTCCCGCAGGACTTCGGTGTCGCCGTAGGACTTGCTCACCCCGGCAACATCAATGCTGCCGGTCTTCTTTTCGTTGATCATGATCACTCGCAATCGGGAAACGGGGCGCCGCGGTCGCGGCGCCCCTGCACGTCAGCGGGGGGCGTTCGCCATCATTTTCTCGACCATGTTGACCCGCTCCTCATTCTCTTCGACGATCTTGCTCCAGTCCGGAGCATAGACCACCTTCATCAGGTCTTCCTGGGTAATCCCGAAGGTCTCCTGGAAGTCGGCGGGCCATTTGGCCGTCTTGTTGGTCGGAAGACCGCCGCCCAGCGTTGCCGCCTTAACCTGGGGTTCGGCGCGCAGCTGGAAGTCGATGAACTTGGCGGTGTTGGCGCGGTTCTTCACACCCTTCGGCGAGACGGTGGCGTAGGCGAGCATCAGCACACCCTCCTTGGGGATCGCCATTTCCACATTCTTCACGCCCTCGCGCTTCAGGTGCCAGACGCGGGTCGAATAGAAGGGAACGGCCGCCACCTCGCCCCGGGTCAGCAGCGTGTTCATATGCGCAAGCGAGGTATAGGTGGTCAGCGTGTTGGCGATGACCTTCTCCAGGATCGGCAGACCCGGCTTGATATCGTCGGCACTGCCGCCGTTCGCCCTGGCCAGCATCACCAGATCATAGGGCGCGGCGTAGACAGGCCTGGTGATCGACAGCTTACCCTTCCATTTCGGGTCGCCGAGATTGTTCCAGGACGCGAAGTCCTCCCTCTTCGCAAGGTCGCTGTTGTAGGCGATGCCGTAGAAGCCGAAATAGGACGGTACGCCAACAACCTTGTTGTTCTTGTCCCGCACGATGATGTTATCGGGAATTTCCGCCAGATGCGGCAGTTCCTTGTCGTCGAACGGTTCGAGAAGTCCCTGCTTCGCGAGCGCCACAGCCTCGAAGTAGGTCACGGTCGCGGTGCTGTACTGAGACGCCGCCGCCGGTGAGCGGATGACACCGGCCGTATTGGGCACTTCGGCGATCTTGACCGGGATCTTGGTGGCCGCGGTGAAGGGTTCGGCGTAGGCCGTGCGGGTGGTGGCGGCGCCGCCACCGCCCCATGTCGCATGAACCAGTTCGTCGGCAGCGTTGGCCTG
>NZ_DATGQG010000170.1:0-21100 GCF_035304305.1 Ferrovibrio sp.
GCCCATGTTGAAGTCGCTGACGGCCACGATGTTGAACAGGTCGAGATCGTATTCCAGCCCGAAACGGGTTTCGTCCCAGCGCATGGCGCGCTTGAGCGAGTCCATCGCATAGGCCGTGCGGCCTTCCTTGCCATGCTCGACAAAGATGCGCAGCCGCACCTTGCGGCCGCTGCGGGTGGTGAAGCTGTCCTCATTGACCGCAAGGTCGCCGGCGACCAGCGCGAACAGGTAGCAGGGCTTCGGGAACGGATCGTCCCAGACAGCATAGTGCCGGCCGTCCGGCAACTCGCCCTGCTCCACCAGATTGCCGTTGGACAGCAGCACCGGATAGTTCCTGCGGTCGGCGCGGATCGTGGTGCGGTAGACCGCCATGACATCGGGGCGGTCGGGAAAATAGGTAATGCGCCGAAAGCCTTCCGCCTCGCACTGCGTGCAGAAAACGTTGTTGGAAATGTACAGGCCCGAGAGATGCGTGTTGGCCTTCGGGTTGATGCGCGTCCCGATCTCCAGCACGAAGGAGGCCGGCGGGTTCGGAACGGTCAGGTGCCGGTCGTCGACGCTGTACTCGCCCGCCCCGAGCGGGCGGCCATCGAGGGCGATCGACAGCAGCTCGAGATCCTCGCCGTCCAGCACCAGCGGCCGGCCCGGTTCGGCCGCCCGCATCTGCAGCCGCGATGTCACGACGGTCGCCTCCGGCCGGAGATCGAATTCCAGCGCAACCGTCTCGACCCTGTAGGCGGGCGGGCGGTAGTCCTCGCGGCGGATGGCGACGGGTGCTGACTGGTTCATGGCACTCGGATGATCCGGTTGACTCAGATGTCATAAACCTCCACCACGCCCGGAAGGGTCCGGATCTGGTGGCGGATAGTGGGATTGATGGCATAGCCCGACGGCAGCTTGATGTCGGCTTCCAGCCCGCCGGGCAGGCCGGGTTCTTCCAGCTTCAGGCCGAACATCACCTGCCCCTTGCCGCGGCCGCTCTTCTCCAGCAGGGCACGGATCCGCTCGAAGGGCTGGTCGTTCTCGATCACGATCTTGATGCCGGCGGCGGCCCGTGCCGCCACATCGTCCAGCTTCTCGATGCGCTGGGCCGTCAGGCGCGGCTGCTCGCCCTCCGCCTTCGCCGAGAGCGTCCAGACCACGTTGGTGCCGGCCTCCAGCAGGTCGCGGTGCTGGGCAAGGATTTCCGAGAACAGCATCACCTCGTACATGCCCGAGGAATCCGAGCAGTTCACGAAGGCGAAGCGGTTGCCGGTCTTCTGCGAGGTGCGCTCCTGCTTCGAGATGATGGTGCCGGCGATCTTGAAGATCTGCTCGCCGGAATGGAGCTGCTTGATCATGTCGCCGTAGCGCTTCACGCCGACGCGGTTGAGCGTGGCCTGGTAGGCATCCAGCGGATGGGCCGAGAGATAGAAGCCGATTGCCTCGAACTCGCGGGCGAGCTGGTCCATCGGGGTCCAGATTTCCGCCGCGGGCAGCTTGGGCAGCGCTTCCGATGACTTGCCCTCCGGGCCGCCGCCGAACAGCGAGACCTGGTTGCTGGCGCGCTCCTCCGCCTTGCTCTGCGCGTAACGGATGAGCGTCTCCAGCCCCGCCATCACCTGGGCGCGGTTCTTCTCCAGCGCATCGAAGGCGCCGGCCTTGGTGAGGTTCTCCAGCATGCGCTTGTTCAGCGCCGAGGGATCGACCCTGCCGGCGAAATCGAACAGCGACTGGAACGGGCCGCCGCGGTCGCGCTCGGCGACGATCTGGCTCATCGGCGCGGCGCCGACGTTGCGCACCGCAGCCAGCGCGTAGCGGATCGCGCCCTTGCCGTTTGCGTCGTATTCGACCGAGAACTCGACCTCGGATCTGTTCACGTCCGGCGGCAGCAGGGCGATATTCTGCCGCACGCATTCCTGACGGAAGACGTTCAGCTTGTCGGTATTTGAAATATCGAGCGTCATCGAGGCGGCTATGAACTCGACCGGATAGTTGGCCTTGAGATATGCAGTGTGCCAGGCGACCAGCGCATAGGCCGCCGCATGGCTCTTGTTGAAGCCGTAGCCGGCGAATTTCTCGACCAGCTCGAAGATCTCCGCTGCCTTCTTCGGGTCGACGCCCTTTTCCTTCGCGCCGGTGACGAAGCGCTCCTTCTGCGCATCCATCTCGGCCTTGATCTTCTTGCCCATGGCGCGGCGCAGGAGGTCCGCCTCGCCGAGCGAGTAGCCGGCCAGGATCTTGGCGATCTCCATCACCTGTTCCTGGTAGATGATGACGCCGTAGGTCTCCTCCAGCACCGGCTTCAGCCATTCGTGGAGATAGTCGGGCTTTTCCTTGCCGTGCTTGCGGGCGATGTAGCTCGGGATGTTCTCCATCGGGCCGGGACGGTACAGCGCCACCAGGGCGATGAGATCCTCGAAGGCGTCCGGCTTCATGTTGCGCAGCATGTCGCGCATGCCGCTGCCTTCAAACTGGAACACGCCGACCGCATCGCCGCGCCCGAGCAGGTCGAAGGTTGGCTGGTCCGCCAGCGGAATGCTGGCCAGATCGATCTGCACGCCGCGCTTGCGGATCAGCTCGACGGCCTTCTCCAGCATGTCCAGCGTCTTCAGGCCGAGGAAGTCGAACTTCACCAGGCCGGCCGCCTCGGCGTATTTCATCGAGAACTGCGTCGCCGGCATGGAAGCATGGGGATCGCGGTAGAGCGGCACCAGTTCCACCAGCGGCCGGTCGCCGATCACCACGCCCGCCGCGTGGGTGGAGGCGTTGCGGTACAGGCCTTCCAGCTTCAGCGCCACGTCCATCATGCGCGCCACCGCCTCGTCGCGGTCGCGCTCCTCTCTCAGGCGCACCTCGTCCTTGATCGCCTGGGCCAGCGTCACCGGATTGGCCGGGTTGTTCGGCACCAGCTTGCAGATGCGGTCGACCTGCCCGAGCGGCAGCTGCAGCACGCGGCCGACGTCGCGCAGGGCTGCGCGCGCCTGCAGTTTGCCAAAGGTGATGATCTGGGCGACGTTGGCGGCGCCGTATTTCCGCTGCACGTACTCGATCACCTCCTCGCGCCGCTCCTGGCAGAAGTCGACGTCGAAGTCGGGCATCGAGACGCGTTCCGGATTGAGGAAGCGTTCGAACAGCAGGCCAAAGCGCAGGGGGTCGAGATCGGTGATGGTCAGTGCCCAGGCGACCACCGAGCCGGCGCCCGAGCCACGGCCCGGCCCGACGGCGATGCCGTTGCGCTTGGACCACTGGATGAAGTCCGCCACAATCAGGAAGTAGCCGGGGAACTTCATCTTGATGATGGTCTCGCACTCGAATTCGAGACGGTCCCAGTAGGGCTTGGCCGCCTCGCCCTCGACGCCGATCTGCTTCAGGCGCTTCTCCAGCCCCTCGCGCGCCATGCGGCGCAGCACATCGGCCTCGCTCTCGCCGGTACCGTCGCCGAAATTGGGCAGGATCGGCTTGCGCTCTTCGGCCTTCACGGCGCAGCGCCTGGCGATCACCAGGGTGTTGTCGATCGCCTCGGGCAGGTCGGCGAAAAGGACCCGCATTTCCTCCGCCGACTTGAAGCGGTGCTCCGGCGTCACCCGGCGGCGGTTCTGCTCGCCGACATAGGTGCCCTCGGCGATGCAGAGCAGCGCGTCATGGGCCTCGTACATGCCCTCGTCGGGGAAATAGCAGTCGTTGGTGGCGACCAGCGGGATGTCGAGCGCATAGGCCAGGTCCAGCAGCCCCGGCTCGGTCTTCGCCTCGATCTGCCAGCCATGACGCTGCAGCTCGACATAGAGCCGGCCGGGGAAGATGCCCTGCAGCCGCTCGAGCTGCTCGCGGGCAGTGTCCATCTGCCCTTCCGAGATCAGCCGGGCGATCGGCCCCTGCGGGCCGCCGGTCAGGCAGAGCAGCCCGGCATGATGGGCCTCGAGGTCGGCCCACTGGATCTGCGGCGCCTCGCCCTGCGGCGGCTCGAGATAGGCCTTGGTGGAGAGCCGCATCAGATTGGCATAGCCGGTCTCGTCCTGGGCCAGCAGGACCAGCCGGTCGGGGTCGGGCTTGCGCAGGGTCTTGCCGAAGCCTCCCTGGCCGGTATCGGCCCGGCCGAGATTGATTTGGCAACCAATGATCGGCTGGATCCCCTTGCCCGCCATCTCCTTGGAGAATTCCAGCGCCCCGAACAGGTTGTTGGTGTCGGTGATCGCCACCGCCGGCATCCGGTATTTCACACAGAGCTCGGCGAGTTTGGGCACCCGGATGGCGCCCTCGGTCAGCGAATAGGCGGTGTGGACGCGGAGATGAACGAAGTCGGCCAGGCTCATCGGGATACTCTAGGCGGGGCGGCCCGGGTATTCGAGTCGCGTTCCGATTTTACGATAACGCGCCTAGCCTGCCGAAACCAGAACGCATGGCTGCCAAATCCAAGATCCTGCGTTACAAAACCGTGAGGATTCGCAATATCTTGTGGAAAACTTCTGATCCGGAAGGGCAGCTTCAGGAACAGCTGCGGACGAATCCCAGATGCTGGCGAACGAACCGGAAATCCGGCCTAGGCCTAGTGCCGGAGCCGCTATGCGAGGCCGGCAGACGCCTATCGATGCTTATTTGGCTTCGCCAAGGTCCGCCGCGGCCCACTGGAATCCACTGGAGTCCGCCAGGGCCCACTAGAGCCCGCTGGAGCCCGCTGGAGCCCGCTGGAGCCCGCTACGGCCCGGCGGCCTTCGCGCCGGCTTGAATTAACGAATGCCGCCACGGGAACAAAAGTAATACAAACGCGCCCGGAAGGCAAGCCCCCTGGCGATGTTTCGGACATCGGCCGGGGGGAGAAACCCGGACAGGCGAGGCCCGATGCGGACCGCAATTTCCGGGAGGCATCCGCCGTGACGGCTGGATATAGTCCCGGCATGAACGACCTGAGCCCCCTTTCCCTGTCCGACCGTATTGCCGCCCTCGACTGGTCCGCCATCAGGGCCGGCCTCGACGACCATGGCTGCGCCACCACCGGGCCGCTGCTCACCGCGGCCGACTGCGCCGCGCTGCGCGCCGTGTATGCCGAGGAGAACCGGTTCCGCAAGAAGGTGGTCATGGAGCGCCACGGCTATGGCCGCGGCGAATACCAGTATTTCAGCTATCCGCTGCCGCCGCTGGTGGCCGAGCTGCGCGGCGCGCTCTATCCGCCGCTGGCCGCCATCGCCAATCGCTGGAACGCGGCCATGGGCCTGCCCGTGCGCTACCCGGCGCGGCACGAGGATTATGCCGCCGCCTGCCATGCCGCCGGCCAGACGAAGCCGACGCCCCTGCTGCTGCGCTATCGCGCGGGCGACTACAACCGGCTGCACCAGGATCTGTACGGCGAACAGGTCTTCCCGCTGCAGGTCGCCTTCCTGCTCTCCGACCCGGCCACCGAATTCAGCGGTGGCGAATTCGTCATGACCGAGCAGCGCCCGCGGATGCAGTCGCGCCCCGAGGTGGTGCCGCTGCGCTCAGGCGAGGGCGTGATCTTTCCCGTGCATCACCGCCCGGTGAAGGGCGCGCGCGGCCATCACCGCGTGGTCATGCGCCACGGCGTGAGCCGCCTGCGCGAGGGGGAGCGGTTCACGCTGGGCATCATCTTCCACGACGCGAAGTAGGCCGTCAGCTCCCGTCGGGGCCGACGCCGATAGTGTGTGGTCCTGTCAGCCGGTGGCGCCGGCCTCGACGGCCGGGGCCGAGTCCTGCTGCGGTGGCGTGTGGCGCACCGGTTTCGGCGGGGTGCGGTGGCCTGCCGTGCGGCCGGCATTGATGTCGCTCAGGCCCTCGAGCACGCGCTGGTGACACCAGGCCGCCATGCCCTTGCGCGAGGCGAAATCCTCCATCGTCACCGGCTGGTGGAATTCCACCACCGCCTCGCTCGGCCCCGCTTTCAGGAAGCGCCACAGATGCGGCACCAGATCCTCGTCGCCCACCCAGGCGAAGATCGGCATCCAGCGCCGCCCGACCGGCATGTGATTGAGTCGCGCATAGCCGAGACTGACCGGCTGTACCGTCACCGGGCGGCCGTTCACCGGCTGCTCCGCCGCGGCGAAGAAGGCGGACTTGAAGCTCTGGATGCGCAGGCCGTCCGACGAGGTGCCTTCGGGAAACAGGATCAGGCTGTCGCCCTGCTCCAGCCGCTCGCGCATCTCGTCGCGATGCTCCGGCGTGCGGCGGCGCACGTCGCGGTCGACGAAGACCGTGCGCTGCAGCCGCGCCAGGGTGCCGAAGAACGGCCAGCCGGCGACTTCACGCTTGGCGATGAAGCTGGCCCGCGTCACCGCGGAGAGCACGACGATGTCGAGCCAGGAAATGTGGTTGCTGATGAACAGCACCGGCGGCGCGGCCGGCGCGCCGATCTGGCGCACCTTGATGCGCAGCAGCCAGGCGACGCTGCGATGGTAGAAATGCGGCAGCGAGCGGCGCAGCGGCGAGCGGATGCGGATCAGCAGCATCTGCACCGGGATCAGCAGCGCCGTCCACAGCAGGAAAACGGTAAGCGTGAAAATGGCGCGCGCGGTCATGACGCAGCTGCGCTCCGGTGAAGGCCACCGCCGTGCCGGTTGCGGCGCGGGGCGATCAACGTTTGCCCTTCTTGTCCTCTTCCGGCTCGTCGAGCGGCACGCCGAACAGTTCCAGACGGTGATCGACCAGGCGGTAGCCGAGCCGTTTGGCGATCTTCTCCTGCAGCTCTTCCAGCTCCGGATCGTGGAACTCGATGATCTTGCCGGTGCGCGTGTCGATCAGGTGATCGTGATGCGACTCCGGCATTTCCTCATAGCGTGCGCGCCCGTCGCCGAGATCGAGGCGGCTCAGGATGCCGTTCTCCTCGAACATCCGCACCGTGCGGTACACGGTCGCGATCGAGATGCGGGGATCGATGGCCGCGGACCGGTGATGCAGCTCCTCCACATCGGGATGGTCGTCGGACGCGCTGAGAACGCGGGCAATGACGCGCCGCTGATCGGTCATGCGCATCCCGAGTTGTTCGCAAAGCTGTTCGAGACGGCTGCTCATGCGCCAGAGCCTTCTTCCAATCCGCTTGATCGTTTCACCCGACAGGCGAGCTAACGCGTTTCGACTGCCGAAGCAAGTCTCTGCCCGGTGCATGCCTCCGCAAACACCGGTAGCCGCTGCGGAAACGGCTCTTGCCGGTGCCGATTCTCGCCATATGCGGCGCAGTTGCAAGCCATAAATGGCTGTGAAATGCGAAGCGATTCCTAAACCGTCGGCGTGGTGATGGCGGCCTGAAGAACCAGTGCATCCCGCGCCGCTTCGCCCTGGCCGTAATAGCCGGGCCGGCGGCCGACGGTGCTGAATCCGAAACCGGCATAGAGGGCCTGCGCCGCCCGGTTGTCGTCCGCGACTTCGAGGAAACAGCGCCGCACGCCGGCCTCTGCCAGCCGGGCGAAACCGTCCTGCAGCAGCGCCCGCGCCACGCCGAGGCGCTGCAGCCGCCGGCGCACCGCGATCGTGATGATTTCGGCCTCGTCGGCGGCGCGCCGCAGCAGCAGGAAACCGGCAGGCTGGTCGCCGCTGCGCGCCAGCAGCGCCATCGCGCCCGGCATGGCGAGCAGTTCGGCAAGCGCCTGCGCGCTCCAGACCTCGTCGAAGGCATCGGCGTGAATGGCGGCGAGCAGGGCGGCCGCCTCCACGCCGCAGGTCTCGATTTTCACCGCGAGCTGCGCCCGCGGCTGTTCGGCTTTCGGCAATGCCGCGTCGGGCGGCCGGATATAGAGCGGCGCGGGCGCGCGGGCCGGCGCCGGGCGCCGCATGGCCAGCCGCGCCACGATGACCGGATCGGGATCGGACGCGGCATCGGCAATCGCGAGATCGCTGCGGCCAGCCGCCTGCTGCAGCAGCGCCGCGCCACTGCCGACCAGGGTCAGAGGCCCGGCGGGCAGCTGCGCGGCGGCATCTCTGACAGGCAGCAATTGCGGCGGCTGCAGCGGATCGCCCGCGCCGTCCGGCGCCGCGGAAAAGGCCTGCAGATAGAGTTCGTCGCGGCGCGCATCGATGACGGCGACGGTGGCGATGCCCGGTCGCGCGGCGGCGAAAGCCAGCGCCTCGGTGGTGGTGATGCCCCAGACCGGGCGATCGAGCGCCAGGCCGAGGGCACGTGCCGTCGCCAGCGCGGTGCGGATGCCGGTGAAGGAACCCGGCCCGATGGTGGCCGCGATCCCGTCCAGATCGGCCAGCGCGATGCCCGCCGCCGCGCGCGCCTGCTCGACGATCGGCAGCAGCCGTTCGGCATTGCCCTTGCCGCCCGGCAGCACGATCCTGGCCAGCACGGCATCGTCCGCGACGATGGCGACCGAACAGGCATTCAGCGCGGTATCGATGGCAAGCAGCTTCACGGCAGCACCGCGCGATGATACGAGAGAGCGGATTGCTGTCCGGATCCGTACCGATGCCCCTGAACCCCCGCCTGGTCGAGATCGCGCCGCCGGATTTTCCGGTGCTGATCGATCTGCGCTACGCCACCGACGACAATCTTACCGGCGCGCCGATCTACCGCCGCGCCGCCTGCTTCCTGAACCGCGAGGCTGCCGACCTGCTGCGGCGCGCGATCGCGCTTGCCGCGCAGATGGACCTGCGGCTGAAAATCTTCGACGCCTTCCGGCCGACCGAGGCCGCCTGGGCTTTGTGGAATCATACGCCCGATCCGAATTTCCTCGCCGACCCGCGCAAGGGCTCGCCGCATTCGCGCGGCGCGGCGGTCGATGTGACGCTGGTCGACGCCGCCGGCGCCGAACTCGACATGGGCACCGGGTTTGACGCCTTCACGCCGCTCGCCTTCCACGGCACGCTGGACATCACGCCGCACCAGCAGAAGAACCGCGCCCTGCTGCTCGGCATCATGACCGCCGCCGGCTGGGACTTCTATCGCAATGAATGGTGGCATTACCAGTTGTTCCAGCCGCGCCGCTTTCCGCTCCTGTCGGACGCCGACGCCGGCACGGCGATGATGTAGGTCATCGACGCTCCTACGGCGCGCCGTCGCCGTCGACCATGCCGGCCAGCCAGCGGGCGGTTTCCGCGAAACCGGCCTTTTCCAGCAGCGCATCGGTGATCCGCTCGCCGATCACCGGGCCGAACTTGAAGCCGTGTCCCGAACTGCCGCAGAAGGCGAAGCCGCGCGCGCCGAGCTGGCGGAACTGGAAGCGCTCTTCGGCTTCCACGTCGTAGAAGCAGGTCTTGGCCTGGGTGACGCGATACTGTTCCAGATCGGCGATGCGATGGCGCGCATTCGCAAGGATCGCGTCGATCTCCTCCGGCTTCGGTTCGCGGTCGCTGCCCGGATCGGCCGTAGGGCCGAAACGGTGGTCGCCGATCTTCAGCCCCGTGCGCATGCCGTCACGCGTCACCCGCGGCGGCACCAGATAGAAGCCCTTCGTCTCGCCGATCTCCAGCAGCATCGGCGCGGCATGCCAGGCGGCATTCAGGTCGGCCGGCGGCTGCAGATAGACGATCACCTGCCGCGAGGACCGCGACACCGGCGCGAGATCGGGCAGCAGCTGCGCCGTCCAGGGACCGGCGCAAACCAGCACGCGGTCCGCGTCCATCTGCGATCCGTCGGCCAGCGTGACACGGCCCTGGTCCGCGTCGATGCCGGTGACCTTCGCCTCCGTCCGCAGGACCACGCCGCGCTCGCGCAGATGGGCGGCGAGCGACGACACGATCGCCTCGGCGAACAGCAGGCCGCCCGAGGGACAGTAAAAGGCGTCTTTCAGCCCATCGCCGCGCAGCATCGGCCAGCGGCCGGTGACCATGGCGTCATCGAAGGACAGATGCTCGACATCCTCCTCCCTGAGCATGGCGGCGCAGCTCGCCGCCCAGCCATCGCCCTCGCCGCTCAGCACCAGCGTGCCGGTCTCGGCATAGAGCGTCATCTTCAGGTCGCGCCACACGCGCTCCCAGGCGTGATAGGCGTCGCGCACCATGCGGGTATAGCCGCGCTGGGCGCCGTAGGGATAGCGGATCAGGCGATGCTGGTCGACGGAGGTGCCGAGCGGATTGGGCAGGGCGCCCTGCTCCAGCAGCGTGACTTCGGCGCCGGCACGGCGCAGGGCCCAGGCGGCCGACAATCCCATGATGCCGCCGCCGACGATCAGTGTCTTCATGATGCTACGCTTTCCGCCACCAGTTCGGCGGCGGCGAGGTCTTCCAGCGCCGAGCCGACCGACTTGAACAGGGTAATGCCCTTCGCATCCTGCCGCGCGAAGCCATCGCCGCGGCAGAGATCGAACAGGTCGCCGCGCACGGACTCCGCCGTGATCAGGCCGTGCTGCAGCGGCTGCACGATGTCGCCGGCTTCCCTGGTGGCGCCGGTGCGGGTATCGACGAAGAGGCCGCCGTCGGCGGCGGCGCGCTCCACCGCGGCATCGTCGGCCTCGCGCATCTCGGGCGTGAAACCGCCGACCAGATCGACATGGGTACCGGGCTTCAGCCAGTCGCCGCGCACCAGTGGCGTGCGGCTGAGCGTCGCGCAGGACACCGTGTCGGCCACGCGGAGCGAGGCCTCGAGATCCTCCACCACGGCGATGGAGGCGTTGAGGTCGGTGAGCTTTTCCGCCATCTGCCGCGCGCGGTCGCGGTTGCGGTTCCAGATCTCGATGCGGGTATAGCCGCGCACGGCGCAATGGGCGCGGACCAGATGCGGCGCCAGCGAGCCGGCGCCGATCATCAGCAGATGCCGCGCATCCCTGCGCGCGAGGTAATCCGCCGCCAGCGCCGAGGCGCAGGCGGTGCGGCGCAGGGTGAGCGCGACGCCGTCGATCACCGCCTTCGGCGCGCCGGTGCGCGCATCGAACAGCAGATAGGCGCCGATCACCGAGGGCAGGCCGTAGGTCGCATTGTCGGGATAGACGCTGACCGCCTTGATGCCGATATGCCGGCCGGGCTGCCATGCCGGCATCACCAGCAGGGTGCCGCCCGGACCGCCGGCGCCGATCCCCTCGGCCGGCGGATCGATGTGGAAATGGCTGCGCAGCGGCACCTCGCCGCCGATGCGGAAGGCCTCGCGCAGGCGCGGGATCAGCCGGCTGTAGTTCAGGGCGGCGTGAACCGCAGCGGCATCGATGACGCGCATGCCGGCCTCAGACGACCGGAGCGGCCGGCGGCGGCGCGTCGGTCTCCCCCGGCCGCGCCAGCGCGGTGCCGGGCTGCCGCTCGGGCGCCGGCTGGATATTCCGCGCGGCCGCCTCCCGGGCGGCCTTCGCCCGGCGCCGGGCAGAGGCCGCGGCATTCCACCGGTCGGCCAGCGCGCCGACCAGCAGGCCGGCGAAAAAGACGATGAAGACCAGCAGGTAAAGCGGCAGCGAGAGCGCGTAGGGCAGGACCGGATCGAGGTTCACCTCGACCGGCGCCCGATTGAGAATCGCGAAAACGATCAGGATTGCGAGCAGAAGAACGCCGAGCAGAACGCGCAGGAAGCGCATGACGGCGCCTCCTTCGCTTATTCGACTTCGGCGGTCTGCTTGGACGGCAGATTCAGCTTCTGGCGCAATTCCTTGCCCGTCTTGAAGAAGGGCACGAATTTCTCCGCCACTTCGACGGCGGCGCCGGTGCGCGGATTGCGGCCGGTGCGCGAGGGACGGCGCTTCACCGAAAATGCTCCGAAACCGCGCAATTCGACACGGTCGCCACGCGACAGGGCGTTGGCGATCTCGTCGAAGATCGTGCCGACGATGCGCTCGATATCGCGCTGGGTCAGATGCTGATTGCGTTCGGCCAGGCGATTGATGAGTTCGGACTTGATCATCGGTGCTTCCCTAGATAGCCCACGGGGGCAAAGCCGAGGCTTTCGCCTCCCGGTTGTCTACTCAGGGTGCCAAACCGAGACCAGCCCGTCAAGCTTAAGCCGTTCGGGCAAAAGGCTTTTTCCAAAGACCATCGAGGCCGCCCGGCCGGCCAGGGCCTCCCAGCCGTCGCGCGGCGGCTCAGGCGGGACGTCGCGAAGCGGCAGTTCGGAGGGGATTCCATGGCTCTGGGCGAGCCACCTGCGGGCCTCTTCAACCCCTCCGAGCGCATCGATCAGGCCATTCTCGGCCGCCAGCCGGCCGGAATAGACCCGCCCGTCGGCCAGCTCGGCCACCTTCTCGCGGGGCATCTGGCGGCGCTCGGCGACCAGGTTGACGAACCACTCATGGGTTTCCATGACCATGCGGCGGATCTGTTCGCGGCCCGCCGGGCTGAGCGGCTTGATCGGCGAGGGCTCGTCCTTGAGCTCGCCCGACGCGATGCTTTCGGCACCGATGCCAAGCTTGGCCAGCAACTGGGAGAATTCCGCGGTCTGGAACAGCACGCCGATGGAGCCGGTCAGCGAGGTTTCCCGGGCGAAGACCCGGTCGGCGGCGATGGCGGCCATGTAGCCGGCCGAGGCACCGAGCGTGCCGATCACCGCCACGGTCGGCTTCTTCTCGGCCACCCGGCGGAGCGCGGTGAACAGCGCCTCGCCGCCATAGGTCGAGCCACCGGGCGAGTTGATGTAGACGATCAGCGCCCTGGCGCGGTCGTCCTCCTCGATCTCCTGCAGCTTTTCCATCCACCAGTCGTTCTGGGTGATGATGCCCTCGATCTCGAAGCGGGCGACATGATCCTGCCGGCGCTGGATGACGTTGCCGGGATCGATCCAGTACAGCGCGCCCAGGAACAGGGCGACGACGGCAAGCACCGCCAGCGAGCGCCACCAGTTCAGGCGGCGCGCCAGGCGGCGGCGTTCCAGCCAGGCATCGGTATCGAAGGACATGGCGGTAACCTAAAGGCCGCCCCGGGGATTGCCAAGGGATGGAGGGTGACGTCCTGATTGCGATTGCCCGCATTGTCACGATTGCCGGGGCGCGCGGCACGGCGTAAGCAGCATGCCCCTTCCGCTCCCTGGATGACCATGCAGAAAACCCTGCTGCTCTACATCGCCATCGTGCTGATCTGGGGCGCCACCTGGCTGCCGGTGAAGCTGCAGCTCGGCCTGGTGCCGCCCTCGGTCTCGGTCGCCTACCGCTTCTGGCTGGCCGCCGGGCTGCTTCTGGCCTGGTGCCTGCTGCGCGGCCTGAACCTGCGCTTCTCGCCGCGCCAGCACGCCGCGATCGCCCTGATGGGCGTGACGCTGTTCTGCACCAACTTCGTCTTCATCTATCACGGCAGCCAGTATCTGCCGTCCGGCCTCGTCGCCATCGTCTTCTCGATGATCGTGCTGATGAACATGCTGAACGGCGCGCTCTTCTTCCGCCGGCCGATCGACCGCCGCGTCGCGGTCGGCGCCGTCTTCGGGCTGATCGGCATCAGCATCACCTTCTGGGACGACATCCTCGCCTTCGACGCCACCAGCGGCGCCAGCCTCGGCCTGCTGCTCTGCCTGATCGGCACCTATTCGGCCTCGGTCGGCAACATGCTCTCGGCGAAGAACCAGATGAGCGGCCTGCCGATTTTGCAGAGCAATGCCTGGGGCATGACTTACGGCGCGATGGCGATCAGCCTCTATGTGCTGCTGCGCGGCGAGCCCTGGCTGTTCGATCCCTCGCCCGTCTATGTCGGCTCGCTGCTGTATCTCGCCATGGTCGGCTCGATCCTCGGCTTCGGCACCTACCTGACCCTGCTCGGCCGCATCGGACCGGACCGCGCCGCCTATTCCTCCCTGCTGTATCCCATCGTGGCGCTCGGCATTTCCACCTTCGCCGAGGACTATCACTGGACGCCGCGGGTGGTGGCCGGCCTGGCGCTGATCCTGTTCGGCAACCTGCTGGTGCTGGTCCGCTGGCGATTGCCGCGACGGAAGGCGGCCTAGCCCTGCGGACGCGCCATCTGGACGACGCGGGGAAAGCGGGCATACTTCCCGCATGGACCTGCCGATCAATCCGGCCCTGCCGCTGGGCGGCATCGCGCTCATCCTGACGCTGGTCTGGCTCACCGGCGGCCGGCGCAGCCTGCGCATCGCCGCGACCGGCGAGGCGGCGGCGGCGCTCTGCGCGCCCGAAATCGGTTTCGATGCGCGCGAGATCGTCCTGTCGAAGGACGGTCAGGCGGCGCTGGCCCGCGATGGCGAGGGCCGCGTGGCGGTGGTCTTCGTCAGCGGATCGCATCTGGCCGCCCGGAAACTCGACGACATCGCAGCGGTCACGCTGCTGCCGCAGGGTGGCGGCGCCGTGCGGCTGGAGGTGAAGACGCGCGCCTTCACGCGTCCCGACTTCGCCCTGCTGCTGGATGCCTCCGATGCCGGGGTCTGGCAGCAATATCTGCGCGAGGCGGCATGATGGAGCTGCGGCTGCCCGATCCGGTCGTGATGGCGATTCCGGCCTTCATCGCGCTCGCGGTGCTGGAGGTGCTGGTCGCGCGCTGGCGCCGGCAGCCGGCTTACGAACTGCGCGACACCGCCGCCTCGCTGACCATGGGGCTGGTCAATCTGGTGCAGGGGATCCTGTTCGCCGGCGTCATCTGGTGGAGCCTGCAGGCGGTGTATGACTGGCGGCTGTTCGACCTGCCCGTCACGCCCTGGACCTGGCTCGCACTGCTGTTCGCGGAGGATTTCGTCTATTACTGGTTCCACCGCCTGAGCCACGAGCATCGCATCTGGTGGGCGGCCCATGTGAACCACCATTCCTCGCAGCATTACAATCTCTCGACCGCGTTGCGGCAGACCTGGACCGGCAATCTCGCGCTGACCTGGATGCTGTGGCTGCCGCTCGCGCTGGTCGGCTTCCCGCCGGCGCTGATCGTGTTTCAGAAGGGCGTCAGCCTCGTCTACCAGTTCTGGATCCATACCGAACAGGTGAAGCGCCTGCCGCGCTGGATCGAGGCGGTATTCAACACACCCTCGCATCACCGCGTGCATCACGCCACCAATCCGCGCTATCTCGATCGCAACTATGCCGGCATCTTCATCATCTGGGACAGGCTGTTCGGCAGCTTCGCCGCCGAGGACGATGCCGAACCCTGCCGCTACGGGATCGTGAAGAATCTCGGCAGCTTCAATCCGCTGCGCATCGCCTTCCATGAATGGGTCGAAATCGGCCGCGACCTGCGCCGCGCCCGCAGCCTGCGCGAGGCCTGCGGCTATGTCTTCGGCCCGCCGGGCTGGAAGCCGGACGGACAGGGTACGACCTCGGACGAGCTGCGCCGCGCCTGGCAGTCGGCGCAGCAGCAGGCCGCGCCGGCGGAATAGATACGGACGGAAGCTTACGGCGATTCCAGCAGGCCGCGGAAGGTCGCCTGCAGCACGCCTTTCTCCATTGCTTCCACAGTCAGCAGGCGCTGGCGCGGCATCGCGGGCTGGCGTGGCGCATCCGACTCCGGCTCGGTCGACCAGCTCTGGGCCGCCAGCACGAAGGCGACGCGGCCCGTCAGGTCATCCCCCGTCACCGGCAGCAGCAGACGGCGCACCCGGCCGGCTCCCTCCTCGGGCCAGACGCGGGTGCTTTCGGCGTAGAGCGGCCGGGCCTCCCCGATCACCGTCGCATACAGCCCCTCGATATATTCGCGGTAGGCGCCCTCGAGGATCTCGGCGCTGGTCTTGCCGGTGTGATCGCGGCCCGCGCGCATCACCAGTTCCGTCCCGAGCAGGCGGTAGCGGATCGTCGTGCCCTCGCCGGTGGCCTCGGCCAGCGACAGATGCGGCAGCAGGCGGCGGGGCATGTCGAGCGGATCGATCTCGCGGCGGCGCGGCAGGCGCTCGCCGCCGCGTTTTGCCGACCAGTAGGCGGCCAGGTTCAGCAGGATGCGGTCGTCGGCAAAGGGGAGCGACTGGAGGGCTTTGGGGGACAAATGTGGGACCGGAGGTATCGGGCAAACGAATCAGGTGACGGAACAATCAGGTATTCTGGCTTTCTAATCAATTGCTTACAACTAGGCGGGGAATGGAGGCGCGACGAAACAACGCAGCCGAGTCGTTATTCCTGCGGCCGTCGCGCAAATCGCGATGCAGGGGCGGCGACGCGCGCGGCAGGCCGGCGGCGGACGCCATGCGCGACGGCCTGCGAAGGATCCGGCCGGCAGAATTTCGCGGAATCCGGAGCGCTTCCGCAGCGGCAGCGCCGGCGCGGAATCCGGGGTGGAAATCGGCGGTTCGCGCGGCTATGTTCCGGCCATGACCCACAACATGGCCTTCAAAACGACAGCCCTGCTGCTGGCTTCACTCTTCCTGTCCGTTGCGACGGGCGGCGATGTCATGGCGCAGGACAAGTCGAAGCAGTCGACCGCCGCCAAGACCGAGACCCGGCGGATCGGCAAGTTCCAGAACTGGGATGCCTACGAGCATACCGACAAGGGCAACAAGCTCTGCTACCTGCATGCCCAGCCGGAGAAGAAGGAGCCGGCCGGCGCCAAGCGCGGCGAGATCTACATCCTCGTCACCCACAAGCCGAAGGAAAAGATCCGCAACGAGGTCAGCATCTATTTCGGCTATCCGCTGAAGGAAGGCCTGCCGGCGATGGCCACGATCGGCGGCACCAGCATCGAGATGTTCACCCATGAGGAGGCCGCCTGGGCGGCCGATGCCGCCACCGACCAGAAGCTGGTCGAGGCCCTGCGCAAGGGCGCCAAGCTGGTGGTGAAGGGCGAATCCACCCGCGGCACCAAGACCACGGATACCTACGATCTGAGCGGCTTCACGGCGGCCCTGCAGGCGATCGACAAGGCCTGCGGCATGTCCGGAGCCACGTCGTGACCTCCGTCGCCGCCATCGTACCCGACGTGACGGCCCGTACCCGCAGCCTGCCGGCTGCCGCCGACGGCCGCACCGAGCTGGTCGGCCTGACCCGGGCCGAACTGGCCGCCGCGCTGGTCGAATCCGGCCTGGTGCCGGAAAAGGCCGCGAAGATGCGGGCCAACCAGCTCTGGCACTGGATCTACTACCGCGGCAGCCGGGATTTCGCCGCGATGACGACGCTGGCGAAGGACCTGCGCGAGAAGCTGGGCGAACGGTTCAGCATCGGCCGGCCCACCGCCAGCCGCGACCTGCAGAGCACCGACGGCACGCGCAAATGGCTGCTGAGATTCGCCGACGGCGAAGAGGCCGAATGCGTGCATATCCCCGAAGAGGACCGCGGCGCGCTCTGCGTCTCCTCCCAGGTCGGCTGCACGCTGACCTGCAAATTCTGCCATACCGGCACGATGAAGCTGGTGCGCAACCTGACCGCCGGCGAGATCGTCGGCCAGGTGATGCTGGCGCGCGATCATCTGAACGAATGGCCCTCGCCGCCGGAAGGCCGCATGCTGTCCAACATCGTCATGATGGGCATGGGCGAGCCGCTGTACAACTTCGATGCCGTTTCCCAGGCGCTGAAGATCGCGATGGACAACGAGGGCATCGCGATTTCCAAGCGCCGCATCACGCTCAGCACCGCCGGCGTGGTGCCGATGATCAGACGCTGCGGCGAGGAGCTCGGCGTCAATCTTGCCATCAGCCTGCATGCCGTACGCGACGACATCCGCGACGTGATCGTGCCGATCAACAAGAAGTATCCGATCAGGGAACTGCTGCAGGCCTGCGCCGAGTATCCGGGGCTGAGCAATGCGCGCCGCATTACCTTCGAATACGTGATGCTGAAGGGTGTCAATGACAGCCCGGCGGATGCGAAGGAGCTGGTGCGGCTGCTGAAGGGCATTCCGGCCAAGGTGAACCTGATTCCGTTCAACGCCTGGCCCGGCGCGCCCTATGAATGCTCCAGCGACGAGGCGATCCGCAAGTTCAGCGACATCGTCTTCAATGCCGGCTATTCCTCGCCGGTGCGCACGCCGCGCGGCCGCGACATCATGGCGGCCTGCGGCCAGCTGAAATCGGCCAGCGTCAAGCGCAGCAAGGCCGAGATCCTGCGCGAGCAGGCGGCCAAGGAAGCCGCCGCCGCGGCGCTGTCGGCCTGACCAGACGATGCAGCGGCGCCTGGCGATCCTTCTCGCAGCGCTGGCAGGTTTCGCGCTGCCGGCGGCCGCGCAGTCGAGCTTCCCCGGCATGGAAGCCGCACCGCCGCCGGCAGAGCCGCAGAGCACCATGACGGCCGCCCCGGCCGCGCCGCTGCCGCCCATCGACGACCGCGTTGCCTTCAATCATCCCGAACGCTGGATCATCCGCCACTATTTCGCGCGGGTCCGCGAGGATCAGCTGCGCGCCAGCCGCAGCAAGGTCTACGAGCGCGCGCTTCCCGCCGGGCTGACCGAGCCACCGGCCAAAGGCGATATCCTGCCGGCTTCCGTCATAGCCGACATGCGCCCCCTGCCCGGCCCGCTGGTCCGCGAATTGCCGCCGGCACGGCCCGACACGCTGCGCCGCATCGCCGGGAAGAACGTGCTGATGCTGCGCGCCTCCACCGGCGAAGTGCTGGACCTTCTGGACAACGTCGTCTTCTGACCGCTGCGGCAGACGGCCGGTTCAGTAGCGCTTGTAGTCCAGGAACTTGCCCGTCATCACGATCTTCACGCGATCGCCCTTCGGATCGGGCTGGCGCTCCATCGTCATGTTGAAATCGATGGCCGACATGATGCCGTCGCCGAACTCCTCCTGGATCAGCTCCTTCCAGGTCGTGCCGTAGACCTGCACCAGTTCGTAGAAGCGGTAAATCAGCGGATCGGTCGGCGGGCCCGGCGGCAGCGAGCCGCGATAGGGCGCTTCGGCCAGCAGCTTCTCTTCCATCTTGCCGAAACCGAACAGCTTGGCGGCCTTCGCCGCCTGCGCCGGCTCCAGCTTCATCTGGCCGAGCAGCCCGGCAGTGAGAAAAACCGGCGACTGCTTGGGATCGATCTTCTTGCAGATCTCCTTCCAGCTCCAGCCCTTCATGCGTTTCACGTCGAGGACCTTTTCGGTCACGTCACTGCGCTTCACGTTTTCCTCCGTTGTGTGGCGAGTGGATCGGTCAGCTGGCCGCGGCGGCGAAGGGGCGCGACCGCGGCGCGGGCGTGGTCGCCGCGCCGATGACGGCGGCGGGTGCGGGGCCTGTCTTTTCCGGCCCGGCATAGACATGCGGCGGCCTGCGCGCGTCCCAGCCCGGCGGCGGGGCGAAATCCTTCGAGCGGCGCACCAGGAAATCGAGCAGGTGATTGCGGATCGGGTAGTAGTCCGCCTGCTGGTGCAGCGTTTCGCGGGTGCGCTCTTTCGGCAGGGTATTGACCAGGATCTCGGCGATCCGCGCGCCCGGCCCGTTGGTCATCAGCACGATGCGGTCGGCCAGCAGGATCGCCTCGTCGACGTCATGGGTGATCATGAAGACGGTGAGACTGGTGGCGGCGCGCAGGCGCAGCACCTCGTCCTGCAGAGTGCCGCGGGTCAGCGCGTCCAGCGCCGAAAACGGCTCGTCCATCAGCAGCGTCTTGGGTTCGATGCTCAGCGCGCGGGCAATGCCGACGCGCTGCTTCATGCCGCCCGAGAGCTGCGCCGGGCGCTTCTTCTCGGCGCCGGCGAGTCCCACCATGGCGATGTATTTCCGCGCATGCTCGATAGCCTCCGCCCTGCTCCAGGACGGCCAGCGCGACTGCACGGCAAACAGCACGTTGTCGAGCACGCTCATCCAGGGCATCAGCGCATGGCCCTGGAAGACCACGGCGCGATCGAGGCTCGGACCCTCGACGGCCTTGCCGTCGAAGATGATGGCGCCCTCGCTCGGCCGGTCGAGGCCGGCAAGGATGTTGAGCACCGTCGTCTTGCCGCAGCCGGAATGGCCGATGATGCAGACGAACTCGCCCTTCTCGACGCTGAACCACAGATCCTCGAAGACGGCCTTCTCGGTACCGGGAAACTGCCGCTTCAGGGCTTCGACGGAAATGAAATGACGACTCATGTCTTCTGCCTCACTCCGGATAGGTGACGAGACGGGTGAGGAAGCCGAGCATCTGGTCGAGCAGCATGCCGATCACGCCGATGAACAGGATGGCGTTGATCACATTGGCGATGGAGAGGTTGTTCCACTCGTTCCACACGAAATAGCCGATGCCGGTGCCGCCCACGAGCATCTCGGCCGCAACGATCACCAGCCAGGCGATCGAGACCGAGATGCGCATGCCGGTGAGGATCGTTGGTGCGGCGGCCGGCAGGATGACGCGGAAGATCTTGCGGAAGGTGCCGACCTCAAGCGTCTGCGCGACGCTGAGCCATTCCTTCCGCACGCTGGCCACGGCGAAGGCGGTATTCACCAGCATCGGCCAGATCGAGCAGATGAAGATGACAAAGACCGCACTGATGTTGCTGTCCTTGATCGTGTAGAGCGCCAGCGGCATCCACGCCAACGGAGAGACGGGCCGCATCACCTGGATGAACGGGTCGAGCGCCTTGCGGAACAGCGGCGACAGGCCGATCAGGAAGCCGAGCGGCACGGCGACGACCACCGCCAGCCCGAAGCCGATGAAGACGCGCAGGATCGAATAGGCGAGCTGCGTGCCGATGCCCTGGTCGTTCGGCCCCTTGTAGTAGAAGGGATCGGTGATATGGCCCCAGAGAATGCGGCCGACATCGAGCGGGCCCGGCATGGCGGACTTGCCCGTCACCGCCGTCTGGCCCATCAGCTTGGCATATTCCGGATCGATGTCCTGGGCGGCGCCGCCTCCCATCGTGCCGAGCTGCCAGGCCACCAGGAAAGCGGCCAGCAGCGCGACCGACAGGATCGCGGCGCGCAGGCGAAACGACAGCTGCATCCTGCTGCCCCGTTCAGACGCGCTTGATCTGGAAGGAGCTGACGTATTCCTCCGGCTTCATCGGATCGAAGGTCTTGCCCATCACCTTCACCGGCGCGTATGTGGCGGACGGCGGGGTCAGGCCGACCTCCTTCATCAGCTTCGCGGCGTCGGTGGCGAGGAAAACCTGCTCGGCCACCTGCCTGTAGTCGACGTCGCCCTTGAGCTGGCCCCAGCGCTTCATCTGAGTCAGGATCCAGACGGCGAAGCTGTGCCAGGGGAAGGGCGCGAAATCGATGCGGTCGGGCACCTTCTGCACCTTGCCGAGGCCGTCGGCGAAGGTGCCGGTCAGCACCTGCTCCACCACCGTCACCGGCTGGTTGAGATAGTTGGCGGGCGCGATGGCCTCGGCGATCTGCTTGCGGTTCTCCGGCTTGGTGGCGAACGCCGTGGCGTCGATGATGGCCTTGAGCAGGGCGGCGTAGGTGTTGGGCAGCCCCGTGACGAACTCCTGCGAGGCCGCGAA